>JARSSO010000056.1 GCA_029624765.1 Candidatus Contendibacter sp. | reverse complement strand
GCCAGGAGGGCCGCCAGGAGGGCCGCCAGGAGGGCCGCCAGGAGGGCCGCCAAGAAGAAAGCGTGCAACTGGCGTTGCGGCTTTTGCGGCGGCGGTTCGGCCCATCGCTGGCGTCCGCGCACGAGCAGCGGATTTGCAACCTGTCACTGGAGCAGGCCGAAGCCCTGATGGAGGCGTTGCTGGACTTTCAGGCGTTGACCGATCTGGAGATTTGGCTAACCGCTCAGGGCATGGCGCCAACTTGAACAGGTTGGGATTCGGAGGCTGAAGACATGAACGAAATTCTGGCCACCAACGCGCTCCGTACCATTGGATTAACTCGGCCACCTGGGACAGGGTATGGGCCGTGCGGTTCAGTCCCGACCGGTGGGGGCTCTTCCCGCGCCCGCAATACGGTGACCGTCACCGGTTCGCCACCCTGGAGATGCGAGGTGACTCGTTCGGCCCGCACCGAATGAACGGTTACCAGCCTTTCAGCGCACCTGAACCTGTCCTCTTGGGTCGAACCGCCACGGGGCCTCGATGCGCAGCAATTCGACTTGCTGGCGCAGTTCGGGTGGAAAGGGCGGGTAGGGCGCGGCCAGTTGGACGATCCGCCGGGCCGCCTGGTCCAATTCGGCGTTGCCGGACGAGCGGAGGACGCGCACGTTTCGCAAGCTGCCATCAGCCCGAATCGCCACGTCCAGCAACGGGCCGGCGCCGGGGTTCAACCGTCGGGCCGCCTCGGGAAAGTTCATTTCGCCAACTCGCGTGACCTTGCGCGCCCAGTCGGCGGCATAGAACCCGGCCAGGGAGCGAGTGTCGGCGAGACTGACCCGCCGTTCGCGAACGGCGTCGCCCACCCGCCGCTGGGTTTCCGCGTCCAGGCCGGCAATCTGATTCAGCAAAGCGGCGCTGTCGAGCCGGCCGGTCGCGCCCGCTCTCGCTCTGCTGCGTCCTGGCCGTTCCACCCGGCCGGTGAGTGGTTGCTTGATGAAGGGACTGAAAGTCTCCGCCGGCGCGGATCGCGGCGTGGGCGGCGATTTGACTATGGGTAGCTTGCTGGATGGTTCCGCGACCGCCGTCTTGCGGGGAGAAGTCGTCGGTCTGATCGGCGATGTCGCTGGCTTGGCCGGTTTCGTCAGTGCGGCTGGCGCGGGCGTGATGGCCGCGACCACCGGCGGTCTGGCTGGCGCGGTTCTCGGCGCGACGGGTTTTGGCGCTGGCGTGCTGGCAGCCGCGGGTTGTGGCGGCGGCGGGGCCGGCGGAGACGTCGATACGGGGAGAGAGGAGGGTGCCGGGGCTGGTTGAAGTTCCGGTGGCGGGATAACCGGTTCTGGAACGGCGCCGGTGACGGCGGACTCGGCCTGGGCCGGCGATTCCGGCGGTTCGGGCGCGGTGGCGACGAGCGGCGTTGGACGTTCCGGCCGCTCCACCGGCGGCAGAAGGAGCACATCGAAGCGCAACGGCCGGGACTGGTGAAGCAACCAGCCTTCGGTCGGGACGCCGAGCAGCAACCCGATATGCAGGCCGAGCGCCAACGCCAACGCCAGCGCCAGGCGGCGGACCTCTTCCGGGTCGCGGGCGGTGACGTTCATCCAGTGTCGGCGACTCTCAGCGCCGCGCGTGCCTTGCGATGACGGTCATCAGGTCGTCGCCGATGTTCAGCCCAAACTGGGCGTCCAGTTCCCGGGCGCAGGTGGGACTGGTGACGTTGATCTCGGTCAGCCAGTCACCGATCACGTCCAGGCCGACGAACAACAATCCCATTTCTCGCAGGGTGGGCGCGACTTGCGCGCAGATCCAGCGGTCGCGCTCGCTCAATGGCACGCCCTCGCCGCGGCCACCCGCCGCCAGGTTGGCCCGGGTTTCGCCGGCCTGCGGAATCCGGGCCAGCGCATACGGGACGGGTTCGCCGCCGATGAGCAAGATGCGCTTGTCGCCGGCCGTCACCTCCGGAATGTAACGCTGCGCCATGGTCGAGCGCCGGCCGTGGGCGGTGAGCGTTTCCAGGATCACATTGAGATTGGGATCGTCCTGGCGCAGCCGGAACACCGACGCGCCGCCCATGCCGTCCAGGGGTTTGACCACGATGTCGGTGTGTTCGCCCAGGAACGTCTTGATCCGTCCAGGGTTCCGGCTCACCAGGGTCGGCGGACAGCAATGCGGGAAATTCAGGGCGAAAAACTTCTCGTTGGCGTCGCGCAGGGCGTGGGGCCGGTTCACCACCAGCACGCCCGCCTTTTCGGCCAGCTCCAGCAAATAGGTGGAGTAGATGTACTCCATGTCGAACGGAGGGTCCTTGCGCATCAGAATGGCGTCCAGTTCCGCCAGCGGCAGTTCCCGCTCGCCGTGGAAGGCGAACCAGCCGTGCTTGTCGTCCTTGACGCGCAGCAGGCGGGTTCGACCGAACGCCTCGCCGCCGCGGGCATAAAGGTCCGCCTGTTCAAGATAGTGCAGTTCCCAGCCACGCGCCTGAGCGGCCAGCAGCATGGCGAAGGTCGTGTCTTTCTTGATCGTGATGGTGGCGATGGGATCCATCACCACGCCGAGCTTTAGGGTCATGGTCAACCGGTTCGTAAAGTTGCGCGACCCGCTCCAAGCCATCGGTGGAGGAGCGGAACGCGGTTGCGCGACTGAATTAAGTTGCGCGACTGAATTAAAGGGAAGGAAACCGTTTTCCATCGTGGCATCCTGGCCGCTAGTATGCTAAGAATTACATAAAAAACACTAGCGCGCTGTTTCGGCCCAGCGCACCGGCCGTTCCGCTCCAAATCCCGCCTAGAGGACTGTCCTGTGGCAGATGCGGCACCTTCCACTCCCGCGGCGCCTCCCCCGCTGCACCCCTTCGATATTCTATTGCAACTCGACCGACGGGTTCGCCAGCGGATTCCGGTCGCGGCGGCCAGCGCGCAGTTATCCGAGATTCGCGGACGGCTGGCGTTGCGGCTCGGTTCCTGGAACCTGCTATTCTCCATGGACGACGTGGCCGAGATCGTCCCCATGCCCCGCATCACCCGCGTGCCGGGCGTGAAGCGCTGGCTGCTGGGCATCGCCAACTTGCGCGGCAAGGTCATCTCGGTTTCCGACTTGCGGGATTTTCTGATCGGCCGGCCGACGCCGCAACTCCCCAGCAGCCAGGCGGTCGTAATCCGTTCTGGCCAGTGGGATTACGGCCTGCTGGTGGACGAAGTCGTGGGGATGCGCCATTTTGGACCGCAGCACCGGCAGACCACGCTGGACAACGTGGAGGCCGGCTTGCGTTCCTACGTCACCGAGGCGTTTTTGAATGACGGTCAGTATTGGTTGGCCTTCGACACCGGCAAGCTGCTGGCGGATCCTCAATTCCTCCATGCGTCCCAGTAAGATTTCCAGGGTGCTCCTGTTGGATCCACCGACAGGGCTGGCCAGGATGTTCGGTTCCAATGAGAAATAAAAATGCGTGATTCGAAAGAAGATTCGGTTTTGAAAGGGTTCTCCGCCACCTATCTGGCTGTGCTGGGGGCGCTGGTGTTGTTCATCGTACTGATGGGCGTCATTTTCGTAACCTTGGGGCGGCAGAGCAAGGAGAACGAGAACTACTTTAAGCTGGCCAGCGAGCAGCGCCTGCTGTCGCGCGCGATCGTGACCGAGGCGCTTGAGGCCGCGCGAGGCAAGGAAACCGCGTTCGCTAGGCTCAAGGACAGCCGCGACCGGTTCGAGCAGAAGCTGAACGATCAGAAAAACGGCAGCGCCGCGCTGGGGTTGCCGCCCGCGCCGCCCGCGGTGCGGCCGGTCCTGGACGAACTGGAAAAACTCTGGAAACCTGTCAGGGCCGAAGTCGATATCATCTTGGCGGGGCGTGATCCGGTGGTTTCGGTCAGCAACCTGGTTCCCTTGCTGGAAAGCTCCCTAACCCAGATGAACACCCTGTCCGACGAGATCGCCAAGAGCCTGGCCAACAACCGGGTCGACACCCGGCAAGTCTACCAGGCCACCAAGCAGTTGCAGTTGGGCGAACAGATCACGGGCGATCTCAAGCGCATGTTGAGCGAGGGGGGGTTAAGCGCCGCCAACGCCGCCGACCGCTTCGGCCGCAACGTCAACCTGTTCAGTCAAATCCTGCGGGGCATGCGCGACGGCGGGGCTGGCGTCGAGCGCATCAACATCCCCGACAGCGCCAAGAAGCTGACGGACCTGAGCGAGCTGTTCAAGCAGCTTGAGACGGAAACCGCCCGCATCGTCGAGAAGGCGCCGGAACTGGTCAAGGTCCAGAACGCCGCCGTGGGCATCGCCAACAAGGGCGACGCCCTGCTGGAGGCCACCACCCGCCTGATCGACCAGTACGCCGAAACCGGCCGCCAATTCAGTCTGTTGGGCATTCCGCTCAGCTATAACGTGGCGTGGCTGCTGGGTGCGGTCGCTCTGGTCCTGTTGCTGGCGCTGTTCTACATCCAAAACCGAGAAAGCCGGCAGCGGCTGGTCGAGGCCGAGCAGCGCAAGCAGGAAACCGAGGAGCAGAACCGCCGCAATCAGGACGCCATCCTGCGGCTGCTCGACGAACTGGGCAACCTGGCCGAGGGCGATTTGACCGTGCAGGCCAGCGTGACCGAGGACATCACCGGCGCCATCGCCGACTCGGTCAACTACGCCATCGAGGCGCTGCGCGATCTGGTGTCCACCATCAACAACACCTCGGGGCTAGTTGCCGCCGCCGTACAGGAAACCAGCGCCATCGCCGACGGTCTGGCCAAATCCAGCGAGATTCAGGCCCGGCAAATCGAAAACGCCAGCTCGACCGTGATGCAGATGGCGCATTCGATGGACGAGGTTTCGGCCAAGACCGCCTCTTCGGCCGAGGTGGCCGAGAAATCGGTGGGCATCGCCCACGAAGGCGGCGACCGGGTGCGGCGCACCATCCACGGCATGAACACCATCCGCGAGCACATCCAGGACACCTCCAAGCGCATCAAGCGACTGGGCGAGTCCTCTCAGGAAATCGGCGACATCGTGGCGCTGATCAACGATATCGCCGACCAGACCAACATTCTGGCCCTGAACGCTGCGATCCAGGCCTCGGCGGCGGGCGACGCCGGGCGCGGATTCGCGGTGGTGGCCGACGAGGTGCAACGGCTGGCGGAACGGTCCAGCAACGCCACCAAGCGGATCGAAACCTTGGTCAAGACCATTCAGGCCGATACCAACGAGGCGGTGATCTCCATGGAAAAGAGCACCGCCGAGGTGGTCGGCGGCGCGGGCCTGGCGGAGAAAGCCGGCGAGGCGTTGAACGAGATCGAGAAGGTGTCCGCCAAACTGGCCGAGTTGATCGACGAGATTTCCAAGTCGGCCGGTCAGGTCTCGGAAATGGCTTCGCGGGTGTCGACCGCCATGATTTCCATCAACGAAATCACAGCGCAGACCGCCGAAAGCAGCGTGACGACCGCCTCCGCCATCGGCAAACTGCATCGGCTGGCCCAGGAATTGCGTCAATCGGTGGCCGGTTTCCATCTGCCCGAATGATTTGGCGAGAGCACCGGGTACGGAATGCGCCGTGGACTCGATAAACCCGTTTCCAAACGGCGTTGGCCTGCTGGGCGGATTCTCCCGGAGGTAGCGTGATGATTTCGCATCGCATCGTCGATCACCCATTGGAGGACGCCGCCGACGCCACGGCGCATCCACTGCTGAGCATTTTGCGACGGCTTCAGTACACCCTTGCCGCCCAGGTAGACGCCGCGCCCGAACGCCCCGAATCCTGGAAGTCGCCACGGAGCGATCTGCAAGCCCTTCAAAACTCATTGGCCATGCGGAACTGGGCGCGCGGCGCCCAGGTGCTGGCCCGCCTGGATCGGATCGTCGACGTTTTGTCCACCGGCGCCGCCGAATCCTACGGCGAGTTGGCGAGCGAGGTTTGCACCGAGATCTTGACCGGGCTCGGCCATGCCCTGGAACTCGATCCAACGGGCGACGACGGGCCGGTGGCGGTAGTGCTGCGCTCGACGGAAGAACACCTGACGCAGATGGAAACCCTGCTTGGGATGGAGCCGTTGAACGTCGCCCAACCGGTTGTCGCGCCGATTCCGGCGGCTTCTTTAAAGGTTTCGCCGACCGTCCCGGCGACCGGCGCCGTTGACGCCGGGACGATCCAGCCGGATCCGATTTCCACGCTGGCGTTGGAACTGGCGGAATGGCGGGAATCCGAGCCGCCCGCGCCGGTCGA
>JARSSO010000055.1:175503-220952 GCA_029624765.1 Candidatus Contendibacter sp. | reverse complement strand
GCCAGGAGGGCCGCCAGGAGGGCCGCCAGGAGGGCCGCCAGGAGGGCCGCCAGGAAGGCCGCCAGGAAGGCCGCCAGGAAGGCCGCCAGGAAGGCCGCCAGGAAGAAGGCGTGCAGTTGGCATTACGGCTCTTACGGCGGCGGTTCAGCGCGTCGCTGGCGTCCGCGCACGAACAACGGATTCGCCGCCTGTCGCTGGAACAGACCGAAGCCCTGATGGAGGCGTTGCTGGATTTTCGAACCCCCACCGATTTAACGGCTTGGTTGGCGGCCCACGAAACGCCATCGGCTTGATACCGGTTCGATATTTCGCCGGGAGAAGGTCTGAAACACTGTAACCCCGGAGTTTGGCGATAAGGGAGCAACTCAAAAATGGCGGAACCACTGGACACTCAGCAGGTATTACGGTTCTTGCGGTGGCGATTCGGGGCCTCGTTGGTGTCCCCACACGAACAACGGATTGGCCGCCTGTCGCTGGAACAGACCGAAGCCCTGATGGAGGCGTTGCTGGATTTCCAGACGCCGGCCGATTTGGTGGCTTGGCTGGTCGCTCACGAAACGCCATCGGCTTGCAGGACGGTGGAGCCGTGACCCTGTTCAAGAAAATCCTGATTGCCAACCGGGGCGAAATCGCCTGCCGGATCGTCAAGACCGCCCGCCGCCTGGGCGTCGCCACCGTGGCGGTGTATTCCGAAGCCGACGCCGAGGCCCGCCATGTGCGGCTGGCCGACGAAGCGGTGCTGATCGGTCCCGCCGCCGCTCGCGATTCCTACCTGGCGGCGGACAAGATCATCGCCGCCGCCCGCCAGACCGGAGCCAAGGCCATCCATCCCGGCTACGGTTTTCTGTCGGAAAACGCCGCTTTCGCCGAGTGCTGCGCCCAAGCCGGCATCGTATTCATCGGCCCGCCGCCCGCCGCGATTCGGGCCATGGGTTCCAAATCCGCCGCCAAGGCGCTGATGGAGTCAGCCGGGGTGCCGCTGACGCCCGGCTATCATGGCGCGGATCAGACTCCTGCCCTGATCCAGGCCGAGGCCGACCGCATCGGCTATCCGGTGCTGATCAAGGCCAGCGCCGGCGGCGGCGGCAAGGGGATGCGGATGGTCGAGAACGCCGGGGATTTCGCGGCGGCGCTGGCCTCGTGTCAGCGCGAGGCGGCCGGCAGCTTCGGCGACGACCGGGTGCTGGTGGAGAAATACGTGATCCGCCCGCGCCACATCGAAATTCAGGTATTCGGCGACGCGCGCGGCCACTGCATTCACCTGTTCGAACGCGACTGCTCCGTGCAACGCCGCCATCAGAAGGTCCTGGAGGAAGCGCCCGCCCCCGGCATGACCCTGGAGCGCCGCGCCGCCATGGGTCAGGCCGCCGTCAACGCCGCCCGCGCGGTGGGCTATGTCGGGGCCGGCACGGTGGAATTCATCGTCGATCCCACCGGCCAGTTCTATTTCATGGAGATGAACACCCGCTTGCAGGTCGAGCATCCCGTGACCGAGATGATCACCGGCCTCGATCTGGTGGAATGGCAATTGCGCGTCGCGGCGGGCGAGCCGCTGCCGCTGACCCAGGAGCAACTGGCGCTGCGCGGCCACGCCATCGAGGCGCGGGTCTACGCCGAGGACCCCACCAAAGGGTTTCTGCCCGCCACTGGCCGACTGACTCACCTGACGCCGCCCGAGGAATCACTGCACGTGCGGGTGGACACCGGCGTTGAGGAAGGCGACGAGATCACCCCATTCTACGACGCGATGATCGCCAAGCTGATCGTCTGGGACGTGAACCGGGAACGGGCGCTGACCCGGCTGCTGCAAGCCCTGGCCCAGTACCGGGTCGTCGGCGTGGCCAACAACATCGAATTTCTGTCCCGGCTGGCGGCCTGCCCCGCCTTCGCCAATGCGCATCTGGACACCGGTTTGATCGAGCGCGAGCGGGAATTTCTGTTCCCCAAGGAACAGGAGGCACCCGACGAAGCGTTCCTGGTGGCGGCGCTGGCCGAACTGCTGCGCGAGGCGCGGCAGGCCCAAACCGTCGCCCACGGCGATCCCGATCCCCGCTCGCCCTGGCACCACCGCGACGGCTGGCGGTTGAACGCCAGCGCGACCCGGAGCCTCCGGTTCCGGCTGGGCGACCGTTCCCGCGGGGTCCAGGTCGGCTACCAGCGCGACGGCTACCGCCTGACCCTGGATTGCCGCCGCGTGCTGGCCCGGGGCGAGTTGCTCAATCCACGCGGCCCGCTGCGGGTGGAACTGGACGGCCGCCGCATGGACGCCAGTTGCGTCGTGGCCGGCGAGCGTCGCTACGTCTTCCTCAACGGCCACACCTGGCCGCTGGCCCAAGTGGACCCGCTGCACTTCAACACCGAAACCGGCGGTCCCGAAGGCGGGCTGCTGGCGCCGATGCCCGGCACAGTCATCGCGGTGCTGGCCCAACCCGGCGCGCGGGTGGCCAAGGGAGCGCCGCTGCTAATTCTGGAAGCCATGAAAATGGAACATACCCTCACCGCCCCGGCTCCCGGCGTGGTCAACGGCTTCCGCTTCGGCGTGGGCGATCAGGTCGGCGACGGGATGGAACTGGTGGATTTCGCCGCCGAGCCGGACGCAAGTCGAACCGCCGCCGAAATGGATTGAACGGCGTTGAAACCACCCTCACCCCTGCCCCTCTCCCGCAAGGCGGGAGAGGGGTTTTACAGCTTTTTTAAGGAGCCGTTGATGCCCTTGCCACGACAAGTCCGGATCGTTGAAGTCGGTCCCCGCGACGGCTTGCAGAACGAACGGGAGATCGTCCCGACCCCGGTCAAGCTGGCCTTGATCGACCAACTGGCCGCCGCCGGGCTGAAAACCATCGAGGTCGGCGCGTTCGTGTCGCCCAAATGGGTGCCACAGATGGCCGACAGCGCGGCGGTGCTGGCCGGCATCCACCGCTGGCCCGGCGTCAGCTATCCGGTGCTGGTTCCCAACCTGCAAGGTCTGGAAGCGGCGCTGGCGGCGGGCGCGACCGAGATCGCCGTGTTCGGCGCGGCGTCCGAGACCTTCTCCCACCGCAACATCAATTGCTCCATCGCCGAGTCCCTGGACCGCTTCCGCCCGGTGGTGAAATTGGCGCGGCAACACGGCGTTAAGGTGCGCGGCTACGTCTCCTGCGTGCTGGGCTGTCCCTACGAGGGCGAAGTCGCGCCGGAGAAGGTAGCGGTGGTGGCCGGCGCGCTGTACGCGATGGGCTGTTACCAAATCTCCCTTGGCGACACCATCGGGGTCGGCACGCCGGGTCAGACTCGACGCATGCTGGAAGCCGTGACCCGGACGGTGCCGATGGATGATCTGGCTGGCCATTACCACGACACTTACGGGCAAGCGCTGGTCAATATCTATGCTTCGCTGGAACTGGGCCTGGCGACGTTCGATGCTTCCATCGCCGGGCTGGGCGGCTGCCCCTACGCGGCGGGCGCCTCCGGCAACGTCGCCACCGAGGACGTAATCTACCTGCTGAACGGGCTGGGGATCGAGACCGGCGTCGACCTCGACGCCCTGGTGGATGCCGCCGCGTTCATCAGCGCGGCCCTGAGCCGGCCGCCTGCCTCAAAAGTCGCACGGGCGCTGCTGGCGAAAGCCAGCATCCAGGATTAGAAGACAGAAGACGCCATCTTTTCACCACTGTAGTTTTTGAAGCAATCCGTAGCAATGCCCGCGCCGCCTTAAATAGCCTTCGGTTTCCTTCATCGCGTTCGCGTCCTTCCACCGCGTAGCCGTTCATTTCCCTCATCTGCTGGCAGGGAGAACGATGCCGGGCGGCCACCGTTTCGGTGCAGTGATGCGCCACCGCTTGTCGCGGCTGGTTTCGCCGGCCAGCAGCGTCACCTGGCTTTTGGCGACCCCGAACAGGTCGGCCAGGAACTCCCGCAAATGCGCGTTCGCCTGGCCGTCCACCGGCGGCGCGGCAATGCGCACCTGAAACCGGTCCTCTCGCAATCCCTCCCATTCATCGCGACCGGCGCGCGGTCGCGCCCGCACCCGCAGGATCAGGTCCACGCCGTCCCACCGGTAACCGGACGCCATGATTTCAACGCAAGCCGGTCAACAGGCCGAGAAAATCCTGGAGCAGCAGGCTGACGAAGATCAGCGCCACCACCACCAGCATCGGCGACAGGTCCACGCCGGAAATCGGCGGCAGCAGTCGCCGGGCCGGCCGCAGCAGCGGCGCGGTCAACTGGGCCAGCACCCGCGCCGCCGGGTGATAGGGATCGGGGTTGATCCAGCTCAGCACCGCCTGGATGATCACGCCCCATAAATAGATATTGATCAGCAGCTTGAGCAGTTCCATCACGGTGAGCAGCAGCAGACCGCCGACGCCGAGGGCGCGGCCGAACAGCAGAGCCACCAACAGCACCTCCACCACCTGCAAGACGAACGCCAGCACCACCGCCGCCAGATCCAGTCCCCGGTAACCCGGTATGATCCGGCGCAGCGGCAGCAACGGCGGATTGGTGATGCGGACCAGGAACTGCACCAGCGGGTTGTAGAAATCGGCCCGCACGCATTGCAACAGAAAGCGCAGCATCACCGCCAGGATGTAAAAGCCAAACACGGTTTGAATCAGGAAAACCGTCGCGGTCATGGCTGGCCCCCCAGCAGATCGCCCAGTTCCACCGACCGATGACGGGCGGCTTCCAGGGCCTTGGCGACTAGATCGTCCAGGCCATCGGCCAGCAGGGTTGGCGCTTCCAAAATCGCCAGCGAGGCGTTCAGCGACTTGGCGATCAGAACATCGAGTTGCTCGTCCTGGAACACGCTGATCGCCCGCTCGGTGGTGCCGCCCGGTGAGGTGACCCGGGCGCGCAGCGCGGCGGCGTTGTCGGGACTTTCCAGCGCCATCTTGGCGGCGCCGAACGCGGTCTGGATCGTCAACAGGCGAGCGATCTCGGGTTCCAGGCCAAGCCGGACGCCGATCTTCTCCAGGGTTTCCATCAGCAGGAAAAAGTAGGCGGGGCCGCTGCCCGACAGCGCGGTGACCGCGTCCAGCAGACCTTCCGCCGCCACCCACACGACCAGGCCAACGGCTCGCAGGATCGATTCGGCGGCTTGCCGCTGACTGTCGCTGACCTGGGCATTGGCGAACAGCGCGGTGGCGCCGCTGCCGACCAGTGCCGGGGTGTTGGGCATGGCGCGGACGATGGCGGCGTTGCCGCCCAGCCAGCGGCGAATGTCGGGCTCGCGCACGCCGGCGGCGATGGAAATCACCAACGGCCGGCGCGCACCGACGATCTCGGCCAGTTCCTTGGTCACCGAGCGCAGCACCTGCGGTTTGACCGCCAGCACTACGATGCCGGCCCGGGCCGCGATGTCCCGGTTGTCGACGCCGGTGTGAACCCCGAACCGCCCGCGCAGGATTTCCCGCTGACCGGCGTCGGGTTCGGCCACCCAGAGGGAAGCCGGGGTGCTGCCGCTGGCGATCAGGCCGCCGATCAGGCTGCGGGCCATGTTGCCGCCGCCGATGAAGGCAATGGAGGTGTCTTTCATTTCCGCCTCGTGGGTTTAGGATCGGATGGACGCCTGGATCAACGCAGGCGTCGATGCGGGATAACGCGGCTTCATCCGCTTCAGGGCTTGCCGCTCAGCAATTGAGCGGCCCGCTCGCTGATGTTGGTGAGCCGATTGTCGCTCTGATAGGCCTGGTAGAGTTGTTGCTTGCGCTTGGTGTTGAGCTGCTGATAGATCGTGTAGGTGCCCGGCAGGCTGCGGCGCAGCGCCTGTTCGAAGGCCGCTGGATCAAGTTCCGTCTCCAGCCGGTCAGCGCCAGTGTCGGGCACGAGGGGCACCGTGGGCGAGTTGGTGACCAGGGTTGCCGCCTGTCGCCGCGCTTGGTCCTCGATTTCGCGCAGGAAGTCGTCGTCCGCGCCCAGCAGGAGCGGAACGGTCAACAGCAGCAGACTGGACAGCCCGCCGCGCGCGGCGGGACCGAACGGGGGGCGGGATGGCGACATGGTCAGTTCTCGGCACGGGGCAATGGGGGTTATCGTGGCGCTAGCATAGCGTAAAGTCGCCGCTCAGCGGCGCGGCCCGAACAGGGCCGTGCCCACCCGCACCAGGGTTGCCCCCTCGGCGATGGCGGCTTCCAGATCGTCGGACATGCCCATCGACAAGGTATCCAGCGCCAGGCCAGCGGCGGCGAGTTGCTCTCGCAGGATTCGTAGCCGGGCGAACGCCTGGCGTTGCGTGGCGAAATCCACCGCCGGGGCGGGAATCGCCATCAGGCCGCGCAGCCGCAACCGGGGCAGGGCCGCGACCGCGGCGGCGATTTCACCCACGTCCGCCGGGTCCAGACCGTGCTTGGTGGGTTCCCGGTCGACGTTGACTTGCAGGCAGACGTTCAGGGGCGGCAGGGACTCGGGCCGTTGCGCGCTCAGCCGCTCGGCGATTTTCAGCCGGTCCAGGCCATGGACCCAGGCGAAGCGTTCGGCGACGGGGCGCGTTTTGTTGGTCTGAAGCGGGCCGATGAAATGCCATTCCAGCGCCAGCGGCGCCAGTTCGGCCATTTTTTCCAGCGCTTCCTGGACGTAGTTTTCCCCAAAGCAGGTCTGGCCGGCGGCCGCCATGGCGGCGACGGCGAGTGCCGGCTGGGTCTTGCTGACCGCCAGCAGGCGCGCGGCGCCGGACGGGCGTCGAAAACGGCGTTCGGCGGCGCGGATGCGGTCCCGCACCGCGTGGAGGCGATCGGCGAAATCAGTGGTCATGCGAGCTGGGCTTCCTGGACGGACGACGCGGTGCAAGGCTTATGATAGATATATACTAAATTTTGTAATCCGATTCAGCGGCACGGCTCGCCGGCGAGCCGTCCCTCAACGCCCCAGCGGGAGCAATCGCCATGACCCTCGACGAACTATTGACCTTTTCCGTTCAGAACAAAGCCTCGGACCTGCATTTGTCGGCCGGCCTGCCGCCGATGATCCGGGTGGATGGCGACGTGCGCCGCATCAACGTGCCAGCGCTGGAGCACAAGCAGGTCCACGGCCTGATCTACGACATCATGAACGACAAGCAGCGCAAGGACTACGACGAATTCCTGGAATGCGACTTCTCGTTCGAGATTCCGAAGCTGGCCCGATTCCGCGTCAACGCCTTCAATCAAAACCGGGGGGCGGCGGGCGTGTTCCGCACCATTCCCACCCTGATCCAGACCCTGGACGATCTGGGGTGTCCGGCGGTGTTCCGGGATTTGATCGACGTGCCGCGCGGGCTGGTCCTGGTGACGGGACCGACCGGGTCGGGCAAGTCCACCACCCTGGCGGCGATGATCGACCATATCAACAAGAACGAGTACGGCCATATCCTGACCATCGAGGATCCGATCGAATTCGTTCACCAGAGCCAGCGCTGCCTGGTCAATCAGCGCGAGGTGCATCGCGATACGCTCGGGTTCAACGAGGCGCTGCGCTCGGCCCTGCGCGAGGACCCGGACATCATCCTGGTCGGCGAGATGCGCGATCAGGAAACCATTCGGCTGGCGCTGACCGCCTCCGAAACCGGGCATCTGGTGTTCGGCACCCTGCACACCAGTTCAGCCCCCAAGACCATCGACCGCATCATCGACGTGTTCCCGGCCGGCGAAAAGCCGATGGTACGGTCGATGCTGTCCGAGTCGCTGCGCGCGGTCATCTCGCAGGCGCTGCTCAAGAAGAAGGGCGGCGGCCGGACGGCGGTGCACGAGATCATGGTCGGCATCCCCGCCATTCGCAACCTGATCCGCGAGGACAAGGTGGCGCAGATGTACTCCTCCATTCAGACCGGCGCGGCCCATGGGATGCAGACGCTCGATCAGGCGTTGCAGGACGTGATCAAAAAGGGATTGGTCAGCCGCGAGGAAGCCATTTCCTACGCCCAGAACAAGGCGTCGTTCAAGGTCGCGGCGTAAGCGATGACTTGGCCGCGCCGTCGCCCGGACGCGCCAAGTAGTGGCGCGGAGCCGGCGTTCACGCGCCGCTCACGGGCGCCGAACCGGACCGGTCTTGGCGACGGGCGAAAAGGCTGGCAACGACAAAACGGGCGTGGTCTTTCCCGTCATCCGTCAATCGCGGGCTCAATGGCCCTGGTCAAGCGGCTCGTCGTCGCCGATCCGGCTGGGAGTGGGGCCGGTCTGCCGCTGATACTTGGCGTCCCGGCGCTGGTCGTAGGGCCGGACGGCGGGACCGGTCAGGGTCTCGAAGCTGATGGCGCAAATCGCCATGCCCGGCCGCAGCGCCAGCGGCAACTTGCCGCTGTTGAAGCACTCCAGCACGATGGCCCCGCTCCAGCCGGGATCGATGCGGTGGGCAGTGACGTGCACCATCAATCCCAGCCGCGCCAGGCTGGAGCGGCCGTCCAGCCAGCCGACCAGATCGGCGGGCACGGTGATGGTCTCGGCGGTCACCGCCAGCGCCAGTTCGCCAGGATGCAGGAAAAAAGCCTCGTGCGGGGCGATCCGAATCTCCTTGCCCATGATCCGGTTGATGGCGTGATCCACCTCCTCGCGCGGACCGCTGAGATCGATGTGGGACGCGGCGTGATCGTTGAACACCCGAAACCGGCTGCCCAGATGCAGATCCACGCTGACCCCGTTGATCTTGCCCGGAGCGGGGCGAGGCTCGATGCGAATTCGACCCTCGGCCAAACAGCGTTCGATATCCCGATCACACAGCCGCATGACGAGAGTCTCAGGTGTTCTGGATCACGATATTGGGAAACCGGTGGCTGTAATTCTTTGCCTGTAGCGACAGCCGGGCGGCGGCGCGGCGGGCGATGTCTCGATACAGGCCGGCGATGCGGCTGTCCGGCTCAGCCGCGACGGTCGGCTGGCCGCCGTCGGTTTCCTCCCGGATGCGGATATCCAGCGGCAGCGCGCCCAGGAGCGGGACGTCGTACTGCGCGGCCATGCGTTGCCCGCCGCCCGCGCCGAAAATATGCTCCTCGTGACCGCATTTCGAGCAGATGTGGATGCTCATGTTCTCGACGATGCCCAGCACTGGCACCTCCACCTTCTCGAACATCTTCAACCCCTTGCGGGCGTCCAGCAGGGCGATGTCCTGCGGCGTGGTGACGATGATCGCGCCGCTGACGGGTACTTTCTGCGCCAGGGTCAGTTGCGTGTCGCCGGTGCCCGGCGGCAGGTCGATGACCAGATAATCGAGATTTTGCCAGCGGGTGTCGCGCAGCAACTGCTCCAGCGCCTGGGTCACCATCGGTCCGCGCCAGACCATCGGCGTTTCCTCCTCGATCAGGTAGCCGATGGACATGGATTGAATGCCGTAACTCACGACCGGTTCCATGGTCTTGCCGTCCCGCGATTCCGGCCGCGCGTGCATGCCCAGCATCCGCGGCTGGCTGGGACCGTAGATGTCGGCGTCCAGCAAGCCGACGGTCGCGCCCTCGGCGCTCAGCGCCAGCGCCAGATTGACCGCCGTGGTGGATTTGCCGACCCCGCCCTTGCCGGACGCCACGGCGATGATGTTCCTGACGCCCGGCAGTGGTTTCAGCCCTTTCTGCACTTCGTGGGCGACGATCCTGCTCTCCACCCGAATCGCGGCCTCGCCGACGCCCGGCAGCGCCGTCAACCGCTCGCGGAGCGCGGCGCTTAGCGCGTCTCGATGGCCGACCGCCGGAAACCCCAACTCCACCTCCACCTCGACCCGACCACCATCGACCCGAATGGCCTTGACGCACTTGGCGGAGATCAAATCCTTTTCCAGATAAGGGTCCACGTAACCCTTGAGGGTGTTTTCCACATCGGCGCGCGACAAGGCGGTCATCGTTCAAACTCCTTAAGAAAATTAACGTTGAAAACAAATCGATTGCGGCAAGACCGCTCACCGGTCGCCCCGCGGGTGATCCTCGCTCAATACTCCGCCAGGCACTTCTGGCGCGCGGCTTCCAGCTTGAGGCCGGGATTGGCCCGCAAAGCGTCGATCACGCATTGCCAATAAGACGGCTGATAGTAGTTCAGCAGCCGGCAACTCACCATATTGAGTTGTTCCGGGGATTCGCCATGCTGTATGGCCAGTGACACCGCCTGCTCGCAAAAATTCTCGCTCCAGATTTCCTCGGCCCTCGTCTCCATGCCCGCGCGCGCCGATTGGGCCGCCAGCGCCGCCGCAACGATCAGGCTGGACAAGATGTTGATTTTCACCATTGACTTCTCCTTTGACGAGACCGTCGCCCCGCCGCATGGGTGGCGGGACCGTGGGAATGCTGTTAATTTAACACTCTTCTCCGTCAAGCGACCGTGATTGTCCGCGCCATGAGCCATTCGAACCGCCGCATCCTCGTCACCAGCGCCCTGCCCTACGCCAACGGCCCGATCCACATCGGCCATCTGGTCGAGTACATCCAGACCGACATCTGGGTTCGCTTTCAGAAATTGCGCGGCCACGAATGCCATTACGTTTGCGCCGACGACGCCCACGGCACTCCGATCATGCTGCGCGCCGAGCAGGACGGCGTTACCCCGGAACAGCTTATCGAGCGCGTCTGGCACGACCATCGCGCCGATTTCGCCGATTTCCTGATTGAGTTCGACAACTATCATTCGACGCATTCCCCCGAATGCCGCCATTACGCCGAATTGATCTATCGCCGGCTGGACAAGGGCGGCTACATCAGCCGCCGGGTCATCACCCAGGCCTACGATCCGGAAAAGCAGATGTTCCTGCCGGACCGCTTCATCAAGGGCGAGTGTCCGCGTTGCGGCACACCCGACCAGTACGGCGACAGTTGCGAGAACTGCGGGGCGACCTACGCGCCCACCGACCTGAAAAATCCCCGCTCGGTGGTGTCCGGCGCAATACCGGTTCTTAAGGAGTCGCTGCACTTCTTTTTCAAACTGGCCGACTTCGAAACCCTGCTGAAGGACTGGATCGCCAGCGGTCCCATCCAGCCGCAAATGGTCAACAAGCTCGACGAATGGTTCACCGCCGGCTTGCAGGAATGGGATATCTCCCGCGACGCGCCGTACTGGGGCTTCGAAATCCCCGACGCGCCCGGCAAATATTTCTACGTCTGGCTGGACGCGCCCATCGGCTACATGGCCAGCTTCCAAAACTACTGCAACCGCGCCGGCTTGAAATTCGAGGATTTTTGGAATCCCGAAAGCGACGCCGAGGTTCACCACTTCATCGGCAAGGACATTGCTTATTTCCATATCCTGTTCTGGCCGGCGGAATTGACCGGGGCCGGCTTCCGCAAGCCCACGGCGGTGCATTGCCACGGTTTCCTGACCGTGGACGGGCAAAAGATGTCGAAATCGCGCGGCACCTTCATCAAGGCCCGCACCTACCTCAACCACCTGCGGCCGGAGTATCTGCGCTACTACTTCGCCAGCAAGCTGAGCGACGGCATCGACGACCTCGACCTGAATTTCGAGGATTTCGCGCAGCGGGTCAACAGCGACCTGGTGGGCAAACTGGTCAACATTGCCAGTCGCTGCGCCGGTTTCATCACCCGCCGTTTTGAGGGCCGGCTGGCCGGCCAACTCGCCGAGCCGGCGTTGTACGCGGAATTCGTCGCCGCCGGCGCTTCCATCGCCCAGGCCTACGAGGGACGGGAATTCGGCCGGGCCATGCGCGAGATCATGGCACTGGCCGACCGCGCCAATCAGTACATCGACGAAAAGAAGCCGTGGGCGCTGGCCAAACGGACCGGCGCCGAGACCGAGGTCCAGGCCGTGTGCGGCATGGGCCTGAACCTGTTCCGGGCGCTGATGATTTATCTCAAGCCGGTTCTGCCCGGCATGGCCGCCCAGGTGGAGCAATTCCTGCGAATCCCGCCGCTGCGCTGGGCCGACCTGGACGCCCCGCTGCTCGATCATGTCATCGCCGAATTCAAGCCGCTGATGCAGCGGGTGGAGATGGCGCAGATCGCCGCCATGATCGAGGATTCGAAGGAGAGCTATCCCCCCGCCGAGGAAGTCGCCAAGCCCAGTGGACCGCTGGTGGACGATCCGATTGGCCCGACCGTCACCATCGAGGAGTTCGCCAAGGTGGATCTGCGGGTGGCGCGCATCGTCAAGGCCGAAGCGGTGACCGGCGCCGATAAACTGGTGCGGCTGGAACTCGATCTCGGCGGCGAGACCCGCCAGGTGTTCGCCGGCATCAAGTCCGCCTATGCCCCCGAGGATTTGCAGGGCCGGCTGACGGTGATGGTCGCCAATCTGGCCCCGCGCAAGATGCGCTTTGGCCTTTCCGAGGGTATGGTGCTGGCGGCGGGTGGAGGCGGTGGAATTTACCTGCTCGCCCCTGACGCCGGCGCGGCGCCGGGAATGCGCGTGAAATAATCCGCAACCGTAATCTGAAAAAACGGAGCCTGACCGATGTTGGACCTCGCCACCGCCCGCCTCGGCATCGTGGGTCTCGGCTACGTGGGACTGCCCCTGGCGGTCGAGTTCGGCAAGCAGTTTCCCACGCTGGGCCTGGACATCAACGAGGCGCGCGTCCAGGAACTGCAAGCCGGCGCCGACAGCACGCTGGAAGTCACCCCGGAGGAACTGCGCCACGCCACGCACCTGCGCTTCACCCATCGCGCCGAGGATCTGCGCGATTGTAACGTCTACATCGTCACGGTGCCGACTCCGGTGGACGAATCCAAGCGCCCCGACTTCAGTCCGCTGGTTGCGGCCAGCACGACCGTGGGCTGGCTTTTGAAGCCCGGCGATGTGGTGATCTATGAATCGACCGTCTATCCGGGCGCGACCGAGGAAGTTTGCGTGCCGATCCTGGAGCGGGAATCGGACCTGCGCTTCAACCTGGACTTCTTCGCCGGCTACAGCCCGGAGCGCATCAACCCCGGCGACAAGGAGCACCGGGTCACCGCCATCCGCAAGGTAACGTCCGGTTCCACCCCGGAAGTGGCCGACTTCGTGGACGCCTTGTATCGGCGCATCATCACCGTCGGCACGCATCGGGCATCCAGCATTCGGGTGGCGGAAGCGGCCAAGGTGATCGAGAACACCCAGCGTGACGTCAACATCGCCTTGGTCAACGAACTGGCGCTGCTGTTCCACCGGCTGGGGATCGACACGGAAGAGGTTCTGCTCGCCGCCGGCTCCAAGTGGAACTTCCTGCCGTTCCGACCGGGGCTGGTCGGCGGTCATTGCATCGGCGTGGACCCCTACTACCTGACCCACAAGGCGCAGGAGATCGGCTTCCATCCGGAAATGATCCTGGCCGGCCGGCGCACCAACGACGGCATGGGCGCCTACGTGGCGCAACGAGTGGTCAAGCTGATGACCCAGAAACGCATCCCGGTGATGGACGCCAACGTGTTGATCATGGGTCTGACCTTCAAGGAAAACTGCCCGGATCTGCGCAATACCCGCGTGGTGGACATTCTCCGGGAATTCCGCGACTACCGCGCGCGCGTCGATGTCCACGATCCCTGGGTCGATCCACGGCAGGCGGCGCATGAATACGGCATCGAACTGACTCGGGAGCCGAGGGAGGGGCACTACGACGCCATCATCGTGACGGTGGCGCACCGGCAATTCCAAGAAATGGGAGCCGCGCGCATTCGCGCCCTGGGCAAGCCGGTCTCGGTGCTGTTCGACGTCAAATATGTGCTACCGGCCGCCGTCGTGGACGGTCGGCTATGAAGGTCCTGGTGACGGGCAGCGCCGGCTTCATCGGCGCGGCGCTGGCGTTGCGCCTGCTGGAGCGCGGCGACGAGGTGGTCGGCGTCGACAACCTGAACGATTACTACGACGTGAACCTGAAGCGGGCGCGGCTGGCCCGGTTGCAAGCGTATTCCGGCTTCACCGAGGTGAAGGCCAGTCTGGAGGATCGGGCGGCGCTGGCCGACACTTTCGCCCGGTTCCGGCCGCGACGGGCGGTGAACCTGGCGGCCCAGGCCGGCGTCCGCTACTCGATCCAGAATCCCCACGCCTACGTGGATTCCAACCTGATCGGTTTCGTCAACGTGTTGGAAGCCTGCCGCCACCACAAGGTTGAACACCTGGTGTACGCCTCGAGCAGTTCGGTGTACGGCGCCAACACCCGGATGCCGTTCTCGGTCCACGACAACGTCGATCACCCGCTCAGTCTGTACGCGGCGACCAAGAAGGCCAACGAACTGATGGCGCACACCTACAGCCATCTTTACGGCCTGCCGACCACCGGCTTGCGGTTCTTTACCGTCTACGGTCCCTGGGGCCGACCGGATATGGCGCTGTTTCTGTTCACCCGCGCCATCCTGGCCGGCCAGCCGATCGATGTATTCAATTACGGTCATCATCGGCGGGATTTCACCTACATCGACGACATCGTCGAGGGCGTGATCCGGGTATTGGACCGGGTGGCGACGCCGGACCCCGACTGGTCGAGCGAGAATCCGGACCCCGCCACCAGTCGCGCCCCTTACCGGCTGTACAACATCGGCGGCCACCGCCCGGTCGAACTCACCCGCTACATCGAGGTGCTGGAGGATTGCCTGGGCCGCAAGGCCGTCAAGAACCTGCTGCCGATGCAGCCAGGCGACGTGCCGGACACTTACGCGGACGTCGAAGCGCTGGTCGAAGACGTCGGCTACCAGCCCGGCACGCCGGTCGAGGAAGGCGTGGCCCGCTTCGTGGCCTGGTATCGGGAGTATTACCGGGTTTAGGCGGGATCGGTCGGTTCCAGCCGCCGCCACACGCACGGCCCCCCCCCGCTCTGATCCAGCATCTCAAGATAGCACGCGTGGGCGGCGCGTTCCTCGGCGTCGGCGCGAATCACCGGCAGCGGCGGTCGACCGCGGCGCAACGCCGCGCGCTGAGCCTGGGCGCCATTCAGCGCCGCCTCGGCGACGGTTGTCGGCACGAACAGCGAATCCTGCTGGCGGGTCATCGCCAGATAAACGTCGGCCAGGATTTCCGCGTCCAGCAGGGCGCCGTGCAGGGTACGCTGGGAATTGTCGATGTTGTAGCGCTTGCACAGGGCGTCCAGGCTGTTGCGCTGACCCGGATGGCGCTGCCGGGCCATGATCAGGGTGTCGACCACCGTGCAGAGTTGTTCCAGAACCATCCGCTCGCGCCCGCATCGTCGCAACTCGCGGTTGAGAAAATCCAGGTCGAACGGCGCGTTGTGAATGATGAGCTCGGCCCCCCGGACGAACCGCAAGAATTCGTCGGCGATATCCGGGAAGCGCGGCTGGCTGGCGAGAAAGTCGTTGGTGAGGCCATGCACCCGAACCGCCTCCGCGTCGACGGCGCGGTCGGGTTGCAGATAGACGTGAAACCGGCGGCGGGTCAGCCGCCGGTTCAGCAATTCGATACAGCCGATCTCGATGACGCGATGTCCCTGACCGGGATCGATGCCGGTGGTTTCGGTGTCGAGCACGACCTGACGTTCGTTCATGGACTACGGATCGCTTCGATCTCCGGTTAATTTCAAGTGAGCGAGCGCGGCCGCGGCCAGCCGATCCACCCGTTCGTTCTCGGGGTGGCCCGCATGGCCGCGCACCCATTGCCATTCAACGTGGTGCGGGGCCAGGGCGGTTTCCAGCCGCAGCCAGAGATCGACGTTCTTCACCGGCTGGCGGTCGGCGGTTTTCCAACCGCGCCGCTTCCAGCTCGCCAGCCATTCGGTGACGCCCTTCATCACATACTGGCTGTCGGTGCAAACACGCACCCGCGCCGGTCGCTTCAGCGCCTCCAGGCCGGAGATGACCGCCAGCAGTTCCATCCGGTTGTTGGTGGTGGCCGGCTCGGCGCCGGACAGTTCCTTTTCCCGGCCCCGGCAACGCAGCAACACGCCCCAGCCGCCGGGGCCGGGATTGCCGGAACAGGCGCCATCGGCAAAGAGGGCTACCTCGTCCCCCCCGGCGGTGGATTCCGTCTTGTCGTTCCTGTCGTTCACGCTGCTCCTCGTGGCTTGGAAAGTAGCGGGCGCGGGATCAAATCGGCCCACGCCGGCCATGCGCCCGACATGATAACGCTCCACCCCACGAAGAAACCAACCATGGCGGCGATAGTCTCTTTCAATGGCCGAACCGCGCCGTTCCGGTGGTATCCCGGATAGCTTGATGATACCCTTAACTCCCATGATAAAACCGGTCCCGCAAGGGGTCGCGCCCGGTCGATATCCCGGGCGGACGGCGGCAAGCCAGTCCCGTTTGCAGGCTCTTCAACCCCATCTCACTTGAATAACCCACAGGAGAGTCCCTAGATGACAGTCGCTCATGACGGTAAAAACCGGACCAATAACGCCAAGCTGTTGCAATGGGTGGATGAGATCGCCGCCCTGACCCAGCCCAGCAGGATCGAATGGGCCGATGGCTCGCAGGAAGAGTACGACCGGCTGTGTCAGTTGATGGTGGATGGCGGCACCTTCATCAAGCTGAACCCGGAGAAGCGACCCAACTCCTACCTTGCCCGGTCCCATCCGTCCGACGTGGCGCGGGTCGAGGATCGCACCTTCATCTGCTCCGAGTCGAAGGACGACGCCGGCCCGACCAACAACTGGGCGCCGCCGGCCGAAATGCGCGCGCAGCTCAAGGAGCAGTTCACCGGCTGCATGCGCGGCCGCACCATGTACATCATTCCCTTCAGCATGGGGCCGATCGGCAGCCCGATCGCCCAGATCGGCATCGAGATCACCGACTCGCCCTATGTGGTGGTCAACATGCGGATCATGACCCGTATGGGCCAGAAGGTACTCGACGCGCTGGGCAGCGACGGCTTCTTCATTCCTTGCGTGCATTCGGTCGGTGCCCCGCTGACCCCCGGCCAGAAGGACGTGCCCTGGCCGTGCGAACCGGACATCAGCCGCAAGGCCATCGTGCATTATCCCGAAACCCGTGAGATCTGGTCCTACGGATCGGGCTACGGCGGCAACGCCCTGCTGGGCAAGAAGTGCCTGGCCTTGCGCATCGCCTCGGTGATGGCGCGCGACCAGGGCTGGCTGGCCGAGCACATGCTGATCCTGGGCCTCGAATCGCCCAAGGGTGACAAGACCTACGTCGCGGCCGCCTTCCCCAGCGCCTGCGGCAAGACCAACCTGGCCATGATCGTGCCGCCCAAGGGCTTCGGTAACTGGAAGGCGCTGACCGTCGGCGACGACATCGCCTGGATCAAGCCGGCGCCGGACGGCACGCTGCGCGCCATCAATCCGGAAGCCGGCTTCTTCGGCGTCGCCCCCGGCACCTCCTACGACTCCAACCCCATGGCGATGGAATCGGTCAAGGCCAATTGCATCTTCACCAACGTCGTGCTGACCGACGACGGCGACGTGTGGTGGGAAGGCATGGGCGTGGCGCCCCCGGCTCACGGCATCGACTGGCAGGGCAACGACTGGACGCCGGACAGCGGCCGGCTGGGCGCGCACGCCAATTCGCGCTTCACCGCTCCCGCGTCGCAATGTCCGACCATCGACCCGGCCTGGGAAGACCCCGCCGGCGTACCGATCTCGGCCTTCATCTTCGGCGGTCGTCTGTCCAAGACCTTCCCGCTGGTCTACCAGTCCTACGACTGGAACCACGGCGTGTTCATGGCGGCCACCATGGGCTCGGAAGCCACCGCGGCGGCCATTGGCGTGACCGGCATCCGCCGCGACCCGTTCGCCATGCTGCCGTTCTGCGGCTACAACATGGCCTCGTATTGGGGCCACTGGATCAACATGGGCAAGAAGGCCGGCCTCAAGCTGCCCAAGATCTTCCGCACCAACTGGTTCCGCAAGGACGCCAACGGCAAGTTTGCCTGGCCGGGCTATGGCCAGAACATGCGCGTTCTGGAGTGGATCGTGGAGCGGGTCAACGGCCATGTCGGCGCGGCGGAAAGCCCGTTCGGCTATATGCCGCGCTACGAGGACATGGATTTCCAGGGCTTGGATTTCACCAAGGAGCAATTCGAGGCCATCACCAACATCAGCCGCGCCGAGGCGGCCAGCGAAGTCGAGGAGATCAAGGGCTTCTTCGACAAGTTTGGCCAAAAGCTGCCGCCGGAACTTGAAGCGCAGCGTCAGGCATTCGGCCAGCGGGTCGAAAAGGCGCCCGAAGTGTGGAAGGTGGTTGCAGCCTAAGCCCTGGCTGAAAACGCGGCCCGCAAGGGCCGCGTTTTTCGGAGAAAAGGCATAAAGAAAGCCGGCGCGCCGGCTTTCTTTATGCCAGAAATTTCACGCTCCCGGCTACGAGGACGGGTTCGGCGCCTCTGTCGGCGGAACGCCGCTCTTGTCCAACTTGCGCTGGCGCTTCTCTTGCTGTTTCTCTTCCTGCTTCTTTTTCTTGGCGAGGTCTTTCTGGCGCTTCTCGTACGGATAGTTGGGCTTGGCCAAGGTATCTCCTTCATCGATGGTTGGTTATACAAAGCAAGTGGACACTGGCAAAACTGGCATCAACCCGACACCACGCCGTTGTTCGCCGTCTCCAGATTCAACGCCGCCGCCAGGAGCATGCGGGTATACGGATGCTGGGGCGCGGCGAACACCTGCCGCGCCAGACCCGCCTCCACCACCCGGCCGTTCTTCATCACAAGCAAATGATTGGCCAGGGCGCGCACCACCCGCAGATCGTGGCTGATGAACACATAGGCCAGCCGGTGACGGCGCTGCAACTCTCGCAGCAAATCCACGATCTGCGCCTGCACCGACACGTCCAGCGCGCTGGTCGGCTCGTCCAGAATCAGCAGGCGCGGCTGCAAGGCCAGGGCGCGGGCGATGGCGATGCGCTGGCGCTGGCCGCCGGAAAATTCGTGCGGGTAACGGTCCTGGGTCGCCGGGTCCAGTCCCACTTCCTCTAGCGCCCGACCCACGTGGGCGCGGCGGGCGGCGCGGTCACCGGCCAGGCCATGCACCAGCAAGCCCTCCTCGACGATCTCGCCCACCGACAACCGGGGACTGAGCGAACCGAACGGATCCTGAAACACGATCTGCATGGCTTTGCGCAAGGGGCGCAGCGCGCCGCTTCCCATTCCGTCGATCCGCCGACCCTCGAACCGAATCGCGCCTTCGCTGGCCAACAGCCGCAACAGCGCCAGCCCCAGCGTGGTCTTGCCGGAACCGCTCTCCCCCACCACCCCCAGGGTCTGCCCTTCGCGGATGCTCATGTTGATCCCGTCCACCGCCTTGACGTGGTCGGCCACGCGCCGCCACCCGCCGCGCTTGAGCGGGAACCAGACCTTCAGTCCTTCGCTGCCCATCACCTCCGGGGCATCGGCAATCTCGGCGGGCGGCTCACCCCTGGGTTCGGCGGCCAACAACTGGCGAGTATAGGGATGTTGCGGGTTGGCGAAGAGATCGGCGACCGCGCCCGTCTCCACCACTTCGCCGGCCCGCATCACGCACACCCGATCCGCCATCTTGCGCACGATGCTCAGATCGTGGGTGATGAACAGGATCGCCATCCCGAACCGCGATTGCAACTCCTTCAACAGTTTCAGAATCTGGGCCTGGATGGTGACATCGAGGGCGGTGGTCGGTTCGTCGGCGATGAGAATGTCGGGTTCGTTGGCCAGCGCCATGGCGATCATCACCCGTTGCCGCTGGCCGCCGGACAACTCGTGGGGCAACGCATTCAGACGATGCGCGGCGTCGGGCAGACCGACCAACTCCAGCAGATCCCGAATGCGCGTCCGCAACCGCGCGCCGCTCAACCCCTTGTGCAGCGCCAAGGTCTCGCCGATCTGCTTTTCGATGGAATGCAGGGGATTGAGCGAAGTCATCGGCTCCTGAAACACCATGGCGATCTGGTTGCCGCGCACCTCGCGCAGCCGGGCCGGCGCCGCGCCCAGCAGTTCCTCGCCGCGCAAGCGGATGCCGCCGCCCGGATGGCGGGCGTGGGGATAAGGCAACAATTGCAGGATCGAGAGCGCCGACACCGACTTGCCGGAGCCGCTCTCCCCCACCAACGCCAGCGTCTCGCCGCGATCGAGCGTGAACGAGACGTGTTTTACCGCCGGGGCCGCTCCAAAGGAAACGGACAGGTCGCGGACTTCGAGCAGAGGAAGGGTTGCGATCACGGGCTTTCGGCTCCTGGCGCAAGATCATGCGTCAGCATAGCGGGCTGGTCCGGCTTGGACAATTCCCGCAATTGCGCCTCCCGCTCGGCGGGCGCTAACCGGCCGATGGCCTCCGCCGCCCGATAAAACGCCGCGAAATCGCGCCCTTCCCGTTCGTACAAAGCCTCGAAGGCCGGGACCAGCCGGTAGTAGGTACTGATGCCGGCCAGCTTGGCGTTGTTCAAATCCCGGTCGAACCAGCGGTCGTAGCCGGCGTAGCCGCCCCACTTCCGTTTCAAGACCTGGTAGCGGTCGCGCAACTCCGTCAGGATTTCCTGCTTGCCGATCCGTTTTTCGGCCTCGCTCCGGGAAGAAGCGTAAAGCGTCGCCAGCCGCTCGCGGGCGCTTGCCACCAGTTGCAGAAACTCCCGCCGCCGCTGGTAATCCGTCGCGTAGTCCTCCCGCTCGCGCGCCCCACCCCGCCGCGCCAGCCACCGCTCCGCGCCCAGCCGCCCCACGGCGGTGGCAAACGCTTCGTTGAAGGCGGTATCGCCGGCGATATACAGCCGCTGATGCGCCAGTTCGTGGAACAGCAGCTCCGCCAGCCGCCCGGTCGACCAACCAATGAACGTGTTCAGCAGAGGATCGTCAAACCAGCCCAGGGTCGAATAGGCGGAAATGTCGGCGACGTAAACATCATCGCCATCGGCCCGCAGTTCATCGGCCAGACGCTGCGCGGCCTCGGGGTCGAAATAGCCGCGATAGCTCAGGCAGCCGGCGATCCAAAAACACCACTGGCGCGGCTCCAGGCTCAGCGCGGGCGCGGCGAACACGTTCTTCACCACCCAGGATCGCCCAAGGTCCGCGTAAGCGCGGTAGCTGGCGTTGTCGGGCAAGGCCAGTTCGGCGCTGGCGAAGATGCGCAACGTCTGGGCGATTTCCAGCCGCAGCCGCAGCTCGGACGGCGTGGCGGGATCGGTCAGCACTTCCGCCACCGGTCGGCAAGCCCGCCACAACTCCCACTGCCCCGCCGCCGCCTGCCGGTAATAGGCCAGATCGGCGCAACCGGTTACGGTCAACCCAAGCGGGAGGGCCGTTAACGTTGTCCAAATAATTCGTCGCATCGTCAACAAAACGGCTATGGTTTATCGAACCGCGGCGCGCGACCGCGAAACATCATCGAACGAGCATATCCACCATGGAAATCTATCTGGTCGGCGGCGCGGTGCGCGATGGGTTGCTGGGCCGCCCGGTCAACGAGCGCGACTGGGTCGTGGTCGGCGCGACGCCCGACGACTTGCTGGCGCGCGGCTTCCGCCCGGTCGGCAAGGACTTCCCGGTCTTCCTGCACCCGGATACCCGCGAGGAATACGCCCTGGCCCGCACCGAACGCAAGACCGGGCCAGGCTACCACGGCTTCAGTGTCCACGCCGCGCCGAACGTGACGCTGGAAGACGATCTGCTGCGCCGCGATCTCACCATCAACGCCATGGCGCGCGATGTCCATGGCCGGCTGATCGACCCCTGCCACGGTCGCCGCGACCTTGAAGACCGCTGGCTGCGCCATGTTTCACCCGCTTTCGCCGAGGATCCGGTTCGAGTGCTACGGCTGGCCCGCTTCAGCGCCCGCTACGCGCCGCTGGGCTTTCGGGTCGCGCCGGAGACGCTGGCCCTCCTGCAAACCATGGTCGCCAGCGGCGAAATGGATCATCTGACCCCGGAACGGGTCTGGATGGAAACCGCGCGCGCCCTTGGAGAACCGCGTCCGAGCCGGTTCGTCGCCACCCTGCGCGAGTGCGGCGCGCTGGCGCGGATTTTCCCGGAACTGGACCGGCTGTTCGGGGTGCCGCAATCGCCCGCCCACCATCCCGAAGTCGACACCGGCGCGCACATCCTGCTGGCGCTGGACCAGGCCGCGCGCATGAACGCCGATCCGGTCACCCGCTTCGCGGTGCTGGCTCACGACCTCGGCAAGGGCGTCACGCCACCTGGGGAATGGCCTCGCCATCTCGGCCACGAACAGCGCGGCCCGGATTTGGCGCGCGCGCTCTGCCAGCGCCTGCGCGTTCCCAACATGTACCGCGAACTGGGCGTGTTGACCGCCCGCTACCATACCCATTGCCACCGGTCGCTGGAACTGCGCCCCAAGACCCTGCTCAATACCCTGCACGGTCTGGACGCCCTCCGCAAGCCACAACGGTTCGAACAGTTCCTGGTCGCTTGCGAGGCCGACGCCCGGGGCCGCTTGGGACTGGAAAATCGCGATTACGCGCAGGCGGATTTCATGCGCCGGATGCACCAGGCGGCGGCGCGTGTCCAGGCGCGGCCACTGGTGGAACAGGGTTTGACCGGGCTGGCGCTGGCCGAGGCGCTGTATCGGCATCGGCTGGCGGCGATCGCCGAGGCGCGGCGCGAGTTCAAGACCAGCCGCCATGGCCGACCGGCCGCTTTTTCGGCCCAACCTCCCACCGGCAGCCTCATCCCCCTCCCACCGTAACGGCCGCTCCAGCTCCAAGGCGCGGCGTGGAATTTCCGAACCACGAGCGGCCTCAATCCCAGTCCCCCCACAGGGCCTGGACCGCCGCCAGCGCCGCGACCCCGGCGGTTTCGGTCCGCAGCACCCGCGGCCCCAGCCGAACGCCGACGAATCCGGCCGCGCGCGACTGGGCGATTTCCGCCGGGCTCAACCCGCCTTCCGCGCCGATCAACAGCGTCACCGCTCCCCCCGACCGCTCCAGCCCGCGCAAGCTCCGTTCCGCCAGCGGATCGAGCAGCAAGAGCAGGCCGGGTTCGCGGAGTTGTCCCAACCATTCCGCCAACGGCAACGGCTCCCGCACTTCCGGCAACCGGTCGCGACCGCACTGCTCGCAAGCGCCAACGACGATTCCACGCCAGTGCCGGACTTTCCGCGCCCATCGCTCGCCAGCCAGCGCGACGCCGCCGCGCTCGGTGAAAAGCGGCTGAATGGCGGCGACACCCAATTCGACGGCCTTTTGCAGGATGTAGTCCATCTTGTCGCCCCGCGCGACGCCCTGCGCCAGCACCACCCGCAGCGGCGACTCCGCGGCGCCGGACAAGACTTCGTTCACCCGCGCCCAGGCATCCCGCTTGCCCGCGCCCACCAGCGTCGCCCCGAACGCACTGCCCGCGCCGTCGAACAGGATCAACGCCGCGCCGGGCTTGAGCCGCAATACCTTCACGGCATGGTTGAAGGCGCTCTCATCCAGCGCCACGGTCGCGCCGACCGTCAGCGGCGTGGGGAGATAGAGTCGGGGGACGCGCATGTGGATCAAAATCCCGGGCAACGCAAAGGCCCCGCGAGCGGGGCCTTGCATGGATCAAGGGTAAGCGGTGATCGGGCGGGTCAGGCAGCCTGCTCCAGCGCCGGTTGCAGGACGGCGGCTTGAGCGGCTTCCTCGTCGCGCCGCGCCAACTCTTCCTTGACCTTCGCCCGCACCATGCCCTGGAACAGATCGTTGAGCATCATGATCACCGTGGCCACGGCCAGCAGGATACCGGCGACGCCGAACGACAGGGCAAAACCACCGGTCGCGGCCTGCATCATCTCGGAGGCGCGGCCCAGCACGAACCCGCCAAGACCCCACGCCGTCATCAGCATGCCATAGTTGGCGCCGAAATTCTTCAGGCCCCAGTAGTCCTTGGTGATGGCGGGGAACAGAGCCAGATTGGTTCCGTAGTTGAACCCGATGAAGGTGGCGATCAAGACGATCAGCAGGGCGCTGGAATGCTCGGCGGTGACCACTGGAATCGCCATGAACATCAGCACCGCCTGGAACCCCAGCATCAGCGACAGGGTCAGGGTGCGGCCGATGCGATCCGACAGCGAACCGGCGATGATGCGGCCCGACGCATTGCCCACGGCCAGGATGACCACCGCCAGGAACGCCAGCTCACCCATGCTCTGCTTGGCCATGCCGGCGATGCTGCCGATCACCATCAGGCCGGCGCCGGCGCCGATGAAGAAGACCGTCCACAGCAGATAGAAGGTGCCGGTTTTCATCATTTGCGAAGGGGTAAAATCCTTGGCCTTGGCCGCCGGAGCGGTCTTGGCGGCCTGAGCCTTGGCCGGGGCGCCCCCGAACAAATAGCCGGCCGGAGGATTGGAGAGCAACAGGGAGAGCAACCCGACGACGAGCGCGAACGCCACCGCGAAGAACAGCATGGTCCACTGCAAACCGCTCGTTTTCATCAAATAGGTGGCCAGCGGCGCGATATACACGGGGGCCAGACCGAACCCCGACACCACGATACCGGCAATCAGGCCCGTCTTGGCCGGCGGGAACCATTTCAAGGCCGGCGGCGTGGCGGAGGAATAACCAAACCCCAATCCCATTCCGACCAGAACGCCAAATCCCAGCACCCACATCCAGTAGTTGGTGGTCATCGACAGCACGAAGAACCCGGCGCCGACCAGCAAGCCGCCGATCATGGCGGTGAAACGCGGCCCCACGCGATCCTGACATTTGCCAGCCAAAATCATCGAAAAAGCGAACATCAAACAACAAACCGCATAGGGGTCGTTGATGGAGGCCAAACTCCACTGGAAAGCTCCCTCTCCGCCCTTCTTGATCGATTCGCCGATCGCGCCCTTGAAAATGCTCCACGTATACAGAACGCCCAGCGCCAGATTGATGCCGGTTCCCGCCAATACAACGGTCCAGCCTTTATGATTGGTTGACTTTGCCATGATTTGATTTCCTTCCTTACGGTGTGCTCGTTTCAACTGAAGTGGTTAGATTAGACTTGCGGTGACCATCGGTCCCCGGCTTCGCCGAAACGCGCGCCGGGGTGCTGGAATCCACTCTCCCAAAAAGTCGGTCTATGGCCCGGGTCAAACGTAGCGTCTCGTCGTGAACGATCCGCAGAAAATGCCGCTGGGCGTCGCGATCCTCGATTGGACAGCTCAGCAAAATCTCGGTAAACGAGAGAATGCTGGTCAGTGGCGTGCGTATCTCATGATTCAAGATCGTCACGACCCCCTGGTCGAATTGCAACGGAAACACCAAGCCGCCGCTGGGCATATAAACCAACTGATCCATCGCTGGGGGAAGTTGGGCGGACTCCTCTCCACCACTGCCAAGGTGGCTCTTGCTCAATTCCCGGTATCTGGCGCAGTCCTCGTAGCGCGAGGTGCAGTGCCGGACGATAACTTCCACGTGATAGGGCGAAATATAGCCAGCCCCCACGTCACAGGGTTCCATGCCCTGCCCATAGAAGGGACAAACCTGCTGGCAATTCATGTTCGCTCCATTCCCTGTTGTTGGGTTGCGCTTGAATGGGAGCAACCCGCGTGCCAACGGTTTCGACTGGGCGCGTCGGATAAAATATATTGGTTTTTTAATGGGTTGGAAAAACAGGGAGTGAATGCGTCCAAAGCACGAATTTGCGGTTTTGCGAATCGATCCATCGTTTTGCGAACGCAAGGCCGCGCCAAGACAGGCGGGAAGTGACTAATAATTGTCCATCTTCAACAAGTTAACTATCGGATCGGAGGTATTGGGGATTTTTCGCGGCCTTGCGCGAGGCCATTCGCGGGAACGCCAAAAACCTTCCGTGTCGGTCGGCCATTGCGGCCGACGCATCGTTCATCCACGCGGCTTCCTCCGCCGTAACCGTTCACTCCCCTCGCCCACCTGCGGGAAAGGGGTTGTGGGTGAGGGCAGGGATTTCAAAGGCTTGCCCTCTCCCCCATGAATGAGGGAGAGGAGACTGAATGATTACCCTTCGCCTACCGCAGTCCGTATTTCTTGATCTTGCGGTAAACCGTGGCCACGTTCATGCCGGCTTGATGAGCCACCTCTTCGATATTGCCAGCGCTGGCCTGGAGCAGGCGATTCAGGTACTCGGTCTCGAAGCGTACCAACGCCGCCGTGTAGTCGAGCTGACCGAGATCTCCAGCCAACGCGGCGCCGTTGCGAGGTAGTTCAATGAGTTGGGCCAGAACATCGAGCCCGATGTAATCGCTGCTGTCGATGGCCATGGCGGCCTGCACGACGTTGCCGAGCTGGCGGATGTTGCCCGGCCAGTCGTATTTGATCATGGCCTCGATTGCCTGGCGGTCGAATCCTTTCACGTGCGTGCCGAAACGCTTGTTCTGCTCCTTGACGAAATGGGCTACCAGCAAAGGGATATCGGAGCGGCGCTCTCGCAATGGCGGGAGCCGGAGATGGACTACATTGAGACGATAGTACAAATCCTCGCGGAAGGCGCCGCTTTGCACGGCGACCTGCAAATCGAGATTGGTGGCGGACAGCACGCGCACGTCGACTTTGATCGGGGTGGTATCCCCCACTCGGTAGAACTCCTGCTCCTGCAGGAAACGCAACAGGGTTTTCTGCACGTTCGGCGGCAATGTGCCCACCTCGTCGAGAAAAAGGGTGCCGCCGTCGGCGGTTTCGATCAGTCCCTTATGATCGCGGTCGGCGCCGGTGAAGGCCCCCTTGCGATGACCGAACAATTCGCTTTCGAGCAGCGTCTCGGGGATGGCGCCGCAATTGATGGCGACGAACTTGCCTTCCCGGCGCCGGGAATAGTGGCGAATCGCGCGCGCCACCAGCTCCTTGCCGGTGCCCGATTCCCCGCTGATCAGCACCGGAATATCGCGAATCGCCACTTTTCGCGCCGTTTCGAGCAAGCTGAGCAGATGCGGCGAGTTGCCCACGATGGAGCCTTGCCAGGCCGCCAGTTCTTCCTTGAGTTCGCGATTTTCCTTGATCAGCTCGGTCTGACGCAGGGCATTGCCAATCCGCGACAGCAGCTCCTCCGGTTCGAACGGCTTGGTCAGGAAGTCGTAGGCCCCCTGGCGCAAGGCTTGAATCGACAGATCGACCGTGGCGTGCGCCGTGATCATGATGACGGGCACCGCGGGATCCTGCTGCTTGACCTTCTGCAAGACATCGAGCCCATTCATGATCGGCATCTTGATGTCCGTGATCACCAGGTCGTGCTTGCCGGGCGCGAAACCGGCCATGGCGTCGAGCGAGCGGGTATGCGCCGAGACGGCATAGTCCCGATCGGTGAGAATGGCTTCCACCATCCGGCACACGGCCTCGTCGTTGTCGATGACCAGAATCCGCTTCCGCCCGCCCGCCATCACGCCCGCCCCCGGTTGACCGGCAGGCTCACGGTCACCAACGTTCCCCGTCCCACCTCGCTGGCGACGTCGATCCTGCCGCCGTGTTGTTCCACGATGGTCCTGGTGATCGCCAGACCCAAACCGGTTCCCCGCGCCTTGGTGGTGAAGAACGGCTCGAAAATCTTCTCCAGGTTTTCCGGCGCAATGCCGGCGCCGGAATCCTGGAAAGTGACCTTCACCCAGCCATCTTGGTCCAGGGCGGTTCCCACCACCAGGCGGCCGCCCCCGGACATGGCGGCGCCGGCATTGAGCATCAGGTTCATGGCGACCTGACGGATCTGGTCGCCATCCACCCAAACCCGAGGCAAGCCGGTGTCGAAAGCCGTGACGATCTTGACCGCGTCCATGTCGGTATGGTGCGCCGCGAAATCGACGATCTGCTCGATCAAGGCGTTGATGTCGGTGTCCTCCGGCGTGGGCTTCGGCACCCGGGCATAACTCAGCAAATCCTGCACGATATTCTTGCAGCGCTTGCTTTCGCGCTTGATCTCCTGGATGTATTTGAAGCCGGCGTCATCGGGATTCATCTTGTTTTCCAGGTGAGCGGCGTAGCCCAGGATGACGCCCAGGGGATTGTTGATCTCATGGGCCACCTCCGACGAAAGGACGCCGAGGGAAGCCATTTTGTTCTGCTGAGCCAAGCTGGCCTCCAATTCCTTGTTTCTGCGCAACATCTCCGCCATCCGATTGAATTCCGAAGCCAGTTCGCCCAGTTCGTCGCTGGTGGTGACGGCGAGCTGGGTGTCCAGCCGGCCCCGCTTGACTTCGCGCACTCCCGCGATCAGGCGTTCAATCGGATCGGTCAGAAACTTGGACGCGACGAACACCAATAGAACCGCGCCCAAACCCACCACGAAAGTCAGCAGACCCATGCTAGACCAGATGCGTCTCTCGATCTCGTTGGCCGGTTGGTAAAACTCGTTTTCGTAAGAGCCCACGGCGACGATCCAGTTCCAGGGCGCGAAATATTGATAGCGAACGATTTTCATGCGGGAAACCGAGTCGGTCTCGTTGCGCCAGAGATAACGGATCCAGCCGTTCTTGCGTTCGATCATCTCGCGGATGAAGTAACGGTCGTCCTGGTCCTTTTCATCGTAGACATTTTGCCCTTCCCGAAACGGATGGATGGTCAGTTCGCCGCGCGCGGTCATGGCGTAGATATAGCCGGTCGCGCCGACCGATTTATCCAGGATGTTCCGCTTGAGTTCCGCAAAAGCCTGTTTCTCGAACGTCACGTCCTCGTAGGTCTCCTCCAGATAGCCGCCAGCCGCGATGATCCAATCCCAGGGTTGGAAGTAGATGTAAGCCGCGACCTTGTTGCGAGCGCGGGTTTCTCCCAAAATCTCATTGCGCCAGGGATAAACGATGTAAAGCACCTCGCCGGGTTTCGCGGCGACCGCCTTCTCGCACATCTCCTGGATGAAGTGGCGACCTTTCTCGTCCTGAGCGTCAAGGATGTTCCTGCCCTCCTGAGCGACATGGATGGTCAAATCCCCCTTCGAGGTCATGGCGTAGAGATAGCCCGTCTCACCCACGCTAATGTTCTTGAACGCTTTTCTGGCTTCCTGCTGGGCTTCGTCCAGGGTGCGCTGGCCATTGACGGACTGTTCGTGCTGAACCGCGACCAGGTTGTAGGCGAACTGGACCAGGGTCGCCAAATCCTTGTAGACGGTGCGCCGCTTGTCCTCCTTGTAAACCTCGAACTGCCGATAGTGGGCGTTCAGGAGATCCAGCGTGAATTGGGTCATATGCTCAAGATCGGCCCGGGTAGCCTGGGTAATGCCCAGATACGCCTGCTGCTCCGACACATAGCCAACGATCATGCCTATACTGAGGACAGGCAGCAGCACGAGCGGCAAAACCACCGCCAGCAGCTTCCCGCGGATCTTCAGGTCGCGCGCGAAACGCAGCATATCGATCACTTGATCACCCATGATTTTTTGGAGTGTATAGTCCAACTTGCATCTTGCCCCGCTTTTGGAAACCGTCGGAACGGCAACGCGCAGGTCGAGCTCGCCGGGGCAGTCGAGTGACTTCGACGCCAGGCGCCACCTGACCAGCAAGGGGGATGGAACGCGCGCTGGTCAGTATAGACTTGGGTTTCCGCGCCGCGGGGGGCGAACGAGCGGACGTGGCTTACATTCACGCCGCCAAGATTTTCGCCCGATGGATTTCCCTATCCTTTCCGTGAAGATTATCATTGGTTCTTTCAAAAAAATCAGAAAACCTAAATTTGGCCGAAACAACGAAATAGCGAAAACGCCCGTTCCCAAGGAATCGAAACGCCGCCGATGCTGAAAATCGCCACCTGGAACGTGAATTCCCTGAACGTGCGCCTGCCGCAAGTGTTGGATTGGCTGCGCGATCGGCAACCGGACATCCTCGCCCTGCAGGAAACCAAACTCACCGACCCCGACTTCCCGACGCTGGACCTCGCCGAGGCCGGCTATCAAGCGGTATTTTCCGGCCAGAAAACCTACAACGGCGTGGCGATTCTCAGCCGCCTGCCCGCCAGCGACCTGGTCACCAACCTGCCGGGCCTGGACGATCCGCAACGGCGGGTGCTGGGCGCGACCATCGGCGCTGTCCGGATCCTCGATCTTTACGTTCCCAACGGTCAGGCGGTCGGCTCCGACAAATACGCCTACAAGCTCGCCTGGCTGGCCAAACTGGCGGAATGGCTGCCGGTCGAACTGGCCCGACACCATCGACTGGTGGCGCTGGGCGACTTCAATATCGCGCCGGAAGACCGCGACGTGCACGATCCCGCCGCCTGGGCCGGCCAAGTACTATGCAGCGATGCGGAGCGGGCCGCGTTCCGGCGGCTGCTGGAGTTGGGGCTGAAGGACGCTTTTCGCCTGTTTTCGCAAGCGGACCGGGTCTTCAGTTGGTGGGATTACCGCGCCGCCGCGTTCCGCCGCAATCTTGGACTACGCATCGATCACATTCTCGTCAGCCCGGCGCTGGCGGCGGTCTGCGCCGCCTGTCGGGTGGACAAAGCCCCGCGCGGGCTGGAACGCCCATCCGATCACGCGCCCGTGATCGCCGAATTCGACACCGATCCCGACTAAGCCAAGACTATCATGGAACATCGTCCCCGCAACGTGCTGGTGACCGGCGGCGCCGGCTTCATCGGCTGCAATTTCGTCCGCCACCTGCTGGCGACCGACTCCGATATCCACATTATCAATCTCGACCTGCTGACCTATGCCGGCTCGCCGGACAATCTGCGCGATCTCCCCGACCCGGCCCGGCATACCTTTATTGAGGGCGACATCTGTAATCGACCGCTGGTGGATCGGTTGCTGCGCGAACACCTCATCGATACCATCGTCCACTTCGCCGCCGAAAGCCATGTGGACCGTTCCATCGCGGGCCCGGCGGCCTTCGTGCAAACCAATCTGGTCGGAACGTTCACTCTGCTGGAAACCGCCCGCGCCGCCTGGGCGAACGGAAAAACGGCGGAACAGTGCCGGTTTCACCATATTTCAACCGACGAGGTCTACGGCACACTGGAGCGTGACGATCCGCCCTTCACTGAAACCACGCCCTACGCGCCCAACTCGCCCTATTCGGCCTCCAAGGCCGGTTCCGATCATCTGGCACGAGCCTATTTCCATACCTACGGCCTGCCGGTGGTCACCACCAACTGCTCCAACAATTACGGCCCGTTCCAGCATGGCGAAAAATTCATCCCCACCGTCATCCGCTCCTGCCTGCGGCAAGAACCCATCCCGGTCTATGGCGACGGCAGCAACATCCGGGACTGGTTGTACGTCGAGGATCATTGCCGGGGCATCGACGCGGTGATCCGGGGCGGCAAGCTGGGCGAAACCTATAACATCGGCGGCCGCAACGAATGGGCGAATCTCGCCATCGTCAAACGGATCTGCGCGCTGCTGGACGAACGTCGCCCGGAACACGCCCCGCATGAGCGGCTGATCCGCTTCGTCACCGACCGGCCCGGTCACGACTGGCGCTACGCCATCGACGCGAGCAAGATGGATGAGGAACTTGGCTGGCGTCCGCTGGAAACCTTCGACACCGGCATCGTCAAAACCGTGGACTGGTATCTGCGAAACCAAGCTTCCCTTCCCCATTGACCGCACCGAATCCATGACCGATCCCGCCTTCGAACCCCTGCGCCGTCACCCCATCCCGGCTCTGCGGCTGGAATTCCAGGAATACCGCCATCGCGTCACCGGCGCGCGGCACGTGCACCTGACCGCCGAGGACCCGCACAATGCCTTTCTGGTCGCGTTCCTGACCGTTCCTCAGGATTCGACCGGCGTGGCCCATATCCTTGAACACACCGCGCTGTGCGGCAGCCAGCGTTACCCGGTGCGCGATCCGTTCTTCATGATGATCCGGCGCTCGCTCCACACCTTCATGAACGCCTTCACCAGCAGCGACTGGACCGCCTACCCGTTCGCCAGCCAGAACAAGAAGGACTTCAACAATCTGCTGGATGTTTATCTCGACGCGGCGTTCTTCCCGCTGCTGGACGAGCGCGACTTCGCCCAGGAAGGCCATCGGCTGGAATTCGCCAGGCCCGACGATCCCGCTTCGGATCTGGTGTTCAAGGGCGTGGTGTTCAACGAGATGAAGGGGGCGCTCAGTTCGCCGGTCCAGCGGCTTGCTCAGGAGTTGCAGCGCCGGCTGTTCCCGACCACCACCTATCACCACAACAGCGGCGGCGATCCCGAGGTCATTCCCAATCTGACTTACGCCCAGCTCAAAGCGTTTCACGCCCGCCACTACCATCCCTCGAACGCCATCTTCCTGACCTACGGCGACATTCCCGCCGCCGAGCATCAGGCGCGATTCGAAACCCAGGTCCTTCACCGGTTCCAGGCGCTGAAGCTGGACCTGGCCATTCCTCCCGAACGGCGTTACACCGCGCCACTCGTGGACCTTACCCACTATCCGTCCGACGGCGGCCAGGACCCGCGCGATCAGACCCATATCGTGCTGGGCTGGCTGCTTGGGCCGATCACCGACCCGCTGGCGACGCTGCGGGCGCGGCTGTTGAGCGACGTGCTGCTCGACAACAGCAGTTCGCCCCTGCGGCACGCGCTGGAAACCTCCAAGCTTGGCGCCGCCCCGTCGCCGCTGTGCGGTTTCGACACCGCCACCCGCGAGGCCACCTTCGTCTGCGGGCTGGAAGGTTCCGACCCCGAACGGGCCGAGGCGGTCGAGGCGTCGATCCTGGACGTGCTGCGCCAAGTCGCCGACCAGGGCGTGCCGCAAGACGCCGTGGACGCCGCCCTGCATCAGATGGAGCTGAGCGAGCGGGAAATCACCGGCGACGGTTTTCCCTACGGATTGCGCCTGCTGATGGAAGCCCTGACGCCGGCGATCCACGGCGGCGACCCGATCACCGCGCTGGACAGCGATCCCCTCCTCGAACAATTGCGGGTCGAAAGCCGGGCGGCGGATTTCATTCCGAACCTGGCCCGGCGCCTGTTGCTGGACAATCCGCACCGGGTGCGGCTGACCATGGCGCCCGATCCGGCGCTGGCGGGAAAGCAGGCCGCCGCCGAGCGCGAGCGGCTGGCCGCCATTCGGGCCACGCTGACCGACGCCGACCAGGCCCGCATCGTCGCGCGGGCCCGGACGCTGACCGAACGCCAGCAACGCCAGGACGATCCGGAACTGTTGCCCAGGGTGGGATTGGCGGACGTGCCGCCGGAGTTGAAAATCGCCCAGGGCGTTGACCGTCCAGTTGGAATCCTCCCCGCCACCTGGTACGCCCAGGGCACCAACGGCATGGTTTACCTGCAAGCCATCCTCGACCTGCCGGCGCTGGAACCGGACGAACTGGACGTGCTGCCGCTGTTCTGCGCCTGCTTGACCGAGGTCGGCAGCGCCGGGCGCGGTTACCGGACGACCCAGGCCCGCCAGGCGGCGGTGACCGGCGGCCTCAGCGCCCGCGTCAACGTGCGTGGCGGGGTAGACGACGTGCATCAGGTCAGGGGAGTTCTGGTGGTCGCCGGAAAGGCGCTGGCCCGCCATCAAGCCGCCTTGTCCGACCTGCTGTGGGAAACCCTGACCCGCGCCCGCTTCGACGAACTGCCGCGTCTGCGCGAACTGGTCGCCCAAATGCGCGCCCACCGCGAGGAGGCGATCACCGACCACGGCCACCTGCTGGCGCTGGCCGCCGCCAGTTCCACGCTAAGCCCGGTGGCGGCGCTGAACCATCGCTGGGACGGGCTGCAAGGGTTGCGGCATCTCAAGGCGCTCGACGACGGGCTGGACGAGGCCGAGACACTCGCCGCTTTCGCCGCCCGGCTGGAGCGCCTGCGCGACCGGCTGCAATCCATGCCCCGACAACTGCTGGTGGTCAGCGAAGCCGAACGACAGGACGCTCTCGCCGAGACGCTGGCCGCCCGCTGGCACAACGAGCCCGCCGCGGCGGCGGCGGAACCGTTTGGGCTGACCGCCCCGGAAGCCCAACCGCCACGACAGGGTTTTGCGATCAACACCCAGGTGAATTTCTGCGCCAAGGCGTATCCGACCGTCGCGCCGAATCACCCCGACGCGCCGGCCCTGCACGTGCTGGGCGATTTCCTGCGCAACGGCTACCTGCACCGGGCCATCCGCGAACAGGGCGGCGCCTACGGCGGCGGCGCGGGTTACCACCCCGACAGCGGCGCGTTCCGGTTCTATTCCTACCGCGACCCCCGGCTGGCCGATACCCTGGCCGACTTCGACCGGGCGCTGGACTGGCTCCACACTCACGACCATCCGGCGCGCGCCCTGGAGGAAGCCGTTCTCGGCGTCATCGGCGCCATCGACAAACCCGGCTCGCCCGCCGGCGAGGCGATCAGCGCCTTTTTCGGCGCCCTGTTCGACCGCACCCCGGAACAGCGCCGCGCCTACCGGCGGCGCGTGCTGAAGGTCACGCTCGCCGATCTCCAGCGGGCGGCGACGATCTGGCTGCAACCGGAACAGAGCCGCTGCGCGGTGCTCAGCGACGCGCGCACGCTGGCCGAACAGGCCGATTTGGTCATCGCCACGATCTAAGCTGGCGCAGGATATCCAACGGATGCGTAAACCGACTCCCCCGCCGCGCCCCCGCCTCGACGATCTGCCCACGCGGGAGCTGATTGCCCGCGGCGGCGCCCTGCTGTCGGCCCACGACTACAAGGACGCCATCGACGTCTACAAGCTGCTGCTCAAGCGCGAACCGCAGGCCGAGGCCGGCTGGCGCGAATCCCTGGCCACGGCCTATCTGGAGCGCGCCCGGCAACTGGCCCAGAAAGCCATGCACCGGGAAGCCGCCGTCCTTTGGGAAAACATCCCGACCCTCTGCGACCAAGCCCCCCAGCCCGAGCTGTACGTGGACTGGCTGCTGCGTTCCGGCCAGTACGCCAAGGCGATGCGCGCCTACACCCATCACGCCACCGCCCTGGCCAACGCCGGCGAACTCGAAACCCTGTTGGCCGCGCTGGCCCTCGCCGGCCAACGGGAGGTGCTCCAGGCCATCCCTCCCAACGCGCCATTGCGCGCCCATCTGACCACCGCTCAGGACGCGCTGCGCGCCTACGGCCAGGGCGAGGCCGAGGACACGGTGCGCGAACGTCTGAAAGCCATTTCGATTCGCTCCCCTTACCGCGACTTGCGCCAGGCATTGGCGGCGTTGCTCAAGCTGGAAACCGACCCGGACGGCGCCCTGGCGCTGGTCGAGCGCATCCCGCCGGCTTCCCCCTACCAGGACCTGGCCGAACTGGTTCGCGCCGGCGCCGCCCGCGAACCGAGCCGGGCGCTGCTGGCGCTCGCTCCGGTCTCGCGCGAACTGGCCGGCGGCTTGCTCGGCCTGGACGCGCGCCAGATCAAGCTGATCAAGGACTGGGCGCGGCTGGGCGACAATCCCAGCGACAAGGCGAAGTTCGAGTTCGTCACCGCCAACCTGGCGCTGTTCGACCGGGAGCAGGCTCGCCGCGCCTGTCTGGCGCTGCTGCCGGCCTACCCGCAGGGACTGAGGCCCTACGGCCACCTGTTCGGACCGCTGCCGCCGTTCGAGGCGCAGCAGTTGAAAGCGCTGCGCGCGGAGCGGGAAGACGACGACCTTGACCGTACCCTGGGTCACTGGCAGGCGTGCGTCGATCTGCTGCGCCACGAAACCGACCCGGATCACCGGCTGATGGCGGCGCTCATCCTGCGCCACATGGCCGAGCTGTTACACAAGGGGGACGATGGTTGGGACGACGGCGCGCGGCTCCGCGACTGCCTGGAGCAAAGTCTGCGGTTCGATCCCGACGACCGCGACGTCTATCTGCAACTGGCGGTTTTGCACAAGAACGCCGACAACGATAAGGAATATCACCAGTGGGTCGAAGAAGCGGTCAAGCGATTCCCCAACGATCCGCTGGTGCTGCTGGCGGCGGTCAAAACCGCCACCGCCCGCAAGGCCCACAAGAAAGCCGCCGGTTTCGCCGCCCGGGTGCTGGAACTGGATCCGATCAACACCAAAGCCCGCACCGTCCTGATCAACGCCCATTTGGCCCACGCCCGCAAGCTGATGCGGGCCGACAAGTACGCGCTGGCGGAAAAGGAACTGGACAGCGCCAGCCGGTTGGAACGGGACAACGCCCGCACTGGCATCGTCGAGATCAACCGGGGCCTGCTGGCGCTGCAACAGCGCCAGCGCGACCGTGGCCGCCAATGGCTGCGGGAAGGCGTCCGCCTCGCCGGCGGCCCGCTGCTGCTGGCCTGGGTCCGCCTGGCGGTGGAAGCCCTGCGCCTGAAGCTGGAGCCGGCTGACTTTCAGCGTGACGCCGAACTGGGCGATCCACGCAAGCTGAGCGCCAGCCGCGCCGACCTGCTGGCTCTGGCGCAACTGCTCAACGCCTATCGCGAGGAAGCGGTGAAAGACCTCGGCTCGGTCCTGGAAGAACTGGAAAAACCCCTGCAACGCGCGATCAAGGCCCTGACCAGCGAGGATGACCTGCTGCTGATCTGCGAAAGCCTGCACCAGGCGCCGCATCACGGCCTGCTGGAATACGCCGCCAGCCGGGCGCTGGAGATTCGACCGGAGCGGCCGCTGTTCGTCTACCACCAGATTTACGGCCGCGCCGAGGGTAAGCTGTTCTTGGTGAAAGATCGCGATCACGACCGGCTGGAATGCGCCTTGGGGCTGGCCAACGCCACCAAGGATCACCGCGCCGCCGCCTCGATCACCCGGTTTCTCAGTCAAAGTCCGTTTTCCCTGCCCTTCCGGCCCGGCGGCGGCCCGGCGTCGCTGCCGATGCCGCTACCGATGCCTCCCAGGATGCGGCGCGAGATCGAAGAGATCCGCAAGGAGCTGGAGCGGCTGCCGCCGACGCTGCGGGGTCGGATGCTCGATCAAATCCTGGACGATCTGCCGCCCGACGACGACTTTCCACCCGCGATGCAGCGGGCCATCATGAAAATGATGCTGCTTGGCGGGAACATCGGGGACCTGCTGGACGAACTGCCGGACAACCTCCCCCTCCCCCTTCCCGGCGGCCGGGGCGGCCGCGGCAAACGCCGGAGTTGATCATGCTCAATCCCTTCGACCTGTTGGGCGTCGCCGAAACCGCCGGCGACGACGCCATCAAGAGAGCCTATCTGCAACGGGTGCGCGAGCATCCGCCGGAGCGCGACCCCGACCGGTTCCAGGCGATTCGCGCCGCCTACGAAACCATCAAAACCCACCGGGATCGACTGCGCCACCGGCTGTTCCATCAGCAAACACCCGATTTGGCCGAATTGGTGGCGACCACCCTCCGGCCGGGCGATTCGCGCCGTCGCCCAGCCGAGACCCAGATCCGACAACTGCTGAATCAACGTCTGACCGGCCTGAAATAACGTCCCCATGAATACCCAAGCCAAGGAACAATTGCTGGAGCGCTTCCGCGCCTATCTGGACGAGCTTCCGGACACCGCTCTCGCCGAACCGGGCGAGGAAACCCGCCAGACCGACCTGTATTCGCTGTTCGGCGAACTGGTGGCGCTGAAGAACGAGGTTCGGTTGGAATCGCGGCAGGTGAAAGCCGCATTCGATGAATTCCGGACGGTGTTCGAAACGCTCCAAGCCAGCCAAACCCAACTGGGCGACGAGTTGGACCGCGCCCGCGCCGCGTTGCCGGAACAGCGGCGGGCGGCGCTCAAACCGGTGCTGCTGGAACTGGTGGAACTGCACGACCGCCTGAAAGCCGGCCTGCGCATCCTGCGAAACTATCGGCCCACCGCGCTGAGTCGCCTGTTCGGGCTGGGGCGGCGAGAACGGGCGCTGTTGCAGGCTCTTGTCCAGGGGCAGGACATCAGCTTGCGCCGGCTGGAGCAACTGCTCAACAGCCAGGAGGTCGTCGCCCTGCCAGCCTTGGGCCAGCCGCTCGATCCGCACACCATGCGCGCCGCCGAGGTCGAGCAACGCGGCGATGTCGGCAACGGCATCGTGACCGAGGAACTGCGCCAGGGTTATCTCTGGCAGGGCAAGTTGCTGCGGCTGGCCGAAGTCAAGGTCAACCGCCGACCGGAACCGGTCACCGCAACACAGACGCTGGAAACCGACGAGCGGCGGACGGAAACATGACCATTGCCCGACACCCAATATCCGACCTTACGAACAGGCAACCTCATGGCTGAAAAAATCATTGGCATCGACCTGGGCACCACCAACTCCGAGGTGGCGGTGGTGGAGCATGGCCGCGTCACCGTCATCGACATCACGCCGGATCACCCGATCCTGCCCTCGTTCGTCGGTTTGGCCGACGACGGTTCGATCCTGGTCGGCGAACCGGCCAAGAACCAGTACGTGCTTTACCCGGAACGCACCATCAAGTCCATCAAGCGACGGATGGGCAGCGCCGACCGGGTCGAACTGGGCGAGGCCACGTACTTGCCCCAGGAAATCTCCGCCATCATCCTGCGGCGGTTGAAAGCCGTCGCCGAGACCTATCTGGGGGAGCCGGTCCACAAAGCGGTGATCACCGTGCCGGCCTATTTCTCCGACGCCCAGCGCCAGGCCACCCGCGAAGCGGGGGAAATCGCCGGGCTGGAAGTGATGCGGATCATCAACGAACCGACCGCCGCCGCGCTGTCCTACGAAGCCAACCACCAAGACCATAAGAAAGTGCTGGTTTACGATCTGGGCGGCGGCACCTTCGACGTATCGGTGGTCGGCATCCAGGACAACGTGGTCGAGGTGCTGGCCAGTCACGGCAACAACCACCTGGGCGGCGACGACTTTGACGCCAAGATCGTCGAACACATCGTCGAGCACCTGAAAAAGCAGGGGACCGATCCCACTGGATCGCGCCGGGCCATGGCCCGCATCACCCGGGCGGCGGAAACCGCCAAGATCGCGTTGTCCGATCAACCCTTCGTCCGGATCGAGGAGGAATACCTGCTGGAAAAAGCCGGCGCGCCGGTCAACCTGTCCCTGGAGCTGGCGCGGAGCGACTACGAGGCCATGATCGCCGGCTACATCGACGAAACGCTGGAGGCGGTGCACATTGCCTTGAAGGGGGCCAATCTCACCGTGTCCGACATCGACGAAGTGCTGCTGGTTGGCGGCGCCACCCGCACCCCGGTAATCACCGAGCGACTGGAAGACGACCTGGAGCTGACGGTGCGGGCCGAAGTCAACCCGGATTTGTGCGTCGCCACCGGCGCGGCGATCCAGGCCGGGATGCTGGCCGGCGAGGCCGTCTCGGCGGTGCTGGTGGACATCACCCCCTACACCTTCGGCACCAGCGCCCTGAGCGAGCGGGACGGTATACCGTATCCGTTCACCTACGTGCCGCTCATCCACAAGAACACGCCGATCCCGGTCACCAAAAGCGAAGTTTTCTTCACCCTGCACGACCATCAGGAAAAAGTGGTGGTGCACGTCTATCAGGGTGAGGACCCGGATGCGCTCAATAACATCGAGATCGGCCAGTTCACCGTGGAACACCTGAGCAAGGCCCCGGCGGGCAACCCCATCGTTCTGCAATTCGCGCTGGACCTGAACGGCATCATGCAGGTGTCGGCGCGGGAGAAGAAGACGGGCCTGGAAAAATCCATCCGCATCGACAACGTGCTGACCCGGTTCCAGGAAGGGGAACTGGAAACGGCGCGGGCGCGGGTGAACGCCCTGTTCGGTGGTGGCGACACCATCGAGGGCGAAACCGCCGTGCCGGGCGCGGCCCCGACCGAGCACCAGCTGCGGGTTCAGGCGCGGGCGGTGGTGGAAAAGGCGGAACGCCTGCTGGATCGCGCCAGCGAGGACGACCGCGAGGACATCATCAACCTGATCGAAAAGATCAACGACGCGCTGACCGCCGCGGATTCGGCCGCCGTAAAAGCGCCGATGGCCGAGTTATCCGACATTCTGTTTTATCTGGAGTCGTGATGGAACGCTGCCCCGTCTGTCGCGCCCGCTTCAAGGACGAAGCGGTCTGCCACCGCTGCGGCGCGGATTTGAGTCCGTTGCTGGCGATTGAAGCCGAGGCCGCCGCGTGGGAACGGAAGGCCGCGACCCTGCTGGCCACCGGTCAATGGATCGCGGCGCGGGGAGCAGCCGACCGGGCGCTGGCGCTGCGCCACGGTCCGCTGGCGTCGATCATGCGGGATTTCGCCGGTCGGGAACTGGTCGCCGAGGAAAGGCGACGGTTCGAGCAATTGTTGCAATAACAGCTACTCACTGGTGGTTTGCCGCAACGCTTCCACAAACCGCTGGTGTTCCTCACCTCCCTGGCAACGCTGCTGATCGGCCAGCACCCGGGCCAGATCGCCATCGAGCAGAGCCCGGCTGTTCAGCGCCAGGCCCGCAAAAACCCGGCTGCGCAGCAACCCATCCGCTCCGGGCTGGAGCGGTTGATATTCGTCGTCCTCCACGACAAACCAGAGCAGCCGCCTTTCGCGCACCAGCCACACCAGATACTCCCGCACCCCGTTGCGACGATAGACTTTTCGTTTGTCGTGCAGGTCGTGGGAGGCGCTGGTCGAAGCCACCTCGACGATCAGTTCCGGTGCGCCTTCCAGATAATCGTCCCGGCTGACACGCGAGGCCCCGCCGGCCCGTTCCGGCAGGCGCAGCAAAGCGTCGGGTTGAAACTCGTTGTCGGCATCCAGCCGCAGGGTGGCGTTGTCGGCCAGTTCAATGCCTGGAGTAGCAGCCCAATAGGCGGCCAGCCAACCCATGACCAGCGCGTGTGGCTTGGCATGTTGTTCAAAGTGGAGGGGCGAGGGCATGAAAACGACTCCTTCGATCAGTTCGGCCTTCCTAAGTCGCGGCATGGCGCGATACCGCTGCTCGAACTCCTTGCGGGTCAGGCGGTCGCCATTTTCCAGCAAGAGGATTTCATGCGCTAAGGCGGACATGGCGGACTCCGTGGGTTGAACCTGTTTCGATTTGAACAACTTGATTTCGATTTTAAACAAATTTCGCCAGGAACACCCCCGGATGACGGATCGAGTCCGACTTTGAAGCGATTGGTCCGAGGCCAACCGGGCGCGTATGGCGCTTTGCGTGGACGTCGCTTAACCTTACCAAAAGCAAGGACAGATATCTTCTTCACCTACCCGACTCTCAAAAACCAACTACCAGCCCGCGTCAAACCACCATGGAAATCTTCGTCTATCACACCCCCGATCAAGTCCCCGACTTGAACAAGAAGGCTCGCAAGGGCGGACTTCAGCTCGATATGCCGGCCTGTGCCATCGTTATCGATGTGCTGCGCGCAACCTCCACCATGGCGACGGCGCTTGAGTCCGGCGCGGAGGCGATCCAGGTCTTCGATGATCTTGACGAATTGTTCCGAGTCAGCAAGCGCTGGCCGGCGGAGCGACGGTTGCTGGCCGGCGAGCGTGGCGGCGAGAAGCTGGAGGATTTCGACCTGGGCAACTCGCCGGCGGAATGCACGCCGGAGCGGGTCGGCGGCAAGCGCTTGTTCATGAGCACCACCAACGGCACCCGCGCCCTGGAGCGGGTGCAACGGGTACCGATCCTGATGACGGCCTCGCTGACCAACCGCGCGGCGGTGGTGCGCTATTTGCTCCAAGAACAGCCACACACGGTATGGATCGTGGCGGCGGGCTGGCGCGGCGGCTTTTCGCTGGAGGATACGATCTGCGCCGGAGCCATCGGCCACCTGCTCAATGTCGAACGCGACAGCGACTGCGCGGGGGACGACGAATCCATCGCCGCCGTGGCGCTGTTCGAGCAGTGGCGGAACCGGCTGCCACAACTCCTGCGTTATGCCCACCACGGGCGCGGTCTGGCGGCGCTGGGCTGTGGCGAGGACCTGGACTATTGCGCCCGGCTCGACAGCGTCGATGTCGTACCGTTGCAAGTCGAGCCGGGAGTGTTGAAGGCGGCGCTGCTAGACTGAGGAGCAACCAGGATGCGAACGGACAGTCTGTTTTACCGGCTATTTCAAGACTGGCCGGAGCTGGTTTTGGAGCTGGCGGGACTGGATCCCGCGTGGGCGGGCTATACGCTGCGCGCCGAGGAGATCAAGCAAACGGCGTTCCGGCTGGACGGCGTACTGGCCCCGCCCGACGAGCAGCCAAACTGGCCGCTGGTGTTCATCGAGACGCAGTTTCAGCCCGACTCCGATTTTCATGCCCGCTGGTTCTCGGAACTGTTCTTATATCTGTACCGGCGGCCGCCGCGCCGGGCGTGGCGCGCGGTGGCGCTGTTTCCCAATCGGGCGGCGGAGGGAACGGTGGAAGCGGCGTTCGAGACACTGTTGGTCAACCCATGGGTCAAACGAGTGTATCTGGAAGAGGCGCTGCGAGAGCCGAATCCAACGCGGGGCGCGCGGGTTTTGGGATTGATTCTGGCGCCTCCAGCGGTGGTAGTCGCCGAAGCCCAGGCTCTGCTGGCGGAACCGGCGATGACGGGGAGTCCGACTGGACCGGCTCTGGTGGATTGGGTAGAAACGTTGCTGGTATACAAACTGCCGCGCTTGTCGCGGGAGGAGATCAGGAAAATGTTGAACATCTTCAATGTGGAATTGAAACAAACTCGCTTTTATCAAGAGGTGTTCGCCGAGGGCTTGCAGGAAGGCCGCCAGGAGGGCCGCCAGGAGGGCCGCCAGGAAGGGCGGCTGGAAGAACGACTGCGAATCGCCCAGAGCTTGCTGGACATGATCGCCGACGACCGGCTGCTGGCGGAAAAGACTGGCTTGAGCGAGGCGGAAGTGCGGGGATTGCGGGACAAGGGTCACTGAGGCCGTGGCTACCTTGGACGGCGCAGGATGATGAGATCCTGGTGCCCGTTGAGCCCTTGTTCGACGTAATCCAGAACCTGGAAATATTTCGAACAGGCTTTGATGGTGTGGTCTCGCGACTGAAACACTCCGCGGTAGTATCCGGGCGGCGCAATACCGTCCAGCACGGGGTCGAGTTGCGAGTCCTGGATTCCGGCGAGACCACCGGGAACCGCTCCCCCCCGATGTGAAAACTGGAATGCATAATTTCCATGCGTCGAGGCGAGGAAATGTCCTCCCGGGGCAAGAATCCGCCGCATTTCGCTCAACCACTTGTCCTGCACCGCCTCGGTAAGGTGAGTAAGCACTGAACAGGCAATGATGACGTCCACATCCGCATTCTTGAAGGGTGTCGGCGGCATGGGGGCGACATGGACGAAATCAGCTCCAAGGTTCTGGCGACACCACTCGATGGCCTGACGGTCGATATCGCAACCCAGAACCTTCGTTTTTGGGAGGCGTGTCACAAAGTGGCGAGTGACGCGCCCGCATCCGCAGCCCCAGTCCAGAATCCGCCCGGCTGCCGGAATTCCCAACCGAGTCATCTGATCCACGAGGTCAGTGAACATTTGGAGGCCCTGAACCCGAAAAGGCAGGCCGTGCAAGCCAGAGACCCGTTCTTGCAGTGGGTCCGGGGGCTGTGGCAGTTGTGCATCCGCCTCCGACGGAATGAGGCTACTGAGCCGTGCCGCGGGTGCTTCCCCGATGCGACCAACCAGGTCCAAACGCGTCGGAGTGGTCCCCTCAAGCGACAACTCGATCACGAACGACAAGGGTTTGGCATTCCTCGCCCACTCAAAAACCTTCTCGACATCAGGCCGACTGACAGATTGGACGGGGCCAACGGGTTTGCCATCGAGATAGGCCTCGATGGATCCGAAAGTGTGGTTGGGCTGAAACATCCAGCCGAGCGCCAACAGGCGGTCGTTCGTGACCGTCAACAAATCCAAGGCGCCCGGGGAAGGCGGTAAATTCAATAGGTCAATCACGTTCATTTTCGCCCTTGGTTAAAATTATGCTCACCAGACCCACCACAAGAGATTGGATGCACGTCCGGAAATTCGCCGGACTTTCTCCAAAATGTGCTAATTTTAACGGCTAGAATCTGGACTTGCATCCAAAAGGGAAAAACCCGATCAATTGCCCGTTCGCGGATGATGGTGTTTGTCTGAAGAGGAGATATCCGCATGAAACTCATCAAACTTTCCTTTGGCATCGTCATTGCTTCTCTGTTGCTTTCACCCTGGAGCAACCCGGCCGCCGCCGAGGAAATCCACGATACCGCGTCATCGGACACGCGCCCTGTCTCCCGGCTCCAAGCGGGCGAAACCATGGCTCCGGCGTGGCGCGTCATTCTGCGGCACGACCCCTCCTACATCTCCACCCTGCGAGTCCCCCCGCCACCGGAGCTGGCCTTGCAGCAACAGGGACTGCTGGCGGCCCAGGCGACGATCACCGTCAATTTTCTCCCCGCTGGCGTGGTGGATGGCGACAACTGCATCACCTGGCCCGAGCAACCCAAGGCCGCCTTCAGTTACGCGGCCAACTTGTGGGCTTCGCAATTGCAGTCCTCCGTTCCCATCACGATTGACGCCTGTTGGGCGAACAACCTGCCGGCCGGAGTACTGGGACACGGTGGACCTAATAATTTCTTTCGGAATTTCTCGGGGGCGCCCCTCACCAACACCTGGTACTCCGTGCCCGCCGCCAACGCCTTGCACGGCAGTGATCTGGACCCCGCGCAATCGGACATCTATAGCGCCTACAGCAGCACCTTCAGTTGGTACTTTGGAACGGATGGCAATACCCCTCCCGGCCAAGTCGATTTCGTCAGCGTGGTCCTGCACGAGATCGCTCATGGCCTGGGATTCCTGGGCAGCATGCAGGTCTCGGGTGGTCAGGGTTCGTGGGGTTTTGGAACCGGATTTCCCATCATCTACGATCGTTTCACCGAGAACGGTTCGGGGCAAAAACTGATCGACACGACTCTCTTTCCCAACCCTTCCGCCGTCCTGGCCACGCAGTTGACCAGCAACGACGTCTACTTCAACGGCGCCAACGCCAACGCCGGCAACGGCGGCCCGCGGGTGCCGCTCTACGCCCCGGTGATCTGGAGTCCAGGCTCCAGCTACGCGCACCTGGCGGAAAGCTACAACAACACGCCCAACGCCCTGATGACCTATTCCCTGCCCAATGGCGAGTCCATTCATAGTCCTGGCCCCGTCACCCTGGGTTTGTTGAAGGACACGGGTTGGGTATTGCAGCAGGCTTCGAACAACTACACGCTGACCCTCGCCAAGGCGGGCACGGGCAATGGCACGGTCAGCGGCGGCGGCAGCTACCCAGCCGGAGCCACGGTCACGCTCACCGCCACCCCGGACGCCAACAGCATTTTCGCGGGCTGGAATCCCAGCCCTTGCGCGCCCAGTTTCGCCATGCCGGCCAACAACCTCACCTGCACCGCCATCTTCAACCTCACGCAATCGGCCTTGCCCGATTTGGTGGTCACCTCGGTCACCAGCCCCGGCAGCGGCGTCGCCGGTGGGGAAATTACCGGGGCGATGACCGTCAACAATCAGGGCACGCAAGCCACGGGATCATTCTGGCTCGGTTTCTATTTGTCCGTGGACACGACCATCACACCCAGCGACATCGACACGGGGTGGGGTTGCGAGTTTCCGCCCCTGGCGGCGGGCGCGTCCTACAGTTGTAGCGGCACGGTGGGCATTCCCGCGTCCGTGGCGCCGGGAACGTACTATCTGGGCGGGTACGCCGATCCAACCAATAGCGTCGGCGAAAGCAACGAGACGAACAACGGACGCGCCGCCGTCAATCCGATCACGATCACCAGCGGTGGCGGCCCCACGACCTACACCCTGACTCTGGCCAAGACCGGCAGCGGATCGGGAACGGTCGGCGGTGGCGGCAACTACCCGGCTGGCGCCACGGTCACCCTGACCGCGACCCCGAACTCCGGCAGCACCTTCGCCGGCTGGAGTCCCAGCCCCTGCGCGCCCAGCTTCGCCATGCCGACCAGCAACCTGACCTGCACCGCCACCTTCAACGCCGTCGGCGCCCCCTCCGCCGCCGAGACCATCGGCCTGTACAACCCCGCCACCAGCGTCTTCTACCTGCGCAACAGCAACA
>JARSSO010000055.1:87176-175403 GCA_029624765.1 Candidatus Contendibacter sp. | reverse complement strand
TCGCCGACACCTTCTTCAGCTATGGTCCCCCCGGCGCGGGTTGGCTCCCCATCGTGGGCGACTGGAACGGCGACGGCACCGCCACCATCGGCCTGTACAACCCCGCCACCAGCGTCTTCTACCTGCGCAACAGCAACACCCAGGGCATCGCCGACACCTTCTTCAGCTATGGTCCCCCCGGCGCGGGTTGGCTCCCCATCGTAGGTGACTGGAATGGCGACGGTACGACCACCATCGGCCTGTACAACCCCGCCACCAGCGTTTTCTACCTGCGCAACAGCAACACGCCGGGCATCGCCGACAACTTCTTCAGCTATGGTCCGCCCGGCGCGGGTTGGCTCCCCATCGTGGGCGACTGGAACGGCGACGGTACGACCACCATCGGCCTCTACAACCCCACCACCAGCGTTTTCTACCCGCGTAATAGCAATACCAATGGCATCGCCGATCTCATCATCAGCTACGGTCCCCCCGGCGCCGGCTGGAAACCGCTGGCCGGTGACTGGAACGGACCGGGATCATGAGAAGCACTTCCATACCGCCTTTGGTACGTTGACTGATTGAAAAACAACCCTCACCCCTACCCCTCTCCCACTTGTGGGAGAGGGGTTTTAATACAGCCTCTCCCACAAGTGGGAGAGGGATTTTGATATAGTTTCTCAATCGGCAATCCCGTACCGCGCCCGGTAATCCCGTACCTTCTCCAACCGCGCCGCGTACTCCGGCCGTTCGGCCAGGTACGCCACCAAATCGTCGAGGCTCACGATGCGGGTCACGGCAAGACCCTGGGTGCGCTCGACTTCCTGAACCGCCGACCACTCGCCCTGACCACGTTCTTGTCGATCCAGCGCGATGACCACGCCCGCCGGGGTCGCACCGTGCGCGGTCAGGATTTGCAGGGTTTCACGGATGGCGGTGCCGGCGGTGATGACATCGTCCACGATCAATACCCGCCCCTGGAGCGGAGCACCGACGATCAGCCCACCCTCGCCGTGGTCCTTGGCTTCCTTGCGGTTGAAGCACCAGGGCGCGTCGCGACCGTGCTGTTCGGCCAGGGCGATGGCGACGGCCGCCACCAGGGGAATGCCCTTGTAGGCTGGTCCGAACAGGGTATCGAATTCCAGGCCGGCTTCCATGATCGCGGCGGCGTAGCAACGGCCCAGCCGGGCCAGCGCCGCGCCGCTGTCGAACAGACCGGCGTTGAAGAAATACGGGCTGATCCGCCCGGATTTCAGGGTAAATTCGCCGAAGCGCAGCACGCCCCGGCCAATGGCGAAGTTGAGAAAATCCCGCTGATAGTCCCGCATGGTTGGAGATTCCGCCTGAGTGCGCATGAAATGCCGGTATCATAACGTGGTTCGCGGCCCTTTCACTGGAGCATCACGACCCATGCGGGTGATCACCTTCAACGCCAATGGCATCCGTTCCGCCGCCCGCAAGGGGTTTTTCGACTGGCTGGCCGGGCAGAACGCCGACGTAGTCTGCATCCAGGAAACCAAGGCCCAGGAGCATCAATTGCCGCCCGAGGTTTATCGTCCAGCGGACTACCACTGTCATTACCACGACGCCGCGCGCAAGGGTTATAGCGGCGTCGCGCTGTACGCCCGCCACGCGCCGGACGAAGTTCGAACCGGCTTGGGTTGGCCGGAATGCGATACCGAAGGCCGCTGGCTGGAAGCGCGATTCGGCCAGATCAGCGTGGTCTCGCTCTATCTGCCGTCCGGCTCCTCCAGCCCGGAACGACAGACGGTGAAATTCGATTTCATGGCGCGACTGGCCGAGCCGCTGCGGGCGATGCGCGCCAGCGGCCGCGACTTCATCCTCTGCGGCGACTGGAACATTGCCCACCGGAAAATCGACCTGAAGAACTGGCGGGCCAATCAGACCTGTTCCGGGTTCCTGCCCGAGGAACGGGACTGGATGGAGGAATTGTTCGGGCCGCGGGGCTGGGTGGACGCCTTCCGGGTGGTGAATCCAAACCCCGATCAATACACCTGGTGGTCACATCGCGGCCGGGCGTGGACAAACAATGCCGGCTGGCGCATCGACTATCAGGTGATCACGCCTGGCCTGAAGGAAAAAGTCCGCGCCGCCGCCATTTACCGCGACCAGCGCTTTTCCGATCACGCACCGCTGACGCTGGACTACGCTCTTTAGGGAAAAAGGAGCCTTGAATGCCAAACGATTCGATCCCGCCGACCGACCGTCCCTGCGCCCGCGTTTTCCGCGATCCCGTGCATTTCCTCGCTCTCGGCTTCGGTTCCGGCTGCGCGCCCAAGGCGCCCGGCACCTTCGGCACGCTGGCGGCGATTCCGCTGTATCTGCTGATGCAACCGCTACCGTTGTGGATCTATCTGTCGCTGACCGTGGCGGGCTTCGCGCTGGGGGTGTGGGTTTGCGACCGCGCCGCTCGTGATCTGGGCGTCCACGACCATCCCGCCATCGTCTGGGACGAAGTGATCGGCTATCTCGTCACCATGATCGCCGCGCCGCCCGGCTGGCTGTGGATCATCGCCGGTTTTGCGCTGTTCCGGCTGTTCGACATTCTCAAGCCCTGGCCGATCCGGCGGGCGGATCAACGGATTGGCGGCGGTTTTGGCATCATGTTCGACGACCTGCTGGCCGCCGGTTATGCTTGGCTGTGTCTGCAAGGCGCGATTTACGGCGTGGCGCTACTGGACATTCCCCGATGACCGCATACAGACTTCTTCTGTCCTTCCCTGGCAACCGACGGAACCCGAGACAATGAAAATCGAAACGATTGCGATCCATGGCGGCTATACGCCCGAATCCACCACCAAGGCCGTCGCCGTCCCCATCTACCAGACCACGTCCTACGCCTTCGACGACACCCAGCACGGCGCCGACCTGTTCGATCTGAAGGTGCCAGGCAATATCTACACCCGGATCATGAACCCCACCACCGCCGTGCTCGAACAGCGGGTGGCGGCGATGGAAGGCGGAGTCGGCGCGCTGGGCGTGGCCTCCGGCATGGCGGCGATCACCTACAGCATCATGACCATCGCCGAGGCCGGCGACAACATCGTCACCACCTCGACCCTCTACGGCGGCACCTACAACCTGTTCGCCCATACCTTGCCGCGCTACGGCATCGAAGTGCGGTTCGCCGATTACCGCGACACCGAGGCGATGGGTCGGCTGATCGACGCCAAGACCAAGGCCGTATTCTGCGAATCCATCGGCAATCCGGCCGCGAACGTGGTGGACTTCGGCGCGCTCGCCCAAGTCGCGCACGCCCACGGCGTGCCGCTGATCGTCGACAACACCGTGCCGACCCCGTATCTGTGCCGTCCGTTCGAGCACGGCGCCGACATCGTGGTCCATGCCCTGACCAAATACATGGGCGGCCATGGCACCAGCATCGGCGGCGTCATCGTCGATTCCGGCCGCTTCCCCTGGGACCAACACAAGGCCCGGTTCGCCCGGCTGAACGAGCCGGACCCGTCCTATCACGGCGTGGTCTATGTCGAGGCGCTGGGACCGGCCGCGTTCATCGGCCGGGCGCGGGTGGTGCCGCTGCGTAATACCGGCGCGGCGATTTCGCCGTTCAACAGCTTCCTGATCCTGCAAGGCATCGAAACCCTGCCGGTGCGGATGGACCGCCACTGCGAGAACGCGATCAAGGCCGCCGAATACCTGCGCGATCATCCGCAAGTGGTCTGGGTCAAATATCCCGCACTGGCGGACAGCCCGGAAAAACCGCTGGTGGACAAATATATGGGTGGACGTGGCTCCAGCATCCTCAGCTTCGGCATCAAGGGCGGACGCGAGGCTGGCGCCAGATTCATCGACGCCCTGCAACTGGTCACCCGGCTGGTCAACATCGGCGACGCCAAGTCCCTCGCCTGCCATCCGGCCACCACCACCCACCGGCAACTGTCGCCGGCGGAACTGGCAAAGGCCGGGGTCAGCGAGGACCTGGTGCGACTGTCCATCGGCATCGAGCACATCGACGACATCCTCGCCGACCTGGAACAGGCGCTGACGGCGGCGCGGTAAAAGTTCTCTCCCCTTCCCTCTTCCGGTGTTGGGAAGAGGGATGAACCCACTTTCGAGTAGACCATGGAAAAGCGTGTCATCGGTTATCGAAAGCCCCGCGATTTGGGGGAATTCGGCCCCCCGACCGATCAAGAGCAGGCCTGGTTGTCGAGCTTTGCCCACCGTCGAACCCGTGTTCCAAAAGGCGTGTTTCGCTACCGGACCCACGAAGAAGCGAATGCGGACTGGGATCGCTGGAATGCTGAAGGGGTTGCGGAAATCTCCATGAAACAAGATCTGCTGAAACTGTTGCAACAAACGCTGCGTGGCGAACTGAACCGGACCCGTCGCCGCAAGAACCGCTCGCCCTGGGTCATCGGCGGGCTGACGGTGGCCATCGTCGCCATCAGCTACGTCCTGCACGAACCCAAGATTCCCTCCTCAACGCTGGGTCGAGGCACGGAACTGGTTTGCGGCGTCAAATCGGTCTATGACGGCGATACCCTGACCGCCAGTTGTCCGGACGGCGAAGTCAAGGTTCGGGTGTTCGGCATCGACGCTCCGGAAATGGGTCAGGAGCCGTGGGGCGACCGTTCCCGCGAAGCGTTCCGCGGCTTGCTGCCCCGGCGCGATTCGGTCCGGTTGCGGGTAATCGATCAGGACCGCTACGGTCGGGTCGTCGCCCAGGTCTTCGTCGGCGAGCGCGACGCTGGGTTGGAAATGGTCCGACAAGGGCGGGCAGTCGTGTATGAGCAGTACAACAACTCGGCGGTCTATCGACAAGCCCAGGCCGAGGCCCAACAAGCCCGGCGCGGGATTTGGGAAAAGCCCGGCGGCCAGCAGGACCCTGCGGCCTGGCGGCGACTGAACCCGCGCTGAGTATGTTAGGTTGGGATAAAGCACATAGGTTGGCTTAGCAAGGGGTAACTATATTGCGCGGTTGGCGCGTGGCGGAAAGTGATCCTAGAGCGCTGGCGGATATTCCTCGAAAATGAACTGCCTTGCGGCTTGCTGCAGGGTATATATCCTGGAAAGAAGTCAAAAGACTCAGGTTATCAATGACTTTTTCGATTGAGATGAGTGGCGCGGCCCAACGCCATTACTGTGATGGTTGCAAGCTGCTGGACGATAACCGTACTGATAATGCTGGCTACCACTTTGGTCTCGCCGCCGAATGCGCGATTAAAAGCCTTCTGCAAAGCGTCGGTATCCGCGATGACGATTCGGCCATGTGGGAACATTTTCCCGACATCAAACCGGTGGCGCTGCAATCCATCCACGGACGGTCAGCCGCGCCGGTACGACGACTGCTTGAACACGATAATTTCATGCAGAAATGGGCCATCAGTATGCGCTATGCCAGAACGGGTTCGATTGATCGTCCGACTGCCGAACGCTGGCGTGATCAGGCCAATGAAGCGATGGGTCTCCTGATCTGATGACGAACACCCCGTCCAAGGAGTAAAACGCCATTGCAACCCTACTTTGATGACAGCCTGCCCGCCTTCGTGGCGGCTTTGACGCCCCTGCTGAGCAGAACCACGATCGAGGCCAGCGTGGTGCTGCGCGATGCCTCGGGGCGGCTCGCCCTGATCACCTCCGAGCCGCTAACTCCCGACCAGCGAGCCGCCGCCCTCCAGGCGTTCACCCAGCAGTTGCCCGCCTATTCGCGCGGCGAGCGGTCTTTGCTGGACCACACCCAGCCTGGGGTTGCGACCATCCTGCACCAGACCAGACCGTACATCGAGCGAGTTCAGGTCGGTAATGAACCTGCGGTCAATGTGCGCCTGGCAGAACAGCGTATTGTCGGTCAGGACTGGCTAACGCAGCCCGCTCCCGGTTGGAAGCCGCCAGCCCCCATGCGCCTCGTGTTCGCCAGTTTAAAGGGGGGAGTGGGACGTTCCACCGCCCTGGCCGTGGTCGCGGCGGAACTCGCTCGTTTGGGGCGCAAGGTGCTGGTGATTGATTTGGACCTGGAAGCGCCCGGTATCGGTTCAATGTTGCTGGCCCCTGACGAATTGCCCCCGTTTGGTCTGTTGGATGCCTATGTCGAGAGTGGGTTGGGCGAGATCAACCGCGAATTCCTGCTGGACATGACCGCACCCAGCCGCTTCGGGCGCGGCAAGGGGTTGATTGATGTAGCGCCGGCGGCCGGATCACGCACCCAAGCACATCCGGGCCATTTTCTCGCCAAAATCGCCCGTGCCTATCTGGAGAATACAGGCCCGAACGGTGCGGCCCTCAGCTTTCTTGAACAGTCTCGGAGCCTCATCGCCGAGTTGTCCAGCCTCAAAGGCTACGACGCTATCCTGATCGATGCCCGCTCCGGATTGAACGAGACAACCGCCGCCGCGATTCTGGGTCTGGGCGCGGATGTGTTGCTGTTTGGCGAGAATACCCCGCAAACGATCACCAGCTATCGTTACCTGCTCGCCCATCTGGCCCGGTTTCCACGCCAAGGCGACGATGACTGGCTGTATCGCTTGCGCATGGTCCACGCCAAGGCGCCCGAAGATGCCGACCGCCAGGAGGCATTCCGCGACGCCGCGTTTGGCGTTTTCAAGGAATTCCTTTACCAGGACCAGCCACTCCTCACGGATGCGGGTGAACCGTTGCTGGACGACGACGATAACACCTTGCTGGTTGAGGAATTTTCTCTGGACGCCAGGGAAGCGCCCCACTACGCCTGGCCCGTGTTGCGCGACGCCAATTACTATTACGGCGACCCGCTCGGCGATCCGGTGTTGCTGGAGCCCATCCGCTACGAACGCAGCTATGCCGCCCTGCTGGCGGGGATCATGGAACGACTCGGCGCCGATTCCGAGTCTCAGCCATGATGAACCCGACTGACCCGGTTCTTGTATTGCGCACCGCCTTGGCGGAGCTAACGCCCGCTCCCAGCCACGATGCGACCACCCCGCCTGCCCATAACCAGATTTATGCGCCCGCCGGACACGAAACCGCCTTGGACCCTGACCGCTCGCTGGTGATCGGCGGGCGTGGGGTTGGAAAAAGTTTCTGGTCCGCCGTCTTGCTGAATAGTACGGCTCGAAACTATGTGGCCAACAGTTACCCTCGACTGGCGCTCGACCGTTGCGAGGTCGCGCTTGGTTTTGCCGGCGTTGACGTTGACACTCATCAGGCACCCAGTCGAGAGATTCTGGACGAACTGATCGAGCGCGACGGTTATGCCCCGGAAAAAGTCTGGCGCGCGGTGATCCTTGGCGTCGTGAATCGCGTCCTGAAACTGAAACTCGAACTTCCGGATCAGTTGGGGGGTAGTGCGGGCCTCGTGGCCTGGGTGGACAGCGACGCCGGCCGGACTCAGCAGACCTTGCGCCATGCGGATGAGCAGTTATGGCAAAACGGCCGCCGACTGATCGTGCTGTTCGACGCGCTGGACCGGGTGGGCCAGCAATGGAAAACCATCCGGGAGCGGACCCGGGCGTTGCTGCAGGTGGCGCTGGCGATGCGTTCCTATCGAGCGATCAAGCTCAAACTGTTTCTCCGGGTTGACCAGGCGGAAGATCCGCAAATCATTGCTTTTGCCGATGCCTCCAAGCTGTTCGGAGCCAAGGTGGATTTGTTGTGGGAGCGCCATGATCTTTACGGTCTGCTCTATATGCTGCTGCTCAATGCCCCCCAAGCTAGCATGGCTTTTGCGGCGCTTATCGAACGCACCACCGGTCTGCAGCTTCCGCCAGCCGCCGGCCTGATGTTACCGGCCGAGATGAAAACATCGGAACCCAAACAGGAAGCGGTCTTTGTCGCGTTGGCCGGGCCCTATATGGGCAGCGACGCGCGGCGCGGCAAAACCTTTACCTGGCTGTATAACCATCTGGCTGATGGATTTGGCCGGGTCAGCCCACGCAACTTTCTGGAAGCGCTGCGTCACGCCGCCCGGTATCCACTGGCCGAAAGCCGGCTGGTCCTGCATCCCAAGGGCTTGCAATCCGGCGTTCAGGGCGCCTCGGAGCTTCGGCTGGCACAGTTGAAGGAAGAGTACGGATGGATTGAGACTGTGATCGAACCGCTGGCGGATCTGAATGTTCCCTGTAACGACACGGATTTGTTCGACCGCTGGCGGCAAGCGCGCACGATCGAGTCGATTGCCGCCGTCGGTGGAGAGGCCAAGCAGGAGCCGGTGGAATTCCACGAGGTGCCTGAAGATCGGCTGGCGGCGCTACTCAAGGCGTTGATGCGCATCGGCGTTGCCGAACGCCGGGCGGATAGCCGGATCAATGTCCCCGACATCTACCGCGTAGCCGCCAAACTGCTGCGTCGCGGTGGAGTAAAACCACGCCGATAGTCGATAAGGGGAGGTGAATCCAGGCTAATAGGATCATGGACGACTACGAGGGCAAGAGCTTGCTGGAGTATTCAGTAGTGGTGGTTGAGATCTCAAACATGACTGACGAGAGGCAAGTGGCATGACATTTGGGACAGCGCATGGGCTATCCGGAGGTATGAACGGTGGTGTATGAGCAGTACAACGACTCGGCGGTCTATCGACAAGCCCAGGCCGAGGCGCAACAAGCCAGGCGCGGGATTTGGGAAAAGCCTGGCGGCCAGCAGGACCCTGCGGCCTGGCGGCGGCTGAACCCGCGCTGAGGCCGTTCCGACTGGCGATTTCCCGTGGCTGCGTCGCCCGCTCCATCCACCGTCCACCGCGCCGTCATCCGGGTGGATGGGGAGCAGTGCCGCTGCGAGGGCGACTGGACCCTGGACGGCATCGAGGCGCTGGATCTACAACCGCGCGCCATCCGCTGGCCAGCGGGTGAATTGTGGCTGGACGGTTCCGGCATCCAGGCCATCGACACCACCGGCGCGTTGCGATTGCTGAACATCGTCGCCGAACTGGAACAAGCCAGCCGCTCGGTCCGCCTGGTCAATCTGCGCCTGGAACATGAGGCTTTGCTGGACCTGGTGCGGGAGCGCCGCGCCAGCGCTGGAGCGGTTCCGCCACCCCCCCTGGTCCGGGGCGCGCTGGAACGGCTGGGTCGGCGGGTCGGGTCGCACGCCCGCCACGCCATCGAATTTCTGGCCTTCATCGGCGAAGCGGCAACGGCGCTGGCGCGACTGGCGCTGCGTCCCGGCCGGTTCCGCTGGCGGGCGCTGTTTGGCAACATCGAAACCGCCGGCGTCCACGCCCTGCCCATCATCGCCTTGTTGTCGTTCATGATGGGGGTGGTCATCGCCTATCAGGGAGGCCAGCAACTCAAGTTCTACGGCGCCAACCTCTTCATCGTCGAGTTGGTGTCGCTGACCATGCTGCGCGAACTGGCGCCGCTGATCACCGCCATCATCGTCGCCGGCCGCACCGGTTCGTCCTATACCGCCCAGATCGGCACGATGCAGATCACCGAGGAGGTGGACGCGCTGCGCACCATCGGCATCCGACCCATGGACCTGCTGGTATTGCCCAAGCTGCTGGCGTTGACCGTTGTCCTCCCGCTGCTGACGGTATTCGCCGATGCGCTCAGCGTATTTGGCGGCATGGTGATGGCGCAGGTGATGCTGGACGTGAACTTCGGCGATTTCCTCGACCGCTTCCCGCGCGTGGTGACGCCAACTTCGTTCCTGCTTGGCGTCGGCAAGACGCCGGTCTTCGCCGCCATCATCGCCCTGGTGGGTTGCTACCAGGGTTTTCAGGTGCGCGGCGGCGCCGATAGCGTCGGCCGGCACACCACGGTCAGTGTGGTCCAATCCATCTTTCTGGTGATTGCGGCCGACGCCCTGTTCTCGATCATCCTCGGCGGGGTGGGACTGTGGCGCTGAACGCGACTTCGACCGACGCCGTGATCGCGGTGCGCGGCCTGCGCACCCAGTTCGGCGCAACGGTGATTCACGAAAATTTGGATCTTGACATCGGACGGGGCGAGATCGTCGCCCTGGTCGGCGGCAGCGGCTCCGGCAAGACCACCCTGCTGCGGGCGATCATCATGCTGCTGCAACCGGCGGCCGGTTCCATCCATCTGTTCGGCCAGGAAATCGTCGGCATCGGCGAAGCCGCCGCGTTCCGGCTGCGGCGGCGGTTCGGGATGCTGTTTCAGCAGGGGGCGTTGTTCAGTTCACTGACCGTGCGCGAGAACGTGGCGGTGCCGCTGCGCGAGCACACCCGGCTACCCCGGCAGCGAATCGCGGAAATCGCCGATCTCAAGATCGCGCTGGCGGGGCTGCCGGCGGACGCGGGGAACAAACTGCCGCGCGAGTTGAGCGGTGGCATGTTGAAACGCGCGGCGCTAGCGCGGGCGCTAGCGCTGGACCCGGCGCTGCTGTTCCTGGACGAACCGACCGCCGGGCTGGACCCGGTCAGCGCCGGCGCGTTCGACGAACTGGTGGCGCAGCTTAAGGAATCGCTGGGATTGACGGTGGTGATGGTGACCCACGACCTGGACACCCTGTGGAGCGCCACCGACCGGGTGGCGTTCCTGGGCGAGCAACGGGTCATCGGTTACGCGCCGATGCGCGAATTGACCCAGGCGGAGCATCCGCTGATTCGGGCTTACTTTGAGGGACCGCGCGGCCGCGCGGCGCGGGAGCAGGCGTGCAAAGCAAGGTGAATTACGCCCTGGTGGGGCTGTTCGTGGTGCTGCTGGGCTCGGCGCTGCTGAGCGCGACATTCTGGCTGACGCTGGGCGGCGAGACCAAGACCTACGACCGTTATCGGGTGTATTTTCGGGAGTCGGTGGCGGGCCTGAACCCCAAGGCGACCGTGCGCTATCGCGGCGTCCAGGTTGGGCAGGTGGGATCGATCCAGTTGGATCGCAACAACCTCGATCAAGTGGATGTGGTGCTGAACATCGAGCGCGGCGTCCCCATTCGCCGGGACACCATCGCCACGCTGTCCACCCGGGGATTGACCGGAGTGGCGGCGGTGGAACTGACCAGCGGCGGCGGTCAATCGCTGCCGCTGGAGCGGGAAGCCGATCAGGAATTGCCGGTGATTCAGGCCGGCCCGTCTCTGGTGGCGCGGCTGGACGACGCCTTCAACAATATTCTAAGCAATGTCAACAACCTGGCCGGCCGGTTGGAACGGTTGCTGGGCGACGAAAATCAGATGGCCCTGACCCGGACCCTGCAACATCTCGACACGATCACCGGCGCGGTCGCCGACCGTGGCGAGAGCATCCGCCAGACCCTGACCCATGTGGAAACCTTCACCGGCGTGCTGGCGGGGCGGGCGGAGCGGCTGGGTCAGGCGCTGGATCGACTGACGGCCGCGCTGGAAGGCGCTGGCGAACTGAGCGGGCAACTTCGCGCGACCCTCGGCGACATTCGGGCGGCCGCCCGATCGGTGCGGAAAACAGCCGATACCTTCAACCAGACCAGTTTGAACCTCAGCGGCGTGGCCAAAACGGGCCAGCGCGAACTGCAACGGCTGGGGCAGACCACCGTGCCGGAGTTGAACGAGTTGCTGGCGCAGGCTAGCGAGATGGTGACGGCTCTGCGGCAACTGACCGAACTGCTGGAACAGAATCCCCGCGCCCTGCTGCTGGGCAAACCCAGCGGGCGGCCGGGGCCTGGCGAGGAATAGGCGAGCAGCGAAAGAGAGCTTAAGGGGAAAAAATGAAAAGAAATAAAACCTTGCTTGTCGGAACCCTATTGGCGGCGGCCCTGGCGGGATGCACCCTGCCGCAGGATCAATCGCCGCCGGCGCAAACCTATTTGCTGGAGGTCGGAACGTTCGCCCCCACGCCGGTCCGCCGCGCCAGCGGCAAGACATTGCTGGTGGCGCCACCCAAGGCGGCGCCCGGATTCGATTCCAATCGCATCGCCTTCACCCGACAACCACCAAAACTGGATTACTACAGAGACAGCGTCTGGAGCGATGCGCCGGCACGAATGTTGCTCCCCATCCTGGTGCGGGCTTTCGAAACAACAGGCGCGTTCAAGGCGGTGGTCTCGCCACCCGCGCCGGGGCTGGCCAACCTGCGGGTGGACGTGGACGTGATCCGGCTGCAACAGGAATTCATGACCCAACCCAGCCGGGTGCGGCTGATGGCCCGGATCAAGATGGTGGATCTGAAAAGCGGACATGTGCTGGGCACGCAGGTGTTCGAAGCGGTGGAACCCGCCCCCAGCGAGGACGCCAACGGCGCGGCGCGAGCAGCCAACGCGGCGGTGCAAAAAGTGTTGGAGCAGATGGTGCGGTTCGCGCTGCGCTATGTTTGAGAGCCTATACGAAAACTCCTCTCGCCCTTTGGGAGAGGGATTGGGGGTGAGGGTTTTTCTTCAAGCGGTTCGCTCCCTCACCCTGGCCCTTTCCCATGGGGAGAGGGAATTTGGCAACAAAGATCAAGGATTTTTTTAAATCCATTCATGAAGTTAATTTTGGTATAGGCTCTGAGTGTTGAGTTGATCGGGATCAACTTCAGTCGGGAACAGCGCAACATCAGCGGTTTTGCCTGGACGCGGGCTTGAGCATCATGCCAAGAAAATGACTCTCTCACGCTACCTTGGAGGAAGCTTGAATGCCGGACATCACCGCATCCGTCGGCGTCAATGGCAAGAACACCGAGCCGGACACTTTGACCGTGCAAACCCTGCTCAACCAGGTTCCGGCCGCGCTGGGCGGCGCCGAGCCGGTGCTCGATCTGGACGGCTGGTGCGGCAACAAGACCATTGCCGCCATCCGCAAGTTTCAGCAACGGCAGTTCAACGCGCAGGATGGTCTGGTGGAACCGGGCAAGAGGACCATCCAGAAATTGAACGCGCTGGCCACGGCGCCAGGCGCGAGGCCGGTTCCGGCGCCGGACATGGACCCGAAGACGCTGGCGATGCAGTCGGCGCCCCAGGTGACCCGGTGGATTACCGCCGCGCTCAAGGAAGTGAACGAGGTGATCGCGGGCGGGGGTACGCTGGGCGGGCGACCGGCTTACGCGCAAGCCGCGTTCGCGGCGCATTTCAAGCTGACCGACCGTTTTTCCGCCAACTATCTTCTGAAACTGCTAGCGACGGTCAAGAACAACTATGAAGCGGCCCAGCGAACCGTGAACAACGGCGCGACCATCTATCGTAGCGTGTCGCGCAAGCAGATGAGCATCGACCTGCGCGGCGAGACTGCTCCAGCTTACGTTCCCAACCGGCAGCGCATCTGCTTCACCCCGGAGTTTCATGTCTATCTGGACGATTATCCCGCGCGTCCGGGGATGGACTGGTCGGGCCAGGGTTGGGGACCGATGTGTCGGGCCGCCATGGTGCTTCACGAAACCATCCATTACGTCGATCCCCAGGCGCAGTTCGACATCTACGAGCATGACCAGGTGTATCGGACCATGATCGCCGAGGTGGCGATTCACGATCCCAGTTCCTACCCCTCCTTCGCCGCCCACATCGAAGAGAGAAGCCCGTTGCCGATGGGTCCGCTGTATGGCGCCGGGCGGCCACGCGATTAGCGCGCCGACCGATCTTGAATCTGGCGGCCCCTACCCCGCCTAGCCTGGCGATCCAGAGCCGCCGTTCGATTTTTCGTTCAACCATTCCCCCAAGAAAATCTCAAACCACCGATCCAGCGCCGCATCGTGGCGGGCATGATGATCACGCTGTTCGGCGGCGGACTGAGCGCCTGGCGCGGCAAGTTCGTGCGCGCCTTCGACCAGCCAGTGCTCCAGAATCGCCCGATCCACCTCCGGGTGGAACTGCACGCCGAAGGCGTTGGCGCCGTAGCGGTACGCCTGATGCGGAAAGCGTTCGCCGCTGGCCAGGAGTTTCGCGCCAGCGGGCAACTCGAAGCCTTCGTGGTGCCAGTGGTAGACGTGCAGCGGGGCATCGAACGCCGCCTGGCCGGCAACGGTCGGCTGGACCGGGAAATAACCGATTTCCGCCAGTCCGGCCGGATGCGGCCGGACCGTCGCGCCCAAGGCCCGCGCCAGTAGTTGCGCGCCCAGGCAGATGCCGAGGAACGGTCGGCCGGAGTTCAACGCCTGGGGAATCCAGTCCAGTTGCGCCCGGATGCCGGGCAACTTGCCGTCGTCGTTGGCGCTCATCGGCCCGCCGAACACCACCGCGCCGGCGTACCCGTCCATGTCCGCCGGCAACGGCTCGCCGCTCAGTGGATAGCAACACTCAAGCTGATAACCGCGTTCCCGCAGCTTGCGCCCGCAGCGACCGGCACTGGCGTCGGGCGTCTGCATCACCAGCAGCAGGCACGGCGATTCGGGCTTCATACCTCGCCATCTCCCTCGTGGGTATCCACGTCCGCCCCCGTCGCCCGCCGGTAATCCTTGAGAGTTTCGGCAATGAGGAACGCCAGTTCCAGACTTTGCGAGGCGTTCAGACGTGGGTCGCACAGCGTGTGATAGCGGTCGGCCAGGCCCTGCTCGGTGATCGCCTGCGCCCCGCCCAGGCACTCGGTCACATCCTGACCGGTCAGTTCGAAATGCACCCCGCCTGGAATGCCGCCCTCGGCGCGGTGAATGGCGAAGAACTGCCGCACTTCATCCAGGATGCGGGCGAAGGGGCGGGTTTTGTAGCCGGTGCTGGCTTCCAGGGTATTGCCGTGCATCGGATCGCAGGACCAGACGACCCGCCGACCTTCGCGTTGCACCGCCCGGATCAACGGTGGCAGGGTGGTTGCGATTTTGTCAGCGCCCATGCGGGTAATCAGAGTCAGCCGGCCTGGCTGGTCATCGGGGTTCAGCGTATCCAGCAGGCGCAGCAAGGTGTCGGAGTCGGCGGTCGGCCCCAGCTTCAGGCCGATGGGATTGGCGATGCCGCGCATGAATTCGACGTGCGCGCCGTCCAGTTGCCGGGTGCGCTCGCCGATCCACAGGAAATGCGCCGAGCCGTCGTACCACTCGCCGGTTTGTGGGTCGCGCCGGGTCAGCGCCTGCTCGTAGCCCAGCAACAGCGCCTCGTGCGAGGTGTAGAAATTCACCTGCCGCACCTGCGGATCGGCGCTGGCATCCAGCCCGCAGGCGCGCATGAACGCCAACGTTTCGCTGATGCGGCTGGCCAGGTCGCGGTAACGCGCGCCCTGGGGACTGGCGCGCAGGAAATCCAGGTTCCATTGCTGGACCCGGTGCAGGTCGGCGAAACCGCCCTGGGCCAGCGCCCGCAGCAGGTTCAAGGTCGCCGCCGACTGCGAATAGGCGCGCAACTGCCGGCGCGGATCGGGCCGGCGAGCCTCGGCGGTAAAGTCAAGATCGTTGACGATGTCGCCCCGGTAGCTGGGCAAGATTGCGCCATCGCGGGTTTCGGTCGGTGAACTGCGCGGCTTGGCGAACTGGCCGGCCATGCGGCCGACCTTGACCACCGGACAGGCGGCGGCGAAGGTCAGGATGACGGCCATTTGCAGCAGGACGCGGAAGGTGTCGGTGATGGCGCGCTCGTTGAAGTCGGCGAAGCTTTCGGCGCAGTCGCCGCCTTGCAGCAGAAACGCTCGCCCGGCGGCAACTTCGGCCAAATGCTGGCGCAGGGTGCGCATTTCACCGGCAAACACCAGGGGCAACGAAGTCGACAATCGCTCCTCGACCTCGGCCAACTCCGGAATGTCATCGTAGACCGGCAGTTGCGCCGCCGGGCGCTGTCGCCAGCTTGTTGGGGTCCAGGGGGCTTGGGGGTGTGACATGGGTTGGGACATCAACATATCCGAAAGTTGTATATGATTTGGATCAAAGGATTTCTAGACTTATTAAAGATGCCACGAAACCCGCATGACGGGACAGAGCAGGTTACCGATTTGAAGCCAGAATGTTTGGCTTATTATTGCGAGCGTATCCGATGCGCAACCACCAAGGTTAGGATAATGTGGGCATTGATCATTTCTTCCCGGTTTGGCGCAACCGCGACCGCGCGCAAAAACGAGAGATATGGATTGCTTGTTCGGGCGTTGGTGGGCTTTCTCTGGTGGTTGTCTTGCCTGCCGCCCGTTTTTGCGGAGCAATCGCCCGAGCAACGTTTTACCGGCGTCGAGATCGCCGTCGGCGTGCAAAACGTTTCGGCCATCGGCGCCCCGGCCAAGGCCCACGCCCAAACCTGGGAACAGCGCACGGGTGGCAAAGTGCGGGTAATAGAGATACCTTTCGGGAAACTGTTCGACGAGTTCATGGTGTCCCTGACCGCCGAACAGCCCGTTTACGACGTGCTGTTGTATGCACCCGCCTGGGCCGGCGATTTCTTTCCTTACCTCGCCGAAGTGCCGTCCGAGCTGGTCCGCAGCGAATCGTTCGACGATATCCATCCCACCTACCGCGAAAGGCTGATGACCTGGAACGGTAAATGGATCGCCATGACCGTCGATGGCGACCTGTTCCAGGGCTACTATCGCAAGGACCTGTTCGAGGACCCGGTCCATCGCAAGGATTTCCGCGAGCGCTACGGCCGCGATCTGGCGCCGCCCGATACCTGGACCGAATACCGGGACATCGCCGAGTTCTTCACCGGCTGGCGGGCCGCCGACGGCACGGCGCTGCATGGCGCGGCGGAAGCGTTCGCGCGCGGCGGCCAACAGCTCTCGGACGTGTTCAGCCGGGCCTCCGCCTACACCAATCATCCCGACTTTCGGGGCGCCCAATTCTTCGATCCCGACACCATGCGGGCGCAAATCAACAACCCTGGTTGGGTGCGGGCGGTGCAGGATTATGTGGACATCCTGAAATTCTGTCCGCCGGACGCCAAGAGCCACAGTATCGTCGAAGCGCGTCAAGCATTCATGAGCGGTCGCGCGGCGATGATTCTGGATTGGGGCGATACCGGCCCGCTGGCCAACGATCCGACCCAGTCCCGCATCGTCGGCAAGGTGGGTTATTTCGTCCTGCCGGGCAGTCGCGACGTTTGGAACGGCCGAGCCTGGCGGTGGGAGCGGTTCGAGCGTCCGCACAAGGCGCCGTTTCTCGCGGCTGGGGGCTGGGTTGCCGGCGTGCCCAGGAACAGCCGCCATCAGGAGGCCGCCTGGAATTACATCCAGTGGTATTCCAGCCCGGAAAACAGCCTGCGCGACGTGGTGACCAGCGGCACCGGGATCAATCCCTATCGGCTGACCCACTTTACCGGCATCGACGCCTGGACCCGGATTTTTTCCAGGACCGCGGCGGCGGAATATCTGGAAGTGTTACGCGCCAGCCTCGATTCGCCCCAGGCGGCCTTGGACCTGCGCATTCCGGGATTTTTCCGCTACACCCAAGCCTTGGAACTCCAGTTGACTCGTGCGCTGAACGGCGAGATACCCGTCAAGGAAGCGCTGGATAAGGTCGCGGCCCACTGGGAAACCATCACCGACGACCTCGGACGTGACCAGCAACTCGCCATCTATCGCGCTTCCATGGGGTTGTCGCCCGAGCCTAACCGGCCGCATCCCCAGGCGGTCGCCGAGCAGCGGCGGGTCGTGATCGGCTTTTCCCAGGCCACCACCACCGAGCCATGGCGGTTGCTGTTTAACAAGGAGCTGCGCGAGGAAGCGGCAAAATATCCGCAAATCGACCTGATCGTGAAGGACGGCATGGACAAGACCGAGCAGCAGATCGCCGACCTGGAGGCTTTGATCGCCCAGCGGGTCGATGCGATCCTCGCTTCGCCCAAGGTTACAGAAGAACTGACGCCGGTGGTGAGCAAGGCGTTCGACGCCGGTATCCCGGTGTTCGTGCTGGATCACAACGTGGCGAACGACCGCTACACCCAGTTCATCGGCGGCGACAACCGCGAGATCGGTCGCGCCGCTGGTCGGTATGCGGTCAAGTTGCTCGGCGGCTCCGGCCAGGCTCGCGGCAAGGTGGTGGAAATCTGGGGCGGAATGGCGTCTACCCCGGCTCAGGATCGCCATGATGGTTTTTACGAAATCGTCGACCGGGAGCCGGGCATCGAAATCGTCAACCAACCCCGCGACGGCGACTGGAAGCAAGACCAAGGCTACGAGATCATGGTCGCAGCGCTACAATCGCACCCTTCTATCGATTTGGTTTACGCGCACAACGATCCGATGGCTTACGGCGCCTATTTGGCCGCCAAGGATACGGGACGAGAAAAAGACATCTTTTTTCTGGGCGTCGACGGCATTCCGGCCGAAGGCGTCAAATGGGTGAGCGACGGCGTGCTCACCGCCACGTTTCTTTACAAAACTCCCGGCGACGAAGGCATCCGGCAGGCGTTGCGGTTTCTGCAAGGGAAGGAGGTTCCCAAGCGGCTGACCTTGCCCACTTTGACCATCGATCACGCCAACGCGGCCGAGATTTTGCGCGCCAACGGTTCGCTGTGAGATTCGCGATAGGGGTTGCCGGGTCGGCCGCCGTCGGCCGAAGCAAGTTCAAAGCGGCGCTTTATCTGGCGTTCAGCGGAATCGCCGTCATCCTGGCGACCGCCGTCGGCCTCGCGCTCTACACGTCCGACCAACTGGGCCGGGCGGCGGAACGGACGACGCGCGAAGTGTTGCCGGAAACCTTGGCCGCCCTGCGCCTGTCGGAGCGCAGCGCGCTGCTGGTCGCGCTGGCGCCGACCCTGGCGAATGCCAGCGATGACGGACAATTGCAGCAGCTCGCCGACCAGTTGGATGCTCTCGTTCGCGAGATCGACGCCCACATCGCCCGGTTAAACGCCCGCGTCGATCCCAACACCCTCGCCATTCTGCGCGACCGGGTGTCTTTTCTGTCCACGACCCTGCAAACGCTCAAGGCGGCGAACGCGGACCGCATCGCGCTGGACGGCCAGCAGGCCGCGATGCTGGCCAAGATCGGCAAGTTGCATGGCGAGATGAACGATACCGTCAGCCCCGTCGTTTACGGGGTCAATTCGCTCAACCAACTGCTCGCCAAGCGCGTCGTTCGCCAACAGGCCGCGGCCGTGCGAGGGCTGCAGGAGCGGCACGTACAACAAATAGTGGCGATCATGGAACTGCGCCTGTTGGCCGACCGACTGACCGCCGCCCACCGCTTCGACAGCAAAAGCGGCGTCGATTCCCGGCAAGATGCGATCGAATCGATGCGCGCCGCGTTCGACCGGCTCCAGTCGGCGCAAGCAGGCCACGAGCAAAACCAGTATTTCGCGCAACTGGCGGTTGTGGCCGAACGGTTTTTGCGGCGGAAACCGCCCCTCCAGCCGTCCGAAACTTTGGGTCGGGAATTTGGAACCGCGCTCGACAGCTACCTGGAGTGGCTTAAATCCCACCTGACCAAGGAGTTACAAGAAGAGCTGGAGCAGACGCAATCGACCGTGCTGGCCTCAATCGAACAGATGGCGCGGAACATGGGTTACGCCCTCGACATCCGCGGCGAAGGCAATCTGCTGTTCGCCATGCTGGCCGCGGTCACCGAAGTCAACGACATTGACAACTTGATGGTTGCGCAGGAGCGATTCAAACGTTCCCACGACATTTTTTGGATCGCGGTGGAAACGTTTCGAACCAGCGAACTGGCCCGGCGCAACCCCGTGCTCGCCGATAACGTGGCCAATATCGAAAAGCACCTGGCCGCCTTTGGCGAAGGCGAACGCAACATGTTTGCGGTTCGCCAAAATATCCTGAATTTGAACGGCCAGATACAGCAATGGTTGACCGATAGCCGCCGTATTGCCAAGGCGGTGACCCATCAGATCGACGAGTTGGTTGGCCGCGTGCAAGCCGATACCGAGACGCTGCAAACGGCGTTGGTGGCCAGCCAGAAAACGCGAAGCTGGGCGCTGATGTGGGTCTGCGGCGGGGGACTGCTGCTGGCCGGGCTGATCACTTATTGGACAGGGCGGGTTCTCGACCGTCACGAGCGTGACCTGCGCGCGGCCAAGGCCGCCGCCGACCGGGCCCATGAAGCCAAGTCGCGTTTTCTGGCGAACATGAGCCACGAGATTCGAACGCCGATGAACGGCGTGTTGGGCATGCTCGACCTGTTGGAAGGCATCGCGGTGGACGGCCGGCAACGGGGCTATTTGGAGATGGCCCGAAGCTCGGCCGGGAAGCTGCTGGCGGTGATCAACGATATCCTGGACGTTTCCAAGCTGGAGGCTGGTCGGCTGACGGTGGAGCGGATCGAGTTTGATCTGCGTCGACAAGTGGAGGAAGTGGCGACGCTTTTGGCGAGCGAAGCCCACCGCAAGGGCCTGAACATGGTTTGCGCGGTCGCGGAGCAAGCGCCCCGCCGAGTTCGAGGCGACCCAATCCGCCTGCATCAGGTGTTGACCAATTTGCTGGGTAACGCCATCAAGTTCACCGAGCGGGGCGAGGTGGAGATGCGGGTCGATCCGACCGAAGACGGACGTTTGCGCTTTGCGATTCGAGACACCGGGGTCGGCATGACCGAGGTTGAGCAGACGCGGGTCTTCGACGCTTTCGTCCAGGCGGACGGCAGCACGACCCGCAAGTTCGGCGGCACGGGTCTGGGCCTGACGATTTCCCGGCAGTTGGTGGCCTTGATGGGAGGAACGCTGGCGGTGCGAAGCGCGCCGGGTCAGGGATCGGAATTCTCGTTTGTCCTGAGTCTGGAGACCGTCGCGGATCCACCGCCGGAGCCAGGGACCGATGCGCCACCCAACCGGGCGGCGGATCATCTCGCCATCGCCCCTTCTCGCGATGGCGAGGCGATCGGCGCGGCCCACCAGGGGAAACGGGTATTGCTGGTCGAGGACAACCCGGTGAATCAGTTGCTGTGCCAGGCGATGCTGGCGCAACTGGGGCTGATCGTCGCGGTCGCCGACAACGGTCGGGAAGCGCTGGCGGCCCTGGCGGACGAGACCTTCGATCTGGTCTTGATGGATTGCCAGATGCCGGAGATGGACGGCTATGAGGCGACGCGGACCATCCGGGCGCGCGAACGGGAGCAACAGCGGAGGCGTCTGCCGATCATTGCCTTGACCGCCCACGCCATGCCTGGCGACCGGGAGAAATGCCTGGAGGCGGGCATGGACGACTATCTGGTGAAACCCTTTCGACACGAGCAATTGAAAGGGCTGACGACGCGCTGGTTGCAAGAACACAACAACCAGTTCCCTTCATGAAAGCCTTGACCGCCTGGCGTCCCGCCTTATCTGCTGCTGGTGCTGACCACCCTGTTCTGGTCCGGCAATTTCGTGCTGGGGCGGGCGGTGCACACCGTGTTCACCCCGTTCACCCTGTCGTTCTGGCGCCGCGGGGCGCACGCCAGACGGCTAGATCGGTGAAAAATTCCATCTTACAGATAAGGGGAGGGAAGTGAACGGTTACGCCCCGCCTGATCGTGGGCGCAACAATTCCACGATGGCTTCAGCCGCCTGACGGCTGGCGTCGCGGCGCAGTTCGCGGTGCAGGGCGTCGAACTCCGCCGTCAACCGGTCGCGGGCCAGCGGCCGGTCCAGCCAGCGCAGGACCGCCGGCCCCAGATTGGCCACGGTCGCGGCCTCCTGGATGAACTCCGGCGCCAGTTCCCGCCCGGCCAGCAGGTTGGGCAGGGCGAAGTGGGAAGTTTTCACCAGCCGCCGGGCCAGCCACGCGGTCACCGGCGCCACCCGATAGGCCACCACCATCGGCCGCTTGAGCAGCATCGCCTCCAGCGTCGCGGTGCCCGAGGCCAGCAGCGCCACGTCGGCGGCGGCCATCGCCACGCGGGACTGGCCTTGCGCCAGCGTCAACGGCAGGGCGGGGGCGCGCTCGGCCCACATCCCCGCCAGCACTTCGTACAGGGGCGGCGTCGCCGCCGGCAGCACGAACCGCAGTTCGGGACGCCGGGCGTTCAGCCAAACCGCCGTGTCCAGCAACAGCGGACCCAGCCGACTCACCTCGCCCCAGCGGCTGCCGGGCAACAAGGCGACGACGGGCGCTGCATCCGGCCCCGGCAATCCCAACGCCAGCCGGGCTGCCAGCGGATCGCTGCGCAGGGGAATAGCGTCCGCCAGCGGATGGCCCACGGCGCGCACCGGCACGCCGTGATCCTGGTAAAACGCCGCCTCGAAGGGAAAGAGAGTCAGCATCAAATCCACGGCGCGGGCGATCTTGCGCACCCGCCACGGTCGCCAGGCCCAGACCGAGGGGCTGACGTAATGCACGGTGGGAATGCCGTGGGCGCGCAACCGGCGCTCCAGCGTCAGATTGAAATCGGGGGCGTCGATGCCAATGAACGCCAGAGGAGGATCGGCGATGAGTTGTCGATAAAGCTGGCGGCGGAGAGCCAGCAGATCGGGTAGATGCCGCAGCACTTCCACCAATCCCATGACCGCCAGTCGTTCCATCGGCGCTACGGTTTGAAAGCCCTGGGCCAGCATGGCTGGTCCGCCAACCCCGGTAAAGCGGAGCCGGGGATCATGCGCCCGGAGCGCCGCCATCAGCCCGGCCCCGAGCCAATCGCCCGACAGTTCGCCGGCAACGATGGCGACGTGCATGAATCGGCGGCGCTAGCGAACGATCCCGTTGCGGGATGGCGCCGCCAGGAAATCGGCCAGGATTTGCAACCGAGGCCATTCCATTGTCATTTCGCGCACCTTGTCCAGGGCTTCCTCCAGCCGCAGGTTAGCGCGGTAGATCACCTTGTAGGCGCGGCGAATCGCCTGAATCTCCTCGTCGGCGAAGCCGCGCCGGCGCAGACCCTCGGCGTTGATGCCGTGCGGCTCGGCGCGATAGCCGGCCACGGTCACGTAGGGTGGCACGTCCCGATGCACCCCGCAGGCGAAACCGCAGAAGCTGTGCATGCCCAGGCGGGTGAACTGATACACCAGAGCGAATCCGCCCAGCACCACGTCATCCTCGATATGAACATGCCCCGCCAGCGACGCCCCGTTGGCGAAGATGGTCCGGTCGCCCACCACGCAGTCATGGGCGATGTGGACATAGGCCATGATCCAGTTGTCATCGCCCAGCCGGGTCAGCCCGGCGTCCTGCGCGGTGCCGCGGTTGATGGTGACGAATTCGCGGATGGTGTTGCGGTCGCCGATTTCCAGCCGGGTCGGCTCGCCGCCATACTTCTTGTCCTGGGGCATTTCCCCCAGCGAACTGAACTGGTAAATTCGATTGTCGCGGCCAATCCGGGTCGGCCCCTGAATCACCACATGCGGGCCGATCCAGGTGCCGGCGTCGATCTCCACCTCCGCGCCGATGACCGAGAACGGCCCCACGGTGACGTCTGACGCCAGTCGAGCCGCCGGGTCCACCACGGCGCGCGGATCGATCACAGGTCGATGTCCCGCTTGGCGCACATGAGGTCGGCGGAGGCCGCCAACTGCTCGTCCACCTTGGCTTCGCAGATGAATTTACCGATGCCCCGCTTGATCCGATCCAGCCGAACCTCCAGGATCAGTTGATCGCCCGGTCCCACCGGCCGCTTGAACCGGGCATTGTCCACCCCAACCAGGTAATACATGGAACGATGGTCGGGCTTCTCTTTCTCGCTCTTGAACGCCAGGATTCCGGTCGCCTGTGCCAGCGCCTCCAGGATCAGCACGCCGGGCATGATCGGCCGCTGGGGGAAATGTCCCAGGAAAAAGGGTTCGTTGAAACTGACGTTCTTGAGACCGGTCAACGACCGTCCCGGCTCAACCGCCAGCACCCGATCAATCAGTAGAAACGGGTAGCGATGCGGCAAATATTCCAAAATCCCCTGAATGTCCATTGACTCTTTCATGGTTCCGCTTCGATCCTTGCCATCTTGGATGAGTGATTGCCAAGCGCCGTTTCCATCGATCTTTCTTTCCAGGGCCGTCAGCCGCCGGAACAACTCATCCAGCCGGCGCAGGCGGGCGCTGATCTTGTTCCAGAGCCGGTTGGGTTCCACCGTCAGCCCCGAGGAATACGTGCCCGGCTGGGTAATGGACTGGGCCACCAGCGACATGCCGGTAATCTGAACCCGGTCGGCGATTTCCAGATGACCGGCAATGCCGACGCCCCCGCCGACCATGCAATGCCGACCGATCCGGGCGCTGCCGGCGATGCCGACGCAGCCGGCCAGCGCGCTGTGGGCGCCGATGCGAACGTTGTGGGCCACCTGAATCTGATTGTCCAGCTTGACCCCTTCCTCAATCACCGTGTCTTCCAGCGCGCCACGGTCGATGGTGGTGTTGGCGCCGATCTCGACATCGTCCCCGACCACCACGCTGCCCAGTTGGGGCACCTTGAGCCAGCGGTTTCCATGATCGAGAGCCAAGCCGAAGCCGTCGCCGCCGATCACCGCGCCCGGATGCGCCAGCACCCGATGCCCCAGCCGCACCCGGTGACAGATCGTCACCCGCGCCACCAATCGGCTCCCGGAGCCGATCACGGCCTCTTCGCCGATCACGCAGCCCGGTCCCACGATCACCCCCGGCTCGATCACCGCGCCCGCTTCCACCGCGCAATGCGGTCCGATCCAGGCGTCGGCGGCGACACGCGCCGTGGGGCTGACCCAGGCGGTGGCGTGAATACCCCGCCGCGGCTCGACGGCCGGTTCGAACAGCGCCGCGGCCCGGGCGTAGGCGACATGGGGATTGGCGGCCACCAACGCCGGCGTCGGACAATCCCTGGCGTCCTCGGGCGAAAGGATCACGGCGGTTGCCTGGGTGGTCGCCAGATAGGAACGGTAACGAGAGTGGGTCAGAAAGCTGATCTGCCCAGGTCCCGCGCTCTGCAGGGGCGCCACTCCGACGACAATCGTCGCGGCGTCGCAGCCTTGCAGGCGCGCGTCCGCCGCCGCCGCGATCTCGCCCAGCGTGGTCATGCCGGCCGCTACTTGGAGGTCAAGCGCTTGAGCACCTTTTCGGTCACGTCCACCTGGGGGCTGGCGTACAGCGTCGCGTTGTCGTTGATGACCAGATCGAAGCCTTCTTCCTTGGCGACGCCGTTGATCACCTCCAGCACCTGCTTCTGGAATTTACCCAGTTCCTCGTTGCGGCGCAGGTTGAAATCCTCCCGGAATTCATCGCTGGTTCGTTTCAGTTCCCGGGCCTGGTTGCGAATCTCGTTCTCCAGGTTGCGGCGCTGGCTTTCGCTCATCACCGCGCCGTCCTTGGCCAGCTTCTCTTCCTGCTTGCGCAATGACTTCAGCGCATCGTCCAGGCCCTTCTTGCGTGGCGCGAATTCCTGTTCCAGCCGTTTGCTGGCCGTCTCGGCCTGCGGCGCGCTGCTCAGGATCTTGGCGATGCTGACAAAGCCGATTTTCAACTCGGCCGCCCACGCCAGCGAAACCGGCAACGTCAAGGCTATCGCAATCAGTAAGTTACGCACAAGTTTCAATGTTGATACCTCCATCGGCAGAATAGTGCGGGGCGTCGCCCCAATGCGAAAATCAGGTTCAAAGCTTCGGCGTCAGTTCAGCGGCACCCCAAAGGAGAACTGGAAAACCTCCGTTTCATCACCGGACTGTTCGTTGAGCGGCGCCGCGACGCTCAACACGATCGGTCCCAGCGGCGAGAGCCACAAGCCGGACAAACCGACTGAATAGCGCAACTCGTTGGCGTCGAAATCGCTGACGGTGGTGAATACGTTGCCGATATCGAAGAAGGCCGCCACCCGCACGTTTTCGGATTTCTCCATGAACGGCACCGGCAAGATGAGTTGCGTGCTGGCCACGGTCTTGAACGCGCCGCCGGTGGGGTCACCGGTGGGGTCGCCAGGGAGATCGCCTTCCTGGTAGTAACGGGGCCCCAGGGTGTTCGCCTTCCAGCCCCGCACCGAACGCAGGCCGCCCGCATAGAAATTCTCGAAGAATGGCAATCCATCGCTATTCCCGTAACCGTCGCCGTAGCCGATTTCGCCGCCCACGGTCCACGTCAGCCAGCGCGTCAACGGGAAATAGGCAAGGCCCCGGTAGCTCAGCTTGTAGAATTCGGCGTCGCTGCCCGGCAGGGCGATTTCCGCCGCCAGTTGATTCAAGTAGCCGCTCGTCGGGAAAATGACCCGGTTGCGGCTGTCGCGCGCCCAACCGGCGTCCAACTTGAACTCGTTGTAGGTATCGCCGTTCTGCCGCAGGTACTCGCAAATCTGTGGCGGCGTCCTGTTTGTCGTGATCGGTTCGGTCGTCCCACACCCAAACGTGTCGATCCAGAGATGTTCGTAGCCGGGGCTGAGCCGCAGAGTATCGAATTCATTGAGTGGAAACCCGAAACTGACTTGGGCGCCATAGCTGTTCAGGATATAGTCGGCGGTGTTGGTTTCGGCGCTGTCGATTTCGCGGTAGTAAACCCGGAACCCGCGGCTGACGCCGTCGGGCGTGTAGTAGGGGTTGTTGTAGGACAGGCTGTAATTCTGGCCGGAATCGCTGTTGTTCAGCGCCAGGCTAAGCTGGTTGCCGGTACCCAGAAAGTTGTTCTGGGTCACGCTCGCGTTCAGCAGCAGGCCTGAGTCCTGGCCATAGCCGATGCCGAACAGCAGGCTGCCCGAGGGTCGTTCGACCACGGTGAAGTTGGCGTCGACCTGATCGCTGGCGCCCGGCACGGCGGGTGTCTCCAGGTTGACGCTTTCCAGATAGTCGAGCCGCTGCAACCGGGTCTTGGATCGCTCGATGTCCTTGGTCGAGAACCACGAGCCTTCGGTCTGGCGCAACTCCCGGCGCAGCACTTCGTCCTGGGTCTTGATGTTGCCCTGGAAATTGACCCGCCGGACATAGACCCGCCGGCCCGGGTCCACCACGAAATTCAACGCAACCTGGTGCGCTTCGTCGTCCACGCGCGGCACGGCGTTGACATTGGCGAACGCATAGCCTTCTTGGCCCAACCGTTCACCGATCGCCTTGGCGGTCTCGGTCAGCTTGGCGCGAGAGAAGGTATCGCCCGGCTTGAGGGCGATCAACTGACGCAGGTCCGGCTCGGCGACGACGCCGAAATCCCCGCTCAGTTGCACGTCCGCGATCGTGTAGGGTTCGCCCTCGGTGACGTTGATGGTGATATAGACATCCCGCTTGTCCGGGGTGATCGAGACCTGGGTCGAGTCTACGTTGAACTTGAGATAACCTCGATCCAGGTAGAACGAACGCAGGGTTTCGATGTCGGCCGCCAGTTTTTGCTTGGAATACTGATCATCCTTGGTGAAGAAGGAGAACCAGCCGGGCGTGGACGATTGCAGTTGGTTCAGCAGTTCCTTTTCGGTGAACGCCTTGTTGCCGACGATGGTGATCTGACTGATGTTGGCCACCGCCCCTTCCGAAATTTCGATGGTAATCGCGACCCGGTTGCGTTCCAGCGGCCGCACCTGGCTGTTGATCCGCACCGCGTAGCGGCCGCGGCTGTAGTATTGCCGCAGCAGTTCCTGCTCCACCTTGTCGAGCAGCGACCGGTCGAACACCCGGCCCTCGGCCAGGCCGACCCCGGTCAGGGCCTTCTTGAGATCGTCGGTGCTGATGTCGCTGTTGCCCGTGATCTTGACCTCGGCGATAGCCGGCCGCTCGGTCACGGTGATCACCAGCACCTCGCCCTTGCGCTCCAGGTTCACGTCGGTGAAGAAGCCGGTCTTGAACAGCGCGCGGATGATGTCCGGGTAATCCTTCTCCGAAATCGTCGAACCCACCTGCACCGGCAGATAATTGAACACGGTGCCGGCGGAGATCCGCTGCAACCCCTCGACCTGGATATCGCGCACGACGAAAGCGGCGGCGGCATGGGCTTGGGCGACCGCGACCAGCAGGCCCAGTGAGAACATCAGGGAGCGATACAAGTTCATGAGTACGTCATCATCCAGGGCCGGGATCGGCGGTTCCTATCCCAGCAGACGGTTGAAATCGTTGAACAGGGCCAGCCCCATCAACAGCACCAGGACCACAATCCCGACCCGCTGCCCGAAATTTTGCACCGCATCGGACAACGGACTGCCCTTGATCAGTTCGATGAGGTAGTACAGCAAATGGCCTCCGTCCAGCACCGGCACCGGCAACAGGTTCAAAACGCCCAAGCTGAGGCTGACCAGGGCCAGCAACGACAGGAACGCCAGGGCGCCGGCGCTGGCCGCCTGGCCCGCGAAGTGGGCGATGGTGATCGGCCCGCTGAGATTGTCCAGCGAGGCCCGGCCCACCAGCATCCGACCCAACATGCGCAAGGTCAGCAGCGACATGTCCCAGGTCTTGCCGAGGGCCGCGCCCACCGCGTCCAGCGGCCCATACCGTACCACGACCCGCAAGCTTTGGGCGAGATCGTCGGGCACCTCGGCGACGGCGCCGATGAAACCGACCCGTTCGCCCTGCTCGGTTTCCCGCGCGTCGGGAATCAGGTCCAGGACCTGCTCGGCGCCGTCGCGTTCGATCCGCACGTTGAAGGACTGGCCTGGATGCCGCTGAATCAACCCGCGCCACTGGTCCCAGTCCGCGATGGGTTCGCCGGCGGCCCGCACGATGCGGTCGCCCGGCTGCAGGCCAGCCCGTTCGGCCGCGCCACCGCGCGTCACCTGGCCGATCACCGCCGGCAACACCAGCCGCCACGGCCTGAGTCCCAGCCGGTCGAAAACGATGGCGGCCTCGCCCAGGCCCTCGGTCCCGCGCGCGTCCAGCACGCGAACTCGCGCCCGGTCGTCGGCGTCCGTCACCGCAACCTGGATCGTCTCGTCGGCCATGGCGCGATCCACCAGTTCCAGCATCACCGCGCTCAGGGTCGGCGTGGGTTTGCCGTCGATGGCGACGATCAAGTCGCCCTTGCGGAACCCGCCCGCCGCCGCCACGGAACCAGGTTTTGGATCGTCCAGCAGCGGCTTGGCGCCGGGAACGCCGACCATGAACATCAGGGTGTAGGCCAGGATGGCGAACAGGAAGTTGCAGAGTGGCCCGGCCAGCACGATGGCGATGCGCGAGCCGACCGGCTGGCGATTGAACGCCTGGGGCAGCTCGGCGGCCGGCACCTCGCCCTCGCGCTCGTCCAGCATCTTCACGTAGCCGCCCAGCGGCAGGGCGGTGACGACATACTCGGTGCCGTCCCGGCCCCGCCGCCGCCAGAACGGCTGGCCGAAACCGATGGAAAACCGGAGCACTTTGACGCCCAGCCGGCGGGCGACCCAGAAATGACCAAATTCGTGGACGGTGATCAACACGCCCAGGGTCACGATCAACGCCAACAACGAAATCAAGAAATTACTCATCATCGCCCCTCCGACGCTCGCGCGGCGATCCATTCGCCGGCCACGGCGCGCGCCAGGGCGTCGTCGGCGAGGATCGTCGCCAGCGTATCGACCCCGCGCGGCGACACTCGTTCCAAGGTCCATTCGACCACGGCGGCGATGGCGGTGAAGCGAATCCGCCGGTCCAGGAAGGCTTGCACGGCGACTTCATTGGCCGCGTTCAGAATGGTCGGCGCGGTGCCACCCGTCGCCAGCGTGGCGAAGGCCAGCCGCAAGCCGGGAAACCGGGCGAGATCCGGGGCATGGAATTCCAGCGGCCCCAGTCGGGCGAAATCCAGAAACACCGAGCCGGACATGAGCCGTCCCGGCCAGGCCAGGGCGTGCGCGATGGGCGTGCGCATGTCGGGATTGCCCAACTGCGCCAGCACCGAGCCGTCTTCGTATTCCACCATCGAGTGAATCACGCTCTGCGGATGCACCACCACTTCGATCCGTTCGGGCGGCGCGGCGAACAGCCAATGCGCCTCGATCACTTCCAGGCCCTTGTTCATCATGGTGGCGGAATCGACCGAGATCTTCCGGCCCATGCGCCAGTTCGGATGGGCGCAGGCCTGGTCCGGCGTCACGTCCGTCAGTTGCGCCAGCGGCGTCGCGCGGAACGGTCCACCGGAACCGGTCAGCAGGATGCGCCGGACGCCCGCCGCGTCCAGGCCTTTGATTGCGCGATCCGGCGGCAGGCACTGAAACACCGCGTTGTGCTCGCTGTCGATGGGCAGCAGTTCCGCGTCGTGTTCACGCGCCGCCGCCATGAACAGCGGCCCGGCCATGACCAGGGCTTCCTTGTTGGCCAGCAACACCCGCTTGCCGGCCCGCGCCGCCGCCAGGGTCGGCAACAGACCGGCCGCGCCGACGATGGCCGCCATCACGTAAGCCGCTTCCGGGACGGTCGCGACCCGCTCCAGACCGGCCGCGCCGGCCAGTGTCTCGACCGGCCGGCCGGCCGAGCGCAACCGGTCGCGCAAGCGCTCGGCCGCGTCCAGGTCCACCATCACCGCATAATCCGGTTCGTGGCGCAGGCACTGCTGGAACAGCCCCTCGACGTCGCGGTGGGCGGTGAGCGCCACGACCCGGAACCGGTCGGCGTGGCGGCCCAGCACATCGAGCGTGCTGACCCCGATTGACCCGGTCGAACCGAGAACGGTCACGCCGATGCGCGCGTTCATCCCGTCAATCCATGCCAGCCCAGCAGAAACACCGGCGCGGCGGCGATCAGGCTGTCCAGCCGATCCAGCGCGCCGCCATGACCCGGCAACAGCGCGCCGCTGTCCTTCACGCCACGCTGCCGCTTCATCATGCTTTCGAACAGATCGCCGACGATGGAAAAACCGGCCGTGACCAGGCAAAGCGCCACGAAGCCGGGCCAGCGCGAACCCACCTCCAGCGCCGCCGCCCCGAGCAGGGCGAATACCAGGGTCGCCGCCGCCGCGCCCCAGACGCCTTCCCAGGTCTTGCCGGGGCTGATGGTCGGCGCCAGCTTGCGCCGCCCCCAGCGCCGGCCAGCGAAGTAGGCGCCGATGTCAGCCACCCAGATCAGCATCAGCAGGAACAGCACGTGGCCTGAACCAAATTCGTTGCGTAAACCCATCAGCGCCGCCCAGGCCGTCGCCAGCGCCGCCACGCCGGCCGCGCCAATCACCAACGGTGGGTCCTGGCGCTCCGGTCGCCCGGCGTAGCGCCACAACCAGGCCAAGACGGCGCACCAGGCGACCAGCACCAGGACCATCATGCCGGTCATGAACGCCGCGTGCCCCGTCAGCGGCCAGACCGCCAGAATCGGGGCCAGCGCCAGGCCACTGTAGAGCAGGCGGCCGCGCGGTTGCGCCAAACCCGCCAGGCCGGCCCATTCCCAGGCGCACAGCAGCACGACCGCCAGCAGGACCGCGCCAAAACCGGCGGCCGGCAGCTTCAGCACCACCCACAGGGCGATCAGAGCCAGCACGCAGGCGGTGATCACGCGCTGTCTAAGCATCGGCGACTCCGGCCACCTGTTCGCTGGTCTGGCCGAACCGCCGCTGCCGGCTGGCGAATGCGGCGCAGGCGGCGTCCAAGGCTTCGCCGTCGAAATCCGGCCACAACCGGTCGGTGAAGTAAAGCTCGGTATACGCCAACTGCCAGAGCAGGAAATTGCTGATGCGCTGCTCGCCGCCGGTGCGGATGAACAAATCCGGCTCCGGCAAATCGGCCAGGCAGGTATAACGATGCAGCAGGTCGGCGGTGATCTCGCCCGGCTGCAACCGGCCGGCCGCCGCCGCTTCGGCCACGCGCCGGCTGGCCTGGGTAATGTCCCAGCGCCCGCCGTAGTTGGCGGCGATGACCAGGGTCAGCCCGGTGTTCGCGACGGTCCGTTGCTCGGCCTTGGCGATGTACTCCTGCAAGGTCGCGGCGAAGGCGCTCCGGTCGCCGATGAAGCGCAGACGAACATTGGCCACGTCCAGACGGCGAATCTCGCGGCGCAGGGTGGTCAGGAACAGGTTCATCAACAGTTCGACTTCCGGCCGTGGCCGCCGCCAGTTCTCGCTGCTGAAGGCGAACAGAGTCAGCACCTCGATGCCGCGCTCGCTGCACGCCTCGACGATCCGCCGCACCGCCTTGGCGCCTTCCCGGTGACCGGCCGTGCGGGTGAGGGAGCGCCGCTGCGCCCAGCGCCCGTTGCCGTCCATGACGATAGCCACGTGTCGGGGCAACAGCTCGCACGGCGACACGGCGCGGACGTCAGGCGTCACCCTGAAGGCTCCCTGGCCGGATTACCATTGCGATGGAAGCCGGGGCTGGCGCTTCAGATTTCCATCAGCTCGGCTTCCTTGGCCGCAAGCGTCTTGTCCACGTCCTGGATATGCCGGTCGGTAAGTTTCTGAATCTCGTCCTGGGTCTGCCGCTCGACGTCCTCGGGAATCTTCTTGTCCTTGAGCAGGGCCTTGAGCTGATTGTTGGCGTCGCGGCGGATGTTGCGGATCGCCACCCTCGCTTCCTCGCCCTCGCGCCGCACCACCTTCACCAAGTCGCGGCGCCGCTCCTCGGTCAGCGGTGGCAGCGGCACCCGGATGGTCGTCCCGGCGGAGGCTGGATTCAGGCCCAGATCGGATTTGAGGATCGCTTTTTCAATCGGCCCGACCATATTCTTTTCCCAAGGCGTGACCAGCAGGGTGCGGGCGTCGGCCACCGCGACCGACGCCACCTGATTGAGCGGGGTCTCGTTGCCATAGTAGCTGACCATCACGTGGTCGAGCAGGCTGGCATGGGCGCGGCCGGTGCGCAGTTTGGTCAACGCCTGCTTCAGACTGTCCACGCTCTTCGCCATTCGGGCGGCGGTTTCTTTTTTGAGAGGGTCGATCATGTCGTCATTCCCGCACCACGGTGGTGCCCACGTTCTCGCCACGCACGATCCGCACCAGGTCGCCGCGGCGATTGATGTTGAAAACCTTCAGCGGCAGATTGTGCTCGCGGCACATGACGATGGCCGTGGCGTCCATCACGCCCAGCTTGCGCGCCAACGCCTCGTCGTAGGTGATCCGTTCGTAGCGCACCGCGTCGACGTCCTTGACCGGATCCGCCGAATAGATGCCGTCCACCTTGGTGCCCTTGAGCATGACCTCGGCGTTGATTTCGACCGCCCGCAGGCTGGCGGCGGAATCCGTGGTGAAGAAGGGATTGCCGGTGCCGGCGGCGAAGATCACCACCCGGCCTTTTTCCAGATGGCGAATCGCGCGGCGGCGGATATAGTCCTCGCACACCTGATTGATGCGAATGGCCGACATTACCCGGGTGAATACACCCAGCCGTTCCAGGGTATCCTGCATCGCCAGCGCGTTCATCACCGTGGCCAGCATTCCCATGTGGTCGGCGGTCACCCGGTCCATGCCGGCCCGGGCCAGCCCCGCGCCGCGAAACAGATTACCGCCGCCGACCACCATGCCCACCTCCACGTCCAGCCGGCGCAACTCCAGCACCTCGCCCGCGATCCGGGCGAGGATCTCGGTGTCGATGCCGGACTCCCCGTCCCCCATCAGGGCCTCGCCGCTGAGCTTGAGGAGAATGCGCTTGAAGGCCGGTCTGGAATCCCGCGTGGACATGGCGCTGCCTGGGTGGTCGAAAACGGGCGGATTGTACCTGATCGCGATCCCGGCGTCAGTGAAGACGCCGAGACCACAAGTTCGACGTGGGTGCGGGACTAGTTGTCGCTGTCGTTGTCGCCGCGCGCCGCCGCCACCTCGGCGGCGAAATCGCTGGATTTCTTCTCGATGCCCTCGCCCAGTCCGAAACGCTGGAACCGGACCACTCGGGCCTGGCGCGATTTCAGCAATTCCTCCACGCTCCGCTCGGGGTCCTTGACGAAGGGCTGGCCCAGCAGGGTCACTTCCTCAAAATACTTGCGCAGCCGCCCCTCCGCGATTTTCTCGATCATGTGGGCCGGCTTGCCCTCCGCCAGCGCCCGCGCCGCGTAAATTTCCTTCTCCTTGGCGATCAGTTCGGCGGGCACCTGGTCGGCGCTAACGCACAACGGCCGGCTGGCGGCGATATGCATGGCGATGTCCTTGGCCAGTTCGGCATCGCCACCATCCAGTTCGACCAGCACGCCGATCCGGGTTCCGTGCAGGTAGCTGCCCAGCACCCCGGCCGAGGTCGTCAGCCGAACTCCACGCCGGACGTTGATGTTCTCGCCGATCCGCGCGATGCAGTCGCGTCGATTCTGTTCGACGCTTTGGCCGTTGGCCATGGTCGCCGCCAGCAGGGCATCCAGATCGGCTGGACCCTCGCGCAGCACGGTGTCGGCGACCCCGGCGGCGAACGCCCGGAAGTCGTCGTTCTTGGTAACGAAGTCGGTTTCGCAGTTGATCTCGGCCATGGCCACCGCCCCGGCTGTCTGCCGAAGGACGATCAGACCCTCGGCGGCGACGCGGCTGGCCTTCTTGTCAGCCTTGGCCTGGCCGGCCTTGCGCATCAGTTCGACCGCCGCCTCGATATCGCCCCCGGTTTCCTGCAGAGCTCTTTTACACTCCATCATCCCCGAGCCCGTGCGCTCGCGCAGTTCCTTAACCAGCGCCGCCGTGATTTCCGCCATGCTTGCTTACCTCTAAAAAAGCCAATGCAATCCAAAACGCGCTTGAAATCGAAAGGGGAGCCGTGGCCGGTCCCAGCAAAAAGGCTCGCGGGCCGGACGCGCGCGAGCCTGTCGGACCACGCCTCGGTTGCGGAACTCAGGTTCCGCCGCTCGCCAACAGCGTCTCCTCCGGAATCTCGATGAACTCTTCCTCGGCGCGGCCCGCCGTCAGCACGGCGCGGCCTTCCAGCACCGCCTCGGCCAAGCCGCCGACATAGAGCTGGATCGCGCGGATCGCGTCGTCATTACCGGGAATGAGGTAGTTCACGCCATCCGGGGAGTTGTTGGTATCCACCACGCCGATGACCGGAATACCGAGCTTGTTGGCTTCCTGCACCGCGATCCGCTCGTGGCCGACGTCGATCACGAACAGCGCGTCCGGCAGGCTGGCCATGTCCTTGATGCCGCCCAGGCTGCGTTCGAGCTTGTCCTTCTCGCGCCGCAGGCCGATGACTTCCTTCTTGGCCAGCCGGTCGAAGGTGCCGTCCTGCGCCATCAGGTCCAGGTCCTTGAGTCGTTTGATCGACTGGCGGACGGTTTTGAAGTTGGTGAGCATGCCACCCAGCCAGCGGTGATTGACATAGGGCATGCCGCAGCGCAGCGCCGCCTCGGCGGTCGCCTCGCGGGCCGAGCGCTTGGTGCCCACCAGCAGGATCTTGCCGCCCCGCGAAGCCATCCGGCCCGCGAAATTCAGCGCTTCCAGATACAGCGGCAGGGTTTTCTCCAGGTTGACGATATGGATCTTGCTGCGCGCCCCGAAGATATACGGGGCCATCTTGGGATTCCAGTAACGGGTCTGGTGGCCGAAATGCACGCCGGCCTCCAGCATCTGGCGCATGGAAACAGTCGCCATTGCCGAGTGTTCTCCTTAAAACTTGAGTATGGGGTTGAGCCTCCACCCGCCCCGGGGGGCGACCCGTGTCATCGGGCACCCGGCCACCCGTGCCGGCGGATGTGAGAATTGGGTTGCTGGCCTGTCCGTCGATGGATTCGCTGGCTTGCGCGTTCCAATCCGCGCCCGCCATCGCTGGGGGGCGCATCGGGAGTTTGCCTAAAAGGCGCGCGCTTTATACCATGGATCGTTTAGGAAAACCAAACGAACGCCGCCCGCGGAACGCTGTCCCAATTGCCAGCGACCGCGCCGACCGCCGTATTCCCCATTCTGCATTGCCGTGCCCGCGGACCGAAACATGTTTCAGAAGCCCCCCAAGAAATCGCTGAACATCACACTCAAGACGCCGGAGGAAATCGAAAGGATGCGGGTGGCCGGCCGCCTGGCCGCCGAGGTGTTGCGCATGATCGAACCCCACGTGCGCGAGGGGGTGACCACCGAGGAATTGGATCGGATCTGTCACGATTACATCGTCAACACCCAGGGAGCGATTCCCGCCCCGCTCAACTATCGCGGCTTCCCTAAATCGATTTGCACGTCGGTCAACCAGGTGGTTTGCCATGGCGTCCCCGGTCCGAAGACGCTGAAAAAAGGCGACGTGCTCAACATCGACATCACCGTGATCAAGGACGGCTACCATGGCGACACCAGCCGGATGTTCGCGATCGGCGCGCCGCCCATTGCGGCGCAACGGGTCAGCCGGGTCGCCTACGAATGCCTGTGCGCCGGCATTCGCATGGTGCGGCCCGGCGTCCGCCTCGGCGACATCGGCCACGCCATTCAAAAGCACGCCGAGGCCCAGCATTGCTCGGTGGTGCGCGAGTATTGCGGCCACGGCATCGGCCGGGAATTTCACGAGGACCCTCAGGTCCTGCATTACGGCAAACCCGGCGATGGCGTTCTCCTGACGCCGGGCATGACCTTCACCATCGAGCCGATGATCAACGCCGGCAAGCGCCACGTCAAACTGCTGCCCGACGGCTGGACCGTGGTCACCAAGGATCACAGCATCTCCGCCCAATGGGAGCATACCGTCCTGGTGACCGAAACCGGCCACGAAATCCTCACCCTGCTTCCCGGCGAATCGCTCTGAAGTTTCGCCTCGCTTCTCCTTGAGATCCCAATGCTTTACGCACCTTCCGCGGACACGACGATCATCGCTCCCGATCCCGCCCCGCCGGTCGAAAACCGGCGCCGGGACGAAGCCGCCATCGTTCCTTTCGACGCGGCGGCGTTCGAGCGCGAACTGGCCGCCGCCCCCAGTCCCATCACCCCGTTCCGCGCCCTGCTCAAACACGGCGACGCCCAGTTCAAGGATCTGTTCCTGCAGGGTGCTCCAGCCCACGAGCTGGTGCCGGCGCGCGCTCGGTTGATGGACGAGCTGCTGCTGCGCGCCTGGTCGCGGTTTTTTGAGGCCGACGCGCCGGATCTGGCGCTGGTGGCGGTGGGCGGTTACGGTCGCGGCGAACTGCATCCGGGTTCGGACGTGGACATCATGATCCTGCTCGACGACCGGACTCTGGACGCCCGCCGCGCCGGGCTGGAAAGCTTCCTGACCTTCCTGTGGGATATCGGGCTGGACGTCGGCCACAGCGTGCGCACGGTCGAGGACTGCGCCCACGAAGGCGCCGCCGACATCACGGTCGCCACCAGCCTGATGGAGGCGCGGCAACTCACCGGCTCCACCACCCTGTTCGAGCGGATGCGCGTCGTCACCGGCCCCGACCGCATCTGGCCGGACGCCGCCTTCTTTGAATCCAAGCGGCGGGAACGCCAGCAACGCTGCCACAAATACCACGAAACCGCCTTCAACCTGGAGCCCAACATCAAGGAGGGGCCGGGCGGCCTGCGCGATTTGCAGATGATCGGCTGGGTGACCAAGCGCCACTTTGGCGCCAACACCTTGCGCGAGCTGGTCGATCACGGCTTTCTCAGTCCGCGCGAATACGAGGAGTTGATCGAGTGTCGCAACTTCCTCTGGCAGATTCGTTTTGCCCTGCACGTCCTGACCGGTCGCCGCGAGGATCATCTGTTGTTCGATCACCAGCGGCGCATTGCCCGGCAACTCGGCTATCGCGACCAGGATCACAACCTGGCGGTCGAGCAGTTCATGCAACGTTACTATCGCACGGTCAACGCCCTGGGCCAGCTCAACGAAATGTTGCTGCAACTGTTCGAGGAGGCGATCCTGCTGGCCGACGATCCGGACGAACCGACGCCGATCAGTCGCCGCTTTCAGGCCCGGCGCGGCTATCTGGAAGTCACCCGGCCCAACGTGTTTCTGCGTTACCCGTTGGCGCTGCTCGAAATCTTCCTGGTTTTGCAGCAATGCCCGGAACTGAAGGGCATTCGCGCCGCCACCGTCCGCCTGATCCGCGTTCATCTGCCGCTGATCGACGACAAGTTCCGCCACGACATGCGACCGCGCAGCCTGTTCATGGAAATCCTGCGCCAGCCGTTTGGGGTCGCGCGCCAATTACGGCTGATGAACGCCTGTGGGGTTCTGCCGGCCTATCTGCCGGAATTCGGCCAGATCGTCGGCCGGATGCAGTACGACCTGTTCCACGCCTACACCGTGGACCAGCACATCCTGTTCGTGGTGCGCAACCTGCGGCGGTTCTTCCTGCCCCAGTTCGCCGAGGAATTGCCGCGTTGCAGCGCGATCATGGAGCAGTTGCCCAAACCGGAGTTGCTGTACATCGCCGGTCTGTACCATGACGTCGCCAAGGGGCGCGGCGGCGACCATTCCGAACTGGGCGCCGGCGATGCCGAACGGTTCTGCCAGCGGCATGGCCTGAGCAGCTTCGACACACGACTGGTCGCCTGGCTGGTGCGCCATCACCTGACCTTGTCGCTCACCGCGCAGAAGAAGGATATCCACGACCCGGCGGTCATCCACGACTTCGCCCGGCGGATGGGCGACCAGATGCACCTGGATTATCTGTATCTGCTGACGGTGGCCGACATCCGAGGCACCAATCCCAAGTTGTGGAACACCTGGCGGGACTCGCTGCTGTGGCAGTTGTACGAGGCCACGCGCCGGGCGTTGCGCCGGGGGCTGGACAACCCCATCGACAAGGAAGAACGCATTCGCGAGGTGCAAACCCAGGCCCGGCAACGACTGCTCGCGACCAGGATCGACGAGGCGCGGATTGACCGGGTCTGGGAAGGTTTTGGCGACGACTATTTCCTGCGCCACGCCGTCGACGAAATCGCCTGGCATACCCGCGCGATCCTCAAAAAAGGATACAACGAGCAACCGCTGGTCCTGGCCCGCGCCGACCCGCGGCGGGGCGGCACGGAAATCTTCATCTACACCCTCGATCAGGACAATCTGTTCGCCTTGATCACCTCGATTCTGGACCACCTGGGATTGACGATCCTCGACGCCCGCATCCTGACCGGCCATCGCGGGTACGCCCTGGACAGCTTTACGGTGTTGGAGGACTCCGGGGCGCCGATCCACGACCGGGCGCGAATCAAGGAAATCGTCGCCACGCTGCGCCACGCCCTGAGCCAGCCGGACGCCGCGCCGATTCTGCCCAGCCGGCACATTTCGCGGATTCAGCGGGCGTTCCAGATCCCGACATGGGTATCGTTCCGCGAAGACGAGGCCAACAGCCGCACGGTGGTGGAACTGGTGTCCTGGGATCGACCGGGCCTGTTGTGTCGGGTCGGCCAAGCCTTCATGGAATGCGGCGTGCAGTTGCACAACGCCAAGATCGCCACCATCGGCGCGCAGGTGGAGGATGTGTTTTTCGTCACCGACCGCGAGAACCGGCCGCTGAACGATTCCCGGAAATACGCGGCGCTGCGCGCGGCCCTGGTCGGACGACTGGATTCGGCCGAGGATTAACCTTGCCGCTGGCATCCGGCTTGGCCGGCGGGACGCTGGCGGCTCCTGGGGATTCGCCATGAACCGGAACGCGGATTACCTGTTGGGCGGTCTCCTGGGCGTTGCCCTGATTCTGGCCGCCTGGATGGAGTGGCTGCCCTACAATCTGACCGAAACGCTTGGCTTCGTCACCGGCGCGGCCTGCGTCTATCTGGTGGTGCGGCGGAACGTCTGGAATTTTCCGGTGGGCATCGCCAACAACCTGTTCTTTCTGGTCCTGTTCAGCCAGGCGCGGCTGTACGGCGACGCCGGCCTGCAACTCGTCTACATCGCCTTGGGCGTTCAGGGCTGGATTTGGTGGCTGCGCGGCGGCAAGAACCGCGCGCCGTTGCGGGTCAACCACGCGCCGCCGCGCGTGTTGTGGATTCTGGCCGGACTGGTCACGCTTGGCGCCGGTGGATTGATGTTGGCGCTGCAACTGGCTCGCGGCGCCGCGCCTTTGCTCGATGCCTTGACCACGGCGCTCAGCCTGGCGGCCCAGTATCTGCTGAACCGCAAATCCATCGAGAACTGGTATCTGTGGATTGCCACCGACATCCTGTACATCTACCTCTACATCGTCCGCGATCTGCATCTGACCGCCCTGCTGTACGCCGTTTTCCTGGGGTTCTGTCTGGCCGGCCTGTGGCAATGGCGGCGGGCGCTGCGGCGCGAAGCCATGGACCGGGACGCCGCCCTGGCGCCGGTTCGGGAAGCGGCGCATGGCTAGCCGCGGGTTGATCGTCGGCAAATTCTACCCGCCGCACCGGGGCCATCATTTTTTGATCGACACGGCCCTGGCGCGGGTGGACGAGTTATCCGTCATCGTCTGCGGGCAGCCGGCACAGGACCCCGCCGGTGGGTTGCGCGCCGCCTGGTTGCAAGAGATTCACCCCCAGATTCGGGTGTTGCTGATCGACGACACACTCGACCCCGACGATTCGAAGGTCTGGGCCGAGCATTCCATCCGCTGGTTGGGTTTTGTCCCGGACGTGGTTTTCAGCTCCGAGGATTACGGCGACCGTTTCGCCCATTTCCTGGGCTGCCGACACGTTCAGGTGGACAAGGCCCGGCGGGCCGTGCCGATCTCGGGCACGCAAGTCCGGGCCGATCCGTTGGCCTGCTGGGATTATCTGGAACCGCCCGCGCGGGGCTATTACGCCCGGCGCATCTGCCTGGTTGGTGCCGAATCCACCGGCAAGACCACGCTGGCCGAGGCGCTGGCTGGGCATTACCGCACCGTCTGGGTTCCGGAATACGGCCGCGAGTACACCGAGCGCAAGCTGACCGGCGGCGATGATGGCGGCCGCTGGACCGCCGAGGAGTTCTTTCACATCGCCGAAACCCAGTGCGCCCGCGAGAATGAAGCCGCCCGCCGGGCCAACCGGCTCCTGATCTGCGACACCGACGCGTTCGCCACGGCGATCTGGCATCGGCGCTATCGCGGCGACCGCGCGCCCGCGGTGGAATCCATCGCCGCCCATCATCGCCGCCCGGATTTGTATCTGCTGACCGACGTGGACACGCCGTTCGTGCAGGACGGCACCCGCGACGGCGAAACGATCCGCGCCTGGATGCACCAGGCCTTCGTCGCGGAACTGGAAGCGTGGCATCGGCCGTACCGGCTGCTGGCCGGTTCGTTCGCTGAACGTCTGGCTCAAGCCATCGGCCATGTCGACGACGTTCTGGTAACCCCAGGTTCCAAGCCGCCAGCCAGGTCGGGTTGACTGACCCTCCGTTCTCCCGCTCAACCCGGCTGGGCGGCCGTACATCGTCGCCCACCGGGATACTCGGCGCGGACGGTTGTTCGCCGCCCACCGTTAGCGGCGTTGTCGTTTATCGCGAACAAAACCACAGCTTGTTACCTTCGCTGTCGAGAAAACTACCCACGTAATAATCGTCGTAGGGTTGGACCTCGTCGGCGATGACGATTCCGCGACTACGCAAAGCTTCCTGCGTCGCAAAAGCACGTTCGGTTTCAATGGTCACTCGGGGATTGGGTGTCGCGGTGGGTGCTTCCCAATTGGGTTTCAACATCAAAATGACTTGATCGAGCCACCAGCCCACCTGCTCGGTGCCTTCATAAGCGGGCGACAGTGCCAACTGCTGACCGTAGAACCGATTGGCGCGATCCAGATCGTTGACCGCCAAGGCAATGACCTTGATCTGTCGAAAACCTATTGGAGGAAGAGCTGCACTCATCAGTATTGCCCTCCGGATCGGAAAAATATCTATGACATCGGGAGCGATGCGAAAGCGGCGGGCTAATCGTCACGGCTTGGCGTAATTTGCCATGCCGGTGATGTCGATCACCACAACCGGTTCGTCGCCGACGACCCAGGCGTCATGGCCAGGCGGCAGGAGGGAAACTTCGCCCGGCCCGAACTCGCGTTGGTTGCCGTCGTCCATCCGAACCGCGAGGCGACCGGAAACATGGTACTGGAGGTGAGGCGCCTCGCAACTTGTGGTATTCACGAGGGGCTTGACACAGGTGGACCATTGCCATCCCGGCTGGAGAATCGCCCGGCCGAAAGTGATGCCACCCAGTTCGACCAGTCTCAACTCTCCTCGATCAAAGATTCTCGTCTCGTCCGGTTGGGAAAAGCTTTTCTGCTGCATTGACGCCATGGTTTTTCTCCTTTGTGAGAGATATGGCGGCATATGGGGCAGGAAGGTGCGGGCTGGCAACTTCCGCCCGGTGGAACGGCCGACGAACAATGAAGTTGAAATTGACCGTCAATTTAATGGATAGCAGAAAAACTGAGTAATTCAATCAACATTTCGGGCGGAAAAATATTGTTTTTATACAAGCATCGGATTTCGCGGCAGGACTCAGCAAACCTCAATGCGTTATAGCTCGAACGCGGCCGTACACCGTCGCCAGCCAGATGCCCAGCGCGATCAAGGCGATGCCGGCGGCGTGAAAGCCGTACAGGCGCTCGCCCAGGAAGAGCATGGACAGCACCGCGCCGAACGCCGGCATCAGGTGCAAAAACTGGCCGGTGCGGTTGGCCCCCAGTTCCGCCACCGCCCGGTTCCAGAAGATGTAGGCGAGAATCGAGGGAAACAGGGCCAGGTAGAGAATGCTGCCCACGGTGGCGGCGTTGATGGCCACGGTACGGTCGTGAGCCAGGTCCCAGCTGTACAGCGGCCCCAGAATCAGCACGCCGATCAGCATGGTCGCGGCCTGGAAATCCAGCGGTTTGAGTTCGGTCGGCCGCCAGCGCAAACAGACCGAATACAGCGCCCAACTGGTCACCGCCGCCAGAATCCACAAATCGCCGGAATTGACCTGCCGCGCCAGCAATGCCCCTGGATCGCCCCGGCTGACGATCACCAGTACCCCGACCAGCGAGACCAGAATCCCCAGCGCCTGCCAGGCAGTCACGGTCTGGCGCAGCAGCAGGAACGACAACGCCACGATCAACACCGGCGTGACCGACAGCATGATGACGGCGTTGGTGGCGGTAGTCGATTGCAGGCCGATATAGACGAAGGTGTTGAAGTTGACCACGCCGAGGATGCTGAGCAGCAACAGGATCGGTCCGTGCCGGCGGATGAGCGGTCCCTGTTCGCGTAGCGACGCCCACACGAACGGCAACAGAATCGCCAGCGCCACGGCCCAGCGCCAGAACGACAGGGTGAACGGGGTGAACACGGTGTGCACCGCCCGCCCCAGCACGAAATTGCCGGACCAGAACAGGGTGGTCAGCACCAGCAGAAGATAGGGCGAGGAATGCCAGGCGGTCAGAGAATTGCGCATGATGGGAATGTGGCGATGGTCATTGATTGCAGGAACAATGAAAACATGATTACCGGCCGACCAATCCGTTTAACTTATACGGAACGTGGCGAGAACGTACACGTCATTTGGTTGCGGGAGGCAACTCCTCACCACCCTGTCCGGGTCCGCTCTCGGTTGAACGCCAGCAACCGCCGCAAAATCTCCTTCGGGGTGTAATCGCTCCAGCCATACGCCGCCACCGCCACATCCAGTTGTCGATGAGCGTTGGTCAGTCACGCCGGCTGGGCGTTGTAGAGATTGGTCAGAGTGCGCTTCTTCAGTTCGGCGGCGAACGCCGGTTTGGAAATCCGCCGATCCGGGTAGCCGGGGACGATTTCGGGAACCCGTTCCACCCATTCCGGCGGATTGAGTCGGTGTTCCCGTAACACGTTCAGCCGCCGCGCGGCCTCGGCGATGGCCAGAAAACGTGCGTCGGGGTCGGAATCGACCAGGACGCCCGGCGGGAATGGAAAGGTCTCGAAACAGGTGGTGGGGGTGTAGCGGCATAAGCGCTAAGATAAAAATTCCTCCAAGTTGTCGCCCTGATACCGCCACCGTTTGCGACCTTCTTGGATGCCACCTCGCAAGGAACCAGCCTACAAGTTCGTTATCCCACGTCGCCGCCTGTCGTGAAACGGTCCGCCGCCTGCCGTGAAATCCACGGCCGCCCGGCCGTGAAATCACCCGCCGCCTTGGTCTGAAACAGCCCGCCGCCCGGTCCTGAAATTACCCGCCGTCATGGCGTGAAATACGCATTCCTGCTTACCGCGCCCGCTGCAAGGCCTGAATCCCCTGCTCCAGTCCCTCCAGCGTCAGCGGATACATCCGCTCGCCGATCATGTCCCGCACGATCTGGACCGAGGGGATATAGCTCCAGCGGTTTTGCCACACCGGATTCAACCAGATGGCGCTTGGGTAGGCGCGCAACAATCGGCTCAGCCAGACGTGGCCGGCCTCGGCGTTGAAGTGCTCGACGCTGCCGCCCGGATAGGTGATCTCATAAGGACTCATGGTGGCGTCGCCGACCAGAATCAGCTTGTAATCCTGGCTGAAGGTGTTCAACACTGTCATTGTGTCGGTTTTTTCGTTGAAGCGGCGGCGATTGTCCTTCCACACGCCTTCGTAAACCATGTTGTGAAAATAGAAATACTCCAGGTGCTTGAACTCGCTGCGCGCCGCCGAGAACAGTTCCTCGCACTCGCGCACGTGATCGTCCATCGATCCGCCCACATCCAGAAACAGCAGCACCTTCACCGCGTTGTGCCGCTCCGGCACCATTTTCAGGTCCAGATAGCCGGCGTTGCGGGCGGTCGAGCGGATGGTATCGTCGAGGTCCAGTTCCTGGGCCGCCCCCTCGCGGGCGAACCGGCGCAGGCGGCGCAACGCGATCTTGATGTTGCGGGTACCGAGTTCGACCGTGTCGTCGAAATTGCGGAATTCGCGGCGATCCCAGACCTTGACCGCCCGCCGGTGGCGCGACACGTCCTGGCCGATACGGATGCCTTCCGGGTTGTAGCCGTAAGCGCCGAAGGGCGAAGTACCGGCGGTGCCGATCCACTTACTGCCGCCCTGATGGCGGCCTTCCTGCTCGGCCATGCGCTGGGCGAAGGTTTCCATCAGCTTCTCCCAGCCGCCCAGCGATTCAATGAGTTGCTTATCCTCCTCGCTCAAGGTCAGTTCCGCCAGCTTGCGCAGCCACTCCAGCGGCACCTTGGCGCCGATCATCTCGTCGAACAGGGTCTCCAATCCCTTGAAATGGCTGCCGAACACCTGATCGAAGCGGTCGTAGTGACGCTCATCCTTCACCAGCGTCGCCCGCGCCAGGTAATAAAACTCCTCGATGTTGTGCGCGGTCACGCGCTGGCTCAAGGCTTCCAGCAAGGTCAGAAATTCGGTCAGCGTGACCGGCACGCCAGCCTTGCGCAGCCTGAGGAAAAACTCGGTCATCATCGGGAAACCCTCGACCCCAACCCCCTCCCCAACGGAAAGGAAAAATACTCAGTCCTTCCTGCGCTTCGACATGAAAAGCAGCTTCTCGAACAGATGCACGTCCTGCTCGTTCTTCAGCAGCGCCCCGTACAGCGGCGGAATCAGCTTGTGCTGGTCGCCACGCAGCGCCTCTGGAGGAATATCCTCGGCCACCAGCAGCTTGATCCAGTCCAATAGCTCCGAGGTGGACGGCCGTTTTTTCAGGCCCGGTACATCGCGGATCTCGAAAAACGCCTCCAGGGCCTCGCTCAGCAGCCGCTTTTTCAGATCCGGGTAATGGACCCGCACGATCCGCTCCATGGTCTCCTTATCGGGAAAGCGGATGTAGTGGAAGAAGCAGCGGCGCAGAAAGGCGTCCGGCAACTCTTTTTCGTTGTTGCTGGTGATGATAATGACCGGCCGGTGCCGGGCCCGGATCGTTTGCCGGGTCTCGTAAACGTGAAACTCCATCCGGTCGAGTTCCAGCAGAAGGTCGTTGGGAAACTCGATATCGGCCTTGTCGATCTCGTCGATCAGCACCACCGGTTGCACCTCGTGGGTGAACGCCTCCCACAGCTTGCCCTTGACGATGTAGTTGCCGATGTCGTGAACTCGCGAGTCGCCCAGTTGCGAATCGCGTAGCCGCGACACCGCGTCGTACTCGTACAAGCCCTGTTGGGCCTTGGTGGTGGATTTGATATGCCACTGAATGAACGGCCGGTTCAGAGCCAGGGCGACTTCCTCGGCAAGTTGGGTCTTGCCGGTGCCCGGCTCGCCCTTGACCAGCAGCGGCCGGCCCAGGGTCACAGCGGCGTTCACCGCCATCATCAAGTCGTCGGTGGCGACATAGCGGTCGGTACCGCTGAAACGGGTTGGGAGCATGGGAACGGAGCCTCCTGCGGGGATGTGAAGCGGGTTATACCAATTACCAATATGTTTTACTATAGCGCTCCTTTCCAGGTTATAGAGACTGTATAAAAACCAACTAGTTGATCTATATGACGTCGATTTAGCCTTCCAGCCGGTTTTTTGGCCTATCCAGTCGGTTGTGGCCTGGCTGCCGCTCGGCGTTGGGTACCAAAGCATTGGCTAGTATCGGCGGATAACTCTCCCTGGTCCGGCCCCCACGCTAGCCCAACCTCCCGCGCCAAACCCCCCGGTTGCCGCCAAACCTCGCCCCGACTAGACTTGACGCGCGGTTTCAGCCTCTTCTCTTCCCCAAGGACATCACCACGACGGTCAGGAGCCCATGCCGCCTACCCTTCCCCCCGATTCCGTTGGTCTGGTTATCCCCCAGATCGCCCACTTTGATGAACCACTAGCACTGGACTGCGGCCGGACGCTGGCGAACTATGAAATAGTTTACGAAACCTACGGCACGCTGAATGCCGACCGCAGCAACGCCGTGCTGATCTGCCACGCCCTGTCGGGCGACCACCATGTCGCCGGCTATCACGACGAGGACGATCCCGGCAAACCGGGTTGGTGGGACAACTGCATCGGTCCCGGCAAACCCATCGACACCCGCGAATTTTTCGTGGTGTGCTGCAACAACCTGGGCGGCTGCAAGGGCTCCACCGGCCCGACCGCGATCAACCCGGAGAATCGCAAGCCCTACGGTCCGGATTTCCCCATCGTCACCGTCAAGGACTGGGTGCGCAGCCAGGCGCGACTGGCCGACCGGCTCGGCATCCAGCAATGGGCGGCCGTCATCGGCGGCAGTCTCGGCGGCATGCAGGCCATGCAATGGGCCATCACCTTTCCCGACCGGGTGCGTCATTCCCTGGTCATCGCCGCTGCACCCCGACTGTCGGCCCAGAACATCGCCTTCAACGAAGTGGCGCGGCAGGCCATCCTGTCCGATCCCGACTTCCACCACGGTCACTACTACGAATTCGGCGTAGTGCCCCGGCGCGGGTTGATGCTGGCCCGGATGCTCGGCCACATCACCTACCTGTCCGACGAGGGGATGCGCGCCAAGTTTGGCCGCGAGCTGCGCGAAGGCAAGATGAACTTCAATTTCAACTTCGATACCGAATTCCAGGTGGAAAGCTATCTGCGCCATCAGGGCCACGCCTTCGTAGACCGCTTCGACGCCAACACCTACCTGCTGATCACCAAGACGCTGGACTACTTCGACCCGGCGGTGGACTTCGACGAGGATTTATCGGCGGCCTTTCACCGGACCCAGGCGCATTTTCTGGTGATCGCCTTCACCAGCGACTGGCGGTTCGCGCCGACCCGCTCGCGGGAAATCGTCCGGGCACTGGTGCGGGCCGGGCGCGAGGTCAGCTACGCCGAAATCCCCTCGGAACACGGCCACGACACCTTTCTGATGCCGATTCCGCTGTACCACGAGGTGCTGCGGAGCTATCTGATCCGCGTCGCCCGCGAGGTGAACGCCCATGCGGCCTGAACTGGAACTAATCAGCGAGTGGATCCGCCCCGGCGCGCGGGTGCTGGACCTGGGCTGCGGCGACGGCGCGCTGTTGGCTTATCTGCGCGAACACCGGCAAGTCAGCGGCTACGGCCTGGAAATCGACAACGCCAACATGCTGCGGTGCATTCAAGCCGGCGTGAACGTCATCCACGCCGACCTGGAAGCGGGGTTGGCGGATTTCGGCGACGGCAGCTTCGACTACGTGATCATGACCCAGACCCTGCAAGCGGTGCGGCAAACCGAGGCGCTGCTGGACGAGATGCTGCGCGTGGGCCGGCAGGGCATCGTGACCTTTCCCAATTTCGGTTTCTGGCGCTGCCGGGCGCAGATCGCCTTGCAAGGACTGATGCCGGTGGTCAAAACCCTGCCCTATCAATGGTACGACACGCCGAACATCCATCTGTTTACCCTGCGCGATTTCGAACAACTGTGTCGGCGCAAACGGATCGACATCCTGCAACGCACCGTCCTCGACCACGCCCACCGTCCCCGGCTGGGGCCGAGGCTATGGCCCAACCTGCTGGGCGAAATCGCCTTGTACCGGCTGGCTCGCGCTTGAGCCACCGTTCAAAACCGGATTCCAGGACCATGCCGATGAGCCAACCCGTTTTCCGTCGTTGCCAACGCAACCGCCGCCGCCGCCATCCACGCGGCTTCACCCTGATCGAGGTGATGGTCGTGGTGGTGATCCTCGGCATTCTGGCGGCCGTGGTGGTGCCGCGCATCATGGACAATCCGGACAAGGCCCGGGTGGTCAAGGCCAAGCAGGACATCCGGGTGATCAAGAATCAGATGGATCTGTACCGGCTGCACAACTTCCGCTACCCGACCACCGAACAGGGCATCGAGGCGCTGGCGCGGAAGCCCGCCGACGCGCCGCACTGGCAGGAGGGCGGCTATCTGGACAAACCGCCCATGGACCCCTGGGGCAAGCCGTATCAATATCTCAGCCCCGGCCAGCACGGCGACATCGACATTTACTCGCTGGGCGCCGACAGTCAACCAGGCGGCGAGGGCGTGGACGCCGACATCGGCAACTGGAATCTGGATCAATAGGGAAGGCGCCGAGGCGCCGAGGCGTCGCGACCCTGAGCGCCGCAACCGCCGCGCCGCCGCGCGGCTTCACCCTGCTGGAAATCCTGGTGGTGCTGGTGCTGATCGGCATCATCGCCAGCTTCGCCCTGCTCTCGGTCGGCGGCGGCCCGCGCGCGCGGCTGGCGGAGGAAGGGCGGCGGCTGGCGGCGCTGGTGGAATTGCACCAGCAGGAAGCGATTTTGAACGGCGCAACCCATGGCATCCAGTTCGACCGCGCCGGCTACACCCTGCTGACCCTGGGCGAGAACGGCGAATGGCAACCCGCCGCCACCGATACCCTGATCCATCATGCCTTGCCGGAGGACATCGTCCTGAGCCTGTGGGTCGAGGGTCGGCCCGTCGATCTGAAAACCCCTCGCCAACCGCCGCAGGTGCTGCTGCTGGCCAGCGGCGAAACCACCGAATTCGTCGCCGTGTTCGGCTTTGCCGACGACCCCTCCCTGGACACGCCGCGCTATCGGGTGGCGGGCGACGCGCTGGGCCGGCTGACCATGGCCGAGGTGAGCCCGTAAAGCGCCCGGCCGGTTCGATTCCAACGCATGGGGCGAGCCTCGACCGCTTCAACCGGGGGACAAGGCGTCGCTCGATACGTCCAGCGCCTCGGCGCCGCGCGCGACATAAACGCCATGCGGTCGCGTATCCTCCAGCACGACCGCCCCGGCGCCCACGACGCCATACGCGCCGATCCGGGCCTTGTTGCGAATCGTGACTCCGGTTCCAAGAAAGGCGTGCGATTCCACGGTCACGCCGCCCCCGAGCACCACTCCGGAGGCGAGAAAGCAATGATCCTCAATGACCGAGTGATGGCCGACGATGCAGCCGCTGCCGATGAACACGTCGTCGCCGACGCGCGAAAAGGGTTGCAGCAACGAACCGGCGCCCACCTTGCAGTTACCACCCAGCTCGAGGCCAGCCCAGAGCGTCGCCGTGGGACTGACATGGCTGATCAGCCGGTATCCCAACGCCCTCGCCTCGGCGCAGCGCCGCGCGCGCAACCGATTCACATCCGCGTAACCCACGGCGATCATCATGGCGTAATCATCGGGCGGATAGCGCCCGGCGATGTCCTCGAACGGCACGACGGGCAAGCCGGCCAACCGATCCGCGCGTAGATACTCCGCGTCCACCGTGAACGCCTCGACGCAATGCCGCGATTCCCGCGAGAGATGGTAGTGCATCACCTGAGCGGTGGAACCGATCCCGAACAGAACGACCCTTGCCATGCGCCCGTCCTCACACCCACCCAATCCGCCGCCGAACGGCCGCCATGTCGATCCGGTCCGGTGGTTCATCGCGCCGCGACGGGTTCACCGGCCGTTCGGTTTCGAGCCGCGATCCTTCGGAATTGCCCGTCAGCATCTTGGAGATTTCCTCGGCCTGGGTCGCCAAGGTTGGATGTCTGGCAACCCACAGCGGGGCCAGCCGCAAACCGAACCGGCGCGCTAACGCCGTCGCGAGCGCCGCCGCCGCCAGACTGTCACCACCGTGTTCGACGAACGTGCGCCCGTCGCTTTCGACCGGTCGCCCCAGCACCGCCGACCACTCCGACCGCAACACATCGATCAATCCAGGCGCGCTTGACGCGCTGCCCACGTCCGCCGGGTTGTCGCCCGCCAGGGCAGCACTGCAAACCGACTCAAGGGCGCGGTAATCGGTCTTTCCGGTCGGCCCGAGCGGCAGGGACTCGATATCGACGAACAGGGTCGGAATGGCCGCGCCCGCCAGCCGCCGTTCAAGCTGCCGACGAATCATATCCACGGTGGCGGGCACGGGGTCGCGCAACAGGCAAGCGCACAGCCGCAATGGTCCGAACGCATCCGGCACGCCAACCACGGCCGCCCGCTTGATGCCCTGGATGGATTCCAACTCCCGTTCCACCGCCGTCGGCATGACCCGCTCGCCGCGAATCTTCAATTGCCGGTCACCGCGACCGTGATGTTCGAGCAGCCCGTCCTCGTTCCACCGTCCAAGATCGCGCGTCCAATACACGCGCCGCGACGGATCGTCCGCATCCACCCGGAGCCGACCGTCAACCCCATCGCCGATCAGTTCGAGCGCGATGTGCGCGGACGTGACGACGATTTCCCCCAAAGCGCCATCGGGCACCGCCCGACCATCGGGGTCGAACAAAGCGACCGACCGCGACGGCAGTGGTCGTCCCACCGGAATCCGGGCCGCGCCCGCCAGTTCGCGCAGCGGCGCCCGATGCACGGCGACATGCAAGGTTTCCGTGCTCGAATAATTCACGTAGGCCATGCATTCCGGATGTACCACGGTCGCGATCCCACCCAGCGCGGCGGCGGAGATCGGTTCGCCGCCAACGATCACCTGCCGAACCTTGGACAAGCGATCCAATCCCTTGCAGGCGCGCGCGAACGCTTCAAGCACGGTCGGCGTCCCCTGCAAGACGACCGCTCCGCTGCCGGCGACGCGGCGATGGACCTGGGCGAAGGTTTCCGCGCGCAGGTCGAAGCAGACCAACCCGACCCCACCTAACAGGGCACGCCAGAAACCATTGATACCCGCCGCGCTGGTATATCTTGCCAAGTGGGCAACACAAGTTCCGGGCCGATATTCATAGGCAACCCCCATTTCCTGGGCGTGCACGACGATTGCGTCGCGTCCGATGATGGCATGGGTGCGATGCCCCGACGACCCGGAGGTGGAGATGCAGTGTAAGCGCCGAATCCCGCCATTGCGTTGCGCGGGTCCATCCATACCTTTTGGAAAGGATGAAGGCGGGTTCTGGGAAAGGACGACAACCTGGATTCCATCCTCCTTACGCAGCCGACCGGCCAACGTTCGCGTGCTTAGGCACCGTGTGATCCGGAGGTGGCGAAGTACCGACTGGATCTGTTCGTCGGGAAACTCCGGGTCGATGGGCACGGCCATGACGCCGGCCTTCATGCAGCCGACGAGCGCGGCAAAGTAGGCGCGGCCCGGAGGCATGAACACCCCAACGGGTTGATCGACGCACGACGGGCCAAGCCCGGCCTGGATCGCCTCGGCCCATGCCGCAAGCCGCGCCAAGGTCAGCTTGCCGTCGGGAGCATCGATGGCGGTTGCGTCGGGAGCGCGATCAACCACGTGATTGAAAGTCTCTTCAAGTCTGTCGGTCATGATCAGGTCGCTTTCAAGTCGGGATCGCGGGCCCCGCCAACCAGCGCCATCGCTCACGAAAAGCCGGGAGTGAGAAGCGTGGCGTCCGGTTCGTCACCCCGCGCTACTCGACACCGGCCGCCTTCGGTCTCGAACAGCGGGCAACCATTCAAGAAATGGCGCCGATTGTACAAGATCGCCTTTTGCAACGCGGCTTGCCTTCCGCGTTCAATTTCTCGAAAGGAATCCCGGGCGAGGTTGCCGAGATGGCCATGCTCCGCGATATAATTACAGGTCGTCACATCCATATTGGCATGGATGTAAATCTTCTCCAAGCTCGCACAAGACCTGTCTTGCGCACTGGCGGGCAGCTTCTCGGGGAAACAGAGTACTTCCAGAAAATCATCACCCGCCCTCGTCTCCCGATACAACTCACCCAAAGCATTTTGTATCGATTCCACGGAAAGACTCGTATCGGAATATCGACCACGGCCGGACGGAATCAAAGGCTTGATCTGGAATTTGTAAACTCCCGCATCCCTGGCGAATTTAAAGCAAGCCATCAACTCGGCCAAATTGTACTGACAAAGCGTGAAACGTAAAATGACCTTCAAGCCATGCTCCAATGCATTCTGGATTCCATTCAAAAGCTTGCGAACCGAAAAACGACCGCCCCGCATCCGGTGCAAGATATCCTCATTCAATGAATCCATTGAAATCTTCACGATCCCGATTCCCGCATCCTTCATCCTCGCCGCCAAATTCGGCGTCAACAGAATCCCATTGGTATTGACGCCACAGGGCACCGCGACGGTAGACATCGAGCGAGCGATTTTCAGTATCTCTTCCGCGCGAATCAAGGGCTCCCCTCCAGTGATGCGGACTTCCGTAATCCTGACTCCCAATTCAGTTGATTCATGCCGCCAATCTTCAAAACGGGACAGAAACAGATCGATATCGAGGTGTTGGCCTTTCCTTGGCGCATCGCTGTTCATGCAATGGAAACAGGAAAAATTGCACCGATCGGTCAATTTCAACTCGATTCCAAAGCGATTCGTGGTGGGAGTTTGGCTCATGGTCTTGCCGTCCCTTTCCATCGACTCAATGCCTCTCTGTTGATGGCCAAGGCTTTTGGCAGAGCGTCGATGCCGCCAAAGGGTTCGTTTCGGAGAACGTGTCCCAACGTCAGGTAGACCATCGGATATCCGGCATCATCCAGATCAACGGCCAGATATCCAAGTTTCTTGGCCCTCTTCTCAGGTTTTTTTTCCAATTCGATGCAGTAGACCGGCGCTTCGCCAAGTGGAGCAAGGTAGGATTGCGCGGCTTCACGGTCGCCTTTGAACGCCACGTCGAAATGTCGCCCCGGAATCCCGCCGCCGGCGACGCAGTGATCGAGAAAAGCTTGCGCTCGACGAAAAGCAACCTGCTCAAGATAATCGAAACTTGCTCGGACGCGAGGCATCGCGGAGGCCCTCAGCGCGCCGACGACATGGTGCCGATCCAGGGACAAGCGTACCGTAACTTGCGAAAACGACAGGAAGGAGGTCAACCGGCGCCGCCAATCGGGTTGGCCGATCCAGGAGCCGTTGGTAAACAGAATCACCCGGTTTTCAGGAAGTCGCGAGGCGAGCAGAGCCAACATGTCCGGCAAATCAGGATGCAAGGTGGGTTCCCCTCCCGACAGGTTGAGGATGCCTCTAAAGCGTTCTTCAGCCAGAATGTCCACGACTCTTTCAAAATCGTCTGGCGACAAGATCCCTTTGCGCGATGGACTGCTCCCCGTGCAACAGGCGGGACATCGGAAATTGCACTGGCCGATGATTCGTATGGAAACCTTCGGGTCTTCATACGAATCCGCGCCCTGAACCAAAATTGGCGCTGTTCCCCCTTCGGCCTCGGCTGGAACAGACCGGCTTCCTTGGGAGCGAACGAACAACGTGTTATCTTGCATCATAAAATTACCGTCCCAGTCCATTCAAGCTCACCGTCCACTCGCGCCGGGACCACAAGCTTACCCATGGCGCGATTGTCGGCCAGCCCTTGTCCGGCGTCGCTCACCCAATTTCGTACCGCTTCGTACCGCCCCGTCGGGCGACCAGATTCCGTACATGAAGCGCACGCATGGTTTTACCCTGCTGGAAGTGCTGGTGGCGCTGGCGGTGCTGGCCATCGCCATGGGCGCAATCATCCACGCCGCCACGCAAAGCATCAATACCACCGCTACCCTGCGCGATCAAACCTTCGCCGGCTGGGTCGCCCGCAATCAGGTCAACGCCCTGTTGCTGGAGTCGAAACCCTGGCCCGAGGAAGGTTCCCGCAACGGCAACGCCGAACTGGCCAACCGGGTCTGGCGCTGGGAAGCGCGGTTCCATCCGACCCCGGATCCCGACCTGCGCCGCCTTGAACTGACGGTGCGCGCTGGCGAGACCGGGGCGGAACTTGGCAAGCTGGTCGCCTTCAAGGGCAAGTCGCCGGAGCAATCCACTGATGCCACCGGCCAGCCGTCCAAAACCACGGACAAACCGGCGGCGCCCCAGGAAGGCCAACCGCCGACGCTCCGGCAACCGCGTCCCACGCCATGAAACCGCCCAGCCATGGTTTTACCTTGCTGGAGCTGTTGGTGGCCCTGGCGGTGTTCTCCATCATGGCAACCGCCGCCTACAGCGGCCTGCGCAACGTTCTGTACACCCGCGCCGCCGTGGAGGAGCAAAACCGGCGCCTGGCGGCGGTGCAACTGGCGGTTTACCGGCTGGAACAGGACATCGAGCAAATCGTGCCGCGCGGCATTCGCGACGAGTACGGCCAATCCCAGGACGCGCTGCTCGGCGACCCGCTCGCCACCAACCGACTGACCCTGACCCGCACCGGCTGGGACAATCCTCTTGGTCAACCACGCGCCACCCTGCAACGGCTCGCCTACCGGCTGCGGGACGGTCGGCTGTGGCGGCTGCACTGGCCGGTGCTCGACCGGGGCGGCCCGCTCGAACCGCGCGAGACGCTGCTGCTCGACCGGGTGCGGGACTTCAAGGCGCGGTTCCTGGAACAGGACGACTGGCGCGACGACTGGCCGCCGCCATCGTCCAGCGAAGAGACCAGCAAACCCGATCCCGACCGCCTGCCGCGCGCGGTGGAAATCCGTCTGATTTTGGAGGACTGGGGTGAAATCACCCGCCTGTTGTTCCTGCCCGGTTAGCCGCGCCAACCCGCAGGCCGGGGTGGCCCTGATCACGGTGCTGCTGATCGTGTTCCTGGCCAGCATCGCCGCCACCGGCCTCGCCACTCTGCAACAACTGGCCATCCGCCGAACCACCGTGCTTGAGCACCAGCAGCAGGCCCGGCTTTACACGCTGGGGGCCGAGCAGGAAGCCATGATCCTCCTGGCGCGCGATCGTCAGCGCAACGAAACCGACCATCCCGGCGAGACCTGGGCCAACCTGCCTTCGGTCCTGCCGATCGAGGGCGGCGCGATCACCGTCCGCCTCACCGACCTGCAAGGCTGTTTCAACCTGAACAACCTGTGGCGGCCGGCGCCCGGCGAATCGTCGCCCACGCCCAACGAACCGAAAAAGCGTGGCGACAACACCAAGGGCAAGGATGGGGATGAAACCCAGGATTCAGCCGATTCGAAACCGGACGCCACGGCCAAACCCAACCCGGCCAAACCGAATCCCACCCCTTCCAAACCGGCCGCGCCCTCGGGCAAGGCCGGACTGGAGCCCGCGCAGATCAAGATATTGCAACGCCTGTTGGAGAATCTTGAACTGAGGCTGGCGCTAGGGCAGGCCATCGCCGACTGGATCGATCCCGATCCCGATCCCCAGTTCCCCGACGGAGCCGAAGACAGCGATTACGCCGTCCTGAATCCACCCTATCTGGCCGCCAACCGGCCGTTCCTCGACGTATCCGAGCTACGGCTGATCAAGGACCTGGACCGGGAGGCTTACGCCAAGCTGGTTCCGCTGGTTTGCGCCCTGCCGTCCGGCACGCCGCTGAACGTCAACACCGCGCAAGCGCCGGTGCTGGCGGCGCTGGGCGAGGCGGGACCCAAGCCGGCGGACTTCGAACGTCTGTCGAAAGAGCGGCCGGCGGACGGCTACAAGACCGTGGACGAATTCCTGAACGCCGCCCGGTTGACGGTGGACGCGCCGATCAGGGCCCTGTTGAGCGTCGACAGCCGGTATTTTCTCCTGCGGGCCGAAGCGCGGGTGGGCGATGGACGCGCGATGCTATACAGTACGCTCTATCGCGATGAAAACGGCGTCCGCGTCCTGCGGCGTGGTTTTAGCCATCAGGATTGAAACGACCTTGCCCGCCCCCCTCTGCTTTCTTCGCCTGCGCCCGCCCGATCAAGCCGAGTGGCTGTGCGCCAACCGCGCGATTCGACGCGGCGCGCTGGCCGAACTGGCGGGGCAGACCGCTGGGCCGCGGTTGGTGCTGATCGCGCCCAGCGAGGCGATCACCCTGCGCCAGGTCGCCTTGCCCAGCCGCAAGCGGTCCACTTGGACGCGCGCCGTGCCTTACGCCCTGGAAGATCAGGTGGTCGAGGACGTCGAGGCGTTGCATTTCGCCCTGGGCGGTCCGCCCGATGGCGACCGGCTGCCGGTGGCGGTTGTCAATCGAGAGGTTCTGCGCGGCTGGCTGGACGTTTGCGCCCAAGCCGGACTGGTTCCGGTCGCCATCGTTCCGGAGCCGCTGTTGCTCCCCTGGCGGGAAGGCGACTGGAGCGTTTTGCTGGAGGAACGGCGGGCGGTGGCGCGCACCGGCCGCTGGGACGGCTTCGCCACCGAGCGGGATGTACTGGAGCTGCTGCTGAGCCGGGCCATGACCGAGGCCGGCGACGCCAAGCCGCGCCGACTGCGGGTCTGGGGCCACCCGCCACCGACCCTGACCGAGGCCGGGTTGGAATCGCGCATCGAGGACAGCGCCCCCGAACCGCTCCAAGTGTTCGCCAGCACCTATCAGGCGGCTGCGGTGATCAATCTATTGCAGGGTTCCTACAGTCCCCAGGCGCGCTGGGGACCACGGCTGCGGCCCTGGCGCGCGGCGGCGGCCCTGGCCAGCGCGTGGCTGCTGATCCAGGGCATCGGCCTGGCGCACGAACACTGGAGCCTGCGACGCGAACAGATCAGGCTGCGGGCCGCGATGGAACAGGTCTATCGGGAAGTCGTGCCGGGCGCGACCAATATTCCAAATCCCCGGTTTCAGTTGGAAACCCGTCTGCGGGAATTGCGACCGGCCAGCGTCGACGCCAGCGCGTTTCTCGAACTGCTTTACCAGGGTGGTCAGCCGCTGGCTGGTTTTCCGGGCGTGACCTTGCGCGGCCTCGGCTACCGTGATAGCCAGATGGACCTTGACCTGGAGGGCGGCAATTCGGCGGTGCTGGATCAACTCCGGCGGAAGCTGGACCAGCAACCGGGACTGCGAATCGAGATGCGCGCCACGCAGCGGGAAGGTCGGGTGGAAGGCAAGGTCACGCTGAAAAGGGCGTCCTCGTGAAAGCCTGGTGGGAAAGCCTGAGCCGCCGCGAGCGCTTCCTGATCGCCGGCGGCGCGGTGCTGGCCCTGGCCCTGCTGCTCCACGCGCTGGCCTGGCAACCGTTTCAGGCCAGCCACCGGCGACTGCGGCAGAGCGTCGCCGAGCAGCGCGCCGAACTGGCCGCGATGCGGCGGACGGTCGAAGCGATCCGGCGACTGGAGGAATCGGGCAAGGCGCCAACCGTGGCCGACGACCGATCGCTGCTCACCCTGGTGGATCAGACCGCCCGAACCGCCGGACTGGGCGCGGCTCTCAAGCGGGTCGCGCCGCAGGGCGAAAACCGGCTCGGCGTTCAGTTCGACGCGGTCGAGTTCGACCGGCTCGTGCCCTGGCTGGGCATGTTGGAGCGCGATCACCGCGTCGCCATCGTCAACCTGAGCGTGGACCGGGTCGCCGCCGGCCGGGTGAACGCGCGCGCCACCGTCCAGGGCCGCCGACCGTGAAGCGCATTCTGGGTTACGGTCTGCTGGGTGTGCTGGCCTTCCTGCTGTCCCTGGTGCTGCTGGCGCCGGCCGCTCCGGTGATCGACCGAATCGCCGCTCGCCTGCCCGGCTTTAGCGTGCAAACCGTCGAAGGACTGGCGATGGAAGGTTCCGCCCGCGGCATCCAGTGGCGCGGCGTCCGGATCGATCGGCTAAACTGGAATTGGCGGGCGTCGGCGCTATGGACCGGCTGGCTGGAATTTCAACTGGACGCGAACGATCCCGAGCTCAAGCTGAGCGGCAAGGCGGCGGTCAACCCAAGCCGCCGGTTGCGGTTGCGCGACGCCAGTGGCCGATTGCCGCTCGCCTGGCTGAACGCCCTGGCTGGACAACCCAGGCTGCCGTTGCAAGGGGTAGTGGAATTCAACCTGCGGGAGTTGTTCCTGAACAACGCCGCCGGCTGGCCGCAAACCGCCGATGGCGTCGTTCGTCTGCTGGACATGCGGATCACCCTGGACCGGCCGTTGAGCCTGGGCGATTTCACGGTCCAACTGACGCCGGCCAGCCCCGAGGGCGTCCAGGGCGCGGTCAAGGACCGCGACGGGCCACTGGCGCTGGAGGGCGCGCTGAATCTGTTGCCGGACGGTCGTTACCGCTTCACGGGTTGGGCGGCGGTGCGCGGCGACGGCAACCCGGCGCTCCGCCAGGCGTTGAGTCTGCTGGGGCCGCCCGGCGGCGATGGTCGCTGGGCCTTGAATTTTTCCGGCGTCCTGCTTCGGTAGGGGGCCGTCTGGAACACCGCTCATCCACTTCCAATCGCAAGGGAACCACCAAGGGAGGCAACCACCGATGTACCCACAATCGCGCGGATTCCTGATCGTCCTGACGCTGCTGGCGCTGGTCGCCTGCGCCAGTCAGCCGGCGCCGCCGCCCAGGATCGATCCTTTGTCGAGCGACGCGACGTTCCCCGCACCCCCGGAACTACAACCCCAGATCGGATTCTGGCGCAACGTCTACGCTACCTGGGGACGCGGCCAGGTGGCGTTGCACGATGACCGTCATCTCGATCTGGTGTACGGCGTCCTGAGCTTGCCCGGCGAGATCGGCGAAAGTCAAACCCCCGAGCAGCAAGCTTTCGTCAAGGGCCATCAGGAGAATTTGCGCGACATCCTGCGCCAACTGGAATTCAAGGTGACCACCGGCGCCCCGCTGACGCCCGCCGAACAGAAGCTGGCGGACCATATTCGAGCCAGTAGCGGCGGTCCCGGTGCCGTCGTCGGCGCCAGCGACCGGCTGCGCACCCAGCGCGGCATGCGCGAACGCTTCAAGCGAGGACTGGAAATCAGCGGCCGTTACGACGCGGCCTTTCGCGGCGTGTTTCGCGAAGCGGGTCTGCCCGACGATCTGGCCTACCTGCCGCATGTCGAATCGTCCTTCCAGAACCACGCCGCCTCGTCGGCCGGCGCGGTGGGCATGTGGCAGTTCATGCCCGGTACCGCGCGCCATTTCGGCATGTTGAACGCGGCGGTGGACGAGCGGCGCGATCCCGTGGCCTCGGCGCAGGGCGCCGCCCGTTACCTGACCAACGCCCACGACCGCCTGGGGAACTGGCCGCTCGCGCTCACCTCCTACAACCATGGCGTGGGAGGGATGAAGAACGCCCAGCAGGCTTTCGGCAACGATTTCGTCGCCATCGTGCGGAATTACTCCGGCAAAGGCTTTGGTTTCGCGTCGCGCAACTTCTACACGGAATTTCTGGCGGCCCGCGAAATCGCCCGCAATCCCCAGCGCTTCTTCCCGGAAGGCGTCCGCTACGAACCGCCCCTGAACCTGGACCGGGTGCGGCTCCGGCAAGCGGTGAACGCCATGACGCTGGCGAGCTATTACGAGGTCAATCCGTGGGAACTGACCAGTTTGAACAAAGCCTGGAACCCGGCGGCCCAGAACGGCCGCATCGAACTGCCGGCGGGAACTTTGGTGTGGTTGCCCGCCGGAACCGTGGAACGGCTGGTGCAACGCGGCGTCGCCGACCGCGCGCTGGCGCTGGCCGATCCGGTGACCACCACCAGTCGGATGCGCTGACTCCGGTCAAACAAAAACCCCCTCTCCATAAGATAAGAGAGGGGGTTTTGTTTTGACCGTCAACCCAGCTTCTTGAGAAACGCCCTGGCCCGTTCTTTCTGGTTGGCGTCGCCTTCCCGCAATACTTCGTCCAGCAGGCTGCGCGCGCCCACCTGATCGCCCATTTCCAGATACGCCGAAGCCAGATCCAGCTTGGTTTCCACGTAATCGGCGGCGCTGATGCCTCCAGCGACCCTGTCGGTCGTTCCCGTTTTATCGCCAAGCTTCAAGGTATCGCCACCAAGGTTTTGCAAAGCCTCATCCAGCTTCAGCGGTTCCTCGGTGGCGCCGGATTTCGCCAGTTCCTGAGTGATGTCGGTGAATTCGAATTTCAATCCCGGCTTCGGAGAACCGGTTGGAACGGCAACCGTGGACGCCGGGGCCGACGATGCGGTCGGGGGTTCGGCGATACCTCGTTCCAGCGGCGAGGGTTCGGATGGCTTCCCAGTTCCCAAACTCCCCGGTTTCATCTCCAGCGGCGGCAATTCGGACGGCTGCGGCCGAGCGGTCCTGCCCAGCCCAAGGCCATCAAGATCGAAATCCAAACCATCCAGGCGCAACTCCGATGGCAATTCCGTCCGCGGCTGCGCCGGAGCCTCCCGCTGCTCCTCCTGTTCCGCCAGCGGGCTGGCGGGCTGGCGGGTCACCGACGCAGTGGGCGGCTCGGCTTCCAGCAGCGGCGCCTTGATATCTCGCGCGGGCGCCACGCCCGGACGAGCCGCCGGCGCTGCTCCACTCTCGCCAAGGCCAAAATCGTCCTTGAGTAACTCTCGAATCGGCCTCGGGGTGGCGGGACCCGCCGGACTGGGCGCCGCTTTCTCCTGACCGGGCGCTGCCGGGGGAACCGCCGCCAATTTCGCGGCGGGTCGCGGCCGCGCGGAGACCGGTTCGCGAGGCCGGGTTCGGGCCGTTGTGCCTTCCTGGGACCGGACCACGGTAGGCAAGGTTTCCGTGGATTCCAGTACGGCCAATTCGTCCTCCATCGGCTGCTTGGTCCGAGCGGGGCGCCGCAACAACGGAAGCACGATCAGGGCGGCGATAGCCAGGACGATCAGGGCGATGGCGATCCAGACGATCGGATTGCTCATCCAACTGGATTCGGCGACCGGAGGCGGCGCCGGTGGCTTGGGCTTGGGGGCAGGCGCGGCCGGCCGCGGCGCGGCAACCGGGGGCGCGGGCGGCGCGGCAACCGGAGGCGTGGCAACCGGAGGCGCGGCAACCGGAGGCGCGGGCGGCGTTTCCGACTGGGGCACGGTAGTTTGCGGAACGATTTCCCGCAGCGGTTCGGCGGGAGGCGACAAGGGCGGCGTCGAACCGGGTCCGGCAACCGGCGTCGGCGTGGTGAGCGGCGGCGCCTCCGCCACCGGAGCCGGGGGTAACGGCGTGGTGGTAATCGGTCGAGGCGGCGGCGTAACGGGCGCGACAGGCTCGGACGGGGGCGCCGATCCCGGCGCGGATACCACGGCTGGACCAGGGGTCGTCAAATCGGTCGGCACGGAGGCGACCGCCGGCCCAGCCGTGGTCGGCGCCGGGGTCGGTGGCGATGGCGCCGACGGCGTGCCCAGCGCCTGCGGCGTCGGCACCTTGAGCGTGGCGCCGGAACGCAGGGTATTGGGGTTGCCATTGACAAAAGCCGTCGGATTACCCGCGATCAGAATCGCCATCATCTGCGGCACGCTGATCGCGGTCGATGGCCGAACCCGGTTGGCGATGGCCGCCAGGGTCTCGCCGGACCTGACCGGTCCATAGAACGAAGCGCCCTCGAAGCTAACCGGCGGCGCGGGCGGCAATTGTGGAACGGCGGGGGGTGGCGGAGCGACCGACGGCGGCGCCACGACCGGCGGCAACGGCGCCACGACTGGCGGCGCGGGCGGCTGCCGGCGATTTGCGTACAACTCGGGATCGAGGTGAACCGGAAACTCGCGAATCAACCGGCCACGCTGCCAGACCAGCTCCAGCAGCAACGTGAAATTCGGTTCGCGAATCGGTTCGAGCGAGGTTATTTTGACGACTTTCGGGCCACTCGGCGGCGTTTGCACCGAAAACCGCAGCTTCGAGAGAAATTCAAGCCGCTCGATCCCCACCCGATTGAACTCCTCCTGACGAGGAATTCGCGCGGTCAAACCGGTCAGCTCGGTGGGATTGTTGACGATCAGCGGCAGTTCAGCCTCGAAAATCTGATTGAGCGCCGAACGCACCTCCAGTTGACCAACACCTAGGGCAAAGGCGCACCAAGGCGCTGCCAGCCCGGCTAAAAAGAACAGTCGGAGTAATATCCTGGTCGGCATGGAACCTGTCTCCATTCCGCCGCCGGTAAGATTGTTATGCCGGCGGGATGAGCTTGGATACCGCCGCCGGCGTTCGAGCCGGCGGCCGTTCCGCTTGGAACCGTGGGTGAAATGCGCGGCGGCTCGAAGCTTCCCGTTAAAGATACTCCTTAATCGGGATTTCCGCGATTTGGATGCGCGATGAAATTCCGGGAAATTCCGTGGCCGATGGCCGGAAGCTCCGCCCCGGAGGGCTCAGCGCTCCAGCAGGATGCGCAACATCCGCCGCAACGGTTCGGCCGCGCCCCACAGGAGTTGATCGCCGCAGGTGAACGCCGCCAAATAATCGGGCCCCTGATTGAGCTTGCGCAGCCGGCCCACTGGTACGTTCAGGGTTCCAGTGACGGTGGCCGGCGTCAATCCACGGATGGAAAGCTCGCGCTCGTTCGGCACCACCCTCACCCAATCGTTGGCCGTGCCGATGATTTCCACAAGCTCATCCAGCGGCGCGGCGCGGGTCAACTTGATGGTCAGGGCCTGGCTGTGACAGCGCATCGCGCCCACGCGCACGCAGAGGCCGTCAATGGGAATCGGAGCCTCCGAACGGCCTAGAATCTTGTTGGTTTCGGCCTGGCCCTTCCATTCCTCGCGGCTCTGGCCATTGTCCATCTGCTTGTCGATCCAGGGGATCAGACTGCCGGCCAGCGGAACCCCGAAGTTCGCGGTCGGGAAGTCGCTGGAACGCAGGGTCTCGGCCACGACGCGGTCGATTTCGAGGATCGCCGATGCCGGCTGGTCCAGTCGGGCGGCCGCCGCGCCATGAATCACGCCCATCTGCTGAATCAGTTCACGCATGTGCTGGGCGCCGGCGCCGGACGCGGCCTGATAGGTCATGGCGGTCATCCACTCCACCAGTCCGTGGGCGAACAATCCCCCCAGACCCATTAGCATCAGGCTGACCGTGCAGTTGCCGCCGATGTAATCCTTGACGCCCCGGACCAGGGCGTTTTCGATCACCGCGCGGTTGACCGGGTCCAGGATGATGATCGCGTCGTCCTTCATCCGCAGGGCCGAAGCGGCGTCGATCCAATAGCCCTTCCAGCCGGCGGCGCGCAGTTGCGGATAAATTTCGTTGGTGTAGTCACCGCCCTGACAGGTGACGACGATATCCAGCGCCTTCAGATCGGCGATGGATTTGGCGTCCTTCAGGGCCGGCGCATCCTTACCGATGGCCGGACCCTGGCCACCCACGTTGGACGTGGTAAAGAACACCGGATCGATCAGGGCGAAATCGTTTTCGGCCCGCATCCGCTCCATCAGCACGGAACCCACCATGCCGCGCCAACCCACCAAGCCTACTCGCTGCATTGGAATTGCCTCATCAAGGAAAATTTGGCGACCATTGGTTACTACCAATCACCAATCACCAATCACCAATCACCAATCACCAATCACCAATCACCAATCACTCACTCCGCCAGCGCCGCCGCCACGGCATCACCCATCGCCTGAGTCCCTACCGGAACCATGCCGGGCGCCATGATATCCATGGTACGCAGGCCCTTGTCCAGTACCCAAGCGATCGCGCGCTCGATGCGCTCGGCCTGTCCCGGCGCGTTCAGGCTATGGCGCAGCAACATCGCCACCGCCAGGATGGTCGGCAGCGGATTGGCCACGCCTCGACCCGCGAGGTCGGTAATAGCGCCATGACCCGGCTGATACAAGCCCCTGCCATTGGCATCCAGGTAGACCGACGGCAACAGGCCGCTAACGGCGGCCACCTGGGGGTGGAGAACAACCGGACGCGGATTGAAACACAGTCCCAGATCGGCGCGAAGAGCCAGCAGCCCGCTCTCCGGGCGCAGCGGCTGGTCCAGCTTTTCCCACTTGGGGCCGCCGACCGCGCCAAGCAGGATGGCGTCGGCCGCTCGCGCCCGACGGCGGGTTTCCTCGGGATACGGGACGCCCAGCGTATCCACCGCGCAACCGCCCAGCAGGCCGTATTCCAGCGTCGCGTCCAGACCGTGTTCCTGGCGCAGACATTCCAACACTTTCACCGCCTCGGCGACAACTTCCGGGCCGACGCCGTCGCCGGGGAGCATCAGGATGTTAGGAGTCATGGTTTTTCCTCTCGACGTTCACCGGACGCCGCCGCGGATTCCAACCACTCTAAACTGGCGCAAGCAGGTTTGCAAAACCCCCTCCCCCCGCTACTCTAGCGAATCTCGGCTACCTCCCAACGATCGTGCTCCCATGCGCCGCGACGACATTCTGGCTCTCCTGGTTTCGCTCGGCATCACCGTCCTGCTGGTGTGGGGGCTGGTGTATTTCGTCACCGAATGGTGGGGACGATTGCCCAAGGCGGTCGCTCTCATCCTTTTCATCCTGTTGGCGGTGATGGTCATCGGCTATCCGATCTACGCCCTGGCGCGCTGGTCGGATCGCTATCTGGCGCGGGTACGGGAGACGAGCGGCCCGGATCGCAAGACACCGGACTGACCCCATGTTCGGATTATTTCAGCACTGGCGCCAGCGACGCCGGCTCGAACGCGCCCGCATCCCGGAAGCGGAATGGCGGGCAACGGTCGCCAGTCTACCGGTTCTCGTGGGTCTGACCCCGACGGAGTTGGAACGGTTGCGCGATCTGGCGACGCTGTTCCTGGCGGAAAAGGCGCTGGACCCCGCGGGCGGGCTGGAGTTGACTCCCGAAATGGGGCCGCTGATCGCCGCTCAGGCTTGTCTGCCGATCTTGAACCTGGGGCTGGACTACTACCGGAACTGGAGCGCGGTGATCCTGTATCCCGAGGGCTTTCTCGCCCATCACGAATACACCGACCCGAACGGCCTGGTTCACAGCGTCCATCGGCCACTGATCGGCGAAGCCTGGGAACGCGGCCCGGTGATTCTGTCCTGGGCCGATATCGTGGACACGCTCGATCAGCCGGGCCTTAATGTCGTGATCCACGAAATGGCCCACAAGCTGGACATGCTGACCGGCGCGGTCAATGGCCTGCCGCCACTGCACCGGGACATGACGGCGCGAAACTGGAGCCGCGCCTTCACCGCCGCCTACGACCACTTGTGCCGCCAAGTGGACCGAGAGCGGCCAACGGCGCTGGACCCCTACGCCACCGACAGCCCCGCCGAGTTTTTCGCCGTCGCCAGCGAGGCCTTCTTCGAAACCCCGGCGGTGATCGCCGACGCCTATCCCGCCGTTTACATCCAACTGCGGGCGTTTTACCGGCAGGATCCGCTGGCCCGGCAAGCTAGCGATTCCCCTCCAACCGCGTCCGTCCCTCCCGATCCACCACCCGAATCCGAGTGAAGTCCGCCGCCGGCATGGTCGCCAACAAGCAAGGGCTGGTCATGACCTGCGCCTGCCGGCGACCGGGCGGCGGCTCGCGCCAGTCCACCCGCACCGTCACCACCCCGTCGCGCAGGGTGGCGACGTCATCGGCCAGGGCCAGCCCGTAACCCGCCGTGGATCGCTGACCCATCGCGATCAGCAATACCCCCGCGCGGAGAAAATCCACCGCCGGCGGGGGTGGTGGGTCCATCCAGTGGCTGTTGATTCGCGCGTACAGTTCCCGCCATTCTTGCGAGCGGGCGATCCAGCGGACGGCGGGACGGTCCAACGCCCCGCACTGCCCTTGGCTGGCCAACGCCGCGATCGACAAGGTCGCGTCGCCCGCCGCGTTGCCGACCGGCTGGGCGCACCCTGTTACCATCGTCAACGCCATGGCCCACATCCAGCCTTCGCGCTTCATTGGACCGGGATCATGACGCCAACGTTGATCCCGAAGTTTTGCAGGCTGGGATCGATGGTCTGGAACGACCCCGAACCCGATCCGCCGCTCGCGGCGGCGGCCGCGACCGCCTTGCTGGCGTTGATCAGACCATAGCCAAACTGATCGTCCTTGCCCGGCGCGCCCAGATCATCGGTCAGCGCGCCGCTAGTCAGCAGATCGGTAACCTTTTGCGGCGTCAGGCTGGGCGCAACGGCCTTCATCAGCGCCACCACCCCCGCCATGTGCGGCGTCGCCATCGAGGTACCGGCAGCGATCCCGTAGCCGTTGACCCGCGTACCGCTACTGTCCGAGGCCGCCGTGCTCACCACTCCATCGGGATAGCTATCCCCATTGGCATCCTGCGCCATATTACCGCCGGGCGCGACCACGCTAACCCAGGAACCAAAATTGGAGTACGGCGCCCGGGCCTTGTTGATGTCCACGGCGCCAACCGCGATGACGCCGGGAAAAGCGGCGGGGTAGTTCAGCTCATTGATACCGTCGTTTCCAGCCGCCGCGACGATGACGACGCCCGCGGCGCGGGCCTGGTTGCAAGCATCCTGAAGACCCGGCGAAAACCCCGTGCCGCCGAGGCTCATGCTAAGGACATCGGCGCGGCGCGGCGGCACCGTGCCCGAATCGTTGGCCAGTCCGGCGGCAAAGCGTATTGCCTGTTCGATGTCGTAATCGTAGCCGCCGCCGACCCCCAATGCCCGCAGCGGCATGACCTTGGCGCCGAAGGCGACGCCAGCGACGCCAACTCCGTTATTGGTCGCCGCAACCACCGTGCCGGTGACATGGGTGCCGTGGAAGGAACTGCTCCCGTCGTCCTCGGAATGGTCGCCGGGATCGTCGGGATTGGGGTCGATGCCACCGCCATCGCCAGCGACGGCCGGGTCCTGAATGAAGTCGTAGCCAGCCACAAATTGGCCTTGCAAGTCAGGATGGTCGAGCGCCACGCCGGTATCGATCACCGCCACAATCGCGCCGGCGCCCGTGGTCACATCCCAGGCCCGCGGCAAATTGATCTGCGGGTAATGCCACTGGTATTGGTAAAGCGAATCGTTGGGGACGAACAAGGGCTTGTAAATGTAGTTGAGTTCGGCGGCGGCCACCTCCGGGTCCAGACGCATCGCCTTGACCTGATACAGCGTCTTAAGCTTGTCCCGGCTGGCCGAATCGGCGGGTTGAAACCCGCCGGGGAACGGGGATGATTCGGCGCTGGCCAACGCCCGATAGGTCGCCATTTGCTTCAATCCCACCAAATCGAACAGCATGTTCCGCTGCTGGGTTTCATGCTCCCGGCCCGCGAATCCGCCCAGCGTCCGCGCTTGCGCCCGCAGCCCGCTTTGAGCCTCAGCGCGTTGCTCCGGGAAACGCACGATGGCCTGGCCAACGGCGAACGCATCGCTCAAGCGCAAGCTGGCGGCGGCCGGCTCCCGCGCCGGGCCGATGGTCAATTCATAGCGGGACGCGCCCCGATTCGCTCCCACCAGCACCAGATAGTCGCCCGCCGCTTTGACCGTCAGCGACTCCACTTGAACTTGACCGGCCGAGACATCGAGCAAATTGCCGTCCAGATCGGCCAGACCCAGGTCCAGATCGGCCTGAACGCCATCGCCGGCGATGGTCAACGTGACCCGGTCACCCCCTTTCAAGCTAACCTGGTATACGTCCACCAGGTCGCCGGCGGCGCGCGACCGGCCTTCGGAACCACTGCCCGGCCGATTGACATAGCCCGTCACGACGACGGGATTGGGAAGAGGCTGCGCGGTCGCCGTGGTATCGTTGGAAACGAAGATGGCGTTGGGACTGCCACCATCGTCGCTGTCCACGGTGGTCTCGACTACCGCATCGAACATCTCGGGCGCCGCGTCGATCTTCAAGGAAAAGGCCGAATCGTCGCCGCCAAAACCCACCCGCAGCGGCAGACTGACCAACCCCAGCAGGAGAAGCGCATATTTCAAAAGCCTCGATTTCATTCAATATCTCCTTTACCCAACAAGCCCGACGGGCGCCAATCGCTAGATTACGCTGAACATGCGTTGAATTTCATGGCAATGGCCATGCCACGATTCTCGTCATCCCTGGATCGGACTACAGGAAATCGTCCAGCCTCGCGGGCTCCCAGGCGGCGCGCTGTACTTGCCAGTTTCCACCGCGCCGAACCAGTTCGAGATCGAAACGATACAGGTCGGCGTCCATCCCGGTCAGTTCGCCGGCGCTCACCACGGATCGACCGGCCATCGCCGCCGCCACGCGCGCCGTGGCGCGCTCCGGTTCCAAAAACACGATATCGCGAACCCGGATGAATAGATGGATGGACTGGTTGCGCAGGATGTACAACCGGAGCATATTTTCGACCGCTTTGCGGTCGTTGCCCTGGGCATCGGCATAGTCGTCCGTGATCAGCGCGCGCAGGCCCGGCACGTCGCGCGCCTCGGCCGCGATTTGAGCCCGGGCGACCAGTTCCCGGATTTGAGTCTCGGGCGAAGTGGCGTCGCGCGAGCAGGCGATCAGCAGCAACGTCAAGACTACCGCCGCCCAGGTCGGCGGCCGCGAGCGGTTGCGGATCGCCGTGGACAACGGCGGTTTCCACGGCCCTCGCCCGCCTGGATTACAATCGGCGTTCGATCTATCCATCATTCTCACCCGCGCGAGATCTTTCGCTCATGAATCATCGGTTTGAAGTTCTTGATCAGTCCAGCGGCTATCGCGGTTTCTTTCGTCTGGAAAAGTACCGGCTGCGGCACGAATTGTTCGCGGGCGGCTGGAGTTCGGAGATGATCCGCGAGTGCCTGGAGCGTGGCCACGCGGTCGCTGTCCTGCTCTATGACCCCGAACGCGACCAGTTGGTTTTACTGGAACAATTTCGAGTGGGCGCGCTGGCGTTTCCCGGTGGCCCCTGGCTGCTGGAAATCGTCGCCGGGATCATCGACCACCCCGGCGAAACCACCGAGGACGTGGCTCGGCGGGAAACCGTCGAGGAAGCCGGCTGCGAACTGCTCGATCTCGTGCCAATCCACCACTATCTGGTCAGTCCGGGTGGCACCTCGGAAAGCATCACCCTGTTCTGCGGGCGGATCGATGCCAGCACCGTCGTCAGCGGCGTGCGCGGCGTCGCCGCCGAACATGAGGACATCCGGGTGCTCGTGGTCCCCCGGACCGAGGCGCTGGCGTTGCTGGATTCCGGCCGAATCAATTCCGCCGCGCCGATCATCGCCCTGCAATGGCTGGAGTTGAACCGGTCAAAATTGCTGGAACGCTGGCGCGTCGCGCCGGGCTAAATCCCCAGCCGGCGCAGGTCGGGGTCGGGCTGCGCCCGTTCCCAAAGCGCCCGGAACAACTCCCGCAGTTCCTTCATCCGCTCGCTGGGCTGAGGCTCGTACCCACCAACCAACCGGCGCGGGTCGCTGAACCGTAGCAACGCCCGTTCGTCGGCGATGGCGAACGCCTGACCCAGTTCGGGCCGATCCGGCGCTTCCTCCCGGGTCGGGGTGCGCAGGATCAGGGCGGTGGTCAGCCGCTCGGTCAGCCGCACCAGTCCCGGACAGTCGCTGCGCCACTCGCGGGCCGGCGGCAACAGCAGATGAAAGCGAATCTTGGGCTGGCTCACCACCCGGTTGCGAATGGCGGCAAGCACGTCGACATCGTTGTACAACTCGGGGCGCATCAACGGCGTGTACAGATGGAGCGTGCGCCGCATGCCATCGAGCAGTTCCAGGAAAGCACGCCGGCCATCGTCCAGCCCAGCCAGTGGAATCAGGGAAGGTTCGTCAGGGTTCGCCATCACCGCCACCTCGCTACTTGGGAAAATCGTTGCCGTCACCGATCAATTAAAGACCAGGATGCACCCGCCTAACAGGCGCGACCACATGGCCCTTCTACAGTTTGCGCGCCTGCGCGGCGGCGTTACCGGCGTAGGTCGCGGGCGTCAGGGCCAGCAACCGTCGTTTCGCTTCCTCGGGGATGGCCAGATCGGCGACGAAAGCGCGCAAGGTTTCGCGCTCCACCCGGTGACCGCGCGTCAACGCCTTCAGTTGCTCGTAGGGCTGCTCGATGCCGTAACGGCGCATCACCGTCTGGATCGGTTCGGCCAATACCTCCCAGTTGTCGTCCAGATCGGCGGCCAGCGCCGGTGCGTTCACCTCCAGCTTGCCGATGCCTTTCAGGCAGGACTGGTACGCGACCAGCGAGTGGGCCAAGCCGACCCCCAAGGCGCGCAGCACGGTCGAGTCGGTCAAGTCCCGCTGCCAGCGCGAGACCGGCAACTTGGCGGCGAGATGATCGAGCAGGGCGTTGGCCACGCCCAGATTGCCTTCGGCGTTCTCGAAATCGATGGGATTGACCTTGTGCGGCATGGTCGAGGAGCCGACCTCGCCGGCCACGGTCTTCTGGCGGAAATAGCCGATGGCGATATAGCTCCACGCATCGCGGCAGAAATCCAGCAACACGGTGTTGGCGCGCATCACCGCGTGGAAGAACTCCGCCATGTAGTCGTGTGGCTCGATCTGGATGGTGTAGGGATTCCAGTCCAGTCCCAGGTCCTCGGTGACGAAGCGGCGGGCGAAGCCCTCCCAGTCCAGTTCCGGATAGGCGGCCAGATGCGCGTTGTAATTACCCACCGCGCCGTTGATCTTGCCCAGTAGCGGCGTCGTCGCCAGTTGCGCCCGTTGCCGCTTCAGCCGATAGGCCACGTTCGCCATCTCCTTGCCGAGCGTGGTCGGCGAGGCCGGCTGGCCGTGGGTGCGGGCCAGCATCGGCTGGTCGGCGTACCGGTGCGCCAGGCGGGTGATGGCGTCGATCATCGCGTCCAGCTTCGGCAGCAATACCCCGGTTCGCGCCTCGCGCAACATCAGCGCATAGGCCAGGTTGTTGATATCCTCCGAGGTGCAGGCGAAATGGATGAACTCGCCAACCGCCTCCAGTTCGGCGTTGCCGGCGATCTTTTCCTTGAGCAGATATTCCACCGCCTTCACGTCGTGGTTGGTGACGCGCTCGATGTCCTTGACCCGCTGGGCGTCGGCGGGAGTGAAATTCCCGGCCAATTCCTCAAGAAAGCCAATGGCGGGTTCGCTCAAGGGCGGCGCTTCCGGGATGCCGGGATGGCGAGCCAGCGCTTGCAGCCAGCGCGCCTCGACCAATACCCGGTGACGAATCAGGCCATACTCGCTGAAGAGCGGCCGCAGCTCGGCGGTCTTGTCGGCGTAACGGCCATCGATGGGAGAAATGGCGGTTAGAGCGGTGAGGTCCATGAGGAATCCTGAAAGGCAATTGGAAACATCGAGAAACTTGGCTGGCGCTGCTTGAAATGCTAGGTTGCACGGATTGAATCAATCGGAACATGAAATGAACTGGAATGATCGTATCGTACTTAATCCTGACATCATGCTGGGCAAACCGGTGATCAGGGGCAGCCGGCTCGCGGTAGAGTTTATTATCGACCTATTGGCTCAGGGTTGGTCCGAGGAGGATATTTTGCGCAATTATCCGGGGCTGGCGCACGAAGACATCATAGCCTGTTTGGGGTACGCCAGCGCCCTTCTGCATGCGGAACGGGTATTTCCCCTACCTTCGATAGCTGCCTGACATGGCGCGATTTCTGGCCGACGAAAACTTCCTTGGCGATGCGGTCACCGCATTGCGCGAAGCAGGTCATGATATTGCGTGGATTCGCACCGATTCCCCCGGCAGCACCGACCCTGAAGTACTAACCCGGGCGGTTGTCGAACAACGGATATTGCTGACCTTCGACAAGGACTTCGGTGATCTTGCCTATCGCTGCGGATTACCTGCCGCCTGCGGCATTGTGTTGTTTCGCATTTCGCTACCCTCGCCCCGCGTCGCGGCCCGTCTCATCAAGACCGTTTTACAATCCCGCGATGATTGGGCGGGCCATTTTTCGGTCGTCGAGGAAAATCGCCTGCGGATGCGGGCCTTGCCGCCTCCCTAAATCATTTGAATCATCTCTGATCCTGCTACCGCAGCGCCCGAAACACCACCGCGCCCAGGATGACCGCCCCGCCCAGCAACGCCAGCGGCCCCGGTGCTTCCCCCAGCAGCAGGAATACCCACAGCGGATTGAGCACCGGCTCGATCATCGGCAACAAAATCCCTTCCACGGCGCGAACATGGCGCAGCGCCAGTGCGTACATCACATAGGGTAGACCGAGTTGCACCACGCCCAATAGCAACAAGCCAACCCAACCGGTCGCGTCCGGCATGGACTGAAACATGAACGGCAATCCGATCAGGCCAGCCAGCAGATTGCCCAGCACCAACGCCGAAATCGCCGATTCCTCCCGGTGGCGGCGCAGGAACAGGGTCAGCCAGCCGAAGCAGAACCCGCTGGCCAGCGCCACGCCGTTGCCGAGATAGCCTTCCAGGCTGAGCCTGTCCCCGAAGAACAGTAACATCCCCAGCAGGATCACCGCCAGGCTCAGCCAGTCGTTGCGCCGCGCCCGCTCGCCCAGAAACCAGGGGCTGAACAGGGCGACGTACACCGGCGCGGTGTATTGCAGCAGAATGGCGTTCGCCGCCGTGGTCAGCTTGTTGGCGACCACGAACAGCACCACGGTGCCAGCGTAGGCTACCGCCGCGCCGATCTGCTCGAACGAACCGGTGAATCGCAACTCCCTGTGGAAGATCAGCGCGATCACCGCCGCGCCGATCAAACTGCGCATCCCGGCGATGGCGGCCGGATTCCAGTCCACCCATTTGATCAGCAACCCGCCAAGGCTCCACAGGATCGCCGTCGCCAGCAGCATCAGCACGGCGCGGCGGTGCGCTGGATCGGCTTCGACCCGCGCCGGTTCGACCGCGGCCTCGATCTCGGCGCTCATGCGTCGCCGCCCAGATAGGCATTCCGAATCTCCGGATTCGCCAACAACGCCTCGGCCCGATCCTCCAGCACGATCCGGCCCACTTCCAGGACGTAACCACGATGGGCCAGCCTCAGGGCGGCGCGGGCGTTCTGCTCCACCAGCACGATGGTCACGCCCGCCGCGTTGATCTCCCACAGCGTTTGGAATATCGCCTTGACCAACAGCGGCGCCAGGCCAAGGCTCGGTTCGTCCAGCAGCAGGATGCGTGGTTGAGCCATCAGCGCCCGGCCGATGGCCAGCATCTGCTGCTCGCCGCCGCTCAGGGTGCCGGCCAGTTGCTCGCGCCGTTGCGCCAGGACCGGGAACAGCTCGTAAATCCAGCGCAGGGTCTCGGCCACCTTCGTCTTGTCAGCGCGGGTGAATGCGCCCAGATGGAGATTTTCCCGCACGGTGAGGGCGCCGAAGATGCGGCGGCCTTCCGGGGCCTGGGCGATGCCCAGACCGACCAGGCGGTGGGCCGGTAATCGGTGGATCGGGCGGGACTCGAAACGGATTTCGCCACTGGCCGGCCGCAGCAGGCCGCTGATGGCGTGAAGGGTCGTAGTTTTCCCCGCGCCGTTCGCCCCGAGCAGGGCCACGATCTCGCCCTGGCCAACCAGAAGGTTGATCCCATGCAGCGCCTCGACGTTGCCGTAACGGACGCGCAGGTTTTCGACTTCAAGCAACATGGCGGGCGCATCCTGATCGCTGGTGGTTCAGCACCATAAATCCGCCAGCGGGAACGAGATCGCGTTGAAGGGCGCCGCGCTGACTTGCTCATCTTCCTTATATACGCACTCCAGCAACCAGTGCCCCTCGTGCAGCATAAATACTTCCAAGGTACGCAGCACGGGATCGACCAGCCACAAAAACGGAATCTCCCGCGCGGCGTAAATCGGCATTTTATCGGCCCGATCTCCCCGCGCCGTGCCGGGCGACAACACTTCGCAGACCCAGTCAGGCGGCAAGGTGAAATAGGCGATGTCCGGCATGTCCGGCATCCGTTCCCGCCGCCAGCCGGCCAGTTCGGGCACCAGAATGTGTGGGCCAAGATGCAGTTCGGGTTCAAATAAAATCCACCAGCCGCCAGGGCCGCCGCGTCCCTTGTGAAATGGGCTGATGAGTTCATCGCCAATGGCGGAACTGGCTACCGCATGTTTCGGCGCGGGTCGGGGATGGGTGATCAATTGACCGTGAATGATCTCGCCCACCACATTGTCGGGCAGATCGAACAAGTCTTCGTAGGTGGCGAATTTACCAGCGGTCGCGGTCATGGGGACCTCGTGGATCAAGCAAGTTCACGTGGACTCTCATGTCCACAACGCCCCCAGCGGAAACGCGATGGCGTCGAACGGAACGGCGCGGACTTCGTCGTCTTCCTGGTAAACGTACTCCAGCGACCAATGTCCGTCGCGCAGCACGAAGACTTCCAGCGTGCGCGGCGTGGGATCGATCAGCCACAAAAACGGAATCCCTTGCGCGGCGTAAATCGGCATCTTCCCGGCCCGATCCACGCGCATCGTGCCCGGCGACAGCACTTCGCACACCCAGTCGGGCGGCAAGGTAAAGTAGGCCACGTCAGGCAACTCCGGCATCCGCTCCCGCCGCCAGCCGGCCAGGTCGGGCACCAGGATATGCGGGCCGAGGTGCAATTCGGGCTCGAACAAAATTCGCCAGCCCCCGGGACCGCCGCGCCCCTGGTGGAACGGGTTATAGATTTGCCCACTCACGCCTGTACTCGCGGCGGCATGGCGGGATGCCGGGCGCGGATGGGTGATCAGTTGACCGTGAATGATCTCGCCCACCAGGTTCTCGGGCAGATCGAACAAATCTTCGTAGGTGGCGAATTTGCGAGCGGTCGCGGTCATGGCGGAGGACTCCGTTAAATGCACCGAGGGACAACGCCGATTTTGCCACGGATGCGAAACCGATGCCTGACCGCCGTCTCAATCCGTTCCCAGCAACGCCCGCTCCTCGTCCAGCGTCGCCTGTTCCCGCTGCTGCAAGGCCCACATCTGGGCGTACAAACCGCCCTGTTGCAACAGTTCGCGGTGGCCGCCCTGCTCGCGCGCCCGGCCATGATCCAGCACCAGGATTTGATCGGCGTCCACGATGGTGGACAGGCGGTGGGCAATCACCAGGGTCGTGTGTTCGGCAGCCACCGCGCGCAGGGCCTGCAAAATCGCCTGCTCGGAGCGACTGTCCAGCGCCGAGGTGGCCTCGTCGAAAATCAGGATGCGCGGCCGCTTGAGGATGGCCCGGGCAATCGCCACCCGCTGCTTCTCGCCGCCCGACAGTTTCAGGCCACGCTCGCCGACCACCGTGTCGTAGCCGGCTGGCAGCGCAGCGATGAAATCGTGCAACTGCGCCATTCGCACGGCGGCGGCAATCTCTTCGCGGCTGGCGTCCGGCCGGGCGTAGGCCAGGTTGTAATAGAGCGTGTCGTTGAACAGCACCGTGTCCTGTGGGACGATGCCGATGGCGGCGCGCAAACTCCGTTGGGTCACGGCGCGGATGTCCTGTCCATCCACCAGGACGCGCCCGCCGGTCACGTCGTAGAACCGGAACAGCAGCCGCGCCAGCGTGGATTTGCCCGCTCCGCTGGCTCCGACCACCGCCAGTTTGCGTCCTCGCGGCACCGTGAAACTCACATCGAACAGGATCTGCCGGTCGGGTTGATAACCGAACCGCACGTCCTCGAACCGCAATTCACCCTGGATCACCCGTAGCTCGGGCGCGGCGGGCGTGTCGCGGATTTCCGGAGTCCGCTCGAACAGCCGCACCAGATCGTCCATGTCGACCAGCGCATACTTGATTTGCCGGTAGACGATGCCGAGAAAATTCAGCGGGATGAACAGTTGCAGCAACAGGGCGTTGACCAGCACCAGATCGCCCAGGGTCATCTGACCGGCGGCGACCCGGCCGGCGGCGGCGACCATCATCACCGTTACCCCAATGGCGATGATCGCGCCCTGACCGAAATTGAGCGCCGACATCGAAGTCTGGCTGAGCACGGCGCTGTTTTCCCACGCCGCCAGGGTGGCGTCGCAGCGACGCAGCTCCCAGTCCTCGTTGCCGAAATACTTGACCGTTTCATAGTTGATCAGGCTTTCGATGGCCTCGTTGCCGGCCTGCGACTCCAGCCGGTTCATCCGGTGGCGGTGTTCCATCCGCCAGTTGGTGATCGCGAGGGTGAAAGCGACATAAGCGGCGACGCTGCCGAAGATGACCAACGTAAAGATCGCGGGGTAACGGCCCAGCAGCAACGCCGCCGCCAGCAGGAACTCCACCAGCACCGGCAGGATGCTGAACGCCAGATAATTCAGCAGCGTGCTCAGGCTGCGCGCGCCCCGCTCCAGATCGCGGCTGATGGCGCCGGTCTTGCGCTCCAGATGAAAGCGTAAAGACAGATCGTGCAAATGCGCCAGGGTGCGCAGGGTCAGCCGGCGCATGGCGCGATAGCGGACCCGGGCGAACAACACGTCGCGCAATTCGCTGAACAGGGCGTTACCCAGCTTCAGCGCGCCGTAGGCCAGCAGCAACGTCACGGGCAGCGCGACCGCGACCTGTTGGCGCGCATCCAGGTGGTCGACGATCTGCTTGAGCGTCAGCGGTACGCCGATGTTGGCGACCTTGGCCAGCACCAGACAGCCAAGCGCCAGCAGCACCCGGCCACGATATTCCCAAAGATACGGCAACAAAGCGCGCAGATTGACACTGTCACGACGTTCCTGACGGGGAGTTTCGGTATGGCGGAGATCGGGGCGCATGACCATTCGCCGAAAAGACGAAGGGCCACCCCGCGGGATGGCCCTCGCATCACAAGGAGGCCAGGGATGAACGACTACTTCGACGGCGGCGCGGTTGCGGCGGGCGGCGCGGTTGCGGCGGGCGGCGGCGCGGCATCCGTCTTGATGCCGGTTTCACCCAGCATATAGACGACGGCGTCCTTGATGTTGGCCTCGGTCAACGAGGGATTGCCACCCTTGGGAGGCATGGCGCGGATACCGGCGACGCTGTGGTTGACCAGGGTATCCATGCCCTGGGCGAATCGAGGCTCCCACTGATCCTTGGCACCGACCTTGGGCGCCCCCATCACGCCAGCCGCATGGCAGCCGGCGCAAACCTTGTTGTAAATCTCTTGGCCGGACAGCTTCAATTCGGTGCTGGCGGCGGGTTTGGGCACGGTGAAGGACACTCGGGCGACCGGTTTGATGCGCTCAAGCACGGCGGCCTGCTTGCGCGAACCATCGTCGGGGGCGATGTTGCCGACGACACCCATCAGGGCGGCCACCATGAACAGCACCGCGGCCAGTAACACCAATGCCGAGATCAGGACCACGAGGGTGGTGACAACGGATTTATCTGCGACTTGCGAACTCACACTCTCACCTCACTGAACGCATTCTCAACCTGCTCATTCCCGGCAGCGTCGCGGCCAACTTGGACTCGACTCGAACGCTTCCCCTTGCTCCGGTCGGAGGTTCGCGCGGTGGCGCCGTGGGTGGGAAGGTCTTGGCTTGGATTTTGTTATCTTGTGTTTAGGAGAGCTAAACGCACTGATTATAGCGTTATTCGACCGGGTCTGGAAACCGCCGCGCCACGCCAGTCGCAAGGTCAATTGCCCAGTGAGTTCACTAAAACCGGCCCGTCCGGGCTGGACGCGGGGCGACGGGCGGGGCACAATACGCCCCCTGTTCTCAACGCGCCCGTAGCTCAGGTGGATAGAGTGTTGGCCTCCGAAGCCAAAGGTCGTGGGTTCGAGTCCCGCCGGGCGCGCCAGATTTTTCAAACGCTTACCGCCATTTTCCCCGCGCTGTTGCCCCTGAGAACATGACAGGACATGACAGGACGCGACAGGACATGACAGGACGCGACACGCGCGCCCAGCGAGCTGCCTAATTCTGGCGCATCAGACCATCAAAATCCTCGCCGAACTGTTGCCCCAGCTCGCGGCCCCGCGCCCGCAGCATCGCCGCCGTCGTTTCCAGCAAGCCCGCCATCGCCCCCACGCCCTGCAACGCTTTCCGCTGGCTGTGGAGTGGCGTCCATCGCTCCGGCGCAAAGTCAGGATCCTGCCGCGCCGCCTCGCGCATCTGGACGCGAAAGCCGTCAAACGTGGCTTGTGCCAGCGCCCAGGCCCGCTGGTTGATGCGCCGCTGCATGCCGAGGTCCAACACGACCGGTCGGGCTTCCACTTCCCGATCCAGCACGTCCAACACCCAGCGCCGGAACTCGACGGCCACCGGGGTGCGCGCGAACATCGCCAGCAGATGACAACCGCGCAAACTGAAGATGCGAACCTGCTGCCGGCCGCCGGCGGTATTCAGTTCCACCAGGGCGGTCATGCGGTCGGTGAACTCATCAACGTGTCGCTCGTAAAGGCGCTTGAGTGCCTTTTCAGCGTTTTCAAAGGGGGCGTCAGTTTGGCCCCCCCCTTTGGTCACTGCGTAGAGCGCACAAACTAGATCGCGCATGGTTAGCCACGGCTGGCCGGCGCGGTCAACGACATCGAAGTGAATTTCGCGGAAGGACAAAGCAAGAGCGGTCATGAGGACCTCCACAGAGTTTAGGATGATTCCCCACACTGAGCGGGTGGGAGAGGCGCTCCTACGGCCCTGTGAGCCGCCGAGTCCTTACGGATACCCGACACCTCCCCCATAGTGAAAGAGGCAGGCACCAACAAAAAAACCGCGCTGACCGGGCGGGTACGACACAGAGCTTTAGGAGATTCCAGCTTATGCCGTGGCCAGCGCCGGGTCAAGCCGCCTTAACGACAGAGCTTCTCACACGGCACACCATCGCCATCCCGATCCAACCGTTTCAGGCCGCAGGTGGTCAGGTAGAACTGGGCTTCGTCGCACGTCGCCATGTCCTTGCAGAAACGCTTGTCCGGCTGACAGCCCGCCTGACGTTGCGCATCGGACAGCGGCGCTGATTTGGCGTGGCGGAACTCCCAGGGCGGAATCTGCTGATCCGCCGGCAAGCCCCATAACCCGCGCCGCGCCGCCCGCGCTTCGGTTTCCAACTCGACCAGGCGCGGATCGTGATTGTACTGGCGGTAGACCCAGGCAAAGCCCTGCTCAACCAGCCTGGCGTTGATGTCCCTACACACCAAGCCCCACCAGAAACCCAGGTCCTGAACGCACACGCGCCCCAAGGTTCGCCCGTACTTGTCCAGGCCCGCCACGTCCACCCGCACCACCCGCCCGCCGATCCACGCCGTCAACGCCTGTTTGGCCTGCTCGCCATAGGGTTGACTCACCTCCGGCGTATCAATGGCGCTGAGGCGGATTTTCAGGCGTTGCGCACCGGTGTCGAGGGTGAAGGTATCGCCGTCCGTAATCGCCGCCGCCTGGCCTTCCAGGCGCACTAGCGCCGGTTGCTGAAGCAGCAGCACGACCACCATCACCCACGGCAACAGCCCCAGGAATATCCATAGCCCCTGCAACAGCCGAGGTCGGTTCATCTACCCCTCCAACCGCGCCACCGCCCCCCGCAACCGTTCCGGCGCGAGATGCGCGTAGCGCTCCGTCATCTCGATGCTGGCGTGGCCCAGCAGATCGCGCACCTCCGGCAACGGCACGCCGGCCTGCACCAGCCAGCTCGCAAACGTGTGGCGCAGATCGTGAAAGCGGAAATCGGTAATCCCCGCCAACTGGCACGCATGGGTAAAGCTCCGCTTCACGTCCTTCACGCCCCCGAACACCAGCGGTGCCGCGCCGGCCACCGCCCGCCGGGATTCCAGCGCCGCCAGCGCCGGCCCATTCAACGGAATCGCCCGCCGCTTGCCGCTCTTGGTCTGGCGGCCCTCCAACACGATCAAACCGTGCTCAAAGTCCACCTGACCCCACGCCAAGCCCAGCAACTCCCCTTTCCGCATCCCCGTGTGCAGCGCCAGCAGGATCACATCCGCCAAATGCCCTGCCCGTGGCCCCAGCCGGCCGGCTGCAGCTACCAGCGCCGCCGCCTGATCCCGCGTCAACCAGCGCACCCGCCCCTCCGGTTCGCGCTGTTTGAGGCCCGCGACGGGGTTGTCCAGCGCCAGCCCCCACTCCTGATTGGCCCAGCGAATGGCCCGCGACAACAGCCCGATCTCCTTGTTGATCGTGCTGGCCGCCGCGCCGGCATTCCGCCGCGCCCGGATGTAGCGGCGAAGGTCGAGGGGATGAATCTCGCTCATCCGCCGTTCGGTCAACGCCGGGTACAAATGCAGCAGCGCCGCCTTGTCCCGCACCAGGGATTTCTGTTCGCCCTGGTCGAGGATAAACGCCAGCATCAATTCATCGAAACTCAGCGTTGCGGCTGGCCCTGGCGCGGAAAGCGGATGATCTCGGCCAATCGTTGCGCCGCGCATGGCTCGGACTCCCGAATTGGATGCGGCGGTAACGATACCTCCCCTGGCTGAATGAGAAAGCCGCGAATCGCCGCGCTTGGAATCCGAATCAACCGCGCCGGCATTTTCACCACCGGCACCGCGCCGCTTTTCACCCACCGTTGAATGGTTCGTGGAGAAACGCTGCATTGCCGCGCCGCCTCTTGAATCGTCCACAACAGCGGATCATTCATCCTAGCCCCCGGTTATAAAATCGGTGAGCAGCAATTCAAACAATGCCTTTTTCAGATTCGCCTCATATTTGGTGTATCCTTTCCCATCGCATTCCTTGCACTCGGTTCCATCCGTCAGTTTGCCCGCGCCCTTGCACCCGCAGCAGCGTTCTTCACACATGACGAGGTAGTTGCGTTTCGACATTAGTGGATACCTTTATTAGTGAGTGTAATCCCACCCACGTAGTATTCACTAATGGTTAAATTTAATCAATCACCAATAGTGGAAACAGGAACGAAAAAGTCTACTCCCTGTGGATTAAGCGGCGTCCTTTTTCTTGGTGCTGGAGCGGATCGAATCCACCAGGGCGCGCAAGTTACGCCGGGCATCTTCGGGTAACTCGCTCAAATCGAGCACATCCCCTGGAGGGGCGGGAGGTACGCGCGGCCCGCGCCCAGTCAACAGCCATTCGATGCAAACGCCTAGTTTCATCGCGATTTCCACCGCTTTTTCCATGCTCGGCAGCTTTTCGCCCGTGTGATAGTTCCACGCCATGCTCGTGCTGACGCCCAAGTGGCGGCCTAACGCCTCCATGGTGGTTGGTGCGTTGGCAACTCGGCAGGCTTCGCGGAAACGCGCGGCAAAGTCGGGATGGTTCATGCCGGATAGTGTCCACGAGGCAGCGTTCACTTTGGGTAAGCGTGGTGGTTCGTAGCCACTTGCATGATTTTCACTATCGGTGTAAATTGCTCCTATGAACGCCATTTCAAACCCCGAATCGAAACTTAAAAGTTACAATCCCGCGTTGATCAAGGCCGCTCACTTAATCGGCGGGATCCAAAAAATCGCCGACATTTGCGGCGTTCGAACGAGCGCCGCCTGGCGCTGGTTTCAACGCGGCCATTTGCCCCGAACCGAATGGACGGGCGAAACGTGCTACGCCGAACTGATCGAAGCCGCTACCAAAAGCGTCGTTACCAAAGCCGAATTGCTCGCCCATGTGCCAAAACGGGTTTCTCGAACCCTCACTGCCACCCAAACCAATTAACCCCCTTGGGTGGTCTTTGCCCAGACGCGTCCCTAAGCGCGCGCTCTGGGCTTTTTTATGTCCACCACGGAGTCCTTCCGATGAAATTACGACGGTCGTTCACGCGCCACCATCCCCACAAAAAAGAGTGCCGGTCTCGGCTGTTTAATTTTCGACGGTGGTTGAAGTGGTGGCGACTATGATGACGAATGAGAAAGCCTTGGAAACGATCACCCTGCATTTGCCGGAGTCGTTGAAACGCGACGTGCAGGATTTAGCTTTGGCCGAAGATCGCGCCGTGGGCGAGTGGATTCGCCATCACCTCACGCTGATTGTTTACGGCCGCTTGGCGTGGCGGGAAGGCGCGAAACGAAACGGGGAGATGCGGAAATGAGTAAGGTTTGGGTTGGGAAATTGACATGCACGCATCGCTGCTGCGGCCATACATCCAGGGCCGGCGTACTTTGTTACGTTGGCGCAGACTCAAGAACCGAGGCAGAGGGCAAAATACGCATGGAGCTGAGCGAGCGGCGACGGCGGCGTTGCGGTGATTGTCGTCGCCCCATCGCGCTCACACGACTGATCGTGAGCACGACATGAACCTGCTCAAGCAACTGCAAACCGTGACCTTCCATCGAGCGTTCGTTGACGTGACCGGCAGTATCAACGCGGCGTTGATGCTCTCCAATGCCGTGTACTGGACCAACAAACTCCCGTCCGAACGTGACGGTTGGTTCTACAAAACCAAGGAAGAATGGACGGCGGAAACCGGCTTGACGCGCGAACAGCAGGATAAGGCCCGCCAGCGGCTGAACGAACTGCAACTGCTCGAAAGCCGCCGCGCCAAAGCTTCAGATACCGAGTGCGTCACCGTGTTGTGGCACCGAGTGAATGAATCCGCCTTGTTCGCGGCGCTGGATACACCGACCAAAAGTGTGAAACCCACTTTTGCCAAAAGTGGGTTTGACCCCCACCAAAAGTGTGAAACCCACTTTTGCTCTCCTTTTAAAGAAAAGAACATCGATTACACATCATCACCACCACCACAGCGTGCGCGCGCGATTGAAAAAATATCGGATGGCTGGCTTCCGAACGAGTGCGTGTACCCCCTGTTGGCCGCCGAAGGCATCGCCATCGAATTCGCCGTGAGCTGCCTGCCCGAATTCCGGCTGTACTGGATTCAGCGTGGTGACGCCCGCGCCGACTGGGATTCCGTTTTCGCTCGTCAAGTCCGTCAGGAATTCGCCTACCGTCAAAACCAAGAGGCCCGCCGCCATGAACGACTTTCAGACCGCGCAAACCTTCCTGGACGGGTTGCGCGCCCGGTTGGACGCCCGCGAAAGGAAACACTCGCCGACCGCTGCGCCCGCTACGACCGCTTCGCCGCCGGGTTGGACGCCAGTCTCGACGGTGGAAATGCCCCTAGCGCCGCCTACGACGCGATTTCCGGCGATTTCCGCCCGCACTGAGGGTCAGGTAGCCCCCCGTGCCATTGCGGCGCTCTGGGCGCGTTTGACGCACATTTACGGCCATCGCTGGGAAACCAGCTACGGCCCCGCCCTCACCGACGCCGGTGAGCTCACGCCGATAGCCGCGACCTGGGCGAAAGCGTTGACAAATTTCGGCCCGGACGATTTCGGGCGCGGGCTGAAGGCCTGCCTTGACCGCGCCGACGGCTGGCCGCCGACGTTGCCGGAATTCCGCACGTTGTGCCGGCCACCACAACCACTCGCCCCGTGCCATGTCCTGCTGCCGCGCTTCGTCGAATCCAACGAGCGCAAGGCCGCCCGCCGCGTCGCTGGCCGCGCCGGCCTGGCGCAAATCAAAACGCTATTGGGCATGACGCGGTGAAAGGGAAAGCGTGGACCACAACTGAGATAAAACACCTCAAGTACTGGTACGGCGTGAAAAAGATTCGCATGATCGCCCAAGAACTGAATCGTTCGGAAAATGCGATTCGCATGAGAGTAAAACGACTACTGAGGAGTACTGACTCATGATCGATCATTTCATCAAGATTTATGCGCAGGCGTATGGATTGCCGGAACGACTCGTCGCCGCCATCGTCCAGGTGGAAAGCGGCGGGAATCCATGGGCAATTCGCTACGAACCGAATTTCTATCAGGCGTACATCGTCAACCTTCAGGTGAATCCAATAACGCCCTGCTCGCTGCAAACCGAGAAAAAAAGCCGCGCGTTTTCGTGGGGTCTGATGCAAATCATGGGGCAAGTGGCGCGGGAGCGGGGTTTCGATCAACCGTTCTTGTCGGCGCTCTGTGAGCCGGAAATTGGGATAGAATTTGGCTGTCGGCAACTGGCCTTTCTGGCAAAGCGGTATCGGGTCAGCGAGTCGTGGGAGCCGGTGATCCGTGCTTACAACGGTGGCAATCCCCGCGCTGATAATCTGGATTACCTGAAAAAAGTGATGAAGGTGTATGAACAGTGACAACGAGCTTGAACGGCGCGCGGATTATCCCGACATCCTTTCGGAATTGCGCGATATTCGCGCTGAGCAAAAGCGGCAATGGGAAAAGTTGCAAGGGCATATCCGGGAAACGCAGGAGATAACCGACTTGTGGTTGCATTCGCGCTGGCTCTTGCGAACGTTGCAATTTATCGCCGCCCTGGCCGCCGGTCTGCTGGGCGGGTGGCTGCTACTCAAACAGGTGCTTGGAGGGCATTCGTGAACAAGGTCATGATGATCTTTACCGCCTTTCGGGTTTATCGGCAAGCGCGCGCTCGGGAGTCGTCAACGCTGCGAGGGGCTATTACCGGTTTTTTGGCCGCGGGCGTGGTGGTGGCGCTTTGGTCTATGGGCGTGGAATTGACTGCCGAACAAATCGGCGTGGTGTTGGCATCAATTACGGGGCTGGACGCGGTGCTGAAGATCGCATTACCCGATCAACTCGGGGGGATGAAAAAGAATGATCCTGTGGCTCAAAAAGGCGTCGCTGGCGCTGATTCTGTTGGGGTTGATCTTGATCTTGATCATTCACGGGATGTTGACGGGTTGCGCGTCATGCCAACCAATGATGACGCCAGGGAAGATACAGCCTCTCCCCTCGATCCTTTTGGAATCCGAAATCAAAGTTAAGTGTGCGTGGAGGTACTGAAGAATGAGTAACGCGAGTGATTACCTTGAGAATAATATCGCCAATCTGTTTCGCACCACCGCCGTAGCGAAACCGGCCAAAATTTACGTGGCGCTGTTCACCACATTGCCGAACGAGGCGAATGTGGGCGGGGTCGAGGTGAGTGGCGGGAATTACGCCCGCGTGCAGAACGGGCCAAGTGATGCGGCGTGGAGCGCGCCCAGTGGCGGGAATGGCCAAATCAGCAACATCCCGTCAATCGCGTTCAACAACCCCACCGCTGACTGGGGAACCATCATCGGTTTCGGTCTCTACGACGCGCTGACTGCTGGGAACCTGCTGATTTTCGCGCCCCTCAGTTCCCCCAAAACCATCAACGCCGGTGATCCGCCGCCGGCGTTCTCGCCCGGGGCACTCACGATCATGATTGATTGATCGTGGCAACGATGCGCATCACCGCAACGGGCACGCTGGGAAGCAGCGTCCCATTGCCCGCGGGCGTGGCGACATTGCGGCTGACGGCCAGCGCCGGCCTGTCGGGCAGCGTGGCGTTGCAGGGCGCGGCGACATTGCGGCTGACGGCCAGCGCCGGCCTGTCGGGCAGCGTGGCGTTGCAGGGCGCGGCGACATTGCGGCTGACGGCCAGCGCCGGCCTGTCGGGCAGCGTGGCGTTGCAGGGCGCGGCGACATTGCGGCTGACGGCCAGCGGGGTATTCGGCCAAACCGAGTTGCAGGGCGCGGTGGCCGTCCGGCTGACGGCCAGCGGGGTATTCGGCCAAACCGAGTTGCAGGGCGCGGTGGCCGTCCGGCTGACGGCCAGCGCCGGGTTGTCGGTGACGACCGAGTTGCAGGGTGGGGTCCTGCTCCGTTTGACCGCAGATGCTGCCCTGGTCAGTGCGGTGGCGTTGCAGGGTGCGGCGGCGTTGCGGCTGAAGGTGAGCGCGGCGCTGGGCGAAACGCTGTTCGCGCCGTCGGGGTTGCGGTTGCAGGTCCTGAATCAACAACTGATCGTCAGCGTATACGCGGACCCGACGGGCTTGCAAATGACATGGGCGCTGGATGATGGCTTGCCTATCCCAGCGACCTGGGAATTGTTGAATAATCAGCAACCCCTGATCCTCGCTATCACCGGCTTTTTATTGCTGGATGACGGTGTAACGCACCAGATTACTATAGAAATATGGCGGGAAAAAAACGGTTTTCCAAGCTTGCGCCAAAATAGGGTTTTAAATTTGAAACCCACTTATTATAAGGCCCTACAGCCGCCCAAAACGGCGGGCGCGCTGTTAATTCGGGGCTGGACAGCGCAAACGCAGGATTTAACCCGTATCACCTGGGATTGGGGCAATGAACCGGTTGGAATGGTGGAGCTTTGGGCATATATCCGCCCAACTGGAACGAACAACCCGCGCATGAACAAAAACATATACCTGGGTGTCGCCAGTGCTGACGCCAGTTCCTGGTTGGCCGAAGGGATCGGCGCTAAGATGTTTACCAAGACCGGTGAAGCGCAACGGGTTTATTTCGGAGTCGCCCGCTACCATCAGGGCAACAAAAGCACGGAAGCGATTACCAATTCGATTCTCATCAATCCGACGGTGCAGGGATTGCCAGACCCACCGCCACCGACGCCCGATGAAATCGCGGGAACCGCGATGAATTGGACGCAAAGCGCGTTGGTTATCGCAGTGGCGCAACAAATGGGCTTGAGTGCCGCACTCGTTGAGAATGTTTTGCAAACCGCCCTGGATCGTATTAAATTCATAGTGTCAAAAGGCGGTCGGGTGGAACTGGATCATTTTGGCAAATTCGAGGCGTTTTGGATGGATGCGTTTGACCGTCATAACGCCATTACCGGCGATGCAACCCCGATTGCCGCCCAACGCAATGCCCGGTTTACGCTCAGCCCTAGCTTCCGCCTGGGCACAAAACGCGGAACCGTTTTAACCGATGTTTAACGACGAGACGAGAGGAGAGGCCCATGCCCGCCGAAGCGCCCAGCAATATCATTCCCAGCGTCAAGAAGCTCAAAGACCCGCTCACCAATTTGCAAACTGCCTGCGAATTCACGGCCCGCCTGAGTTTCGATGCGAACAAGTTGAAAATCGCGCATCGCGTGGATGACTTATCCGACAATCCACCGACAGAAGCTTACACGCCAAGCACGTTCGAGGTGCTGAGCAACTTCCCGCCGATGATCCGCATTCTTGGCGTGAACGTGCCGCGCGATGGCTATTCCCATCCGGTAATCTTCAAGTTCTGGCACGAAGACGCCGTGGAGGGCGATAGCGATGCCGTTGAAAGCGACCCAGTGGTTGCCGTGTTCGACGAAGAGCCGCCGCCGGTCCCTACCTTGGTTTCCGCTACCGTGGTCCGCAATCGCTCCGGTGTCGTTCCGGATCAAGTTGAGGTGGCGTGGACGTCGCCTCACGACGTGTCTATTACGCTGCTGGATGACCAAGGCAAGAAGCGCGTGGTCGGCAGTGGCGCGGAGGCCGACAGCTCGCTCTTGATCGAAAACTGCTCGCGATTTGGTACGCAGGATGGCCAATCCCATGCGTTCCGGTTTGGGGTACAGGCGGTCAACCGGTCGGCGAGTAGCGCGATCGTGTACGCCAATCCTGTCAACCTGACCACGACCGACAACGCCGCTGTCGTGCAAACGCCGGATGATATCGCGGGAACGGCGCAATACCTGAGCTACGCCCAATTCAGCACCTGGCTGGCCACGCAATTTCCCACCCTCGATACCGGCATTGCGGTGTCGGTATTGGCCAGCGCCCTGGACAAAATCAAGGACATCGTCGCAAAGGGCGGTAGCGTAATGCTCTCGGATGTGGGCATGTTCAAGGCGCAATGGACACCGGAACGCACCGCGTTTCGCAACGGTCAATACGTAACGATTCCCCCGGTACGCAATGCCGAATTCACCCTCTCCCTGGGCTTTCAGAAGGGTACCAAACTGGGCCAAGTCATGACCGATACCGAAGCGGCATTGGTCTGATTTTCCAGCTTCAACAACAAAAACCGACGCTGCAAAACAGGTCGGTTTTTATTTTTGGTTCGGTATGCACACTAACTTGCTTTCTAATGAAAAACGCTAAACATGCCGCGCCGTGACCCCACATTTACTGATTTGGACTTGATACGGTTTTTTTGTAAAAACCTTGACCCTGGTGAAAAATACTGGGTACTTAAAACATTTGCCGATTATGTTAGAAATGGAAAGAAGATTTGTCCTGATGATCCAGATAAACGGGTGGATCCTTGCGAGTGGATCAAGTTCGCTAGGAAAGTAATTTCTGAATGTAGTGACGCAAACAAACTCCTGAGAAAACTTATCCCTATAATCGGTTCGATTGCTGGATTACTCCACTATGGCGCTTACGCTGGCCCATGGGGAAGGATTTTGATTGTTGTTCGGATAGCGTTCGATTTTTTCCTTGAATTTTTTATTTTTATAACTGCTGTGATGACTTTAATCAGTGAGATGACGCCGTTCATCGATTTTCTTGACCGGTTTTTTTGCAAGGGAGAGGCTGAAATACCCGGCCTGGATTATCAACCGCCAGGGATGAACCTTCCTGAAAGCCCGGAACGGCGCATGGACAGAATCATGAAAGCGGTGGAAGAAGCGTTTGAGTGGCTTGAAGCCGACGATACCGATTTACCGCCCGATATGTTCCCGCCGCCAGGCCCCTAATAACCTGCGCTTCGTTGCGCCTCTGAAAGCATCGCTAATTCTCGTGGGAAGAAAGTCTTGGGCGGTTTGTTGCTCAGGACGATGGGATGGACGGTTACCTGGCGGCGTACGCGCCAGGTAGCCGTCCATCCAGGCGGCGATGGTGGCGACACAGCAGCTGCTGGCGACGCGGCGACGATCTACCAGCAGACGGCCGCGCAGCGCGGCGACGATCTACCCCGACTGCCAGCGCAGGCTTGGACAGCGCCAGGGCGGCGATGGTGGTGACGCAGCAGCTGCTGGCGACACGAAGGTGGCGACGATCTACCCCAACTGCCAGCGCAGGCCTGGACAGCGCCAGGGCGGCGATGGTGGTGACGCAGCAGCTGCTGGCGACACGAAGGTGGCGACGATCTACCCCAACTGCCAGCGCAGGCCTGGACAGCGCCAGGGCGGCGATGGTGGCGACACAGCAGCTGCTGGCGACGCGGCGACGATCTACCAGCAGACGGCCGCGCAGCGCGGCGACGATCTACCCCGACTGCCAGCGCAGGCTTGGACAGCGCCAGGGCGGCGATGGTGGTGACGCAGCAGCTGCTGGCGACACGAAGGTGGCGACGATCTACCCCAACTGCCAGCGCAGGCCTGGACAGCGCCAGGGCGGCGATGGTGGCGAC
>JARSSO010000055.1:0-87076 GCA_029624765.1 Candidatus Contendibacter sp. | reverse complement strand
CTACCCCAACTGCCAGCGCAGGCCTGGACAGCGCCAGGGCGGCGATGGTGGCGACGCAGCAGCTGCTGGCGACGTGGCGACAATCTAGTCGGTTTTCGAGCTTGATCGGCATGGAAAACTCCGAAGCCAAAGGTCGTGGGTTCGAGTCCCGCCGGGCGCGCCAGATTTTCAATCGCTTACTCACCAATTCCCCACTTTTTCCCCGCGCGGCGAATTCAGCCGCCGACCCACCCAGGTTGCGGGCCGAGGATGACCGGCTCTGGTTCCAATTCAACCCCGAACGCCATCCGCACCGAGGCTCGAATCGCCCCCGCCAGCCGCAACACGTCCTCGCCCCGCGCGCCGCCGCGATTGACCAGCACCAGCGCCTGATGCTCGTAGACACCCGCCGGTCCGAGATTCCTGCCCTTCCAGCCACAGCGTTCGATCAGCCAGCCGGCGGCCAGTTTCATCCTCCCATCCGGCTGGGGGTAGTGGGGCAAATCGGGATGCCGGGCCATCAACCGGGCAAAAGCCGCCGCGTCCAAGACCGGATTTTTGAAGAAACTGCCGGCGTTGGCAATGCGGGCCGGGTCCGGCAACTTGCGCGAGCGAACCGCCGCCACCGCGGCGGAAACGTCCCGCGCCGTCGGCTCAGCGATGCCCCGTGCCTCCAGTTCCCGCGCCACATCGGCATAGCCGGTGACCGGCCGCCAGCGCTTGGGCAACCGGAAGGTCACGGCGGTGATCAGGTAACGCCCGGCCGCCTCGCGCTTGAACACGCTGTCCCGATATCCGAACCGGCACGCGGCGCGGTCGAGGACCACCGCTTCGCCCGTCTCCAGATCGACTGCCTCCAATTCCTGGAGCCGCTCGGTGACCTCCAACCCGTAAGCGCCGATGTTTTGGATGGGAGCCGCGCCGACCGTGCCGGGAATCGACGACAGGTTTTCCAGGCCCGGCCAGCCCCGCTCCAGGGTCCAGGACACGAAATCGGACCAGTTCTCCCCGGCGCCGGCGCGCACGAACCAGGCGTCGTCGTCTTCCACGATGAGTTTCCGCCCGCGAATGCGAACGTACAGCACCAGTCCGTCGAAATCACCGGTTAGAATCAAATTGCTGCCGCCACCGAGCACGAAGCGTGGCCAGTGCTTCCATTCGGACATGGCGATCAAGCCGGCAAGTTGCCGGGGCGTCTCGATGGCGGCGAACCAGGCGGCCCGCGCCGGCAATCCAAACGTATTGAGGGCTTGCAGCGGCGCGGCGCGCGTCAATGAAGCAATGGACTGGCTCATGTAAAGACTGTTCCAGGGGATGGAACGCCAACCGCCGACCGCATCCGCGCGGGCGGGGAGCAATCGGCGGCCGAGACGCTCGGTCCCCGACTTCCGGTCCCCGCGCCGGCGCGGGCGGGGAAAAACCCGGACGATAAAAAAACCCGCCGCGCGGGCAGGTCCTGATCATTCGGCCGGATTCAAACCGCCGCTGGCAACGCGGCGCGCAGCTTCTTCATGGCGTTGCTTTCCAGTTGCCGGATGCGTTCGGCGGACACCTGGTATTCGGCGGCCAGATCGTGCAGGGTCGGCTTGTCGTCGCTCAGCCAGCGCCGCCGCACGATGTCGCGGCTCCGCGGATCCAGCCGTTCCAGCGCTTCGTTCAGCCGATGGCCGGTTCGCGCTTCCCAATCCTCCCGCTCCAACGCTTCCGCGGGATCAGCCTGTTCGTCGCTCAGATACGCCGAGGGGCCATACGCTTGCCCCTCATCGTCGCCATCGGTCTCGGAAAGCGGATCGAAGGCGATATCGTGACCACTCAACCGCGATTCCATCTCCAGCACGTGCTCGGGGTTGACGCCCAGCTCGCGGGCGACCGTGTTCACTTCCTCGTGATTCAGCCAGCCCAGGCGTTTCTTGGCGCCGCGCAGCTTGAAGAACAACTTGCGCTGGGCCTTGGTGGTGGCGACCTTGACGATCCGCCAGTTGCGCAGGATGAATTCGTGAATCTCCGCGCGGATCCAGTGTACCGCGAACGACACCAGCCGCACGCCATGGGCGGGATCGAAGCGCTTGACCGCCTTCATCAGACCCACGTTGCCTTCCTGAATCAGATCGGCCAGCGGCAAACCGTAACCGACGTATCCACGGGCGATATGCGCCACGAAGCGCAGGTGCGCCACGATCAGTCGCCGCGCGGCTTCCAGATCGTTGCGCAGCCGCAGGCGCTGGGCCAGTTCCTGTTCTTCCTCGGCGCTCAACATCGGGGCCTGGTTGATCGCCTGGATGTAACTTTCCAGGCTGTCCACCGGCACCGGCAAATTCCGCATGCGTGGAACCAGCGCTGTCGTCATCGTCGTTCACTCCCTCTCGATTTGGCATGGACCTGATTTTAGCACTCGTGCCCTTTGAGTGCCAAACCAGACCGGAAGTTCCCTCGCTGCTTGGAGGGATCAATCGACGGCTTCCTCATCCAGCAAGGCGGCGACGAACTCGGCGGCATCGAACGTTCGCAGGTCCTCGATGCTTTCGCCGACACCGATGAAACGGATCGGTAGCCCCAACCGGCGGGCGATGGCGAAGACGATGCCTCCCTTGGCGGTGCCGTCGAGCTTGGTCAGGATCAGCCCGGTCACACCAACCGCCTCGTGAAATTGCACCGCCTGATTGAGGGCGTTCTGGCCGGTGCTGGCATCCACGACCAGCAACACCTCGTGCGGGGCGGCGGCGTCCACCTTACCCATCACCCGCTTGATCTTTCTGAGCTCCTCCATCAGGTTCGACTGGGTATGCAACCGTCCGGCGGTGTCGGCGATCACCACGTCCAGCCGCCGGGCCTGGGCGGCCTGGATCGCGTCGTAGATCACCGAGGCCGCATCGGCGCCGCTTTGCTGAGCGATGACCGGAATCCGGTTGCGCTCGCCCCAGATCTGCAACTGCTCGACGGCGGCAGCGCGGAAGGTATCGCCAGCGGCCAGCAGCACCGAATGATCCGCATCGCGCAGCCACTGGGCCAATTTGCCGATAGTGGTCGTCTTGCCCACGCCGTTGACCCCGACCATCAGGATGACGTAGGGCCGGGAATCGCCAGGCCGCCATGGCTGCTGGCAAGGCGCGAGGATAGTCAACAGCTCCTCACGCAGGGCATCGAGCAGCGCCGGGACATCGTTCAACTGCTGGCGCGACATCCGTTCGGCCAGCCGCTTCATCAAATGCTGGGTGACGTCCACGCCGACATCGGCCAGCAACAGGCGGCTTTCCAATTCCTCAAGCGTCTCGTCGTCCAGCTTTTTGCCGGCGAACCAGCGGGACAGTCCGCTGATCAGGCCCTGGCGGGTACGCCGCAACCGGTCGCGTAGCCGGGCGAAACGTTCGGGCCTGGACTCCGCGGGCTCAACCGGCCCAGCGGCTGGTTCAAGCGCGCGGTTCCTGCCGAAAGGCAAGTGAATGGGTCGGTTCAGCACCTCAAACAAACTAGGTTTTCTGACCGGCGGGTCAGCGGGATCGGGCTTAAGGTCGGTCATGACGATCTTCCGGCGAACACTGGGACCGCGCCGCCCGGACTGGGGATGCGGCGAAGAGCAAACCCGTGCGATTCAATCCGTGGCCAGCAGCGCCTGGTCGATCCGGGCGATCCAGATCAGCGCTTCATCCTGAGTCAGCAAGAAAATCTGGAGGTTGTTGCGGAAATCCTGCCAGGACCTTTCCACGCACTCGGTCATGACGTCCGCATAGTCGGCCACCAGCCGCTCCGGTGAATCGGCGATTCGGAACCCTGCCACATATCCCGCGCCATGTTGCAAGCACACCAGATAAATATCCAGCGCCTTGCGCACCGCGCCGAGCACCCCGATGCCCATCAACCCGCCGAGCCGCAGCGCGCACTGCAACGCCAGCAGATTCACCGCCTGGTTACGCTCCATCATCCTGTCCAAAGTCATCATGACTCATTTCACCTTGATCGTGTTCACTTATTGCATCGCAACATAATTTGCGATGATCGTCAAGCCAATTCGTCCTTGGCTCTCCATTGGTTATAACACTGATATGCGAACCTTGGATTGCAAGCAAGGGCTTCCCGCAACCGAAGGGCCGGTCGGCCGTCGCTGGACGACGACGCGGACCGGAGTCATACCGCCACCGGCGCCCGGATGGCCGGGTGAGCCCGATAGTCGACGATTTCAAAATCCTCGTAGCGGTACTCCGCGAGCGCGGCTGGCCGACGGTGGATCGCCAGGCGCGGCGCCGGATAGGGTTCGCGGCTCAGTTGCAAGCGGGCCTGCTCCAGATGATTACGATACAGATGACAGTCCCCGCCGGTCCAGATCAATTCGCCGACCCGCAGGTCGGTCTGTTGGGCGACCAGGTGCGTCAGCAACGCATAGCTGGCGATGTTGAACGGCACGCCGAGAAACAGGTCGGCGCTGCGCTGGTAAATCTGGCAGGACAATTCGCCAGCGGCAACGTAGAACTGGAACAGCACATGGCAGGGCAACAACCGCATCCGTTCCAGATCGCCGACATTCCACGCCGACACCAGGATCCGCCGCGAATCGGGATCACGCCGCAACAGTTCAAGAGCGCGGGCCATCTGGTCGATGCGACGTCCGTCCGCCGCCTCCCAGTCACGCCACTGCTTGCCGTAAATCGGACCCAGGTCGCCGTTGCCATCGGCCCACTCGTCCCAGATCGTGACTCCATGCTCGCGCAGGTAACGAAGGTTGGTGTCGCCGCGCAGAAACCACAGCAACTCGTGAACGATCGAGCCCAGGTGCAGCTTCTTGGTCGTCACTAGCGGAAAGCCGCGTCGTAGATCGAAGCGCAATTGCGCGCCGAACACGCTCCACGTCCCCACCCCGGTTCGGTCCTCCTTGCCAACCCCCTCGGCCAGCACTCGCCGCAACAGATCAAGATAGGGCTTCATGGCGGGGAACCTTGATCCTCCATTCCTCATCAAAACAGTGGCATTTTATGGTGCAATGCAATATAGTCGCTCCAATTTCACGAAGCATGAATGGGTTACCGCGCGTTAGGATATAGAATGACCGCCAAAGCGACTTCCTCGATTCAAGTGATCGCCCGGCTGTCCCGACTACTGGACGCCATCGCCGCGCATGACGAGCCCGTCAGCCTCAAAACCCTGGCCAGCGCCGCTGGTCTGCATCCTTCGACCGCATTCCGCATTCTGGCGTCGCTGATCGAGCACGGCCTGGTCGAGCGCGGCGTCAATGGCCGCTACCGGCTGGGGGCCAAGCTGCTGTGTCTGGGCGACCGCGCCCATGGCCAGAGCAGCCTTCAGCGCGAGATTCCCCCGTTTGCGGAGCGGCCGCGCAACTTGGCCGGCGAGCCCGCTCGCCCAGTTGGCCGCGAGGACGACGCGGGAGCGCCGAACGCCTGTTAGAGGCGCCAGGCTCCACGAAGTCAGTTCCCAGGAAGCCGGCTCCAGGGAAACCCCGCCCTCCGCCCGCTATTGCATGGGCAATTCCACGATGAAGGCGGCGCCTTGACCGGTCTCGCTCTCCACCCAAATGCGTCCATTGTGATGCTCGACGATCTTCTGGCTGATCGGCAGCCCCAACCCGGTGCCCTTTGGCTTGCCAGCGAGGCTATTGCTGACCTGATGAAATTTCTCGAAGATCAGCTTGTGTTGATCCTGGGCGATACCAGGGCCGTTATCACGAACCTCGATCCGCCAGCAGTCCGCCGCCGGCTCCAGTCGAATGATCACTTCGCCAGCCTGCTCCGGGCAGAACTTCACGGCGTTCGACAACAAATTGATGATCACCTGGGTCAGCCGGTCGTGATCGCCGACGATGGTCACCGGCTGGTCGCCCAGTTCCTCGCGCAAGGTCGCCGCCTTGTCGCGGAACAACTGGCTGGTGGAATTGATGGCGTCCTGAATCAGCGTCCGTAGATCGATCCGTTCGGTGCGCCAGTCGATCCGGCCCGAATCGATCTTGGCCATGTCCAGGACCTGATTGATCAACCGGGTCAACCGCTCGCTTTCCTTGACGATGATGCCGAGAAATTTGCCGCGCTGCTCAACCTCCATGTCGGGATTGGCCAGCAAAATTTCCGAAAAGGCGCGAATCGAAGTCAACGGTGTGCGCAATTCGTGGGTGACGGTCGAGATGAACTCGTCCTTGAGCCGATCCAGTTCCCGCAGCCGGTTGTTGGCCTCCCGCAGTTCGGCCGAGGCGGCTTCCAGCTTGCGGGACTGCTGCTCCAGCCGACGGCTGTACTCGATCACCTGGGTGCTTTCGTCGAGGATGGTCATCACCTCCTCGATACTGAGCACCTCGCCCATCACGATCGAGGAGATCATCACCCGGGCCGAGGCCGCGCCAATCGCCCCCGCCAACAACCGCTCGGTGTAATGGATCAGCTGGGGGTCGGCTTGCGGGGGATAGTCGCCCTTGCTGTCGAGGTAGCGGTCGAAGGCTTCGCTGGCGCGTTGCGGACCGATGAAACGCGCCAACAGGTCGTGGAGCTGGACGGTGTCGACCACGCCCCGCCACAACAACGCATCGCCGTCGTGGCGCTCGCGTTCGAACACGTTGACGAACTGACTGCCTTGCACCTGTTCGATGGCGTTCGGCCGGCTCAACACCGACCCGAACACTAGACCGCCGACGTTGACCAGCATGCTCCAAAACACGGAGTGCATGTAGGGGTCCAGGGTTTGCAAGCCGAACAAGGCGTAGGGTTTGAGCAGCTCCAGCTCGAACAACCCGCGATCGACGAAGTCCGCGCCGATCCAGCCGGAGCGAGCCATGGCCGGCAACAGCAGGGTATAGGCCCAGATCAGGAAACCGCCGCTCAGGCCGATGAGCGCGCCCCGCCGGTTGGCCCGTTTCCAGTACAGGCCGATCAGGATCGGCGGCGCGAACTGAGCGGCGGCGGCAAAGGAAATCAGACCGCTGGCCACCAGGGCGTAGGATTCGCCGATGAACCGGAAATACAGGTAGCCCAGCAGGATCAGCGCCGCGATGCCGACGCGGCGGACGCCGAGCAGCAGGCCAGAGAGGTCGGAACGGTCGGCCAGCCAGCGCGGGTTGGCGCGCAGCAGGATCGGCATCACCACGTCGTTGCACACCATGGTGGAGAGGGTCAGGGTCTCGAACATGATCATGCTGGTGGCCGCCGACAGCCCGCCCAGGAACGCCAGCAGAGCCAGGATCGGCATCCCTTCGGCCATCGGCAAGGCCAGCACGAAGGTATCGGCGTCCACGTTACCGTTGGCGAAAGTCAGCCGTCCGCCCAGGGCGATGGGCAAGACGAACAGGTTGATGACGAACAGATAGAGCGGAAACAGCCAGATCGCCTTGCGGATATGGGTCTCGTCGACATTCTCGACCACCAGCACCTGGAACTGCCGGGGCAGGAACAGGAACGCCATCATCGCCAGGAACATGAGCGACAACCAGCCACCGTAACCGCCTGGCACCACGCCGAACCGCATCAACGCCGCCAGTTCCGGTCGCGCCGCCGCTTGCTGGAACAGATCGCTGGGACCGCCGAACATCACGAAGGTCACCACCACGCCGACCAGCACGAAAGCCACCAGCTTGAACAGCGATTCGAACGCCACCGCCGCCACCATGCCTTCGTGGCGCTCGGTGATGTCGATATGGCGGGTGCCGAACAGGATGGCGAAGGCAATCAGCACCAGCGCCACGAAGAAGGTGGTGTCGGTCCAGAACGGCTCGTGGACCGAGGAAGTGGGCATCGTCACCGCCGGATACTGACGCAACAAGCCGAAACTGGTGGCGATGGCCTTCAACTGGATGGAGATGTACGGCAGGATGCCCAGCACGACGATCGCGGTCACCATGCCGGCCAGCAGACTGCTCTTGCCGTAGCGAGAGGCGACGAAGTCGGCGATGGAGGTGATGCGATGGACCTTGGTGATGCGCACGATCCGCCGCAGCACGAACCAGAACAGCACCGCCATCAGGGTTGGACCCAGGTAGACCGGCAGGAAATCCACGCCCTTGGTCGACGCCAGGCCGACGCTGCCATAGAAGGTCCAGGCGGTGCAGTAGATCGCCAGCGACAGGGTGTAAATGTAGGGATTGGCGATGATCGAACGACCGGCGTCGGCGCGCTGGTCGCCGTAGTAGGCGATGCCAAACAGCACGCCCATGTAGGTCAACGCGCTGGCGACGATGACGCCATCGCTCAGCATTCAGGGCAACTCCGTCGGATTGGCGCCGCGAACCCGGCGTCCTTCGGCGGGCGTGCCTTCCGGCTGGGAGGTGTTCCCCAACACCACGGACTGCTCCGTTCGGTGGATTTCCGAATGCTCCACCACCACGATCAGCACGACGATGAGAGCCAACCACGCCAGATAAAGATAGAGATAGAGCAAGGGCACTCCAAACGGCATCCACGACCGGTCGAACAGGTCCAGCACCGGATAGTTGAGCGCCAATATCCCAACGATAAACAGAATGACGATGTATTCCTTCGATTGTTGTCGCATCGAGCAGGGATCGGGAGTCAGGAGTCAAGGAATCAGGGGTTGGAGGATCGCGCCTTGATCGGTCCTTCGTAATTTCTCGCCTTTTAGAACTGCGACATGGTCTTGCGAATCTCGACCATCTTGTCGGACGCTTCCAGCGCCTGGCCGAGGGTCTCGATCCCCTGCGCCTCCAGCAAATCCAGCAGCTTGAGAAATACTCGCGCGGTCACCAGCGAATCCCCCAGGGCGGTATGGCGATCCTGCACGTCCACGCCCAGCCGGTCGGCGATGGCGTCCAGATTGTGATCGTCGGTGTAATCGTGCAAATAACCGGACAGCAGGAGGGTGTCCAGGACCGGATTGCCGAACCGCACCCCAAGCTTTTGCTCCTTGAGCCGCAGGAACTTCATGTCGAAGGCGGCGTTGTGGGCGACCAGCACGGTACGGTCGTCGCCGACGAAGGCCCGAAACCGCGGCAGCACCACCTCAAGGCCGGCCTTGTCCCGAACCATGTCGTCGGTAATACCGTGAAAGCGGATCGAGGCCTTGGGAATCGGCCGGCCGGGATTGACCAACTGATCGAAGTTCTCGCCCGCCAGCAACCGGCGATTGACGATGCGCACCCCGGCGATCTGGATGATCTCGTCGCCCTTGGAGGGCGCCAAACCGGTGGTCTCCGTATCGAACACCACGTAGGCGAGGGCGCTCAGCGGATAGTTGACCAGATCGCCCCATTCCTCGCGCCCCCGTTCGCCCAGGGAGAAATCGTAAAATTCCGGCCGCGCCGGCGACGCCTCGGCGGGTTTCCGCCACTGCCGCGCGGACGCCGGCAGGGGCAGGCGCAACAGCGAATAGCCGCGCCGCCGATGCGACTGGCTCCACAAATCGCTGTTGTGTCGGCGCAGCACCTCGCCCACCGTGGTCGCCCCCACCAGGTCCTGCACGTGTTCGCTCAACCAGCCTTCCAACTGGTGGGCAGGCAGCGGCCGACCGGGCCAGATGATGTCCAGATAGACCCGGCGATTGCCCAACAGGCATTCGATCTCGAAAGTATCGCCGACTCCCTCGGCGCGAAGCTGATCGAGCAGATACTCAAGCAGTAACCGGATCGAATGATTGTCCACGTTCAGCCAAAGCGGCATGCCCGCCATGCTGACCCGCGGACCGGCGCGGCCTTGCAGGTGATGGATGAGACTGCCCAGCAGATCGGTGGAATAGACATCGTTCATCGGCCAGCGGCTGGCGTACAGGTTGCGCAGATCGAGAGTGAGTTCCTGCAAGCGCTGGCTCAGTCGCTCGCTTTCCTCGACCACCACCCGCTGAAAGGCCTCGCGCTGCGCCCGATCCATGTCGGCGAAGGTCATGACGGTTTCCGCCGCCGCCCGCAGATTGGCCAGTGGCCGGCGCAGATCCTCGGTGCGTGTCTTGATCAGGGAGCGTTCCATCTGTTGCGTGACATCGCGAAAGGCGATGACGAAAGCGGCCCCCCGCTCGCCGGCGCCGGGCAGCAGACTCATCCGGCAGTGGAACATGGTTTCGTCTTCCACGGTCGCGCAGACGAATTCGGCATCCCCGTCCGGCTGGCCGCCATCCGGGTTCTTTTGACGGTAGCCCAGCAATTGCAGCGTGCTCTCGATGGGCGCGCGGGTCCACAGTTCGTACAGCGAGCGGCCCAATCCCAGGGCGGCCCGGTTGGGCAACAGCTTGAGCGCCGCCGGATTGTAAAGCAGGATGCGAGCGTCCCGGTCGCAAACCAGCACGCCCTCGGACAACTCTCGCAAGACAGCTTCCAGCCGGGCCTTCTGCTCCTCGATTTCCTGGGTGCCGATGGCGGTGGCGGCGGTCGCCTCGCGACGGGCCTTGTGCAGAGCCTCGCCCAGTTCCAGCAGCATGGCCGGAAATTCGCCCAACCAGTGCCGCCTGGGCAACTCCAGTACGTAGCCGGGATTGCTGCGGGCGATGATGCGCGCGCCGCGGGCCAACGCCCCAAGCGGGATGAAGCAATTCCAGTCCAGCATCGCCCAGGCCACGGTGATCCCGCCGACGATGAAGAACGTCGCCAGCACCAGCCAAAGGATGGTCTGGTCGCGCAGGTCCGGGTCGGGAACGACCAGGAACACCTGCCAGCCGATCCCGAGCAGGGCGGCGAGCGCCAGGCTGCCCGGAACCAGCCACAGCAACCAGAGCCTGGTCCGATAGCCCATGGCGGATCAGCCCGCTTCCGCCAGCAGTTCGCGAACCCGCTCCACCACTTCCTGGGTCGAGAACGGTTTGGTGATGTAGTCGTCGGCGCCCAGTGCCAGGCCCTTTTCCCGCTCGACCTCGCGGCCCTTGGCGGTGAGCATGATGATGCGGATGTCTTTCCAGTCCGGGTTGGCGCGGACCGCCTGGCAAACCTCGTAACCGTTCTTGCGCGGCATCATCACATCAAGCAGCATCAGATCGGGCCGTTCCGCCGCGATGGCGGTCAACGCCACCTCGCCATCGGAAGCGGTGCGCACTTGAAAACCCGCCTGTTTCATCAGAAATTCCAAGGACAGGACGATGTTCGGCTCGTCGTCCACCACCAGAATCTTGTTGGCCATATCCACATTCCTCGGTCGCCAAGCGCTCTCGTTCAGGCGGGTATTATGATTATTTTTCCGCGTTATTGCGCGCCGCGCCGCCATCGCGCGGCTCCGGCAGGTTTTCCGGTTTCTTGTCAGCCGCGTCCTTGGCCACGCCGCCGCTGGCCTTGGCGACCGCTTCCCAGAATTTCTGCACCATTTCCATCGAACTGAACTGGGTGGGCAGCAGCGGCTTCATCAGGCCCAGAGCATCGAAATTGATCACACCACGTTGCACGTTGTCTCGGATAGCTTGCATTACGTCGTCGTGCAAGGGTTGTACGTTCGGCAGGCCCAAAAACTCGCGCATTTCCTGGGCGGTGGCCTCAACGCTGACATTCACTTTCATCGAAACACTTCCTCGGGCTTGGGCGGGACGATCCGCGTCGCCATGGATTCGGCGAAGCGCTGGCGAATCGGGGATGATTACAAGCATAGCAGGAGTAGCAGCGTCGGTCTTCCGGCCGACACCACCAACGGCGGCCCGGCTTGGGCAAGACCGACCGGAATCACCACCAGTGGCGGTCTCCAGCCGGCGGGGGGCTTGGCCATGCGGGGCGTGGGTTGGAATACTCGTTCGGAGCTTGCGCTTTTGTACAAATCATGTATAAATATTGCCGTTGAATAGTAAATTCCCAACTATTATCTAACTGGTTTGTCCAATAATTGACCGTCTCCAAAAGGTGGGAGAGTTCCGACATGATGAAGGCAAACCGCAACCGCCATGGTCTGCCCGGCGACGGCCTGGTCCCCATCCGCACGGTATCCAGCCTGACCGGCGTCAACTCGGTGACGCTGCGCGCCTGGGAACGCCGCTACGATCTGATCAAGCCGGTGCGTACCCCCAAGGGGCATCGGCTGTACACCATGGCCGACGTCGACCTGATTCATCAGGTGGTGGCGTTGCTGGACAACGGCATGTCGATCGGTCAGGTACGACGGGTGTTGGACGCCGACCAGGAGCGGCCCGAACCAGCGCCGACCCTTGCTCCCGACTTCAGTCCCTGGCGCAATTATCAGGAGCGGCTGTTGCGGACCATCGCCGCTTTCGACGACCGGGAGTTGAGCGATATCTACAACGAAGTGCTCTCGCTCTATCCGGTGGACATCGTCACCAACCGGCTGATCGTGCCGCTGCTGCGGGAGTTGGGGGAGCGCTGGACCCAGGGTCTGGGCAGCATCGCCGAGGAGCATTTCTTCAGCATGTTCCTGCGCAACGAATTGGGCGCCCGCTTTCACCATTTGAACCGTGACCGGCGGGGACCGCGGCTGCTGGCGGCCTGCCTGCCCGGCGAGCATCACGAAGTTGGTCTGTTGCTGTTCGCTCTGGTGGCGCTGGACCGGGATTACGGGGTCGTGTTACTGGGATCCGACATCCCGCTGTCGGAACTGCCGCCGGTGGTCGAGCAGACCGCGATCCACGCCATCGTGCTGGCGGGATCGGCGGCCATTGCCCCGGCGGTGATCGAGCAAGACCTGTCCTTGCTCTGCCGGGCGGTCGCACCGCCGGTCTTCGTCGGCGGCCAAGTCACCCACCACCATGCCGAAGCCATCGAGGCCGCCGGCGCGGTTTCGCTGGGTGATGATTTGAATGGGGCGCTGCGGGGGATTGGCGCGACACTGGCTCGCCGCTGATGCCAGCCCGCCACCGATCCTGAACCGCCACGATCTCTTCTTCCTCGGCCCCGCCCTGGAACACGTCGTTCCAGGCCACGTACAGCAAGGTTCCCAGATAGACCGGCAACGGTAGCGCCAGTACCTGGGCGGGAATGACGAACAGGTCGACGAAGGGTAGCGCCAGCAGGGCCAGCCCCGCCAATCCCAGGGGTGGAAGCAGCCAGGGATTCAGTTGCACCGCCAGGGCACTGCGCCGCCAGCATACCGACAGCGGCAGTTCGCGGAACAGGTGCAGAGGAATCACGAACCAGGCCAACAGCACCTGGAGGACCAACAGCGCGCTGCCCAACACGCTGAGTTGCGTCCCCAGCACGGTGGTGGTCACGCCAAAATTGACCGGCGGCGGCGGGGGTGGAACCCCGTAATCGACGGCGGCGAGATCGGCGGGCAGCAGTTGATCCCGAACCCAATAGGCCACCAGATAGCCCTGCAACAACAGCAAGAACAGGAACAGACTGGTCCTGATCAGCGCCTTGACGGCCGTCCGGTTGAACAACTGCCGCGCCGCCGGCAACTTCTTGCGATTGGCGGCGCGGGCCAGCCCGCAGGCCAGCGTCACCGTCAAGCTCAGCGGCAGGCCGTAACAGAATACGGTGACCAGCAACGCGACCCACCCGCCGCCCGGCGGCAGCCACCATTCCCAGACTGGCAACGCCAGCAAGCCGGCGGTGCCCGCCGGCGCGAACAGAGCCACGGTCACGAACAGTCCCGGCCGGCCCCACATCAGTTGCCATGCCTGAATCAGCCAATCCCAGCCATCGCGCGGGGTCAGCGCCCGCGGCCCGAAATCACGCATATCGCCCATCCGGTTGGGAACATCGGCGGCTAGTTTAACCGTTATGCGCCGCGTCGCCACGCTTCTTCGGACAGGCCGCCCCGGCATCCTCAAAGCAACCGGGCGGTCGTTGGAACCCATGCGCGTTCCCGTGCCTGGCCTCTCCTCCCGCGCCCCGGACCGGAGGAGCGATATGGTAAGCTTCTGGGGTCAATCGGCCTCGGGTTCTCGACACAAAAAGACCTGGAAGATTGCCGCATATCCTTCCATTCCACAGGATACGCGGAACCAGATAATGACTTGTTAGATACCAAGGAGAGTTTGGTGAGGCGATTCAGAGAAACGTTTCTTGCTGCTGTGTTATTCGTTTTTTGCGCAGGCACAGCTATGGCGGCCGATCCGAGTGTGTTCAACAACCCGACTGCGGGCTTCCAGTTGACTAAGCCAACAGACTGGATCTACGTCACGGCCGCACAGAACATGGACAACATCAAGGCCATGAAACTCAATGATGAGGAGTTCCATGCGGCCATGCAGAAGTACGCCACGGCACCGCTCGTTGCCATGACCAAATTTCCTGAACCGTTTGACGATGTAAATCCAAGCTTCAAGGTCAACCTCAAGCCGTATGGCGGCCTCAAAGGCAAGCCGCCACAAGAGATCATCAGCCTCGTGGTTCCACAGATTCAAAAAAAATTCAAGAACTTCGTCCTCGTCCAACCGCCCTTGGAGGTTGAAGTGTCGGGCATCAAGTCAGCCTACGCTCGAATGAATTACACCATGGAGATTCCCGATGGGCGCACCTTTCCAACCACATCAGAACTGTGGATCGTTCCTCACGGCGATTACTTTTTCATAATCGGGGCAGGCACCAGGCAAGACGAGAAAACGGGAAGCCGTGAAGAAATTCAGAACATTCTCAAAACGGTGAAGATTGAGCAGTAGGCACCTAATACCAAATCCTAATAAAATAATGTATTATAATATTTAATGAAAAAGTGAGGAGATAATCATGTGCCGTGTGTTTAAACTGGAAATTACCGAATCTAAAGAAGCGTTGGAAGAGCAGCTAAAAAGGGAGAAAGATGTACGCAAACGGGAACGTTTGCAGTTTCTATACTGGCATAAGATAGGTCAAGCTACAACCCGTAAAGACTTGGCAAAATTATTGTGTCGAAGCCAATTTGCCATCGGCCAATGGAGCGAGACATATCGTGAAAAAGGGCTCGCTGGTTTGCTGAACCTTAACTATCGTGGTGGCAATCTGGCTCCCTCCATACCGGTGGAAATTCAATGGCAACTGAAAGAAAAATTAGCCCAGCCGGAAGGTTTTTCCAGTTATAAAGCTGTCCAAATTTGGCTCAAGGAAACCCATGATTTAGAGGTTCCCTATTCCACCGTGTATGGGACCGTCAAATATCGGCTTGAGGCCAGTCTTAAAGTCCCTTGACCTCAAGCAGTGGATGATGATCCTGTGGCGGCGGAAGCGTTCAAGGAAACGGTTCCAATGGAACTGGATAAAATACTAACTCATTGTTTATAAAGATATTCGAGCCTGCGGTATTGGACGCGGGATGAAAGTCGCTTTGGTTTAAAAACGATCACGCGACAGCGGTTGACCCTAAAAAAGGTCAAGGCCATGGTGAAAACGCAATGGCCATTTAAAGCCTGTTATCTTTATGGGGTTGTTGAACCCCTGACGGGTGAGTTGATGATACAAGATTACGACCGGATGAATACCGAAAACTATCAACAATTTCTCGATGATTTCTCGCGGAAATATCCCAACGATTTTCATGTGATCCAAACGGATAACGCGACTTATCATCGCTCTAATGATTTGGTGATGCCCGATAATGTGATGCTGCTTTATCAATCGCCGCATAGTCCTCAAGTCAATTCTTCCGAGCGATTATGGCAATGGTCAAAAGGCGAGATTGCGAACCAAGTCTTTACCGATTTGGATCACTTAAAATCCACGCTAAAAGAGCTTTTTTTATCCAAGCCAAAAGCATTTTTTCCTCATTGACTCATAGGGACTTTATCGTGAACGCGCTGCAAAAAATTGGGATGGTATCGGCTGTCACTTAAAGTAGATTTTTAGTGGTATTTGGTATAATTTACCCGCGCGTCGATTCTATTCAAGCTGCCATTTCATGGAGATTGGCGTGCCCAAGGATTTTATCCGCGCTGGCCATGACGAAATCCTGATGCGCCGAATCACCAGTAAGGCCCGCTGATCGCTCGCGTCACTCACAAAATCAGGCCAGGAAATACCGCCGCAGAAACTCGTCGAACGTCATGTCGTCCGCCGCTTCGATCTCCGCCTGCTCACGCAGCGACCGTTCCGCCGCCTCGGTGAAAAACTGGTCCCGTTCCTCGGTCAACGGCTCGGCCTGGAGCGCGGCGCGGTGTCGCTCGGACAGCCGGCGAGCGTAGCGAAAGAAGTTTTCCCCACTGGCGCGCATCTCGGCCAGAATCCGGGCGGACGGCGTGCGGTCGGGATCGGCCAGCGCCTCCCGCTGTTCGGCCAGCGCCGCCGCATAGGGCCGACCGCTTTCCCCCAGGTCCAGCAGTTCGCAAATCGGCCCCAGTGCTTCCACGATCTCTTCGGCCCACCGCCGCACCGGTAGCGAAGAACCATGCCGGCGTTGCAGGACCAGGGCCGGGTCGCGACCGGTCAGCGCCACCGCCATTTGGTTGTCGTCGATCATCCGCCGCTCCTCCGCGTCCAACGGCGGCGACTCGGTCAGCAGACAAAACAGCAGAAACGCCTCCAGAAACCGCAGTTGGAGCGCGGTGGTCCCCAGCGGCTCCAGCGGATTGAGGTCCACCGAGCGCAATTCGACATAAAGCACGCCCCGCTGCCCAAGCGCCACAATCGGCTTTTCATTGCCTCGCGGCGGCTGCTTGGGCCGCATCGAGGCGTAATACTCGTTCTCGATTTGCAGGACGTTGGCGTTGAGCTGGCGGTATTCGCCATCCACCTTCACCCCGATCCGCTCGTAGGGTGGCCAAGGGGTATGGATGGCCTGGCCCAGACTGGCGAGGTATTCGGCCAGCGAGTTGTAGCAGACATTGACGCCGCTCTTCTTCTCGGTGCGGTTGGTATAGCCGACGTTGCTCATCCGCAGCGAGGTAGCGTAAGGCCCGTAGCAGGTATGATCGTCGAATTCGGCCAGCGTGGTCGCCCTGCCGTCCAGAAACGACTTGCACACCGCCGGCGAGGCCCCGAACAGATACAGGATCAGCCAGCCATGGCGTTGCAGGTTGCGAATCAGACCAAAATAGGACTCGGAACGGAAATCCCGCAGCGAACGGCGGTCGCCTTCCCATTCCTGGAACGCCGCCCAGAACGCGTCCGGCAATGAAAAGTTGAAGTGAAGGCCAGCGATCACCTGCATGATCCGCCCGTAGCGCCAGGCCAGGCCACGTCGGTAAACGTGCTTCATGAAACCAAGATTGGAGCGGCCGTACTCGGCGATGGGAATGCTGGACTCGCCCGCCAGAATGCAGGGCATGCTCGCCGCCCACGGCAACTCGTCGCCGACGCGACGATAGACGAATTGATGAATCTCGCGCAGGAACCGCAGCGCCGCCTCGGGACCGGCCAGCGGCGGGGTGATGAATTCCAGCAGCGCCTCCGAATAGTCGGTGGTGATGTAAGGATGGGTCAACGCCGAACCCAGGGCGGCGGGATGCGGGGTCTGGGCAATATAGCCATCCGGGGCCATCCGCAGCGTCTCCTTTTCCAAACCGAGCAGGCGGCCGGCCAGCAAGGCGCGGAAATCGGCGGCGAACAACCAGTTCAAACGCGAATCGAGCATTCGGGGCAAGGGATCGATCTCATCGGTTGGTGGCGAGGCGCTGGAATTTTGCGCCGATTACCGGCAAAAATCACTTCACGGCGGCCGCCGCGCCGCCCTCCAAACCTAGAGAGGCTTTGATGAGCAACGGCTTATTGCCCAGCCCAACCCCCGGCTGCATTCCCCTCGTTCCCGTCGCCGAAAGCGAGTTCGGCGCCTGGCTGGAACGGCAGGACGAGTCCACGCGCCGCTGGCTGGCCGCGACCGGTTTCAAGGCAAAGCCGGGCGGCTTCAGCCTGGTTCCCGGCCCGGACGGTCAATTACGGCGGGTGATCGCCGGTATCTCCAGCGCGGACGATCTCTGGGCGCTGGGCGGTCTGCCGACGACCCTGCCGGAAGGCGACTATGTCCTCGACGCCGCGCTCGAACCCCGGCAACGGGAACGGCTGACGCTGGGCTGGGCGCTGGGCGCCTATCAGTTCACCCGCTACAAGGCACCGAAGCGGGCCATGGCGTGGCTGGTGCTCGATCCCGCCCGCGATGCCGGCCGCATCCGACGCCAGGTTGAAGCAGTGACGCTGGTGCGCGATTTGGTCAACACTCCCGCCGAGGACCTGATGCCGGAGCATCTGGCCGAGGTCACGCAGGCGCTCGGCCGGGAATTTGGCGCGAACGTGGAACAGATCGTTGGCGAGCAACTGCTGACCCGCAACTATCCGGCAATCCACGCGGTCGGCCGGGCCAGCAGTCATCCGCCGCGCCTGCTGGATTTGCGCTGGGGCGATCCAACCTATCCCAAGGTCACGTTGGTCGGCAAGGGCGTTTGTTTCGACAGCGGGGGGCTGGACTTGAAACCGTCCAACGCCATGCGGCTGATGAAAAAAGACATGGGCGGAGCGGCGACGGCCCTGGGCCTGGCGCGGTTGATCATGGGCAGCGGTCTGCCGCTGCGGTTGCGGGTGCTCATCGCGGCGGTGGACAACGCGGTGGCCGGCAACGCCTTCCGGCCCGGCGACGTACTCCGCTCGCGCCAGGGATTGACCATTGAGGTTCACAACACCGATGCCGAGGGCCGGCTGATTCTCAGCGACGCGCTGGCGGAAGCCGGGAGCGAGCAACCGGCGGTGCTGCTCGATTTCGCCACCCTCACCGGCGCGGCGCGGGTGGCGCTCGGCACGGAGATTCCAGCCCTGTTCTGCAACGACGATGCGTTGGCGGTGGGTCTGCTGGCGGCGGCGGAGCGGGAACAGGACCCGTTCTGGCGGCTGCCGCTGCATCAACCTTACCGCGATCTGCTGGACAGCAAGATCGCCGACATCGCCAACGCCTCGGACTCTTCCTATGCCGGGGCAATCACGGCGGCGCTGTTCCTGAAGGAATTCGTGCCCGTCGAGGTTCCATGGGCGCATTTCGACCTGATGGCCTGGAATCCGAAGACCCAGCCGGGACGGCCGGAAGGCGGCGAGGCGATGGCATTGCGGGCGGTGTTCGCGTGGCTGGAGCAAGGTTACGGCGGGGACGGCTAAACCCCTCACCCTCCTGCCCCTCTCCCACAAGGGGAGAGGGGAGCTAAATCGCTTAGGCTACCGGGTGCCGCAGTTGCGGATTCTGGACCGGTGGCTTGACCGAGTAGTCGTAGAACCCCTTGTTGGTCTTGCGGCCCAGATAGCCGAGCTGGACCAGGCGGGTCAGCGTGTGCGGGGGGGACACATGCGGCTGGTGCATGTCCTGATAGATGTTCAGGGTCATGGCCTCCACCACGTCCAGCCCGATGTAATCGGCCAGCTCGAACGGCCCCATCGGATGGGCGGCGCCGGACTTCATCGCGTGGTCGATGTCGGCGATGGTGCCGGTTCCCATCTCCAGCAGGCGAATCGCGCTGAGCATGTAGGGCGTCAGCAGCCGGTTGACGATGAAGCCGGTGGTGTCCTGCACGATCACCGGGTCTTTCTTGATCCTCTTGCAAAACTCGTTGAGCGTGTTGACCGTCTCGTCGGAGGTTTCGAAGGCGTGGATGATCTCGACCAGCTTCATCACGGTCGCCGGGTTGAAAAAGTGCAGGCCGGCCACCCGGTCGCGCTGCTTGCACACCGCCATCAGCGCCGTCACCGACAGCGTGGAGGTGTTGGTGGTCAGCAGCGTCTGCGGCGACACGATGCTTTCCAGGCGGCGAAACAGCGCTTTCTTGATCTCCAGATCCTCGATGACCGACTCGATGATCAGATCGCAGCCGGCGACATCCTCCTCCTTGGTGGTCAATTGCAGCAAACCGAGCGTGGAATCCTTGTGCTCGGCGGTCATCTTGCCGCGCTCGACCATCTTGGCGAGCGATTTCTCCAAGCCCGACCGAATCTTGTCGGTGGAACCCGGAGTCGCCTTGACCGCGACGGTAGAAATGCCGACCTGCGCGCACACCTGCGCCACGCCCAGACCCATCGCACCACAGCCCATAACACCGACTTTCTTGATTTCCATCGCTTGCGCCTTATCGTGGAGAGTTACATGTGGCTTTCCGGTCCCCCAAGTGGGCCGGCGTGAATAAATCACCGAATATTATAGTGAATTTTCAGTTATTCGCTCGGCTTCCTCGCCGTAAGCGGCTCCGCCAAGCGCGGTCAACGATGCTTGAACTCGGGGGCCCGCTTGCTGGTGAACGCTTCCATGCCTTCCTTCTGATCCTCGGTCGCGAACACGGCGTGGAAAGTTCGCCGCTCGAACAGCAACCCCTCGGCCAGGGTGGACTCGTAAGCGCGATTGACGCATTCCTTGGTCATCATGACCGCCGGCAACGAATAACCGGCGATGGTCTCGGCGGTCTTGACCGCCTCCTCGATCAGATTGGCGACCGGCACGATCCGGCTGACCAGTCCGGCCCGCTCGGCTTCCTCGACATCCATCATCCGCCCGGTCAGGCACAGTTCCATGGCCTTGGACTTGCCGATTGAGCGGATCAGACGCTGGGTACCGCCCGCGCCTGGCAGAATGCCCAGCTTGATTTCCGGCTGACCAAACTTGGCGGTGTCGGCGGCGAGAATGAAATCGCACATCATCGCCAGCTCGCAGCCGCCGCCCAGCGCGTAGCCGGCCACCGCCGCGATCACCGGCTTGCGGCACCGGCTGGCCCGCTCCCAGTTGCGGGTGATGAAATTGCCCTTGTAGGCGTCCATGTACGAGTAATCCTTCATCCCCTTGATATCGGCGCCGGCGGCGAACACCTTTTCGCCACCGGTCAGGACGATGGCGCGGATGGTTTCGTCCGCATCGGCCGCCTCCAGCGCCTGGCTCAATTCGTCCATCAGATCGTTGGACAGGGCGTTGAAAGCCTTGGGGCGGTTGAGGGTGATCAGGGCCACCGGGCCACGGGTTTCGACCCGGATGTTCTCGTAACTCATGGGGATTCTCCTTCCTGACAGGGGCTGGGCCGTCTTGATTTTACTTGATTTTGGCGGAACCGGCGGCGGCTGGCTTGCACGGAAACGCCATGCGCGAACCACCGGTTGGCCGAGGTGGCGGATAGTATACGTCAGTCTGTGAAAACGGGGTCAATTGAAAGGGTTTTTGGGGCGCGCGCAACAAATCGGATCACGGGATTCAATTCAACGCGGTTTGACCCTGCCGCCGATAGCTGTCATAAATGACCATTCGCTTGCGCGATCCGGCCCGACCGGATCGGCGCCCGATTTCCACCCACTCTCGAAGCCACGCAATGAAACGAGAACCGATCAGCCCGTATTTCGATATCAAACAGGATGCCGAGGGTCGTGACTACATGGAGGTTTACCTGGAAGGCATCGCCCTGTTGCGACTGGTCCTGAGCAACAAGGGCACCGCGTTCACCGAGGACGAACGGGTAGCGCTGGGGCTGGACGGTCTGCTGCCACCGCAGGTCAACACGCTGGAACAGCAGGTCGAGCGGGTCTATCGCGGCTTCCTGCGCGAGCCCGACCCCATCGCCAAGTACCAGTATCTGCGCGCCTTGCAGGAACGGGCCGAAACGCTGTTCTACGCCCTGCTGGAACAGCATCTTGAGGAGATGATGCCCATCATCTATACCCCGACCGTGGGCCAGGCGGTGCAGCAGTTCAGCCATCTGTACCAGAACCCGCGCGGGCTGTCGTTCTCGCCGCTCAACATCGACCGCGCCGACCGGGTGGTCCGCAATTTTCCGTGGAACGACGTGCGGATGATCGTTGCCACCGATTCCTCGGCCATCCTCGGCATCGGCGATCAGGGTTACGGCGGACTGGCCATCGCCATCGGCAAGCTGGCGATCTACACCATCGGCGGCGGCGTCGACCCCTTCCACACCATGCCGGTGAAACTGGACGTGGGCACCGACCGGCTGGAACTGCTCAACGACGAGTTCTATCTGGGGGTGCGCCAACGGCGACTGCGCGGCGAGCGGTATCTGGCGTTCCTGGACAAGTTCGTCAAGGCGATCCACGACCGCTGGCCGCGCGCCGTGATCCAGTGGGAGGATCTGTCCAAGGACGTGGCCTTCACCGTGCTGGAGCGCTATCGCCACCGGATTCCCTCGTTCAACGACGACATCCAGGGCACTGGGGCGGTGGCGCTGGCCGGTCTGCTTTCGGCCAGCCGACTGAAGGGCGAGGCGTTGCGCGACCAGCGTGTCGTCATTCTCGGCGCGGGCGCCGGCGGTATCGGCGTGGCCTGGGCCATCACTCAGGGCCTGATGCGCGAGGGGCTGAGCCGCGCGGAAGCCCGCGACCGGGTCTGTGTGCTCGACTCCGGCGGTCTGCTGGTGGAGGGGCGCAGCGTCGAAGCCTACAAGCGGGATTTCGTGCAACCCCGCGAAAAGATCGTGGGTTGGCAACTCGCCAACGAGATTCCGACCCTGCTGGAAACCATCGAACACACCAAGGCCACCGCCCTGCTCGGTCTGAGCGGTCAGGCCGGCGCGTTCAACCACCCCGTGGTGCAGGCCATGGCCCGCAACACCCCCCAACCCGCCATTTTTCCCTTGTCCAACCCAACCTCGGCCTGCGAGGCGTTGCCGGAAGACATCGTGGAATGGAGCGAGGGCCGGGCCATGGTCGCCACCGGCAGCCCGTTTCCCGACGTGGAGCGAAACGGACAAACGCATTCCATTGGTCAGGGCAACAACGCCTTCATTTTCCCCGGCCTGGGTTTCGGCGCGATTCTGGCCGCGTGTCGCGAGATTACCGACGGCATGGTGTTGGAAGCAGCCTACGCCCTGGCGGATTACACCGCCGCCGCGCACCCGCGATCCAGCCGGATTTACCCGCCGGTACGCGAATTGCGCGAGGTCAGCATCCGGGTTGCGGCACGGGTGATCGAGCAGGCCCTGAAGGAAGGCGCGGCCAGCAAGACCGATTTGGCGGGGCGCGACCTCGATACCTATCTCCGGTCGCGGTCCTGGAAACCCCGCTACTTGCCCATCGTGCGCGGCGACCACACCGCGATGATCGACCATCCGGGGTATCAGAAGGCGGATTGAGTCGCCGCAGTCCACGCAAGACACGGAAAAGCAAATAGAAACTCCGTTTTTCTTCTTCCGTGTCTTCCGTGTTTTGCGTGGGCAAGCCTTCCCTAGACCATAATACTAATTCCGTACAGGTTTTATGCTGTTTGGCGTAGAGCGTAGGTTCGGCAACGCTACGTTTTTGCCCAATGATGAGTCAGGATGTTGGGCTTGACGACGTTCAGCCCAACCTACCAAAAGCCACCAAAATTCAATATCCATTCGGAAATGGTATATATCCCCCTAATCCTTCCGCCTCACTGAACCGAAACCCCAAAGCCGGAACTCTCAAGTTGGCTGCGGGTCAGGATCGGAATGTTGCTCTCGTAGGTGCGTCGAACCCGCCTGGCTACCCGTCCGGACAACTCGGCGGTTCCCGAAGCGCTGGTCCGCACCGCAAACCCAAGCGTAACCCCCGTGGACTGGTAAAACCGCAGCGCGCCATCGAGCAGGGTATCGCGCGTCACCGTCCGCCCGACATAGCCACCGAAGACCCGCATGAACTCGGACCGGTCCGGACCATCCAGTGAACTGTCGGGTTGCACGGCGCTGATTCGCCATTCGCCGGGACGGGTTGGCGCCGAGGGGGCCGACGGCGCGGTCGCGGTCGCACTCCTCTCCAGTTCGACCGGCAGCGTCACGTCGCCATCCACGATCCGTACCGACTCGCGTTTCGTTTCATAACCGCGTCCGGTCACTTCGACGACGTAACTACCCGGCGGCAACGGTACGCCGGGACGATAGGTAAACGACGAATTCACCAGCCGCACCCGGGCATCGGCCGGATTGACGCGCACCGTCAAGCGGTATTGCGTCGGCTCGACTTGCCGGGTCAGCGTCACCGGCAGCGTCACGTCGCCATCCACGATCCGCGCCGAAACCTGTTTCGTCTCGTAACCCGACTGGGAGACTTCGACCGTGTACGAACCCGGCGGCAACGTTACCCCCGGCCGGTAACCGGTCTTGGTCCCCCGCAACCGCACTTGCGCGCCCGGCGGATCGGTCTGTACCGTCAACCGGTACTGCGTGGGTTCGGCCGCCTTGACCAGCGTCACTGGAATCGTCACGTCGCCATCCACGATCCGCGCCGAAACCTGTTTCGTCTCGTAACCCGACTGGGAGACTTCGACCGTGTACGAACCCGGCGGCAACGTTACCCCCGGCCGGTAACCGGTCTTGGTCCCCCGCAACCGCACTTGCGCGCCCGGCGGATCGGTCTGTACCGTCAACCGGTACTGCGTGGGTTCGGCCGCCTTGACCAGCGTCACTGGAATCGTCACGTCGCCATCCACGATCCGCGCCGAAACCTGTTTCGTCTCGTAACCCGACTGGGAGACTTCGACCGTGTACGAACCCGGCGGCAACGTTACCCCCGGCCGGTAACCGGTCTTGGTTCCCCGCAACCGCACTTGCGCGCCCGGCGGATCGGTCTGCACCGTCAGCCGGTACTGTTCGGGCTTGGCTTCCCTGGCCAACGTGATCGGCACCGTTACGTCACTGTCGGCGATCCGTATCGGAATTTGCTTGGTTTCGTATCCTTGCTGGGATACTTCGACCGTATAATTGCCCGGCGCCAGCGCCACGCCCGGTTGATAGGCGGTCTTGGTGTTCAACAGCCTGACCCGGGCATCGGCGGGATCGGCATGCACCGTCAACCGATACGACGATGGCTTGGGCGGTTTCTCAGCCTTCCGGGTCAGTTTGACCGGCGTCATCACATCGCTATCGGCGATTTGCACGGTCACCCAAGCTGGCTCGTAGCCGGCCTGGGTCACTTCAACCGTGTAGCGACCTGGCGTTAATTGCACGCCAGGCTGGTACACCGCGCTGGAATCCACCAGCCGCACCTGGGCGGTCGCGGGGTCGGGCTGCACGGTCAGGCGATAGGCGACCGGTCGTTCGATTTTCTTCAGCCCGACCGGCAACATCACGTCACTGCTGGCGATCCGCACCGGAATCCGGCTTGGTTCATAGCCGTCCAGGGTAACTTCAATCTGATATTCCCCCGGCGGCAATTGCACGCCAGCCTGATAAGGCGTCCGCGAGTTCAGTAGCCGCACCGTGGCCTGCGGGGGATCGGGCAGCACGGTCAACCGATACTGGGAAGGTGGCGGAGGTGGGGGCACCTTCTGCAGTGTCACCTGCACCGCCACATCGCCATCCACGATCCGCACCGGGAATTTACGGGCCACATAGCCTTCGCGCGCCACCTCGACTTCGTAGTCTCCCGGCGTCAGCGCCACACCGGGTTGATAGCCCGTTGGGCTGTTGAGCAGCCGAACCTGCGCGTCCGCCGGCTCCGGCCGGATCGTCAGACCGTACTTGGCCCTTTCCAGCGCGACGTTCGCCGTCAGATCGCGGTCGGCGATCCGCAACTTTTCCTTGCGCGTCACATAGCCGGATCGGGTCACTTCGATTTCGTATTCTCCGGTCGCCAACTGAATCCCGGGCTGATACGGCTTGGGGCTGTTCAACAACCGGACGACGGTGTCGGCCGGATCGGTCTTGACGGTCAGCGCATAAAGCTTGGGGGCGTCCGGCGGGGCCGTGATCATCGTCGCCAATTCGTTGATCTTGATCTGGATGGTGTCGATGTCCTTGCCCTGAATCTGGCCGCTGCGCAGCAACGACGCATTCCGGGTATCGATCAGGCGCGCGGTGACGGTGATGAGGTCTCCCAGTTTGTAAACCCCACCGGTCACCACCGCGTCCAGACCGTACAACCGACCCAATTCAGCGGCGGTCTTGGGATCGAGCAGACCGGTTTCGCCCAGCTCGCTGGCCTTGGCGATCTTGGCCGCCGCCGACAGCGGCAGGCGGTCTCGCAGCACGAACCGGCCGGTATTGGCGATGGCCGCCATCATCTGATCGGCGATGATGGCGCCGGACTGCTCGTCGAGACCGCCCCGCACCTGGAATTCGACGACCGCCGCCGTCATTCGCGCCTCGGGCACGGCGCCCGACGCGCGCGCCGGCTCGACCGGCAGCCAGAACGCGACCGCCAGCCCCAGCAGCAATCCCCATACCCTCAGCAGGATTTTCCCCATACCCCACTCTCCAACAAACGTTACCGGCGAGTTCATGGCGCCAGCACCAGGCGGAATCCGTAATCGAACTTTCGGTTTCCCGGCACGGTAGGGAATCGGTAAGCGAACCGCAGCAATTCCGGGAATTCGGTCCAGGAACCACCGCGCAAGACCCGTCGTCCACCGGCCGCGTTCGGATCGGCGCATCGGGTCTCGCCGCCGGCGTAGGCGCTGTCGTATTCGGAACAGGTCCATTCGGCGACGTTGCCTATCATGTCGTACAGACCAAACTTGTTGGGCAAGTACTTGCCCACCGGCGCGACCACCGCCTGGCCATCCTCGCAGGGATAGTTGGCCCAGGGCAGCGGCTTGGTCTTGCGCGCGGTCTCGTCGTAGATATTGGCGTAGCGGCAAGCCTGATTGGGATCGTCTCCCCAGGGACGGTACAGGGCGCTGCCCGCTCGCGCCGCGTATTCCCATTCCGCCTCGGTCGGCAAGCGGAACCGCAAGCCAGCCTTATCCGACAGCCAGCCGGCGTAAGCCATCGCCTCCTGCCAGCTTACCCGCACCACCGGTTGATCGGGACCGTTCAAGTTGTAGGATTCATAGAATCCACTGTCATGACCGGACTCGAAACGCTGATACTGAGCGTTGGTCACTTCATATTTACCCATCCAGAATCCCTGCAAACAAACGCGATGCGGTGTTTCGTTGGTGCTACGACCCTTTTCCGTTTCCGGACTGCCCATGGCAAAACAACCTTGGGGAATCCAGACAAATTCCATGCCGGTGGTCGGCTCGGTGTAATTTTGACCGGGCTGGGGCGGCGGCGGTTTGGGCGGCTCCGGCGGCTGGGGCGGCGTAATCGGCTCCGTTGGGGGGGAAGAACCATTCGACGGCCAAATCAGGCGCCGGGCGATCTCCACACCGCCGGCCAACACCGCGACCACCGCCAAAATCGCCGCGCCCCGGCGCCAGTTCAACCACGGAGGCTTCGGGGTGTCGTCAGTGGGCGGCGGCTTGGGTGGCTCGACGATCGCCAGGCGCGGCCTCTCCCCGCTTGGATGCGAAACCGAGCGCCAGGGCGACTCCCACTTGACCGTGCGGTTGCCGTCGTCCTCGTCCGGCTGGACCGGCGGTGGCGGACTTGGCAGGTCCGGCGCGTTCAGCGCCTCCCGCATCTCGGCGACCGACTGGAAACGTTTTTCGGGTCGAACCGCCATCGAACGATCCACCAGCCGCAACAGCGCCGGACCATAGCGACCGGCCGCGACCACCGCGGCGGGCTTGATCGGGTCGTCGAGAACCCGGGCCGGCGCTTCGATCGGCGCCACGCCCGTCACGCAATGATAAAGCACCGCGCCCACGGCGTAGATGTCGGTCCAGGGACCGTAGCCCTTGCCATCGACCAGATATTGCTCGATCGGCGAATAGCCGGGCGAGAACACGCTGGTGACACTCTTGCTGCGGCGGCCCAGCGCCTGCCGGGCCGCGCCGAAATCGATCAGAATGGTCCGGCCATCCGAACGGCGATAGAGATTGGCGGGTTTGAGGTCGCGGTGCAGATAACCCTGCGCATGCACCGCTTCCAAGGCCGGCAGCACGTCGCCGAGCAGCCGGCGAATCTGCTCCTCCGACAGGGTTCTCTCCCGTTGCAGCATCTGACTGAGCGGCTCGCCGTCCTCGTAGTCCATGACGATGTAGGCGGTGCCGTTGGCCTCGAAAAAATCCCGCACCCGCACCACGCCCGGATGATTCACCTGGGCCAGGATACGGGCTTCGTTGAGAAACCGTTCCAGGCCCCAGGTATAGCAGACATCCTCGCCGGCCTCGGAAGTCGGCAACGCCCCCTGGGTATTGGCCAGGACGTTGACGTCGTCGCGATCCCGATAGGACCACTCCACCGGAAAGTATTCCTTGATGGCCGCCCGGGTTTGCAAAGCCTCGTGCACCGCCTTGTAGGTGATGCCAAACCCGCCCGCGCCCAGCACCGCCTCGACGCGGTACTGATGCAGACGATAACCGACTGGCAGCGTGTTGGATTTCTTGTTCATGACTTCCCATCGTGACGCCGGTAGGCATGGTCGGCAAGGGCTACCCATGTCCTGCGATCGTTCCGAACATCCGGCAACCCGGATGACGTTCTCAATTGGATGAACCATTCCGTTTGGCTGATTTTAATCCCGCCCGCCGCAAACGCGCACCAGGATTTACGCTCCCGGTGGCCGGACTTTCGGCCGCGCCGGACGGTCGAGGGTGCTGACCGGTATGCTGAAGAATCACTCTCGCCCGCCGGGCCAGCTCCTGGGCAGCGGGCGCTCTGCCCTGTTGTCGCCGTACCTGCGCCAAGAGTAGCAAATCGTGGGCCAACCCCGGCAGATTTTCGACGGCGCGATCCAGATCGACGGCTTCCTCCAGCGACCGTTCCGCGGATTCCACCTCACCCGCCCGCAACGCCAAAGCCGCTCGATTCGCCAGTGTCGCGGCCAGCAGACGCCAATCGCCATGAGCGCGGGCCAACGATTCGGCCTCGGCCAGGGCCGCTCCCCCCGCCGACGTTTCCCCCAGCGCCCGATACGTCAGCCCCAGGCCGTTCAGCGCCACCACTTCGGCGGCGACATCCCGCCCCCGCGCCTCGTCCGACGCCTGCTGGAACGCCAGCCGCGCCTCGTCGAACCGGCCTTGCCGCAGGCTGATCTGAGCCAGTCCCAGCCGCGCCCGCAACGCCCCCGTCGCATCGGACAGCGCCGCCGCCATGGATTGCGCCCGCTGGAAGCTGCGTTCCGCCAGCGCCCAGTCGCCCAGCGCCAGCGCCAGATCGCCGATATTCAACTCCTGCGTCAGCATTCCCGGCCGGTCGTCGGCGATTTCAGCCCAGCGCAAGCTTTCCTGACAGGCCGCCAGCGCCCGCGGCAACTCGCCCCGGGCCCGATAGCGCAGGGCACGCTCGGCCTCGCGCTGGTATTGTGACTGCAAGGGCGTTGGCGCCGGACCACCGCAAGCCGTCAGCCCCGCCAGCAGCAACCCCGCGGCCATCCGCGCCACCCTGCCCACCCCCCCAGCCATCAATGCCTCTCCTCAAGCTGCCTAGAACGCTGACCGATTTGAAAATATTCTATCGTTAATTCAACACGTTGCTGGGTGCCGATTAAACCGGAGCTTTCAAAAAGCGGTTGAATTTCAATGTAATGCAGATCAAACCGGTCGGCGATCTAGGGCAACGGCGCGCCGGGCGGCGCCGGGTCCCAGTCGCGGGGCGCTTCCAGCAATGGTCGGTCAGGCGCGTCCGGGGCCGGGCTCAGGGCGCGCAACACGGCGCTACGCTTGACTGAATCCACCACCTCGTCCACGCTTTCGGCCACCCCGCGACTTCGATCCATCAGGTCCGGGACCTGCGCGCTGGCCTTGGCCAGCTTGGCCGTGATCGCCTCGGTCTGGCGCAGGATCCGCTCGACCCGCTCGCCGTAGCCGGGCAAGCGAACCGCCAGGGCTTCCAGGCCGGTCATCATCGCTTGCAGCTTTTGCGCGCTGGCCGCGATCTGGCGGGAGAGTGGGCTGGCGCTGTCCGTCAGCCCCCCCAGCGCCCCCTGCCCCGCTCGAATCCGCCCGCCGGTCACCGCCAGATCGGCCGCCAACTGGCTCATCTCCTGGCTGGTGGCCGTCAGATTCCGCAACAGCGGCGTCAACTCCCGCATTACTTGCGCGAAGGTATTCAAGGTCCCCAGCAGGGCGCCCTCGGGCCGCTTCAATTCATCGGTGATCGCCTTGACGTTCGCCAGGACCACGCCGATCTGCCCCAGTTGTTCCTGGGCCTGGTGCATCACGGCCTCGAGATCGGGGGCGCGCTGGAACGGAATCGTCGCGTCATCCCCCAACACGGGCCGCGCCGGATCGCCCATGTTGAGTTCGACGGTTGCGTTCCCCAGGGCATCGGTCTTGATCCGCGCGGTCGAATCCGCGCGGATGCGAGGCTGGTATTCGCGGTAAAGCAGCAATTCAATGCGGATCTGGTTGTAATCGGTGATGGCCAGATCGCGTACCTCGCCGATCTTCAACCCCGCCAGCGTGACGGGCGTGGTCTGCCGAAGATTGCGGACGTTGTCGAGAAAGCCGTGCAGACGATAGGTATGGCTGAAAAAACCCAGTTGGCGGTTGGCCATCCACAGCAGGACGAACAGCACGCCCAGCGTCGCCAGGATCAGCAGGCCGACCGCGCGCTGATAGCGCCGGTAGCGGGCGCCGATGGCGGTTTCAAGCATGATCGAACCTGACCTGGCTTCGAACCGCCGGGTCCGGGTGTTGCGCCAGTTCCCGCGCCCGACCCGCCGCCAGCAAGGTCCCCTCGTCCATGACCAGCAGGCGCGTCTCCGCGCCGATGGGCAAGGCTTGCGGGCCGACGTCCACCAGGATGGCCATGTTCATCGGCGCGACCACCTCGGCGAAAAACGTCCACACGCCATAACCCGCCACCAGGGTCTCCTGGGGCAGATAGGCGCTGACCAGCAACAGACGCGGCCGGATGACCAGCGCGCGCAGCAGACCGATCCATTGGCTCTCCAGCGGCGACAGATCGCTGACCAGCCGACCCAGGATCGCGCGCGACAACCGGCAAGACTCCACGAACTTCACCACGTAGTCCTCGACCGCGCCGCCGGGCGCCAGGCGGTGATAGCGCACCAGCAGCGCCAGATTTTCGAACACACTCCAGGCCGGCACCAGTCCCGGCTGCTCCAGCACCACGCCGATCCGGCAGTGCAAGTGGGCACGGGCGCGCGGCCCCAAGGACGCGACGTCGCGCCCGAACAACTCAAGGCGGCCCGCGCGCGGCTCGATCAGCCCGGCCAGACTGTAAATCAGCTCGCGTCGGCCCGAATTCACCGCGCCCACCAACATCCACAGCTCGCCAGGCATGACCTGGAAATCGAACGGTTTCGGGGCCGGCTGTCGGTCCAGCACCCAGCCACGCGCGCGTACCGCCATCTCAGCCATAACGTATCAGTGAAAACAACAGGGTGATGATCAGGCAACCGATGAACGAGCGCGCGAAGGCATTGGGCAGGGTGCGCGGAATATCCACGTAGGCGCCGACGCGAAAGGCGCGCGAGGTTTGCACCAGAATGACATGGATCGCCTGCATGACCACCATCCCGCCGGTCAAGGCCAGCGATCCGAGGTTCAGCTCCGCCAGACACATCCGAAAAAACGCCGTCGGCGGCACATTCTGGTAAAGGTTCAACATCGTCGCCGCGCCGACCGTGACGCCGACATTCAACCACAACACCAGAATCGGCAGCGACACCGCCATGCCGATCAGTCGGGGCAACACGAAAAAGCTGTGGGGATTGACGCCCATCGCCACCAAATGTTCGATCGCCTGGTTGGCCCTGAGTTCGCCCAGTTCCGCGGTGATGGCCGCGCCCGACAGCCCTGCCACGAACAAGGTAGCCAGGATGGGATTGAGCTGGTGATACATCATGATGTGCATGATGCGCCCCAGCAAATGGGGATCCTCGATCCGAAACACGATGAGCGGAAACGCCGTCAACACGCCGATGATCGCGCCCACCGCCGTGAAGAGATAGGCTTGCTGCACCGCCGTGAAGTAAACCTGCTGCCAGGCATGCCGGATCAGGAACGGCCATTCTCCCCGCGGCATGGAACCGGCGCTCATCAGCACGACCGCGAGAAAATCCAGTTCCTCCAGCACGCTCTCGGGCAACTGGAGGACGGCCCGGCCCAGAGACTCGACGCTCCGCCATCCACGAGCCGACGGGGTCGCGGCCATGAACGATCCATTCGCGGCGCTGGGAACCAAAATCTAGGGCAACTCCCGAACCAGGCGGAACCCCAGGGAATAATCCTGGAAATCGGGCCGGGCGCGATGCCGGTCGGCCGATCGGACATTGCGCGGCTCGTCGTTCCAGGAGCCGCCGCGCACCACGAATTGTCGGTCTCCGGCCTGACCCTGGCACTCCTGGACCGGCGCGGGAACACTCTGGTCGTACAGCGAACAGGTCCATTCCAGCACATTGCCGAGCATGTCGTGCAGGCCGAAATCGTTGTTGCGATACTTGCCCACCGGTGCCGTGTGAACCTCGCCGTCGCGGCATTTCATCGCCGTCCAGCCCACGAACGCCTGTTTGCCGTCCAGATCGGCGGCGTTGACGTAGGCGCAACCCTGGTCGGGATCGTCGCCCCAGTAGCGGCTGGCCGTTACCCCGGCGCGGGCCGCGTATTCCCACTCCGCCTCGGTCGGCAGGCGATAATAGGCCCCTGTTTGCTTCGACAGCCAGTCGGCATAGGCCACGGCGCCCATCCAGGGAATGTTGATCACCGGCCGCCGGTCGCGGCCCCAGCCATGGTCGTTGGGCCGGACCCGACCGGCCGCCGCCGCGAATCGGTCGTACTCTTGAAACGTCACCTCGTATTTGCCGATGGCGAACGGTTTCTCGATCCGCACCCACCGCGACGCTTCATCGTTGTAACGCCCCTTCTCGTGGACTGGCGACCCCATCTGGAACCCACCCGCTGGAATCTTGACCATCTCCGGGCCCTGCGAACCGTCGCTCAGGCGGTCGCGCAAGACCGGATAGGGCGGCGCCAGCCGGGCCAGCGCCGCATCGGCTTCGGCGCGATGGCTACACGTCGTCGGCGCGCACCGTTCAAGATAAGTCCAGTAGGCGCGGCGCGTGTTGGCGCGCTGGGCGACGGCGAACGCCTCGGCGTCCAGTCGCCGGACCTGTTCCTCGGTTTCGGCCTGCTCCAAAGCCTGGGTCAACCGGGCCAGTTCGAGCTGTTTGGGTTGGACCGCCTCGGCCTTTTTCAGCCATTTTCTGGCCTCGGCCAGCTCCTTCCGGTTGATGGCCGCCTGCGCCAGCGCCGCCCAGCCGAGCGCAAGACGCCGTCGACCCTCGGCGACCAGGGGATCGTCGGGCGCCAGCGCCGCCAGCGCCTCCAGCCGGGACAGGGCCTCGTCACCCCGATCGCCGCGCTTGTCCCGTTCCAGCGCCTGCGCGAGCTTTTCGAAATCGGCCTTGAGCTGATCCACTTTTTCCTGGGTCTCGATGCGGGCGATCGCGGTCCGCGCCTCTTTCTCGTAGCCGCAACGTGGGCAACGCTGCAAATAAAGCCGGTATGCCTGCAGCGTATCCACCCGCTTGGCGGACTCGAAGGCGCGCTGATCGATCTCGCGTTCCGCGTCCCCCGCTGGAACGGCCAACCCGGTGGTCGGAGCCGGCGCCGGAACCGACGAAGCGGTCTGGTCGGTCGCCGTCGGTTGAACCGGCCTTGAACCGCCAAGATAATGTTCGACCAGGGTGTAGGCGCCCAAGGCCACCGCCAGACCCAGACCACCGGCCAAAGCCCATCGCTTCCAGCCCGCCGCGCGTTCGCGCGCGCCAACCATGAGGGGCTGTTGGGCGGCTTCCAGCTCGCGCATGAATCGGCCGGCATCGGTCGGACACAGTTCGCTGGGATACGCCAGCCCCCGCCGCAACACCCGCCAGGTATCGTCCGTCAACCCGGCCGGGCGCGGCACCATGTTCGCCTGCCCGTTCTGGGCTTCGTAGGCGCTCCGTCCCATCAACAACCGGTAGACCAGCAGCGCCAGGGCGAACACATCGCGGCGGAACGTGGTCTCGACCGCCACCGACTCCACCAGGCCGGCCGCTTCGGCCGAGCCGCCCGTGCTGAACAACACGCTACGGGGTTCCCGGGGTTCGGCGGCCAGACCGAATCCCAGCAGTTTGACCTCCCTCTGGGCGGTAATGAACACCGTATCGACGTCGAGGTGCTGATGGGCGAGCCGGTGCTCGCGGCGACCGTAATCCAGAGCGGCGGCGACCGGCCGCAGCCATTCCAGCATGGTCTCGAACGGGAATCCATCCCGACCCTGTTCGGCCAGCAGTTGCGCCAAGTCGCGGCCGTGCTGGTGATCCAGGTATTCCATTTCGACGAACGGCCAGCCGTCGGCGCCGTGCCACCAACCATACGCCCGGGCGATATGCGGATGGTTCAGTTTCAGGGCCAGTTCCACCCGCGCCCTGACCCGGGTCAGGTAGCTGCGCAAGTTGATCATGTCCGCGCGCAGCGCCCGTTCCTCGTGGTCGGTTTCCCGAAGACCGGCCGAGGGCAGAAAAATCTTGATGGCCCGAAACTCCTCCAACCCACCCTCGACCGCGTCCAGGACCGGCGCGACCGCGCGCGCCAGCCAGATCTGCCCCCGGCCGCCCAACGCGCTTACCAAGCGAAACTGACGCTGGGCCGGTCCAATCACCATGCCGGCCACGAGCGCCTCGGTCCCCTCCTCCGCAACCGCGGGCTCCTCCACCAGGTCGAGCGTTTGCGCGGCATCCGCCGACGGGTCATTTGCCGGTGGAGACCGCCCATCCGTGTCGAATCCGGACGATTCCGACGCCGGCTCCTGGCGCCCCATTTCCGTCTGGGCCGGCTGGCCGGCGTCGCGGGCTTTCGCAAGTGATTCGGGATGCGTTTCGAGATCCATGACCTTGAATTCGTCAGTATGGTTCGAAGATTGGTTTGGACAGGGCAGTGTCAAGTCGCATTATGATCTAGTCTAGCAGAGGATGAACCGTCACGCGCCGGGGCGATTTCGATCAAGGGATTCGGTCGCGTCCGCGTGAAACCGCCCTCCTTCGCAACCTTCACGATCCAACCGATGCCCATTGACCAAACGATGAACGCCACCGATGTTTCCGATCCCATGCCGTTCCCCGCCGGTTCGCCCCTGGAAATCGCCGTGCGTTCGTTGCGCTCGCCCACCGGCCATGGGCGCCAGGAAAACCAGGACAATTATCTTGTCATCGATGGCCAGGGACAGGCCCGCTTCCTGTGGGACGAGCGGGAAACCGAACTGCGCCTGCCCGACTGGCCGCCTGGCCATCGGCGACTGGCCCTCCTCGACGGCATGGGCGGCCACAGTCATGGCCGGGAAGCGACCGAAAAAACCCTCGAGGGTCTGCTTGGGCTTCCAGCCGCCGTGGACCTGGCCCCGATTTCCGCAGGTCTGAGCGCGCTGCACCATCGGCTGCGCCAACAGTTTCAGGCAGCTGGGCTGGAAGCGGGTTGCACCTTGATCCTGCTCGAAATTCCTCCCAGCGGCCCCGCTCTGCTGTTTCACGTGGGCGATTCGCGGCTCTACGTCGTGGACGCGCGGCGGGTTCGCTGTCTGACCGTGGACCACGTCCCGGCCACCCACATGGCGCTGCTCGGCCTGATGAACGGCGCGCAGTGGTTTCAACGGGTTCACGCCCAGACCAATTCCCAGATCAGCCAGGCTTTCGGGTTGGGCGGCGCCCTGGGCGCTTCCTGGCTTTATCCCGCGGCCATCGCGGAGGACCTGTTCGAGCTGCACGAGGGCAACCTGCCGCTGTTCCTGCGCGGATTGGGCGACCGTCGCGCCCTGGCGCTGGAACCGGGGCGGATTTATCTTCTCGCCAGCGACGGTCTCTGGCGCCTTGCCAATCCCCAGGCGTTCATCCAACGCTGGCCGGCGCTGCTGGGACAGGCGGACCGCCCGCTCGAGGAACTGGCGGACTCGCTGCTGGCCGAACTGGCGGAAGAGATTCGCCGACAGCGCAGCCATCCGGACGACAATTGCACGGTCATCCTCGCGCGCCGGCCCGGGCGAGTCGAACATTCACTCCCGGAGGATATCTCATGAAATTTCGACACATCCTGCTGGTCGTCCTGGCGGCGCTGACGATTGCCTTCCTGCAACCGCTGGTCACTTTCCTGGGCGGATTGATGCTGCTGGTGGGGACCGGGGCGTTGATCTTCCGGGACCTGACGCCCGCCGGGCAGGACGCGCTGGAGCGGCGGATGCTGGGCTGGCTGCGGCGGGCGCGCGGCGGATCCGTCACCGAATCCGGCCGGCCGGCGACCTCGTCGCGCCGACTTCCGAGCGCGTCGGCGGAACCGGGTCCGCCAGGCGAACGGCCCCGGCGGAGTCGAACCCGAATCGCGGCGTCGGCGAATTCGACCCGTGGCGATTCCGCGCCGCCACCCCCCTGAAGCTTTACAAAAACGCCTCTCAAATCGACGCCCGGCGAAGACGTCCAGCGTTCGCGTCCACCCGGAACAACGGCGGGAAAGACCTCAAACCAGTTGTTCCCGCGCCCGTGCCCGGCGCAGGATGGCGTAAATCTCGTCCTTCAGGTGCAGGCGCTGTTTCTTCAGGGTCTCGGTGTAGTAGTCCGAAGGTGTCTCGATCTGAAGTTCGATGCGCTCCACTTCGTCGTTGACCGCATGGTAGTCGTCGTACAGATGCGCGAACTTGGGATCGGCGTCCTTCAGTTCGGCGATGCGGTCCCGATATTCGGGAAATTCATGGAACAGATCGTGGCTCTCTCCAAGCATCGGGTGATCCCCCTATCAGGATTCTGTTGCGGACGGATGAATGTTGTTTGAAGTTTCAGTATATCAAGCGGCCCGCGCCACCGTCAGGCGGTTCCAACGGTCCAACAACCCGCCCGGCGCTCGTCGGCCCAAGCCCGGCGGCCTGGCCGGCCGAACTCTTGTCATGATCCACAACCTGTTGAATCAATGGGGAAGATAGCTCGATGAACCGAAAATCCATCCGCGTGGCCCTGTTGTTGCTGGGCGCGTTTGCGCTGCTTGCCGGCGGCCTGAGCGCCTGCAACACGGTCAAGGGAGCCGGTCAGGACCTCAAGGCCGCCGGCCAGGCCATCGAACGCAAGGCCGAACAGAAAAAACGTTATTGAACCCGGCCCGGTCATGCTGGGTCGAGGCGGGGCCGGCATGTCCCCGGCCACCGCCCTCGCCCACCGTCCGCCGTCAATCTTCGTCGCGGCAGAATCGAATCAGCCCCAGGGTCGAGGCGTCGTGTCCGCTGGCGGGCCGGTCGCCCTTCAATTCCGGCAGGATGGCGTTCGCCAGTTGCTTGCCCAGCTCCACGCCCCACTGATCGAAGGAATTGATGTTCCAGACCACGCCCTGGGTAAACACCTTGTGCTCGTACAGCGCGATCAGCGAGCCCAGCACTTGCGGAGTCAGCCGACGGTAGAACAGGCTGGTGCTGGGCCGGTTGCCGGGGAAAACCTTGTAGGGCAGCAACTTTTCCAGCGCCTCGCCGCTCATGCCCTGTTTCTCCAGTTCGGCGCGGGCCTGCGCCTCGGTCTTGCCGACCATCATCGCCTCGGCCTGAGCCAGGCAGTTGGCCAGCAGGATCGGGTGATGCTCGCCGATGGGATTCGGGCTGTGCGCCGGGGCGAGGAAGTCCGCCGGCACCAGGTGCGTGCCCTGATGGAGCAGTTGGTAGTAGGCGTGCTGGCCGTTGTTACCCAGGCTGCCCCACAGAATTGGACCGGTGTTGACTCGAACCAGTTGACCGTCGCGGTCGATGGTCTTGCCGTTGCTTTCCATGTCCAGTTGTTGCAGATAATCGGGCAGCGAGCGCAGATAGTCGTCGTAGATCAGCATGACATGGCTGTCGGCGCCGAAGAAGTCGATGTACCAGACCCCCAGCAGTCCAAGGATCGCCGGCAGGTTTTCCTCCAGCGGCGCGGTGCGGAAGTGCTCGTCCATGGCGTGCGCGCCGTCCAGCAACTCGGTGAAATGGTCCATGCCGAGATAGACCACGATGGGCAGGCCGATGGCCGACCACAGCGAGTAGCGCCCGCCCACCCAATCCCAGAATTCGAACATGTTGGCGGTGTCGATGCCGAACTTGCTCACCCCGGCGGCGTTGGTGGACACCGCGACGAAGTGCTTGGCCACCGCCGATTCGTCGCCCAGTTCCTTGACCAGCCAGGCGCGGGCGGTATGGGCGTTGGTCATGGTCTCCTGGGTGGTGAAGGTCTTGGACGCGACGATGAACAGGGTGCTTTCCGGGTCGCACTCGGCCAGGACGTGGCTGATGTGGGCGCCGTCCACGTTGGAAACGAAGTGCATCCGCAGCGTCGGATCGCCGTAGGGCTCCAGCGCCTCGCAGATCATTTTCGGCCCCAGGTCGGACCCGCCGATGCCGATGTTGACCACGTCGCGGATGCGCTTGCCGGTGTGGCCGCGCCACTTGCCGCGCCGGATCTGGTCGGCGAACTTGCGCATGTGCTCCAGCACCGCGTTCACGCCCGGCATGACGTTCTCACCGTTGACGAGGATCGGCCGGTCGCTCCGGTTGCGCAGCGCGACGTGCAGCACCGAGCGGCGTTCGGTGTGGTTGATCATCTCCCCGTTGAACGTCCGCTCGATCCAGGCCGGCAATTGCGCCTGGCGGGCCAGTTCGATCAACAGGCCAAGAGTTTCCCCGGTGATGCGATGCTTGGAGAAATCCACCAGCAAGTCGCCGAATCGCCGGGAGAATCGGTCGAAACGTCCGGGATCGGCGGCGAACAGGTCGCGCAGGTGCAGGTCGGCGATGGCGGCATGATGGGCTTGCAATGCTTGCCAGACCGGCAGGTCGCTGGGAACGGACATGGACGGCTTCCTTATGAAAGGGTTGAAGGTCTGTGGGCCCTGGCTCACCGGGTTTCGGTCAGCGTCACCACGCCGCCGCCCGCGCGCATGGCCCTAGCGCAACTATAGTTTCCGCCGGGGTGTCTGTCGAATGCCCGGCGCGGGAAACCGTGCTGATCGGCGGTGGAAACGTGGCCGCGACCGTTCTTGCGTTCGATCAATACGCTGGCGGTGGAGACGCGGAATACGGGGCAAGGTCGGGCTTGTACCCCAATCGCTACCGAACCATACTAATCTCCTTACCTTTTTTCTTACCGGAGGTCGCCATGCCCACCGCCACCATCACTCTATCCACCAAAGGTCAGGTCGTCATTCCCAAGGACATCCGTGATGCGCTGCACTGGGAAGCCGGCACCGAACTGACCGTGACCCCCGCCGGCAACGGCATCATGCTGAAGACCAAGCCCAAAAAGACCGGTAAACGTCTTGAGGACTTGCGCGGGATGCTGAAGCATGATGGGCCACCCATTCCCATCGAAGAATTGTGCAAGCCAGTGGATTACCGCGCCGACTGGGAAGAGTCCGAGAAGCGCAGCCGATGATCGCATTCGACACCAACCTGTTGGTGCGTTTGCTCGTGGACGACACCCCCGCGCAAGCCGATGTGGCGGAGGCGCTGTTAGCCACCAACACGGTATTCATCTCGCGCACTGTTCTACTGGAATCGGAATGGGTGTTGCGAGCCAGCTACCGCGAGACACGGGAGCGAATCAGCCGGTTTTTCGCGGAGTTGCTGGAAACCGACAACACCGTGATCGAGAACCACGACGCCGTGGCTCAGGCGCTGGACTGGTATCGCCTGGGCGCCGATTTCGCCGACGCCCTGCATCTGGCGGCCTGTAGCAAGGCCATCCTGCACACCTTCGATCAGGGGTTTTGCAAGGCCGCACGGGAACAGGGTCTTACTCCCGAAGTCCGGGTATTGCGGACATGACCGCCTACCGGCAATAGTCAGCCCCCTCGCATTCGCGCCGCCCCAGAGGATTCTTGGAATGAACGAACTCGACCTTCCCCAACAAACCCCGTTCGGCGTGGACTTCAGCGGCGCCGAATTCGCCGACAACCCGGAGCCGCGTTGCCCCTGCGTACTGCTGCTGGATAACTCCTGGTCCATGAACGGCCCGCCGATCACCGAATTGAACGAGGGACTGGCCACGTTCAAGGAGGAGTTGATGGCCGACAGTCTCGCCGCCAAGCGGGTCGAAATCGCCATCGTCAGCTTCGGCCCGGTCGAGGTGGTCGCCGACTTTCAGACCGCCGAGCGCTTCACTCCGCCCCACCTGAGCGCGGCCAAGGACACGCCGATGGGTCAGGCGATCACCCGCGGATTGGAAATGCTCGCCCAGCGCAAGGCGCTGTACCGGGAGCACGGCATCCCCTTCTTCCGGCCCTGGGTATTCCTGATCACCGACGGCAGCCCCACCGACGACTGGCAGGCCGCCGCGCTTGAAATCCGCAAGGGCGAGGAAGGTCGCGCCTTCGCCTTCTTCGCGGTTGGGGTCGAAGGCGCCAATCTGGATATCCTCCAGCGCATCGCCCTGCGCCAGCCGCTGCGACTGAAGGGACTGCGCTTTCGCGAATTGTTCCAGTGGCTGTCGAACTCGATGCGCTCGGTGTCGCGTTCGGTGCCTGGCACGGAAGTACCACTGAGCAATCCGGCCACGCCCGACGGCTGGGCCTCGATATGAAGGAAGCCGGCGGCTGGCGCTATGTGTACGCCAGCATCCCCGGCGTGGCCCATCGCGCCAGCGGCGCCGACTGCCAGGACGCCTGCGCGGTCCAGTGGCTGGAAGCTCCCGACACGCCGCCGGCCTTGGCGCTGGCCGCCGCCGACGGGGCCGGCAGCGCCGCCGAGGCTCGCGCCGGCGCGGAACTGGCCTGCCAAACCCTGCTGGCCGAATGCGCGGCCCAACTGGCGCAAGCGCCCGGCGCCGACTGGGCCCGGACCGCCGCCGAAACGCTCATCGAGCGCGTGCAGGCCGCTCTAAGCCAGCGCGCCGCCGAGACCGGGCTGCCGGTTCGGGAATTCGCCTGCACCCTGCTCGGCGCGGTGCTGGCCGAGGACTGGGCGTTGTTCCTGCAAATCGGCGACGGCGCCATCGTGATCGGCGCTGGGGACGACTACCGACCGGTGTTCTGGCCGCAGGCCGGCGAGTACGCCAACGAAACCTACTTCGTGACCGATGACGGCGCCGCCACCCGGCTGGAATTCGCCGCCCTGGCCGAACCGGTCGGCGAAATCGCCCTGTTGACCGACGGCTTGCAGGCGCTGGCCTTGCATTATCAAACCCGGCAGGCTCACGCACCTTTTTTCCGGCCCTTGTTCCAACGCCTGCGCGCCGTTCCCGAGCCGGGTTGTCCGCCCGATTTGCAAGCCGCGCTGGCGCGGTTTCTGGACGCGCCCGCTCTCAACCAGCGCACCCACGACGACAAGACCCTGATCCTGGCCACTCGGCAACCCGCCGCGCCCATCGAGAGCGTCGCCGCTTCGCCCGCCGAATCGAGCGAGACCACCGATTCCGCCCCGGCCGATGCGCCAGCCCGTCCCGACCCTCCACCGCTCGCCGCCCAGGAAGCACGCGGTGACGAAGCTGTATAACGGCGCGGGCCATCCGCTCGAACTGGGTTCGAGCCTGGGGCGCGGCGGCGAGGGGGCGGTCCACGAAATCGCCGGTCGGCCCGGCTTCGTCGCCAAGGTTTATCACCAGCCCCTCGGCGCCGACAAGGCGCTCAAACTGGACAGCATGGCCCGGCAGGCCCATCCCAGCCTGCTGGAGATCGCCGCCTGGCCGGTGGACGTGTTGCGGCTCCAGCCCGGCGGCCCGACGCAGGGTTTCGTCATGCCTCGGGTCAACGGCTACCGGGAAATTCACAGCCTCTACGGCCCCGCGCACCGCAAGCAGGCGTTTCCCCAGGCCGACTGGTCGTTCCTGGTCCATGCCGCTCGCAACCTGGCCAGCGCCTTCGAGGCGATTCACGCCCGGGGCCACGTCATCGGCGACGTCAATCCCGGCAACGTGGTGGTTTCGTCCCAGGCGCTGGTCAAGCTGATCGACTGCGACTCGTTCCAGATCAGCGCCAGCGGCCGGCTGTTTCCCTGCGATGTAGGCGTGCCGCAGTTCACCGCCCCGGAATTGCAGGGCCAGTCGTTTCACGGACTGCGGCGCACCCCGGACCACGACGCCTTCGGCCTGGCTCTGTTGTGTTTCCACCTGCTGTTCATGGGTCGTCACCCCTTCGCCGGTCGTTTCCGGGGCAAGGGCGACATGCCCATCGAACGCGCCATTCGGGAATGCCGCTTCGCCTTCGGCCGCCACGCCCTCACCCGGCAGATGGAGCCCCCACCGCACACGTTGCCGTTCGCCGTCCTGTCCGCCACGATCATCGACCTGTTCGAGCGGGCTTTCGCTCCACCCAAACTCGCCCAGGGCCGCCCCAGTGCCGGCGAGTGGCGGCGGGCACTGGACCAGTTCGGCGCTGAACTGCGCGGCTGCGCCCGCAACGGCGCGCACAAATACCCGCGCGCCCTGCCGGAGTGTCCCTGGTGCGCGCTGGAGCACGCCAGCGGAACCGTGTTCTTCGTGCTCTTGGAACGCTTTTCGGCGAACGATCCGGGCATCGGTCCCGGCTCCTTCGATCTGGAATCCGTCTGGAACCAAATCCAGGCCATCGCGCCGCCCCCCGACGAAGCGATGCCGACGCCCGCGCCTGGCGCCGGGGTTACTCCCACCCCGCTTCCAAACGGCTTGCGACGAATCCAGCGCGTCAACGCGCTCAAGGCGGTGGCCATCGGCGGCGCGGCATTGGCGGCGACGCTCGTCCGTGGGCGGTTGGTCTGGCTGTGGCTGCCGCTGGCGGCCGTGGCCTGGTCGCTGCTGCGGGACGATGCGGTCCGCCGCGAGATGCAACGGCGCCGGCTGGCGCTGTTCGCCGCGCGCCAGGAGTGGGTGGAACTGCGCGCCGCCTGGAGCCAACAGGCGACCGGGCACGCGTTCGCGGCCCGCTTGCAGGCCCTGACCGCCTTGCGCGACCGGCATCGCGCGCTGGCGGCCGAGTTGCAGCGGGACGCGCGGCGGATCGAAACCGATCAGCGCCAGATTCAATTGCGGGCGTTTCTGGAGAGCTACTTCATCGACGCCGCTCAGATTCCCGGCATTCTCACCACCGACCAGATGGCGTTGGCCTCCTACGGCATCGAAACCGCCGCCGATGTTACCCCCGAGGCGTTGAAAACCGTGCCCGGCTTCGGCCAGCGGCTGGGCCAGCGGCGGGCAGCGGCGTTGCTGGGCTGGCGTCAGGCGCTGGAGCAGCGGTTCCGCTACGATCCGCGTCAAGGCGTGGACCCCGCCGCCATCGCCCGCCTGCATCGGCAATACGCCCAGGAGCGGGCGCGGATCGAACGGGAATTGCTGGCGGGACCCAGCGAACTGACTAAACTCAAGGCGGAACTTCTCAAACAGCGCGCCCAGATCAATATCGCCCTGATGCACCAGGCGATGCGGGAAGCGCAAGCCCAGGCCGATTTGCGGGTGTTCCCGCCGGGCCTGGACGCCCTCTGGCGGCGCCGTCGCGGTTAGGCGGCCCGTCACAGCCGGAGCATGGCCATGGGTAGACGCAACGAACACACGCGCGAGGAACTGCGAGAAATCGCGCTGCAAGCCGCCGAGCACCTGGTCGCCGAGCACGGCCTGGCCGGCCTGAGCACCCGCAAGGTGGTGGGCCACATCGGCTACACGGTCGGCAGTCTGTATATGGTGTTTCGCAATCTGGACGATTTGATCGTCCAGATGAACGAGCGAACGCTGGAAAGCCTGCAAGCCCGGTTGCTCGCCGCCATCGCCGATCAGCCGCCGGCCGCCGCCATTCAAGCGCTGGCGCAGACTTACATCACCTTCGCCCTGACCGAAACCCACCGCTGGCTGGCCATTTACCAGCACCGGATGCCGGAGGGTCAACCCGTGCCCGAGTCCCTCACCGATAAGGTGGCGGGCATGTTCGCGTTGGCGCAGCAACAACTGGCGCGGCTCTGTCCCCGGCGGTCTCCGGAGGATATCGCCCTGGCCGCCCGGGCCCTGTGGAGCGGGGTTCACGGCATCTGCATCCTGGGTTTCGACCAGAAGCTGGAAATGGCCGGCGGACGACCGCTTCAGGAGGTCACCAGCTCGCTACTGGATCATTACCTGGCCGGATTCACCCAATCGTGATATAGTCATTCCGTCTGGATCAAGGGAATAAAAACACCTTCGATTGTCGGGAATCACCGCCGAGGGGGACAACGCCATGCTGCTTCAGGACGAACCGCTCCAGCGCCGTATCGGCGTCATCGGTCTGACCTTCATCGGCGTCACCACCACCATCGGCTCCGGCTGGCTGTTCGCCGCCTACCGCGCCGCCCAGATCGCCGGGCCGGCGGCCATCGTGTCCTGGTTGATCGGCGCGGCGGCGATGATGCTCATCGGCCTGTGCCTGGCCGAAGTCAGCGCCCGTCTGCCGGCTTCCGGCGGCCTGGGTCGCTACCTGGAATACACGCACGGTTCGCTGGCCAGCTTCATCATCGCCTGGATCAACTGGCTGGGTTTCGTGGCGGTGATCCCCTCGGAAGCCTCGGCCACGGTGGCGTATCTGGCGGACCAGCCCGCGCTGCATGGCCTGCTCGATTCGGCCACCCAGCAAATGACCCCGACCGGCCTGTTCGTGGCCAGCGGCTTCATGGTCGGCTATCTGCTGCTCAACTACTGGTCGCTCAAGCTGTTGCTGAGCACCACCACCGTCGTCACCCTGTTCAAGCTGATCACCCCGCTGCTCACTGCCGGCCTGCTGTTGGCCGAACGTTGCCACCCGGAAAACTTCGGCCTCGGTTCGGCCGAATTCGCGCCCAACGGTTGGAGCGCGGTGCTCTCCGCCGTCTCGGTCGGCGGCATCGTCTACACCTTCAACGGCTTCCAGCAGGCCGCGAATATGGCCGGCGAGGCGGTCGATCCCCGGCGCAGCCTCCCTCGGGCACTGTTCCTGACCTTTGCCATCTGTCTGCTGGTCTACCTGTGCCTGCAAGTTGCCTTCATCGGCGCGGTGGACCCTGTCCAAATCCAGGCTCACGGCTGGAAAGGACTGCGCTTCGGTTCACCCTTTCTCGATCTGGCCCTGACGCTGAACCTGAATCTGATCGTGCTGCTGATCTACGCCGACGCCGTCGTGTCGCCGAGCGGTTCGGGCACGGTATGCCTGACCGCCACCAGCCGCATGGCCCTGGGCATGAGCGAATCCGGTTACATGCCGGCCTGGGCCAGGCGGGTGGACCCGCGCTACCAGAATCCGCGCCGGGCGCTGTTGCTGTGCTTCTTCATCGGTCTGGGTTTCCTCTGGCTGTTTCGCGGCTGGGGTTTTCTGGCCGGGATGATCGGTGTCATGCTGACCCTGACGTTCATCGCCGCGCCGGCCGCCGCCCTGGCGCTGCGCCGCTGGAGCCACGACGACGACGCGGTTCGGATGCCCGGCCTGCGCGGGGCCGCGCCCCTGAGTTTCGTGGTGATCACGCTGCTGCTGTACTGGTCGAGCTGGCCCAAGCCGGGACAATTGTTGTTGCTGATCGCCGCCGGCCTGCCAATTTTTCTGTACTACCAGCACCGCGCCGGCTGGCCGGACTGGCACCGACACTGGCGGGGCGGCGCCTGGCTGGTCGGTTATCTGTTCGCCGTGGCCGCGCTATCCTGGATCGGCGGCCGGGAATTCAACGGTCTGGGAATTCTGTCGGACAAGGGCTGGGACGAACTGACCGTCGCCCTGACCGGGCTGCTGTTCTATTACTGGGCGTTGCGCGGCAGTTGGCCGACCCCGGCGCTGCGCCGCCAGCAGGCGGTTCCGCCCGCCGCTTCGCCCCCGCCTGGAGGACCCTGATGCCCGCTTTGACTCCGCCCGATCCGGTCCGGCTGGCCGCCGCCGCCGAACTTTGCACCCTGCCCGACCCGTACCGCCAGGATGCCGCCAGCGACGCCCTGTTCGTCCGCGCCATGCGGGAAATCTGCGCCTGGCACATCGCCCGTTGCCCGTTCTACGCCCGCCTGACGGCGCTGCTGGGTTTCGCGCCGGAGCGGCTGGAAACCGTCGCCGACTGTGCCAATATTCCGCCGATCCACGCCAACTTCTTCAAGCAGCACGAAGTGCTGTCCATCGACCGGGCGGCCATCACCACGCGCCTGACTTCCTCCGGCACCACCGGCCAGAAATCGCAGATGTTCTTCGACGCCTGGACGCTCGGCGTCGGTCAGGCCATGGTGGCGCGCATCTTCGCCCGCTACGGCTGGCATACGCCGGACCGGCCGACCAACTATCTGATTTTCAACTACGAACCGGTGACCGGCAGCCAGGTGGGCACCGCCTTCACCAACCAGTTCCTGGCGCGCTTCGCGCCGGTCCACCGGGTCGCTTACGCCTTGCGCCACATCGGCGGCGGTCGGCACGAATACGATCCCTTCGGCTGTATCCGCGCCCTCCAGGACTACGCCGACGAAGGCCTGCCGGTGCGGCTGCTCGGCTTTCCCGCCTTCCTGCACGCCACCCTGGAGCGGATGCGGGCGCTGGAACTGGACAAGCCGCGTCTGAACCCCGCATCGCTGGTATTTTTCGGCGGCGGCTGGAAGAAGGACGCCCAGCGCGCCGTGCCCAAAACCGAGTTGTACGCGCTGATCGAGGACTGGCTGGGCATTCCCAATCTCCGCATCCGCGACGGCTACGGGGCGGTGGAATACAGCGTCCCCTCCATCGAATGCGACCGTCACCGGCTGCACGTCCCGGTCTACGCGCGGGTGTTCGCCCGCGACGTGGCGACGCTGGAACCGCTGGGGCCGGGCCAGACCGGCTTCCTGCACGCGGTTTCCCCCTACATCACCTCGGTCCCAGCCCACAGCGTCCTGATGGGCGACCTGATCCAATGGCGGCCGGGCGAGGACTGCGGCTGCGGCTTGCAGACCCCGTATTTTGAGTTGCTGGGCCGCGCCGGCACGGCCAAGAACCGCAGTTGCGCGATGGCCGCCGCCGAGCTGCTGAAATAGGAGGGAACGTCATGGCGCCCACTCATCTCTGGCGCGGCGACTGGATCGACGACCGCGAACTGACCGACCGGCTGCCCAACCTGGCCGCGATCCTGGCCGAGGACTGCCAACACTCCCTTGACCTGTCGGCCCTGTACCGCGCCGGCGCCGCGCTGGCGGCCGAACTCGCCCGGCGCGGCCCGCTGTACCACACGCTGGCCGACGAACTGGCGCAAACCGGGGACGCGCCGGACGACGCCGTCGCGACCCTGGCGACCCTGGCCGAATTTCTGCGCGCCGAAACACTGGAATACCAGGTACTGCGCGCCTTCGGCGATCCGGCCCCGTTCACCCCGCGCCGGATCGACTATGCCGATCACCGCTTCGAAGCCTGGGCGCCGCTCGGCGTACTCGGTCACGTCACCCCGGCCAACGCGCGCGGCGTGGCCACCATGAGCCTGCTGGAAGGACTGCTGGCCGGCAACGTCAACCTGCTCAAGACCAGCCGCCGGGACGGTCTGTTCACCCAGAAACTGCTGCGCGCCCTGGTGGAGCGGGAGCCGACCCTGAAGCCGTTCGTCTACGTGCTGCGGCTGTCCTCGCGCCAGCCCGAAGTCTTGAGCGCCCTGTTCGCGCTGTGCGATGGCGTGGCGGTCTGGGGCGGCGAGGACGCGGTCGCGGCGGTGCGCGCCATGACTCCACCGGCGGCGCGGCTGATCGAATGGGGCCACCGGATTTCCTTCGCCTACGTCGCGCGGGAATCGAGCGCCGATCCCGCCGCGCTGCGGGCGCTGGCCCACGATGTCTGCTTCATCGAGCAGCAGGCCTGTTCCAGCCCGCAGTGCCTGTATCTGGAAACCGACGATCCGGCCGCGCTGCACGCCTTCGCCGGGCGGTTCGCGGCGGCGCTGGCCGAAGTCGCTCCCACCGTCCCGCGCGGCCAACCGCCCGGTCCGCACGAACAGGCCGAGATCACCACCACCCGCGAACTGTGCCGGCTGGACGGCGCCATCGACGGCAGCCGGGTCATCGAGGCGCCGGACCGGAGTTGGCGCTTGCTGGTCGAGCCGAAACCCGGCCTGCGCGCCTCGCCCCTGTTCCGCACCCTCTGGATCAAGCCGTTGCCGATGACGGCCATCGTCCCGACCCTGCGGCCGCTGCGGGCCTGGCTGCAAACCGCCGGGCTGGCCTGCCCGTTGGAGCGGCTGGCCGAACTGAGCCGCGCCCTGCTGGCCGCGGGCGTCACCCGCGTCGCCCGGCCTGGCGAACAGGTCGGCGGCTACTTCGGCGAACCGCACGACGGGGTCTACAGCCTGCAACGCTACGCCCGGCGGGTCTCGCTGGAACTGCCGGCCAGCGTCCAGGGCATCACCAGTTTCGCGGAACTGGAAACGCCGCCGTCGTTACCCCCGGACGCCGCCGCCGCGCCGGTGATGGACAAGGCCGGGTTCCTGGCGCTGCCCATCGATGCCGCCGCCCAGTTGTATTTCAAGAGCGGCGGCAGCTCCGGCGATCCCAAGGTGTCGGTGTTCAGCCACGCCGATTACGCCCGGCAAATGCGCGCCGCTGGCGATGGCCTGTACGCCGCCGGCCTCGATCCGATCCGCGACCGCTGCATGAACCTGTTTTTCGCCGGCCACCTGTACGGCGGCTTCATCAGTTTCTGGAGCGCCCTGGAGCAGTTGCGGGCCGTGCAACTGCCGATGACCGCCATCGACGATCTGGCCGAAGTGGCGGCCATCATCGAACGCTTCCAGGTCGATACCCTGCTGGGTATGCCGTTCTACCTGGTGAAGCTGTTCCACGAACAGGGCGAACGGCTGCAGCGCTATGGCGGGGTGCGCAAGATCTTCTACGGTGGCGAACATTTTCCACCCGTCGAACGGGCGCGGCTGCATCGGGAATTTGGCGTGGCCATCATCCGCTCCGCCGCCTATGGCAGCAACGACGCCGGACCGATGGGCTACCAGTGCCCGCATTGCGCGGGCGGCGTCCATCACCTGCTGAGCACTCAGCACCTGGAGATTCTGGCCCTCGACGCCGACCGTCCGGTCGCGGCGGACGAAGTGGGGCGGCTGGTGGTCACACCGCTGGCGCGGACCGCCCAGGCAATCCGCCGCTACGAAACCGGCGATCTGGGCCGCTGGGTGGCCGGCATCTGTCCCTGTGGCCGCCGCGCACCCCGCTTCGAGTTGCTGGGTCGCCACGGCGATATCTTCCGCGCGCCCTATTTCTTCAGCTACGCGACGTTCGCCGCTATCCTGGCCGAGCAGGCCGGCTACGACGGCGCAATCCAGATCGTGCTGACCCAGGGCGAGGGCCGGTCGCGCATCACGTTGCGCCTGTCCGACCGGACCGCCCTGGAGGCCAGCCAGGCCCGCGCGTTGGTGCTGGCTCATTACCACGACCTGCGCGAGTTCGTGGTGGAGCGCGGCCTGACCGAATTCAGCGTGGAGCGGTTGCCGCTGGCGCGATTCATCGCGACCCCGACCAGCGGCAAGCTTCAGCATGTCGTCGATCTGCGCCAGGAGCGCCCGTCATGATCGCCTACGAACTCGAAACCATCGTCGCCCTGGCGCGGTCCCGGTCGCCCTACTACCGCGCGCTCCATGCCGGTTTGCCGGAGAGCGGCTGGACGCTGACCGATCTGCCGCCGGTGGACAGCAAGACCTTCTGGGAAGCGGCGGAAACCGGCGCGGTGCTGACCGGCCGGATGACCGATGGCACGGCCTTCAAAAGCGGCGGCACCACCGGCAAGCCCAAATTCTCCATTTTCCGCGCCAGCGAATGGGACAGCCTGTGCGAAGGATTCGGGCGGGGCATGGCGGCGAGTGGCCTGCGCCCCGGCGAGCGGCTCGCCAACCTGTTCTACGCCGGCGATCTCTACGCTTCGTTCCTGTTCATCACCCATTCGCTGGAACGCTGCGGAGTGCCGGTCGTGCACTTCCCGCTGGCCGGGCGGGTGGACGCCGACACGCTGCGGCACACCGTCACCCATTTCGCGGTGGAAACCCTGGCCGGCGTGCCGACCACCCTGCTGGGCCTGGCCGCCACGCTGGCGGGCGAAGGCGTCGCGCTGCCCTCGGTGCGGCGCATCCTGTTCGGTGGCGAAACCCTCTATCCCGATCAGGCGGTCTCGTTGCGGCGGGTGTTTCCCAACGCCGGCATCGCCTCCATCGGCTACGCCAGCGTCGATGCCGGTCTGCTCGGTTACGCCAGTCCCGATTGCGGCTGGAACGAACATCGCGTCTTTGGAACGGCGACCCTGGTGGAAATCGTCGACGAGGGCAATGGCCAGCCGATCACCGAGCCGGGTCAACCCGGCAAGGTCCTGATCACGAATCTGACCCGGCTGCTGATGCCGATCATTCGCTATCCGGCCGGCGACCGGGCGGAATGGGCCGAACCGGCGGGGCTGGCCGACCGCAAATTCCGCCTGCTGGGCCGCTCTGAGGAAGGGGCGCGCGTCGGCGTGGTGTCCCTGTACTACGAGGACGTGCGCGCGGTGCTGGCGCCGTTCCAGGCCGAATTGAACGCCAGCGGCTTTCAATTGCTGATCCGCCATTACGACCAGCGGGACGAATTGACCGTTCGGGTCGCCGCGTCCCTGCCGGCCGAGGCGCAGGCGGTCTGGAACGAACGGCTGATCGACGCCTTGCGCGCCGCCCGGCCCACGCTGCGCGAGGAGCAGCGGCGCGGCGCGATTCATCCGCCGCGTTTCGAGTGGGTCGGTTCCGGCCGGCTGGAAACCAACCCGCGCACCGGCAAGCTCAAGCCTATCGTCGACCAGCGGATGACCGGCTAAACCATGGCGACGACCGACCTCAGCCGACTGATCGTCCCGGCGCGCTTGCGCTCGATTCCCCTGGCCCGCGCGCACGCCCGCGCCGTCGCCCAGGAGAGCGGTTTCGATCCGCCCGCCTGTCGCGCCATCGAACTGGGGACCGAGGAAGCGGTCGCCCAGTTCATCGGGCTGGCCGACGACGAAACCGCCACCCTGGAACTGGTGTGCGAGCCGGAGGCCACCCGGTTGATCCTGCGCCTGCGCCACCACGGGTCGCCGCTGGATTGCTCCCGCTGGCCCGAGTACGACCCGGACCAGCCGGAAACCCATCTGGACGGCCTGAGCGCCTATCTGATGCGGCGCGCGTTCGACGAAGCCTGCTGGCTCAATCTGGGCAAGGAAGGCCAGGAATGGCAACTGATCAAGTATCTGGCCACGCCCCGGGTGGAGGCGGAGTCACCGCCCGTCGCGCCACTCGCGCCGGCGACGACCCCGGCCTTCGCCATTCGCCGCCCGCAAGCCGGCGACGCCTTGGCGGTCTCCCGCTGCATCCATGCCTGTTACGGCTATTCCTACGTCTACGACTTCGTTTACTACCCGGAGCGGCTGGCGGCGATGAACGCCAGCGGTGAGCTGATCTCGGCGGTCGCGGTCGCGGCGGACGGCGAGTTGCTCGGCCATGCGGCGCTGATCCGCTCCGGCTCCGACGCGCGAACGGGCGAGCTGGGCGTCGCCGCCGTCTCCCCCCGCTACCGGAGCGGGGGCATCGCCCGCCAGTTGAGCGAATGGCTGCTGGACTGGGCGGCGCGGCAGGGCTGGCACGGCGTCAACGCCAACGCGGTCACCTCGCATCCTTTCAGCCAGCACCTTTGCGCCCGGCTGGATTTCCGTCCCTGCGGCCTGCTGCTGGGACTGGCCCCGGCCAGCCTGTCGTTTCACGGCATCGCCGACCGGCTGCGGCAACGGGAAAGCTGCGTGCTGGCGTATCGCGCCCTGCAACCCGCGCCGGCCCGAACCCTTTATCCGCCGTCGCGCTATCGGAACCTGTTGACCCGGATTTACGACCGGCTCGACCGCCCCGTCTCGTTCGCGCCGGGCCAGCCCCCCGCCGCCGCGACCAGCCGCTGGGAAACCACCGCCAAGGCCTATCTTGGAACCGCGATCCTCACCTTGCGTCAGTTGGGTGGGGACGCGGCCCGCGTCGTGGCCGGGCAGTTGCTGGAACTCCGCCGCCAAGGCATGGAATGCGTGTTGCTGTATCTGAATCTGGGCGATCCGGCCTTGCCGGATTTCGCTCCCGACTGGGAGCGGCTGGGCTTTCACTTCGCCGGAGTGCTGCCCGGAGGGGACGAAGGCGACTGGCTGATCCTCAACCACCCGCTGCAACAGGCGTTCGACTACGAGCGGCTGGTGCTGGCCGACGACTGGAGCCGCGAACTGCTGGCCGCCATCGAGGCGGAAGACCCGGTGTTGCAAGCGCTGGCGGGACACGGTTGACCGTTTCGCCGCCGTCCGGTCCAGGGAACCGGACGCGACCCATCGCCCGTCCTGGGTGGTTTCCAACCAGTTTCCCATCCTCCTGGCGTGGACAGGGGACGCATCCCAACATCCTCGTTCCTCGACGCGAAGCGTAGCTATGAATCGATATCCGACTCGCCGCGCGGCCCCATGGCTCGCGGCCCTGCTGATCGCCTGCGCCGCCGCCCGGTCCTTTCCAGCGCTCGCTCACGAAGGGGAGGACCATGGCGGGTCCGGCCCCGCCGCCGTTTCCATGCCGGGCAACGCCCTTTTGGCGACCAGTGCCGCCGGCGCGCTGTTTGAAGCGGTTTTGAAATACCCGCCGTTCGCGCCGGGCGAAACCGTATCGGTGACTCTCTATCTGGTTTCCGTCGAGACCAATCGCCCGGTTGCCGACGCCACCGTCGGCGCTAGCCTTTCCGAGGGCGACCAGAGCGTCACCGTCGCGTTCGCGCCCAAATCCGGCGGTCCGGGCGGCGTTTACAGCGCCGCCGTCACCCCCGCGACCGCCGCGCCGATGTCGTGGTTGTTCGACGTGACGGCGGGCGACGACACGGACCTGATCGGCCTGACCGGATTTCAGGCCAGCCCGCCCCCGTCCAACCCGGCCGTCGGTAACCCCTCCCTCCGCCGCGACGGAACGGCATCTCTCCGGCCAGCGGCGCTGGCGGGCGTCGGTGCCGTGTTGCTGATCGCCGCGTTCGTGGCGGGCCGTCTGACCGCCCGTAAGGGAGCCGCCGCGTGACTCGAAACCCGCTCGGCCTGCTGGTCGCCTCGGCCCTGGCGGTGGTCGCGCCGTCCGCTCCAGCCCACGAGGGTGAGGATCATTCCGGCGCCGGCTTGACGACCGCCGCCATCGCATCGCCCACCGCGCCTCTCCACGTCCCCATCGAGACGCAGTTGCTGGCCCGGATCGAGACGACCCGCGCGCGGCTGGAAACCGTTCCCCGCATCCTCCGCGTCCTGGGCCGCACCCTGGTCCGTTCCGAACGCGAGGCCATCGTGACGGCGCCACAGGAAGGTCGCCTGATCGCCGCCGGCGACTACAAGATCCCCGCCCTCGGCGAGCGGGTGAAGCGGGATCAAGTCATCGCCATCGTCGAGGAATCCATCGCGGCGCCCGATCTCGTCACGATCGCGACCGAGCGCGCCCGCGCCGCCAGCGATTTGCGGCAGGCCGAGGCGAGTCTGGCGCTCGCCCAGCGCGAGTACGACCGCCTGACCAAGCTGGCGGGCGTGGCCACGGACAAGGACATCACCGCCGCCCGCAACGCCCTGGAGGTGGCCAGGGCCAGGCGCGACGGCTTCGTCGAGCAGGTAGCGCTGCTCGATTCCGCCTCGACCACGGGCATTCTCGCCCAGAAGCGCCGAATCATTCGCGCGCCGCTGGACGGGATGATCTCGCGCACGCACGTCACCATCGGTGAAAACGTCAGCCGCGACAAACCACTCTTCCAGATCGTCGACACGTCCGAACTGCTGGTCGAGGCCAGCGTCTTCGAGACCGACGTCGCCGCGATCCTGGCCGCCCAGCGGGCGTTCTTCACCGTGGAAGCGTTTCCCGGCGAGTCGTTCCCCGCCCGCCTCGTTTCGCGCGGCGCCGTCGTCGACGAACGAACGCGCGCCCTGCCAGTGCTCTTTGCCGTGCCCAATGCCACGGGCCGCCTCTTCGGCGGAATGTTCGGGCGCGTCTACATCGAAACCGGCGCCGCGGTATCGGGAATCGCGGTGCCCAAATCGGCGCTGGTCGATCTTGACGGTCAACCCGTGGTCTACGTCAAGACCGGCGGCGAGCGGTTCGCCGCGCGACCGGTGCGAATTCTGGAACGCCTGAGCGACCGGCTGCTGTTGGCCGACGAAGGAACGCTCAAACCCGGCGACCGCGTCGTCGTCCAGGGAACCTATCAGGTCCGCATGTCCAAGCCCCTGTCGACGGCGGAAGATAGCCCGCCGGTCCGGTAACCCGACCAACGCCGTCGATGGCAACCGTCCGATCCACGTTCCAGCCCGATGTGTTTACCCCAATCTTTCGAGAGGCGCCCATGAAATTCCGAATTTCCATAACCGCTCTCCTTGCCGTGGCCGTGCTGTCCATCGCTGCCGCCAACACCCCAGCGCAGGCCGCCGAAAGCCACGACCATGGCGCTCACCATGAATCCGGTCCCGCCACGATCAGCGCCTCCATCGCCCCGACCGGTGGGCTGAAGGTCGGCGAACCGGCGACCTTCACGTTGTCGCTGGTCGCCAAGGACGGCAAGCCGGTCACTCTCGCCGACCTACAGGTTGCGCACACCGAGAAGGTTCATCTGCTCATCGTCGATCCGAGCCTGAGCGACTACCATCACGAGCACCCGAAGCCCGGACCCGCGCCGGGGACCTACACCTTCGCCCTCACCCCCGGCAAGGCGGGCGAATACCGGGTCTTCGCCGATCTGCTCCCGGTCGCCGCCAACCAGCAGGAATACGCCGTAACCCGTTTCACGGTGGCGGGTACGCCGACGGCGGTCGACAAAGCCGTCAATCGGACAACGACCGCGGCGGGTTACCGGTTCGCGTTGAAATTCGAGGAAGAGCCACCCACCGCCGGTCATCCCCACAAGGCCTGGTTGACCGTGACCGACCCGGACAGCAAGCCTTTCGCCAAACTGGAGCCGGTCATGGGCGCGTTCGCGCATCTGGTGGGCTTCAACGCCGATCGCACCGAAATCGCCCACGTCCATCCGCTGGGCCAGGAACCTGGAACGGCCGCCGAGCGCGGCGGGCCGACCCTGGAATTCCAAACCAACTTCGCCACCGGCGGTTACCAGAAGCTGTTCGCCCAGGTGCAAATTGACGGGCGTCCGGTGTTCGCGCCGTTCGGCATTGAGGTAGCGCCCCCGAAATCGGACAAAACCGCGTCCGCCGCTGACCACGGGCAACCCCATGGAGGCGATGAGCCGGTCGCCATCCCGGCGACCGTCGACGGCATCCTCGCCGCTGTGGATCAACGGGTCGCGGCCATCGATCAGGCCCTCGCCGCCGGCAAGCTGGCCAAGGTCCACCGCGAAGCGTTTGCCGCCCGCGATCTGCTCGCCGCGCTGCCGGGGAAAGTGGCCGGTCTCGGCCCAGCGGAAACCAAGGCGCTCGACGCCGCCATCGGCCGCATCCGCCAACAGGCGGGCCTGCTCGACAAATTCGGCGACGCCGGCGACGCCGTCCAGACCCGCGCCGTCCTCGCCCGGTTCAAGACCGAGATCGCCGGCATCCGGCAACAGGTTGCGGGGAAACCGAGCCGCTGACGCGCCGAGGCCGCCCTCCCGCGCCGTTCCCAGCGAAGGCGACGGCGCCCGTCCAGCCCGCCCACTCACCGATCCTGCCACCCCGATTGCGAGAGGCCGGGAACCGCAAGACCATGCTCAAACGACTCATCCACTTCTCGATTGAAAATCGCCTCTTCGTGCTGGCGGCGGCGTTCGCGCTCACGCTCTACGGCCTTTACGAGATGGCGCGATTGCCGGTGGACGTGTTGCCCGACCTCAACCGGCCGCAAGTCACGGTGCTGACGGAAGCGGAAGGCCTGGCGCCCGAGGAGGTGGAAACCCTGGTCACCTTCCCCATCGAAACCGCCCTGAATGGCTCGACCGGCGTGCGGCGGGTCCGCTCGGTCTCCGGGGTGGGACTTTCCATCGTCTTCGTGGAATTCGACTGGGGCATGGACATTTACCTGGCGCGGCAACTGGTCGGCGAGAAGCTCGCCGCCACCCGCGACCGCCTGCCCGCCGGCATCGAGCCGCGCATGGGGCCGATCTCGTCGATCATGGGCGAAATCATGCTGATCGGCCTCAAAAGCAGGAACGTCCCGCCGGTGCAATTGCGCCTGCTGGCCGACTGGACGGTGCGCCCGCGCCTGCTGTCGATTCCCGGCGTGGCCAACGCCATTCCCATCGGCGGCGGCCGGATGCAATATCAAGTGCAGGTCGACGCGGAAAAACTCCGCGCCTACGACCTGACCCTGGAAGAGGTCGAACGCGCCGTCGCCAACGCCAACGAGAACAGCACCGGCGGGTTCATCGAGAAGCAGAGCCAGGAATTCCTGGTCCGCAACATCGGGCGGGTCCGGAACGTCGCGGAATTCGCCGACGCCGTGGTGACGACCCGCCAGGGCACGCCGATCGCGGTCGGCAACGTGGCGCGGGTGCTGGAAGGTATCCAGGTCAAGCGCGGCGATGCCTCCATCAATGCGGAACCCGGCGTCATCGTCATGGTGTCGAAGCAGCCGGGGCAGGATACGGTGGCGCTGACCCGAACCATCGAAAAAGCCATGGCCGAGCTGCGCGCCGCCCTGCCGCCGGGGGTGGAACTGGACGACGACGTGTTCCGCCAGCAGCATTTCATCGAGGCCAGCATCGCGAGCGTGATCGAGGCCATGCGCGACGCCGCTATCCTGGTCACCGTCGTACTGGTTCTGTTCCTGCTCAACGCCCGGACCACGCTCATCTCGCTGGTCGCGATTCCGCTTTCCTTCATCGTCACCTTCATCGTCTTCAAGTTCGCCGACATCGGCATCAACACCATGACCCTGGGTGGTTTGGCCATCGCCATCGGCGAACTGGTGGACGATTCGATCATCGACATCGAGAACGTCTTCCGACGGCTGCGCGAGAACGCCGCCCGCCCGGCGGAGCAGCGGTTGCATCCGCTGCGCGTCATCCAAGACGCCTCGAACGAAGTCCGCTCCACGCTGGTCTACGCGACGATCCTGATGGTGATCGTCTTCATCCCGCTGTTTCAACTGAGCGGCATCGAAGGGCGCATCTTCGCGCCGATGGGCATCGCCTACATCGTGTCGGTGCTGGCCTCGCTCGTGGTGTCCCTGACCGTGACGCCCGCCCTGGCGGCGGTGTTGCTGGGCCGCTATTTCGACCGCGCGCGCGCCCGGCTCGAAGCGCGGGGCCTGGTCTTCCACGGCGGCGAGGCGGGCGATTCCTGGATCGTGCGCCGACTCAAGGCCATCGACCGGATGCAACTCGATTTCACGCTCCGCCATCCCAACTGGGTCATGGGCGCGTTCTACGGGCTGGCGCTGGTCGCCCTTTACGCCGCGACCCAACTGGGCCGCGAGTTTCTCCCGCCGTTCAACGAGGGTACCATCACCGTCACCCTGATCGCCGCGCCGGGCACGTCGCTGTCGGAAAGCAACCGCATCGGCGCCCTGGCCGAAAAGGAACTGCTGGCCATCGGCGAAGTGGCGCTGGTCAGCCGCCGCACCGGCCGGGCGGAACTGGACGAACACGCGGAAGGCGTGTACTCGTCGGAACTGGAGGTGGATTTCAAGCCCGGCGGTCGGCCCCAGCCGGCGGTGGTGGCCGAGATCCGCGAGCGGCTCGGCCGCTTCCCCGGCATGGTCATCAACGTCGGTCAGCCGATTTCGCACCGGCTGGATCATTTGCTGTCCGGCGTGAACGCCCAGGTCGCCGTCAAGGTGTTCGGCGACGACCTGGCGACGCTGCGGGCGAAGGCCGAGGAGGTGCGCGCGGTCATGGCGACGGTGCCCGGCGTGACCGACCTGTTCGTCGAGAAGCAGGTGCTCATTCCGCAGATCCGCATTCGAATTCACCGCGACGCCGCCAAGACCTATGGCATTCAGGTCGGCGATCTGGCGCGGACGCTGGAAGCCGCCCTGTACGGCAAGACCGTCACCGAGGTGCTGGACGGCCAGAAGACGTTCGCCGTCGTGGTCAAGCTGAACGACGAGTATCGCGGCGACGAGCAAACGCTGGCCGACATGCTGATCGACACGCCGACCGGGGCCAAGGTCCCGCTGCGCGCCGTCGCCGACGTGATCGCCGGGACCGGACCCAACCAGATTCTGCGCGAGAACGGCCAGCGCCGCATCGTGATTCAGGCCAACGTCGCCGGGCGCGACCTCGGCGGAACCATCGCCGATCTTCGGGACGCCGTCGGGGCGCGGGTTCAACTGCCCACCGGCTACTTCGTGACCTACGGTGGACAGTTCGAGGCGCAACAACAGGCCACCCGGATCATCGGCTTGCTGTCGATGGTGTCGCTGCTGCTGATGTACGTGATCCTCTACAACCACTTCCGGTCGCATCGGATCGTGATCTGCATCCTGATGAACATTCCCCAGGCGATGATCGGCGCGGTCGCGGTCATCGGGTTCACGACCGGGGTCTTTTCCATCGCCAGCCTGATGGGGTTCATCACCCTGACCGGGATTTCGCTCCGCAACGGCATCATGATGATCCATCATTACCTGCATCTGATGCGGTACGAAGGCGAAACCTTTTCCAGGGCGATGATCGTCCGGGGTTCCCTCGAACGGCTGGTGCCGGTGTTGATGACGACGACGACGGCCGCCCTGGGTCTGATTCCGCTGGCCGTCGCCGCCGGCGAGCCGGGCAAGGAAATCCTCCAGCCGATGGCCGTGGTCATGCTCGCCGGCCTGGTCACTTCGACCCTGCTCGACCTCGTCTACACCCCGGCCTTCTTCTGGCGCTGGTGCGGTCCGGTCGCGGAACGGTTGGTCCAGGGCGGCGAGGCGGACCAGTATAACCTCTTATCAAACTAGTGGATTGACGCATAAATTCTGACAGGTAGCGCTTAGCGAGCCTGGCTCCCACGCTCCAGCGTGGGAGCACGTCCAGACGCTCCAGCATCGCGATTTTATTGGGAATTCGGGCCGCTGGAGCGGCTTGTCAGCATTCCCACGCTGGAGCGTGGGAACGAGAACCTATCAAAACTTGTGCGGCAGCCCACTAGAATTTTTCAGCCGATGGTGCCCCTGACCGGCGACCGGAAAACCCTGGCCGCCAACAACGCCTGAGTAAGATGCTGCGGTTCGTCGGTGCCCAGCCGCAGCCGCTGGCCTGACACCAAGGTGATCTCGACCGCCTCCCAGCCCGACACGTTGTACAACCAGCCGCGCGCGGTGTAATGGATGCCCCAGCCGTCGGCCCAGGTGGTGCGAACCGGTCGCGCCTCCACGATCTCCGCCAGGGGAATGCTTTTGCGAATCAGGCCGATCCCGAACCGAAACCGCAGATGCGTCTCGTCGATCTCGACGGTGAGCGTACCGAACAACAACAGGAACACCGCCATCAACACCGGTCCCACCACCGTCAACGCCGACGGCCCGGTCATCAACTCCGCGCCGACGGCAACGGCCGACAGCGACAGCAGAATCCCCGCCACGACGGCGCCGAACTGAGTATGACGGTAGTAACGCAGGCGCATTCCGGAACCCCCTCCACCAGGATCAAAACCCGGCTCCCGCCGGCCGGGCGGTCGCCAGTTCATGCCGCGCCGCCCATTGCGCGATGTCCTCGCGCTTGATGGCAGCGGCCATCAGATCGGGGAACAAATCCGGCGTGCAGGCGAAGCTGGGAACATCCAGCAGCGCCAGGCGAGAGGTCGCGCCGTTTCCCTGGTCGACGCCGGAATGACCCCGCGCAGGGCGATCAAATTGGCCACCAGACGCACGTCCGGCTCGACCGCTTCCAGCAGTTCCGGCTCCAGCAGCAACTGGCGCAGATTCAGCCGTTCCAGGGCGTCCTTCCGCATGGCCCGCACCACCGTACTGGGGAAATACCGGCGGATGTCCCCCAGCCAGCGCGCCACGTTGGGCCGCAGCGATTCGGTCCCGTCCTTGCGCGGACCCGACCGCGTCAGATCGTCCCCTCCCTCGGCGCCAGCGTCGTAGAGCGCAGCCAGCGCCCGGTCGATGGCAAGATCGACGCCAACCAGCGAACAGCCGGTTCCTTCCGCCGCATGGCCGCCGAGCAGCAAGCGCCAGCGGCGCAGCCGCTCCTCGGTGGAAATCGCAGGGAGAGTATTCACGATGATGGCTCCGGCCCAAGACCCAGTATCAAGCGTAGCACCGGGAGCAACGGTTCGACGCGCGTCATGTCCCAGTCGTCCAGCCCGGCGGCGACCATCCCCCACCCCTTCGGCGAGCGCGCCGTCCTGAAACGGATGTTCGCGGCCCTGACCCGCGCCAGTCAGACCCGGCTGCGGCCCGTCATCAGCGCCATCGTGCCGGTGGTCAGGGTGATATCGGCCTGGTTGCTGGCGGTCCGCTGGCGCAAAGCTATACTTGCGACGGTGCGCATGACGGGATTTCCAGGATCGTTGGCCAGGCATCCGAAGCGGAATGCCAGGCAACGGATGTAATCCACGTTCGACCAGAGGTAGAGAAATGCAAATTGCCGTTCTTGGGGCTGGTGGTGTTGGCGGTACGCTCGGCGGGCGCTGGGCGAAGGCGGGAAACGACGTGGCCTTCGGAGTCCGCGATCCGGGCGGGGCGAAGGTGCGGGCGCTTGTTCAAGGAATGGGGCCGAACGTCAAGGCGATGAGCGTGGCCGAGGCGGCGGGCCGGTCCGCCATCGTGGTCCTGACCGTGCCATGGGAGAGCGCCAGGGATGCGATCCTTGCGGCGGGAAACCTTGAGGGAAAGATCGTCGTGGATGTCACCAACCCGGTGATCATGACGCCGGAGGGGCTGCAACAAGGACTTGTGATCGGTCATACAACCTCCGCCGCCGAGCAGATCGCGCAATGGGCCGTGGGCGCCCATGTGGTCAAGGCGTTCAATACGACCGGGTGGCAGAACATGGCGGATCCGGCCTATGGAGCACGGGGTCTGACGATGCTCCTCTGCGGGGACCAGGCCGAGTCCAAGCAAACGGTTACCCTCCTGGCGGCGCAGCTTGGATTCGAGCCCGTCGACGTTGGACCCCTTCGGTCGGCCCGATATCTTGAGGCGCTGGCGATGTTGTGGATCGACATGGCGGTTTTCCGGGGCTTCGGAACGAACTTTGGATTCCAACTGGTGAAGCGGTGAGTTGACCTAACCTCGGCGTCGATCCAGGCGGCATTCCGCCGGTGCTCCACGCTGGCGGGTGATGCCCAGCACTGGCCCTTGACGCCGTGTCGGGATTCCATGGTGCTGGCCAACCCGCGTTGGCTTTGGTTGTCGATGCGGGTTTCCTACATTCCCCACACGACGATTGTCCGTCCTTTCACCGTCTCCCGCCGGGTGAAGAGTTTATCTTCCCACAGCTTGCCCGGAGCGCGGTCGAAAATCACCAGATGACCTTCCCCGGCCTGGCAGCGGTCGAGATATTGCCAGGTTTGTTCCAGGCCGGCGGCCAGGGTTTGTTCCAGGCTCTTGTGCAACAGTTTGAGTTCAAGGACGATTTTTTGGATGGTTGAGGATAGTGGCCAGATCACCAGCAAATCGGTCCGCATTTTCCCCAGGCCGTATTCCCGCTCGATCCGCCCGCCGCCGTTGACGATCCGTTGCAGGAAAGCTTGCAACAGCAGTTGCGGCCCGGCCTCCTTGTAGTCGAACCGCTCCACCCAGTGCTCCGAATGTTCCCGGAAGAATTGCTGGAAGGCGGAGAGCAGTTTGACCATGTCAAGTCGGCCGTCGGGAGCAACGTACCAGACGGTTTCCTGCACCGTCGTTTCCTCGGTGCCGGCGGTCAACTGCCGGGGAATGACTTCGCCATAGATCGGATTGGCGATCCGCACCGGCTTGTCGGTGGCGATCAAGCCCAGGTCGCGGACGTAATCGATATCGTCCAGCGACAAGTTGCGGGGCTCCTCCATGCCGGCCAGAAGCGGCTCGATCACCCGCCGCACCCGTTCCTCTTTCAACTTGTCCGCCAACTGGTCCAGATGGGTTTCCCGGCGCAGGATCAGATTTTCCTTGGCTTCGTCCACGATCTTGAGCGTGATCGGTCGTTGGCGATCCCGATTCGCTTTCATCTCGAAACAGGCTTCATAACCCAGGGCATTGACCAGCCAAGGTTGACCTTGAGTCAGTTCCCAGAAGCGGCCCAACGCTTCTTCGGTGAAAACCTGTCGGGTTTCGACGGTGTGCATCCGGTAGATCGCTTCCGTGTCCGGCCGAGAGAAGTTACCAAGGCGCAAGGATTTGGCTTTGATGTTGAAAGCCGATCCACCCGTGATGATCGCTTTCTCCTGATTGGAATGAATCCGGTAGTCGCGCACGTCACGGATGCCGCAGAGGATCACGCTTTGGGGAAACGAACGCGGGCGCTTGGCATATCCCGCTCGCAATTGCCGCAGCACGGCGATCAGCGTATCGCCGACCAGAGCGTCGATCTCGTCGATCAACAACACCAGCGGCAGCGGGCTGCGTTCCGCCCAAACGGTGAGCAGCTCTTCCAAGGCGCGATCCTCGCCCTGCCGTTCCAGAATATCGAGCCAGATTTGATTTGGTAGATCGTCTCGCGCGAAATCCCGGGCGCCAGCGGCGATGGCGCTCATGACCGCGCGAATGCCTCGGCGAACGTCCTCGCGGGCCGACTGACCAATCTCGACGTTGGCATAGACGCAGCGGTATTGGTCGGTGGCGTTCAAATGGCTCATCAGCGCCAGCAAGCAAGTGGTTTTTCCGGTTTGTCGGGGCGCGTGCAGCACGAAATATTTCTGTTGCGCGATCAACAGGAGAACGTCTTGCAGGTCGAGCCGTTCCAGCGGCGGCAGGCAATAGTGAATGGCCGGATTGACCGGCCCGGCCGTGTTGAAGAAGCGCATCGCGAACCTCCTGGAATTCGCTTGAAACGCGCGAGACTGGGTGGTTCGCACCGTTTCGATTGGCTTTACTTCAGCTTTTCCGCCAGCAAATCGTTCACTTGCTGCGGGTTGGCTTTGCCCTTGGACAGCTTCATCACCTGGCCGACGAAGAAGCCGAACAGCTTGTCCTTGCCGGCGCGATATTGCGCCAGTTGCTCGGGATTGGCGGCGATGACGTCATCGATCACTTTTTCGATGGCGGAGGTGTCGGTGATCTGCTTCAGGCCGCGTTTCTCGATGATCGCGTCGGTCTCACCTTCGCCGGCCCACAGCGCCTCGAACACGTCCTTGGCGATCTTGCCGGAGATGGTCCGGTCTTGAATCCGCCGCAGCAAACTAGCCAGTTGCGCCGCGCCGACCGGGCTTTGCGCAACGTCGCGGTTGTCCTTGTTCAGGAACGCCGAGAAATCGCCCATCACCCAGTTGGCGCACAGCTTGGGTTCGCCACCCAGCGCCGCGACGGTTTCCTCGTAATAAGCGCCCAACTCGCGACTGGCGGTGAGCACGCCGGCGTCGTAGGCCGACAGCCCGTATTGGCTCATGAACCGCTGCTTCCTGGCGTCCGGCAATTCTGGCAGGCTGGCGCGGGTAGCGGCGATGAACGCTTCGTCCAGCACCAGCGGCAACAGGTCGGGATCGGGGAAGTAGCGGTAGTCGTTGGCTTCCTCCTTGCCGCGCATTGAGCGGGTTTCGCCCTTGTCCGGGTCGTACAGCCGGGTTTCCTGCACCACCTTGCCGCCGGATTCGATCAGGTCGATTTGTCGCTCGATCTCGAATTCGATGGCCCGCTCGACGAAGCGGAAGGAATTGAGATTCTTGATCTCGGCGCGGGTGCCGAATTTCGGATCGCCCTTGGGCCGCACCGAGACGTTGGCGTCGCAGCGGAACGAGCCTTCCTGCATGTTGCCGTCGCAGATGCCGAGATAGACCACCATCTGGTGCAGCTTTTTCATGTACGCCACCGCCTCCCTGGCCGAACGCAAATCCGGCTCGGAGACGATTTCCAGCAGCGGCGTGCCGGCGCGGTTGAGATCGATGCCGGACAGGCCGTGAAAATCCTCGTGCAGCGACTTGCCGGCGTCTTCCTCCAGATGGGCGCGGGTGATGCCGATCACCTTGCTGGTTCCGTCGTCCAGGTCGATGGTCAACTGGCCTTTCTGAACGACGGGAAGTTCGTACTGGCTGATTTGGTAGCCCTTGGGCAGGTCGGGGTAGAAATAATTCTTGCGGGCGAACACGGAGCGCCGCGCCACTTCGGCGCCGATGGCCAGCCCGAACGTGACGGCCATACGCACCGCTTCGCGGTTCAGCACCGGCAGCACGCCCGGCAAACCGAGGTCGATGGCGCACGCCTGGGTATTTGGTTCCGCGCCGTAGGCGGTGGCGGCGCCGGAGAAAATCTTGCTCTTGGTGGCGAGTTGGGCGTGGATTTCCAGCCCGATCACAGTTTCCCATTCCATCATGATGGCCCTGCTGATTCTTGAGTTTGAAGCGCTCTTAAGCCCTCACCCCCAGCCCCTCTCCCGGTGGGAGAGGGGGGATCAGGCAAACGCGGCAGGCGCGCGCTGGTGCCAGTCGGTAACCTGCTGGTAGCGATGCGCCACGTTCAGCAAGCGGTCCTCGGCGAAATAATCGCCGATGAGTTGCAGGCCAACCGGCCGTTGACCGACGAAACCGACCGGCAGCGACAGACCTGGCAGACCCGCCAGATTCACCGCGATGGTGTAGATGTCCGACAAGTACATGGTGATCGGATCGTCCACCTTCTCGCCCAGATTGAACGCCACGGTCGGCGAGGTCGGCCCGGCGATCACGTCCACCCGCTCGAACGCCCGCCGGAAGTCGTCGCTGATCAGCCGGCGAATTTGCTGCGCCTTCAGGTAATAGGCGTCGTAATAACCGGCCGACAGCGCGAAGGTGCCGACCAGAATGCGCCGCTTGACTTCCGCGCCGAACCCTTCGCCGCGCGAGCGGGTGTAGAGGTCCAGCAAATCCTTCGGATTCTCGCAGCGATGGCCGTAGCGCACCCCGTCGAAACGGGCCAGGTTGGAGGAGCACTCCGCCGGCGCGATCACGTAATAGGCGGGAATCGCCAACTGGCTGTTGGGCAGGCTGATTTCGACCGTCTCCGCGCCCAGCTTGCGGTACTCGGCGATGGCGGACTCGACCACGCGAGCCACCTCGCCGTCCAGGCCCTCGCCGAAATACTCCTTGGGCAGGCCGATTTTCAGCCCGTCCAGCGGCCGATCCAGCGCGGCGACATAGTCGGGCACGGGGCGATCCACGCTGGTGGAATCGCGCGGATCGAAACCGGCCAGCGCGCCCAGCAACAGGGCGCAGTCCTCGGCGGTGCGCGCCATCGGCCCGCCCTGATCGAGGCTGGAGGCGTAAGCGATCATGCCCCAGCGCGACACCCGGCCGTAGGTCGGCTTGATGCCGGTGACGCCGCACAGCGCGGCCGGCTGGCGAATCGAGCCGCCGGTGTCGGTTCCGGTCGCGCCGGCCGTCAGCCACGCGGCCACGGCGGCGGCCGAACCGCCCGAGGAGCCGCCCGGCACCGCTTCCAAATCCCAGGGATTGCGCACCGGGCCGTAGAAGCTGGTTTCGTTGGACGAACCCATCGCGAACTCGTCCATGTTGGTCTTGCCCAGCATTACCGCGCCGGCAGCGTTCAGTTTCTCGACTACCGTGGCGTTGTAGGGCGCGATGAAGCGATCCAGAATGCGCGAGCCGCAGGAAGTCCGCACGCCGTCGGTACAGAAGATGTCCTTGTGGGCGATGGGCACGCCGAGCAGCGGTCCCGCCTCGCCGCGCTGGCGACGCTGGTCGGCGGCGCGCGCCTGCGCCAGCGCGGATTCGACCGTGACGGTGATGAAGGCATTCAGTTGCGGATTGTGGCGAGCGATGCGATCCAGGAACGCGCGAACCAGTTCCTCGCTGCTGAATTCGCCGGCGGCAAGGCCGGCGCCGAGCTGGGCAATCGTTTTGTCGTGCATGGCGGTTAAAGACGGTTTATTCGATGACTTTGGGAACCAGATACAGCCCGGCCTCGGTGCGGGGAGCGATGGCCTGAAAATGGTCGCGCTGGCTGGATTCGGTGACGTCGTCGGCGCGCAGGCGCTGCGCCATGTCCAGCGGATGGGCCATCGGCGCGACGCCGGTGGTGTCCACGGCGTTCATCTGCGCCACCAGATCCAGAATGGCCGACAGATTGCGGGCATAAGCGGGCGCATCCTGCTCATGGATGGCCAGCCGCGCCAGATGGGCGATTTTGGCGACTTCAGCGGGTCCCAGGGACATCGGGTCAATTCTCCTGACTGCGTGACGAGAGGTTTAACCTAGCACATTTTATCGACTTGCTCCTAACTACCCTGCTTGCTAGCATTGACCATTTTTGATAACCCGGTACTTTCGACAACATGTTCAAATGGTTGCGCGGCAAGTTTTCCAACGATCTTTCCATTGACCTGGGAACGGCTAACACACTGATTTACGTCCGGGGCGGCGGCATCGTTCTTAACGAGCCCTCGGTGGTCGCCATCCATCAGGACCCGGTTCGGGGTGTGCGCACCATCGCGGCGGTGGGCGCCGAAGCCAAGCGGATGCTGGGCCGCACGCCCAACAACCTGTCCACCATCCGGCCGATGAAGGACGGGGTGATCGCCGACTTCACCGTGACCGAGAAGATGCTCCAGCACTTCATCCGCAAGGTCCACGCCCGCAAGTTCTTCAATCCCAGCCCGCGGGTGTTGATCAGCGTGCCCTGCGGCTCGACCCAGGTGGAGCGGCGGGCGATTCGCGAATCGGCGATGGGGGCGGGCGCCCGGGTGGTGTACCTGATCCCCGAACCGATGGCGGCGGCCATCGGCGCCGGCATCCCCGTCGAGGAGGCGCGCGGCTCGATGGTGCTGGACATCGGCGGCGGCACCTCGGAGGTGGCGGTGATCTCGCTCAACGGCATCGTCTACGCTGGCGCGGTCCGCATCGGCGGCGACCGCTTCGACGAGGCGATCATCAATTACGTGCGGCGCAATTTCGGCGTGCTGATCGGCGAGCCGACCGCCGAGCGGATCAAGCACGAAATCGCCAGCGCCTATCCCACCAACGAGGTCCGCGAGATCGAGATCAAGGGGCGCAACCTGGCCGAGGGCGTGCCGCGCAGCTTCGCCCTCAACAGCAATGAAATCCTGGAGGCCCTGCAGGAGCCGCTGTCGGGCATCGTCAGCGCGGTCAAGATGGCGCTGGAGGCGACCCCGCCCGAACTGGCCGCCGACGTGGCCGATCGCGGTATCGTGCTGACCGGCGGCGGCGCCTTGATGCGTGACATCGACAAGCTGATCATGGAGGAAACCGGCCTGAACGTGGTGACCGCCGAAGACCCGTTGACCTGCGTGGCGCGCGGCGGTGGCCGGGTGCTGGAGCTGATCGCCAAGGACGAACGCGCGATCGACGCCTTCGCCATCGAATGAACGGTGGCCGCTCTCAAACCCAGCCGGCGCATCCATTACTTGTTCACGGTCAACCCGACGGCGACGCTCCAGCTTGGACTGTGGGTGGCGCTGTCCATCGCCATGATGACGGTGGATCATCGCTATCGCGCGCTGGATGGGTTGCGCGACATGTTGGCGACCGCCCTTTATCCCGTGCATTACCTGGCCCGGCTGCCCATCGATCTTCAGGGTTGGCTGAGTGAGAATCTCGCCGGCCGTGCTGCCCTGCTGGACGAGAACGCCCAGTTGCGCGAGAAGCAGGTGTTTCTCAACACCCAGTTGCAGAAACTGACCACCCTGGAAGCGGAAAACCGCCGGCTGCGCTCCCTGCTGGAATCGGCGGTCAACACCCCGGAGCGGGTGCTGATCGCCGAATTGCTGTCGGTGGATTTCGATCCGTACCGGCATCATATCCTGCTCAACCGGGGGCGCCGGCACGGCGTCCACGTCGGCCAGCCGGCGCTCGATCAACAGGGCGTCATCGGCCAGATCATCCGGACCGATCCGCTGACCGCCACCGCGATTCTTATCACCGATCCCAACCATGCCTTGCCGATTCAGATCAATCGTACCGGGGTGCGCACCCTGGCGCTGGGCACCGGCAACTTTCAGGAATTGGAACTGCCGCATATTCCCAACAACGAGGACGTGAAGGTCGGCGACCTGCTGGTGACTTCCGGGATGGGCGGGCGGTTTCCACGCGGCTATCCGGTCGGGACGGTCGCCAAGGTCGAATTCGACCCCGGCAGCCCCTTTGCCCACATCGTCGCCAGGCCGGTCGCCCAACTGGACCGCATTCGGGAAGTGCTGCTCCTGGAGAATGAGCTGGACGCCACGCGGCTCGACCCGCCGACGCCGCCATGACCGCGGTTCGTCCCACCGGCGGCTGGATCATCGCGAGCAGTTTTCTGCTGGCCTTCCTGGCGACCAGCATCCCGTTGTCGGGCTGGCCGGGCCGATTGTGGCCGGACTGGGTGGCGATGGTGCTGATCTACTGGTGCCTGGCGTTGCCGTACCGGATCGGGATCGGCACGGGCTGGGTGGTCGGACTGCTGGTGGACGTGGGGCGCGGCGCGCTGCTGGGTCAGCACGCGCTGGCGTTCGCGACCCTGGCCTATCTGACCGTGCAGACGCACCGGCGCATCCGGGTGTTGCCGCCCTGGCGGCAAGCGATTAGCGTGCTGGCGTTTCTTCTGTTGAAGCAGTTCCTGGTATTCTGGATCAGCGGCGTGATCGGTTACCCGCCGCGCGATGGCTGGTATCTGGCGCCGGCGGTGGGCGGCATGATCGGCTGGCCCCTGCTGTTCGTGATCCTGCGCGACGCGCGCCGGCATTTCCAAGTCACCTGAACCGCCCGGCGACGATGAAAACCTGGCGTCGGTTCGCCCGGCCTTCCACCGCTGAATTGGTGGCTCGGCAAAAGGACAAGACCGCCGAGAGCGAGCTGTTTTTCCGGCGCGCGCTGTTCGCGCTGTTCGCGGTGTTCCTGGGGTTGCTGGCGGTGGCGGGTCGACTGGTGTACTTGCAGGTGCTCAACCACGAACGGTTCACCCTGTTGGCCGACGGCAACCGGATCCGCCTGCAACCCTTGCCGCCGACCCGCGGCTTCATCTTCGACCGGAACGGAGTGCTGCTGGCCGACAATCTGGCGTCCTACCATCTGGAGATCACCCGCGAGCAGGCCAAGGATCTGGACGCCACCCTGGCGGAATTGCGTCAGCGCATCGAATTGACCGACGCCGACATCGAGCGGTTTCGCAAACTGGCCCGGCGCGCGCCGCCCTATACCGGCGTGCCGCTGCGTTTCCGGCTGACCGACGAGGAGATCGCCCGGCTGGCCATCGACCTGTACCGGCTGCCTGGGGTGGACATCAAGGCCGATCTGACCCGGCGGTATCCCCTGGGGTCGCTGGGCGTTCACGCCATCGGCTATGTCGGCCGCATCGACGAAACCGAAATGAGCAAACTCGATCCCGGCCAGTACAGCGGCAGCACCCATATCGGCAAGACCGGGGTGGAGCGTTCCTACGAGGACGTGTTGCGCGGGCGCACCGGCTGGCGGCAGGTCGAGACCAACGCCGACGGCCGACCGCTGCGGGTGCTCAGCCGCACCCCGCCGACGCCCGGCCAAAATGTCTATCTCTCCATCGACATCCGCTTGCAGGCGGTCGCGGAAAAAGTGCTGGAAGGCTACAACGGCGCCATCGTCGCCATCGACCCCCGCAACGGCGAAATTCTGGCCCTGGCCAGCCAGCCGGTCTACGACCCTAACCCCTTCGTCAACGGCATCGACTTCGCCTCCTATCGCGTGCTGAACACCTCCAAGGACAAGCCGTTGCTCAACCGCGCCCTGCGCGGGATGTATCCGCCCGGCTCCACCATCAAGCCGTTGATGGCGCTGGCCGGGCTGGAATACGGCGTGGTCAACCGTCACAGCGGCGTGTTCTGTCCCGGCTTTTACCGGTTGCCGGGTTCGAGCCACCGTTTCCGCGACTGGAAGCGCGGCGGTCACGGCAGCGTGGGCATGGACCGCGCCATCGCTCAGTCCTGCGACGTGTATTTCTACAGCCTGGCGTTGAATCTGGGCATCGACCGCATGCATGAGTTCCTCGACCGGTTCAGCATGGGGCGGCCGACCGGGGTCGATTTGCCTGGCGAGAAAGGGGCGGTGCTGCCGTCGGACGAATGGAAGCGCAAGACGCAAAAACAGCCGTGGTTCGCCGGCGACAGCCTCAGCGCTGGCATCGGTCAGGGCTATTTTCTGGCCACGCCGTTGCAACTGGCTCACGCCACCGCCGTCATTTCCCAGCAGGGCAAGAACTTTAAGCCACGGGTGCTCCAAGCCACTGAACATCCCGGCACCCGGGTGAAGACGGTCGAGGCGCCGCGACCGCTGCCGCCGGTCACGGTCAAGAATCCCCGGTTTTGGGATACGGTGATCGCGGGCATGATTCATGTGGTCGAGGGCGGCACCGCTCACAAGATCGGCGTCGGCGCCAAGTACCGGATCGCCGGCAAAACCGGCACCGCCCAGGTGTTCACCCTGGGTCAGAGCGAGCGATACAATGCGAAACGTCTGGCCAAGCACCTGCTGGATCACGCGCTGTTCGTGGCGTTCGCGCCGGTCGAGGAGCCGCGCATCGCCGTGGCGGTGATCGCCGAGCACGGCGGCGGGGGCAGCGCCACCGCCGCGCCGCTGGCCCGCAAGGTCATGGATGCCTGGCTCCTGAACAGATACGACGATTCCGTGACCGCCAGAATGCAAGCCGCCGAGGACGATCCGCCGCGTGGAGACTGACGGCAAACCCTTGTCGGCCTGGCTTGGATCGCTGTTGCCGGCGGCCGACCGCGTGGAAGAGGTCGACGGCAAGTTCCTCAAGCTGCTCTATCTCGATCCGCTGCTGCTGCTGGGATTGCTGGCGGTATCGGGCCTGGGGCTGATGATGCTCTACAGCGCCGGCCAGCGCGATTTGGGTCTGGTGATCGGCCAGGCCATTCGACTGGGTCTGGGGTTCACCGTCATGCTGACGCTGGCGCAATTGCCGCCGCGCTACTTCCGGTTCTGGTCGCCGTGGATTTATCTGATGGGCGTGGCGCTGTTGCTGGCGGTCATGGTCGTCGGCGATATTTCCAAGGGCGCGCAACGCTGGCTGAATCTGGGCGTGGTGCGGTTTCAGCCTTCGGAGATCATGAAGCTGGCGGTGCCGATGACGGTGGCGTGGTTCTTCGCCGACAAACCGTTGCCGCCCCGTTGGGGTCACTTGCTGGGCGGGGCGCTGGTCACCGCCATCCCTTTCGCCCTGATCGCCGAGCAGCCGGACTTGGGCACGGCTCTGGTGGTGGGCTGCGCCGGGGCGTTCGCGCTGTTTCTGGCCGGCTTGAGCTGGTGGCTTCTGCTGGGGCTGGCCGGGGCGCTGGGCGCGGTGATCCCGCTGTTCTGGATTTACGTCATGCACGACTACCAGCGCCAGCGGGTATTGACCTTCCTGAATCCGGAAAGCGATCCACTGGGGGCGGGTTACCACATCATCCAGTCCAAGATCGCCATTGGCTCGGGTGGCGTCTACGGCAAGGGCTGGCTGAACGGCACCCAGTCGCATCTGGATTTTTTGCCGGAAGGTTCGACCGATTTCATTTTCGCCGCGTTTTCCGAGGAATTCGGCCTGATCGGCGCCTGTTTGCTGCTAATTCTGTACTTTTTCATCATCGCCCGCGGCTTGTACATGGCCAGCCGGGCCCCCGATACCTACACCCGATTGCTGGCCGGTAGTCTCATTTTGATTTTTTTCCTCTATGCTTTCGTAAATTCCGGCATGGTGTCCGGTCTGTTGCCGGTGGTGGGTTTGCCGTTGCCTCTGTTCAGCTATGGCGGAACCTCCCTGGTCACGCTCATGGCGGGCTTCGGTATCCTGATGAGCATCTATACTCACCGGCGGACGCCGACGCGATGACCGCCATCCTGGCCCACGACGAGACGAACGAGTGAAGCGCCTGTATCCGTTGGGTATTGCCCTGCTGTTGAGCGCCTGCGCGCCGCCGGCTCCGGTCCGGCCGACCCCGGACCTCGCCAACCAACCCGCCACGCCCGCCGGACCCACGGCCGAGACGCCCCCGTCTGGCTCCTCCACCGCCGCCGCCGGCCAGCCGCTGGCCCGCCGGGCTGACGTTCAGGCTTTCATCCGCGAGATGGCGGCCCGGCACGGCTTCAACGCGGCGCGCCTGCAAGCGGTGTTCGGCCGCGCCCACGCCCAGCCCAGCATCATCGCCGCCATGTCCCGCCCGGCCGAGGCCAAACCCTGGTACGCCTACCGGACGATTTTCGTCAATCCCAAGCGGATTCAGGGTGGGGTGGAGTTTTGGCGGGCCAACGCGGCGGCGCTGGCCAGAGCCGAACAGGTCCACGGCGTACCGCCGGAAATCGTGGTCGCCATCATCGGGGTGGAAACCCAGTACGGCGGCAACATGGGCAAATACCGGGTGCTGGAGGCCCTGTCCACCCTGGCTTTCGACTATCCCCGGCGGGCCGACTATTTCCGCAAGGAGCTGGAAAATTTCCTGTTGCTGACCCGGGCGGAAGGCATCGACCCCCTGACTCCGCGCGGCTCCTACGCTGGGGCGATGGGCTACGGCCAGTTCATGCCGAGCAGCTTTCGTTCCTATGCGGTGGACTTCGACGGTGACGGTCACCGCGACCTGTGGCGCAACCCCCGCGACGCCATCGGCAGCGTGGCCAACTATTTCAAAAAACATGGCTGGCGGACCGGTGAACCGGTCGCCGTGCCAGCCCAGGTCAGCGGCGCGGCCTGGCCAGCCCTGGTCAGCCGCAAACTGGGCCAGCCCCAGTACAGCGTCGCCAGTCTGCAAGGTCGAGGCGTCCTGCCCCAGACGCCGGTCGCCGGCGGCCAGTCGGCGATGCTGCTCGAATTTCAGGGCCGGGAAGGACCGGAATATTGGTTGGGGTTCGACAATTTCTACGTCATCACCCGTTATAACCACAGTCAGTTGTACGCCATGGCGGTGTACCAACTGAGCCAGGAAATCCGCGAGCGTCATGAGCGGCCTTATGCCGGCGCCCCCGTGCCGGAACCCGTGGCTCGCGCCGATTGAGTCATCCCGAAAATCCACGACAACCGTACCGTTCGGATGCGCCACCGCGCGTTCTCGGTAAAGGGGAGGAATTTTTATGGCCAAATCTTCTTGGAGCCACACCATGGTTTGGGTTTCGTTGGCGGGCGCGCTGGCCGGCTGTAGCACCGTTCCCGACAGCCAGCGGCCGGCGAGTTCGCTCGTGGACGCCACGCCGACCAGCGGTGAACTCGTGCCCCAGGCCGAGCCGCCCAGCCGCACCGGCAATATTGACAGCTATGTGGTGTTCGGCCGGCGCTACCGGGTCAAGGAAACCAGCGCCGGCTATCGGGAACGGGGCACGGCCTCCTGGTATGGCTGGGAATTTCATGGCCGCAAAACCTCCAGCGGTCCGCCCTTCAACATGTTCGACCTGACCGCCGCCCACAAGAGTTTGCCGCTGCCCACCTACGTGCGGGTGACCAATCTGGACAACGGGCTCAGCACCGTGGTCAAGGTCACCGATCGCGGACCCTTCGTTGGGACGCGGATCATCGATTTGTCCTACGCCGCCGCCGACCGGCTGGGGATGCTGGAACATGGCACCGCTCCGGTGGAGGTTGTCGCCCTGGAGCCGTATCAGTTCCTGCCGAAGCTGGCGGCGTACCGCGCCGAACAGCGGGAACTGCTGGCCAGTCGCGCGGCGCGCGCCAAACCGAAGGTTGAAGTCGGCGAGATCGAATTCGCCCACGCCGCCCCGATCCGACCCTCGGCGCAAGCGCCGGGCCTGCCGCCGGCGCGGCTGGCGCGAGTGGACGCGGAACCGCGGAACGCACCGTCGGCGGCGGTGAAACTCGTGAACGTGAAATTGGCGCGAGCGGACATGGAGCGTAACCCGACACCGGTTAAGACGGCGCCGAGACCAGCGCTGGCGGGGGGGAGGAACGCGCCGCCCGCGATGGCGAAGCCGCCGATGCGGCTGGCAATGGCGGACATGGGACGGAACGCGCCGCCCGCGATGGCGAAAGCGGCGAGCGTCAAGCCGGTCAAGGCCGAGGACAACCGCAAGCCGGCGCAGGGGAACATGCGCCCATTGTCGGTCGCGCCGACGGCGAAAGGGAGGGAGGCGGTGACCAGGCCACCCGTTCCAGCCGCTAACCCCAACCGGACCGGCAAGCCGGTTTCACCGCGCCAGGCCGGCGCATTCAAGCCGACGGCGGTTCGGCTGGCCAGCCTGAAGGCTAACCGGTCGCGCGGCATCGTGGATTGAGGCGAAGCCATCACCCGGCCGCTACCCCCCTGCGAGGCAGGGAATTCCGTGGCCGGGTGGTTTGTTTTCAAGCCGGATTTCTCGCTAGAATCCCCCGCCAACGAACCTGCCCCACCGAAGACCGCCACGACATGCCGTATCCAACTGTAGTCCGTACCCTGTGGGTGTCGTTTCTCGCCCTCGCGCTGCTGACATTGGGCTGGACCGTCGCCTGGGCCGAACCCATCCCGCCGCTGTCGCCGCTGCCGGTGCGTGGGTATATCCTGATGGATTATCAGAGTGGCAACGTGCTGGCGCAGGACAAGAGCGACGAGCGGATGGAGCCGGCCAGCATCACCAAGCTGATGACCGCCTATGTCGTTTACAAGGCGCTGAAATCGGGAAAAATTCACCTCAGCGATCAGGTCACCATCAGTGAGAAGGCTTGGCGCACGTCCGGTTCCAAGATGTTCGTCAAACTGGGAACCCAGGTGTCGGTCGAGGATCTGCTGAAGGGCATGGTGATCCAATCGGGCAACGACGCCACCGTGGCGCTGGCCGAGAAGGTGGCCGGTTCCGAGGAGACCTTCGTCAAGCTGATGAACCAGGAGGCGGAACGGTTGGGATTGAAGAGCAGCCATTTCACCAACGCCCCCGGCATGCCCGATCCCAATCACTACATGTCCGCCCGCGACATCGCCACCCTGACGCGGGCGCTGATCCGCGATTTTCCCGACCAGTATCCCCGCTACGCCGAGCGCAGCTTCAAGTACAACAACATCGAGCAGCAAAATCGTAACCGTTTATTGCTGACGGATCCCTCGGTGGACGGCGTCAAGACCGGCCACACCGAATCGGCGGGTTACTGTCTGGTGTCCTCGGCCAAGCGCAACGATACCCGGCTGATCGGCGTGGTGCTGGGCGCCCAGAAGGAGAAAGACCGCTTTCAGGCCAGTAAGACCCTGCTCGACTACGGCTTCAGCTTCTTCGAAAGCCGCAAGCTGCACGACGCCAACGCCCCCGTCGTGACGACTCGAATCTGGAAGGGCCAGGACAACCAACTGCCCCTGGGCGTGGCTCATCCGCTGTACGTCACCGTGCCCAAGGGCCAGGCCGCCCAGGTCAGCACCACGACCACGGTGCAGCCGACCATCGTCGCGCCGATCCAGAAGGATCAAGCATTGGGCGAGATCGTGGTCAAGCTGGGCGATCAGGAGGTCAGCAAGACGCCGCTGGTGGCGCTCAAGGACGTGCCGGAGAGCGGCTGGTTCGGGCGGATGATCGACGCAATCCTGCTGTTCTTCCATTCCCTGTTCAGTTGAGCGCCCACGGAAGGGAACCGGTATGAACGATGACTCCCTGTTGCAATTCCCCTGCGATTTTCCCATCAAGGTCGTGGGCGTTGGCGGCTTCGAGTTTCGGGCGCTGGTGGTGGGCCTGGTGCGCCGGCGCGCGCCCGATCTGGACGAGACGCGGGTGCGGGTGCGGGACAGCCGGGCCGGTCGCTACCAGTCGGTGACGGTGGTGGTGAACGCCCGCGCGCGCGCGCAGTTGGACGCCATTTATCGGGACCTCAGCGGGCATCCGCGGATCAAGCTGGTGCTGTGATTTCGGGCATGGCCCCGCCCACCTTGCGTCTTGAGCCTTTGCGGTTCCGCCGTCTGGGCCGCCGCGACTATGGCCCGGTGTTCGACGCGATGCGAACGTTCACCGAGGCGCGCACCGTGGAAACGCTGGACGAACTGTGGTCGGTGGAACATCCGCCGGTGTTCACCCAGGGCTTGGCCGGCAAGGCGGAGCATGTGTTGGCGCCGGGCGCTATTCCCGTCGTTCGCGTCGATCGCGGGGGGCAGGTCACCTATCACGGTCCGGGGCAGGTCGTCGTGTATTGCCTGCTGGACGCGCGCCGGCGGGGATTGAGCGTGCGGGCGCTGGTGACGGCGCTGGAACAGGCGGTGATCGAACTGCTCGCCGACCTGGGCATCGTTGCCCATGCCCGCCCCGACGCGCCCGGCGTTTATGTCGAGGCCGCCAAGATTGCGTCGCTGGGTTTGCGCATTCGCCAGGGACGTTCCTATCACGGCCTGAGCCTAAACGTCGATATGGACCTGGAGCCGTTCGCCCGTATCGATCCCTGTGGTTATCCGGGCCTGCGGATGACCCAGTTGCGCGATCTCGGCATCGACCTCGACCCGGACGCCGCCGCCGGGGAATTGCTGCTGAATCTGGGTCGCCAACTCGGCTACACCCACTTCGACGAGGTCGAGGGATTGCCGGTCCCGCCCTGATTCCCGTGCCCCGGCGCCGGGATGAATTTCAAGGCATCGTTCACTGTCCAATTTGGCCATTCGCCGCCGATCCCGCTCAGGAACCGCCCATGTCCAATTCCCCTGTTTCCGATATTCCCGTCGCGCCAACGTCCGGAACCGTTTCCCAGCCGGGCGAGAAGCTGCGCGGCGCGGAGAAGGTCGCCCGCATCCCGGTCAAGATCGCGCCCACCGATCCCAAACAACGCTTGCGCAAGCCGGCCTGGATTCGCGCCCCCTTCCCCGGCACCCCGGAGGTGCTGCGCCTGAAGCAAATCCTGCGCGATAACCGTCTGCACACGGTTTGCGAAGAAGCCAGTTGCCCCAATTTGGGCGAGTGCTTCGGCCACGGCGTCGCTACCTTCATGATCATGGGGGCCATCTGTACCCGGCGCTGCCCGTTTTGCGATGTGGGCCATGGCCGACCCGATCCACTCGATCCCGATGAACCGGCGAATCTGGCGCGCACCGTGGCGGCGATGGGATTGAGCTACGTGGTGATCACCTCGGTGGACCGTGACGATCTGCGCGACGGCGGGGCGGCCCATTTCGCCGCCTGCGTCCGGGCGACGCGGGCCGCGCGACCGGACATCGCCATCGAAATTCTGACCCCCGATTTTCGCGGCCGGATGGATCTGGCTCTCGACATTCTGGAACGGGAACCGCCGGACGTGTTCAATCACAATCTGGAGACCGTGCCGCGCCTGTACCGCCAGGCCCGGCCGGGCGCGGATTATCAATATTCGCTCACCTTGCTGAAGCGGTTCAGGGAACGGCAACCGCGCGTCCCGACCAAGTCGGGACTGATGCTGGGGCTTGGAGAGACGACGGCGGAGATCGAGGCGGTCATGCGCGACCTGCGCGCCCACGACGTGGAGATGTTGACGCTCGGCCAATACTTGCAGCCCAGCGTCCATCATCTGCCGGTGGAACGCTACGCGCCGCCCGAGGAGTTTGAGTATCTGCGCGAACGGGGCAACACCATGGGCTTTACCCACGTCGCCTCCGCCCCGCTGGTGCGTTCTTCCTATCACGCCGACGCGCAGGCCCGGGGCGCCGGAGTCGCGTGAACGTCGGCGGAGCCGATGACGCGCGATGGGCCTTCCAAAGTTTTTTCCGCGCCCCCCGCCCTTGAGGAAACTTGCGGGTCGCGTATCATCTAATGAAACGATGCCGGCCGGGCACGTCGGCGCCAGACGCTCAATCCCTTTAACGATTCCCTTCGCGAACGGTCTCGCAATGCCATGAGCACGGAATACTCATCGTCATCCGATCAAGATCGCGGCCTTGTCGTCGAACCGGCCAAGCCCGAACTAAAGCAGCCGCCGCTGTACAAGGTGATCCTGTTGAACGACGACTATACGCCGATGGAATTCGTGGTGCGGATTCTGGAACACTTTTTCGGGATGGGCCGGGAACAGGCCACCCAGATCATGCTGCACGTCCACACCCGAGGCCGGGGCGTGTGTGGGGTCTATACTCATGATATCGCGGAAACCAAGGTGGCGCAGGTAACCGAATTTTCCCGTCGCCACCAGCATCCGTTGTTGTGCACCATGGAAGAAGCCTAACCTTTAAAACCACCGAGCGCGATTCGAGGTGCGAGTATGTTGAGCAAGGACCTGGAATTTTCCATCAATCTTGCGTTCCGCGAGGCGCGGGATCGGCGCCACGAATTCATGACCATCGAGCATTTGCTGCTAGCCCTGCTGGACAACCCGGCGGCGGCGGAGGTGCTGCGGGCCTGTGGCGCCCACCTGGACCGGCTGAAGCGCGACTTGCAGATTTTCATCCGCGACAACACCCCCATCCTGCGGCCGGACGACCCGCGCGAGACGCAGCCGACCCTGGGATTTCAGCGGGTGTTGCAGCGGGCGGTGCTGCACGTGCAGTCCTCCGGCAACCGCGAGGTCACCGGTGCCAACGTCCTGGTGGCCTTGTTCGGCGAGCAGGAATCGCAGGCGGTGTATCTGCTCAAGCAGCAGGAGATCAACCGGCTGGACGTGGTGAATTACATTTCGCACGGCATTTCCAAGGTGGCCGACGAGCAGGAATCGGCCCCGCCCCAGACCGAGGAAACCACTGAGAATCAAAGCGCCAAGCCGCTGGAAAATTTCGCCAGCAATCTCAACGAACTGGCGCGGCAGGGCCGGATCGATCCGCTGATCGGCCGGCGCGACGAGATCGAGCGCACCATTCAGATTCTTTGCCGGCGGCGCAAGAACAACCCGCTGTTCGTGGGCGAGGCCGGGGTCGGCAAGACCGCCATCGCCGAGGGCCTGGCCAAGATGATCGTGGACGGCGAGGTGCCGGACGTGCTGCGCAACGCCACCATGTACGCGCTGGATCTGGGCGCGCTGGTGGCCGGCACCAAATATCGCGGTGATTTCGAGAAACGGCTGAAGGCGGTGCTGGCGCAGTTGCGCAAGGAACGCAACGCCATTCTGTTCATCGACGAGATCCATACCATCATCGGCGCCGGCGCCGCTTCCGGCGGGGTGATGGACGCCTCGAACCTGATCAAGCCGGTGCTGGCCTCGGGCGAGATGAAGTGCATCGGCTCGACCACCTATCAGGAATATCGCGGTATCTTTGAGAAGGATCGGGCGCTGGCGCGGCGGTTCCAGAAGATCGACGTGGTCGAGCCGACCATCGAGGAGAGCTACCAGATCCTCAAGGGCCTGAAGACCCGTTTCGAGGAACATCACGACGTCAAGTACGCCGACAAGGCGCTGCGGGTGGCGGTGGAACTGTCGGCGCGCTACATCAACGACCGCCATCTGCCCGACAAGGCCATCGACGTCATCGACGAGGCCGGCGCCAGCCAGCGGCTGCTGCCGGTGGCCAAGCGCAAGAAGGTGATCAACGTCGTCGACATCGAAACCATCGTCGCCAAGATGGCCCGCATTCCGCCCAAGACGGTGTCCTCGTCGGACAAGGACGTGCTGCGCAACCTGGAACGGGATCTGAAGCTGGTGGTGTTCGGCCAGGACGAGGCCATCGAAACCCTGGCCACCGCCATCAAGATGGCGCGCGCCGGTCTGGGCAACGAACAGAAACCCATCGGCAACTTCCTGTTCGCCGGCCCGACCGGAGTGGGCAAGACCGAAGTGACCCGGCAACTGGCCCGGATCATGGGCATCGAGTTGATCCGTTTCGACATGTCCGAGTACATGGAGCGGCATACGGTGTCGCGGCTGATCGGGGCGCCGCCGGGCTACGTCGGTTTCGACCAGGGCGGCTTGCTGACCGACGCCATCTTGAAACATCCGCATGCGGTGCTGTTGCTGGACGAGATCGAGAAGGCGCATCCGGACGTCTTCAATCTGCTGTTGCAGGTGATGGACCACGGCACGCTGACCGACAACAACGGTCGCAAGGCGGATTTTCGCAACGTCATTCTGGTCATGACCACCAACGCCGGGGCCGAGCAGATGGATCGGGCGTCCATCGGCTTCACCACCCAGGATCACAGCAGCGACGGCTTGGAGGTGATCAAGCGGATGTTCACGCCGGAATTCCGCAATCGACTCGACGCCATCGTGCAGTTCAAGGCGCTGACGCCGATCACCATCGCCCAGGTGGTGGACAAGTTCCTGATCGAACTGGAGGCGCAACTGGAGCCGAAGAAAGTCACGTTGGAGGTCGACCAGGGCGGGCGGGAATGGCTGGCCAGGCGTGGCTATGATCCCAAGATGGGGGCCCGGCCGATGGCGCGGATCATTCAGGAGAACATCAAGCGCCTTTTGGCTGAAGAGTTGCTGTTCGGCCGGCTGATGAACGGCGGGCATGTACTCGTCACCGCGCGCGACGACGGGCTGCAAGTGGAAATCGCCGAGGAGGAAGCAGTGCCCTGAAGGGGTCGGCGGCGCGCGGCCGCTGGCTGCCGCGCCGGGGAAGAAACGACGGCCGGAATGGACGCCGGATTCAGCGCCCGCGATAGGTGATGCGGCCCTTGCTGAGATCGTAGGGGGTCAATTCCACTTTCACCTTGTCCCCGGTCAGGATGCGGATGTAGTTCTTGCGCATCCGTCCGGAGATGTGCGCCGTGATCACGTGACCGTTCTCCAGCTTTACCCTGAACATGGTGTTGGGCAGGGTATCAACCACGGTGCCCTCCATCTCGATGTGGTCTTCTTTCGACATAAATCCTCGCTGACGCGCTGTGGCTGGCCTTGGTAAAAAAGACCGGTCACCATAGCGAAAATCCTGGAGCGCGGCAAGTGAATGAGCGCGCAGGGTGTGATTCAAAGTGATGCAACAACGACCTGACTGGTTCCCGCGGCTTCTTTTTCGATCCCTTGCCAATTTCCGCCACGGCGCTAAACGGCCGCTCAATGCCCATCCCGTTCCACCAGGGCGGTTCGATCACCCCGATCGCACCAAAGGTGGTGTGCCAGTAGAGTTTTTTTCCGCCCGGCCGCCAGTCCGGCTCCGCGTGGGCCAACGCCATCTCCACCCCACGTCCGCCCACGCGGTCAGCGCTTCATTCCCCATCTGGCGCAGCTCGTCGATCACCCACCGTTCCGCCGCATCGGCTTTGGCACAGTCGCCCGCCGCATTCTCGACCACCGCTAACAGGCTTTCCATCCGGGCCCGCAAGCGCGGATGACAATTCAGGCGCTCCAACAACACCCGGTCGCGGTCAGTGGTGAGCATGGGAATCTCCTTGGACGGTATCAGTAGACAATACGGCATTATGCAGTCCGCATCACTTTGAATCACACCCCCAATCCAGGCATTCAAACCGCTGCCAGCGCATCCTCGGGCGGCTGGTGATCGTAACCCAGCGCCACCGCCACCGCCGAGTGGGTCATCCGGCCGCGATGGACATTCAACCCGGCGCGCAGGCACGGGTCGTCTTGCAAGGCCACCAGCACGCCCCGCCCGGCCAGTTGCAGCACACGAGGCAAGGTGGCGTTGGTGAGCGCGAAGGTCGAGGTCCGCGCCACCGCGCCGGGCATGTTGGCCACACAGTAATGCACCACCCCATCAACAATGTAGATCGGATCGGCATGCGTGGTGGGTCGCGAGGTTTCGAAACAGCCGCCTTGGTCGATGGAGACATCCACCAGTGCCGATCCAGGTTTCATCGCCCCCAGTAACGCCCGAGGAATCAGCTTGGGCGCCGTCGCGCCGGGAATCAGCACCGCGCCCACCGTCAAGTCGGCGGCCAACACTTCTTCCTCAATCGCGTCCAGGGTGGCAAAGCGGGTAAGCAACCGGCCCTGGAACAGATCGTCCAGTTCCCGCAACCGGGCCAGCGAGCGGTCGAGCACGGTCACCCGCGCACCCAGTCCGACCGCCATCCGCGCCGCGTTGGTTCCCACCACGCCACCGCCCAGAATCGCCACTTGGCCCGGCAACACGCCCGGCACTCCACCCAGCAGGATGCCACCGCCACCCTGCGATTTTTCCAGACAACGCGTGCCGGCCTGGATCGCCATCCGCCCGGCCACCTCGCTCATCGGCGCCAGCAGCGGCAACCGCCCTTGCGGATCGGTGACGGTTTCGTAGGCAATCGCGGTGCAGCCAGAAGCCAGCAACCCTCTCGCCTGTTCGGGATCGGGCGCCAGATGCAGATACGTGAAAATGGTCTGTCCTTCCCGCAGCCGCGCGTATTCCACCGGCTGCGGCTCCTTAACCTTCACGATCAAATCCACCTGGGCGAAGACCTCGGCGGCCGAGGCGGCGATGGTCGCGCCCGCCTTGGCATAGGCCGCGTCGTCCAGGCCAATGCCCGCCCCGGCCCCGGTCTCCACCCATACCGCATGACCATGCCGCGTTGCCTCGCGCACGCCGCCCGGCGTCATCCCGACCCGGTATTCGTGAATCTTGATTTCCTTCGGCACGCCTATTCGCATGACGGTAATCCTGCCTGTCGGTCGAATGTTGGAAACCCCCCTTTGCCAAAGGGAGGAATGTCCGATGATCACTCGCATTGGTAACCGTTCACCCCCCCTCGCTCGCTTCCGGGAGAGGGGTTGGGGGTGAGGGCAGCAGTTTCAAAGACTTACCCCCTCACCCTAGCCCTCTCCCCCATGAATGGAGGAGAGGGGACTGAATGATCACTCGCATTTTAGGATTGCCGAGCCAAGAACGAAAATCCCCTTTTCCGGAGCGGGAAAAGGGGGTTGGCGGGTGAGGAGCTTTGCCGGCGGCGAGCGCGCCGCCTCCCGCTAGCGGATTTGCGCGGCTGGATCGCCCAGCAACGCGAAGCCCCGCAGGCTGCCCGCCGCGGCGGGATTTTGATTGAGGTAGGTTCGCTGCGCGGCCTGCAACGCTTCGCCCAGCGTCGCGTTCCGGCCCAGTTGCTTGAAGAACGCATTGCCCAGTCCGTTGAGCACGCCGACATCGGTCAGGGCGGTGGCGCCCAGCACCGCCGCTGCTCCGCGCGGTTGGAACAGGAAGGCGTTGGCCATGGTGTCCTGGCGGGGATTGACGAAGTAAGTGTTCCAGCAACCCCACTGGGTGACTACATGCGGGGTGGGATTGGTAAGCTGGCGGGCCAGGGTGGCGGAGAACAGGGTGTCGTTGGACCCGAGGCCCCACAGCGCGTAGCTGGAGTGACCGATGTAGCTGACCAGCGCGCCGTTCTGATTCAGCGCGGCTTGCAGGTCGCTTTGCGCGGCGGCCAGCCCTTGATTGTCGGCGGCGATCAATTGCCGGCTCCAGGCCGAGGGCAGTTGCGCGGCGTAGCCGGCGCTGACGGCGGCGAACTGGCGACCGTCGTCCGAGGGGCCGGCGCTGAGGACGGCGTGGGTCGGCGGGGCGGAATGTACCAGCTTGGGCACGAGCTGACTCAGTTCGGCCACGGTGCGCACCGGCAGCCGCCCCAGCGCCGCTTGCGGCTTGCCGTCGTCGTTGTAGTCGACGTACCAGCCGTCGGCGGGCGCATAGGTGACGAGCGCGTCGGTTTGCGCGTAGCGCGTGGGGATGAAGCTCTGGCTGGCCAGCCCCAGATAGTTGTGGTAGTCGTTGGAATCGCCGCCGACCAGCAGGACGAAACTGGGCTTGGCTTGCTTGAGATAGCGGCCGATGGCGTCCGCCGAAACCTCGAAGTCCGAATGGGCGGCGTAGATCGCATCGACATTCACCACCGCCGTGCGATAGCCCCGGCCCTTCTGAAGCGCGACCAGGTCGGCCAGGGCGGGGCTGTTGCTGAACAGCGGGTGGGTGATGATGAGGTAGTCCACGTCCTTGCCCTTGGGCTCGGCGACGGGCGCGGGGATGTCGGTCTGGATGGTGGGGCGGCGGATGGCGCGGCTGTCGGCGGCGACCCAGGCTCCCTGGCCATTCACGATCAGTTGCTCTCCGCCGACTCGGCGCTGGGCGTTGCGCCAGGCGACCGATTCGCCCTGGAAGCCGACGATCAGGGTCTTGGTGGCGTCGGTCGGCAGCGTTCCCTGCCAGGCGCCGTTATCCGCCTGGGTGTGGCGCTTGTATTGGACGGTGAAGCCGTCCAGCGCCTGGATGTCGTAGTCGTAGCCGGTGTCGCCGGGCGCTTCCAGGGTGAGCGTGTTGCCGGTGGCCTGTACCCCCGACAGGACGAGGGTGCGGCTGGCGTCGACGCTGCCGTCGAACCGGGCTTCGTCGACCTGCTGGCCGTTGACCTTGACGATGAGGTGATGGTCGGGCGCGTCGCCCGGCCAATCGGTGACGCCCCAGTGCCGCAGGTTCAGGCGGGCCTCGCCGCCGACGTAGCCGGGCAGGTCGAAGGCGCGCGTCAAACTGGCCGGCCCCCCATAGGCGAACAGCCACTCGTCGTACCAGGGGTCGTTGCCGGGCGCGGCGAAGCTGTAGGCGCGCTGCTGTTCGAGCTTGAGGGTATGGTCGAACACGCCGGGGACGGCGTCCTTCGAATCGAGCGACTTGCTGTTGGCTTCGCTGACCAGGCTGCGATCCACACTGAGCCGATAGGCGTTGCGGGCGCTGTACAGGGTCGGGGTGACTTCGCCAAGGAATTCGAGGGTGTCGCCGCTATCGAATTGGCCGTTGTTGTTGGCGTCGATGATGTAGCGCGGCTGCTTCCTGCCCGCGTCGGTCAGGGCCAGGTCGGCGATGGCGACGCCGGCAAAACTGACATCCGCTGCTTGCAGATCGCCGAAGCTGACTCGTTGCACGCCCGGCTCGGTGACCCACAGCAGGGCGTCCGGCGATTTAGCCGCGCTGGTGGTGTACAACTGCGCCTTGGCTTGGTGGAGGGTCTGGGCGTTTTCGGCGTGGATGGCGGCCCAGTTGATCGGCTTGGCGGCGGCCACGGCGTCGAAACCGTGTTGGCGACCGACCGCGAATGGGCCGTGGCGCCGGGTTTGGCCCTGGGTGTCCCAATCCTCGATCAGCAGTTCGTCCACCTGTACCCCAGGGAAGGTGGCGACATAGCGTTGCGGCTCCAGCGAGTCGATGACCTTGGAGGGGATCAGTGCGGCGGCCAGCGACTGCCAATCCGGCTCGCCGGTCGTGCGCCCGTAGAGCCGGAAGCCGGCGTTGCGGGTTTCGGTGGCGGTGGTCCATTCCACCGTCAGCCCAGATCGGCTTTGGCGAGCATCGACGCTGGCGAGGGTGATCGGCAGCGTTGTGATGTTGGTGATCTGGTAGTCCTCGACTTCGCCATTGTTGGCAAGCCCTGTGGAAGCTTCGGCTTCGCTGGCGGTGGAGGCGATCCTGAAGCGGGCATAGCACGGGCTGCCGACAGTGCAGGTATTGTTGCGATCAGCGATCGGAACCGTGAACGCGAGATTGGTCGAGGAGGCGCCTGCTGTATTCGCATCGGCGCACGCCCGCTCGTCGGTATCGAAAGTTCCGTTTTTATCGAAATCGATCCAGCCGCAAAGACGGGCGCTGGCGCCGGTATTGTTGGTGTAGGCCACGCTGACCGTGTACACCCCGGCGGAAGTGGATGAGGTCGGGAAGGAAGCGACGCCGTCTTCGTCGTTCACCCCGCTCACCTGGGCATTATTGTCCCCATTGGCGGCAGCGCCCGGAGCGCCGTCGGCTTCGCCGTCCGGCCGGTTGGCGCCCAGATAAAGATTGCGCGAGCCCAGCACATGGCGGGCGCCACTCGAAAGTTGGGTACCGTAACTGTTCGGCGCATCGCCGTAGTCGAAGGCGCAGAAATTGAAATCGCTGATACCAATAAATGGGTTGGAAGTAGTACCGGTCTGCGGATCATCACCCTGGGTAAACTCAATGCTCACTCTCGCGACGGCGCCCTGGAACTGGATGAGTACATTACCGGTTGTGTCAGTGGTGCCTGCGGGCCCATCACCTTCGGCAGTGTTACCGGCCATTTCCGTTACTCCGCCGACGGTGACGGTTGCGGTGTAGGACACGGGGTTACCGCCATTATCCGTCCCGTAAACAAAGGTTTGATCCTCGAATCCGCCAGAAACCGCATCCACATCCAGCAACGTAAAATTCAAATCGTTTACAGGTACCGAGAAGGAAAAAGTGACACGGTTGCCAACGGTCTTTGTATCCTTTCCATTGGTATTTAGAGACAGCCTGTAGTAGCCGGTGTGATTTCCCGTGGTGCCGGTCTGGGTTGTAAAAGTGTTTCCAGGAATAGTGGATGAACCAAAGTTTGCCGTCGAATCTTGCGTGATGGTGACTCCACCCACGGTGGCGCTAGTGAAGGCATTGCCATTGCCGTTCGAACCCCAGTCGTAGGGAGTAATCGTACTCGTACAAATCGGGGTGGCCGAAGCGGCACTGGTCAGGATCAAGCGGGCGCGATTGAAGGTACCATTGACGCTGTTGTTGGCCCGGTCGCACAGACGCAATGTCCATGTGCCGCTCGCGTTTCCGGTGTAGAAGTTCATGTTGGAGTTTGGAACCAATCGGTTGTAGTAGGGCTCTGCGGTTGGATCGCTAGCACCGTCATTGAGCACGCCCTCCGTGTTGGTCGACACTAGGATGTCGTAGTTGTCGTTATTGTCGGAGGTGTCTTCAGCAATAAATTGAAATGACGTTCCTCCAGGTGCGATCAGCGTGGCCCGAATGTCACCTCGTTCTTGGTGATCGATATTTAGACCGATTGCGATGGACGATACAGTGAAGGAATCGGAGACCGTGAAAGTGCGGATAACCGTAGCCCCTGCTCCATTGTTGCAGTTGGTGTTACCAACGAAGTTAATAGCCCCCGTCGTAGTGTTATCGTAGGTATAGATCAACGCTTGGGCCGGCTGGCCGAACGCCAGCAGTCCAACCGCCAACAATGTAAAAACCCAGATGCGGATTTTGAGAAGGGGGTCATGCCCGCGCGTCTTGCAACCAGCTTCGTTCATCGTCTCCAACTCCAACTTGCTGATTTTACTCATACGGCTATCACCACACAGCGCCGCGACAAATTCAATTACAATCGTCTTGCGCTCTCCAGCGGGAAATACATCAGCCCAAAATGGACCGATAAATACCAAAAATAGTCCATTTCTTCCCAAATTAGACACTACTTGACCCATTACGACACGGCACGGGCCAACCTGCTGCTGCGCTAGCGGGCAGAAAGCACCTTCGATTGATCTGATGAAGAGTTTAGCAAGCTTCATGCCCGCCAGGTACGGCGAGACCGGAGGCGGCGGGGACAAGCCGCGCACCGGCTCCACGCCAAACTGAAGGACTGTTCATGAACCAAAAAGACATCGTCTCCAAAAGCCTGCTCAAGCGTCTGCTGTTGGACATGGCGACCTACCTGCTGCGGCTGGACCTCGTGGACGCCGAACTGCTCTCCACCGAGGCGCAACGGATCGAAGACCGCCGCGCCGATCTGATCGCCAGGGTCAAGCCCGCCCAGGGCGATCCCTTCATCCTGCACCTGGAAATTCAGAATGCCAACGACGGTCAAATGCCGGTGCGGATGCTGCGCTACCTGACCGACATTCATCTGGCGCGGCGCGGCCACCGGGTGCATCAATGCCTGATCTACATCGGCGCCGAGCGGCTGACGATGAAGGCCGGGCTGGACAGTCCACAATTGCGCTACCGCTACGACATCGTGGACATGCGGAAGATCGACTACCGCACCCTGTACGCCCGGGATCAGCCCGAGGCGCTGGTGCTGGCGATTCTGGGCGACTTTGGCGCCGAGGACCCGGCTACGGTAGTCAAGCGGCTTGTGGAAAAGCTGTGCGCCCTGACCGGCCCCGACGAAAAACGGTTGCGCGAATACCTGTCCATGCTGGAGATTCTGGCGGACAATCGCCATCTCGCCCT
>JARSSO010000054.1 GCA_029624765.1 Candidatus Contendibacter sp. | reverse complement strand
TCCGACACGACATGGCCAGCGCCGAAGTCATCCACCGCTACCGGGAATTCACCGCGCCCTCCGGCGATAGCGAATCCTATCTGTTGGACGTGCCGCTGGACGGCGCCCGCCCCGGAGTCGAAATCGAGGCCGAAATCCGGCGACCCGATCTGGTGCGCGACGGCTTGCTGGTTCTCGGCGAGGTGCTGGCGAGCGACCTGCGCCGCCAGGCCGGCGACCGGGCCGACTATCTGGCCTATCTGTTGAAGCAGGGCAAGCGCGCCAACCAGGCGGTCTGGGACGCGCAAAAAGCCTTCCTCGCCGCCAAATACGGCGAAGCCACCCGGCAAGAAGCGCCGCTGGACCCCCTGTTCAGCGTTGGCGCGGACGGCATCGACATCGAGGTGTTCTCGCGGGACGAATCCACCTACGCCCGCCTGCACCTCAAGGCCGGATACGCCTACCAGGCCCGGTCCTTCACGGCGGGCACCTCGCATTTGAACTTCGCGCCACCGTTTCTGGAGGCGTTGCGCGGCATCCGCTCGTATCGACCCACCACCCTGCGCGGCCAGCCCTCGACCACCGGGGACGCCAAAGCCGCCCGCGTGCCGTATCGCTGGCTGCGAGCCTTCGGGCAGGTGCAAGCGGCCTCGACCCTGCCCGCCGAGCGGGTCCGTCTGGCTCCGGTCGATCTTTACAACGTGCTGCTGAGCCTGCGGCTGCGCAAGGCCAAGACCGCGCCGCGCGCCTTGCGCTACGAACTGGTGCCCGGCGAATTGCCGCGACTGGTCTTGGAACCCTGGGAACAGGTGTTGAATGCCAGCGGATCGCTCTACCAAGGCCATGCACCACAAGTGGTGCGCACCTGGGGCCGCCAGCGACTGAATCTGCTCGGCCGGTTGCTGCCTCACGCCAAAACCGTGGACGTTTATCTGCTGGGCGCCGGGCTGCCGGCGTTTTACGTGCTCGACCTGGAATCCGCCAGCCTGACTTTGGCTTTGAGCGGCTGGACCGACAGCGGCTGGGCCGGCATCGCCACTTTCGACCTGCTGGCGCCCGGCGACGGCAAGGATGAAGTGCTAGCCAAGCGGGTCGTCAAACAGGTGGCCGAACAACCGCTGACTCTGGACGCCTTGGCCGAAACGCTGCGCCAGCCGCGCCAGACCATCCGGCAGGCATTGTTGGGGGAACTGCTCAAGGGAACGCTGGTTCACGACATCGCCAGCGGTTTGTTCCACCATCGACCGCTGCTGGCCCAACCGCTGGAACTGGATCGATTGCGCTACCGCGACGCCCGCGAGGAACAGGCGCACCGGCTGTTGGCAACCGAGGATCAGGTCCAATTGACCCGCATCCACGATCTCGGCCTGGAAGGCACCGCCATCGACGGCGAGGTGCGGGATCGCCAGGCCCATCGCCACTATCAAACCTCGTTCACCCTGGATCGGGAAGGCTGTACCGTCAAGGCGAGCTGCACCTGCCACGACTTCCGTCGCGCCGGTTTGAAACAAGGCCCCTGCCCGCACATGATCGCGCTGCGGCTGCGCTACGCCCGCGAACAGGCCGCGCTGGAGCAGGCGCGGGAAACCGCCGAGGGTCGCCGGTTGATTCGCGCCGAAACCCGCACCCTGACCCGCCGCCAGGGCGAAGCCGTGTTGAGCTATCGGATTTCCCTGGACGAGCGCCAAGTGCTGCTGCGCTGGGGTAATGATCCCCGAACTCTGCGCCAGCAACGGCTGCTGTTCAACCGTCCCGACGAAGCCCGCGACGCCTATTTCGCCCGGCTCGACGGGCTGGCGAAACAGGGCTTTATCGACGCCAGCGGGGCATAACCGACGTCATTGACATGATAGCCGATACAATCGACTCGCCTCTCCGCAATTCGACTCGACCGTACATCGAAAGGGCTGGTTCTGATGGATGTGCGCATTGTCGGTCCTGTCCTGGAAATCGAAACCATCGCGGAAGGCCACGGTATCCGAGAGCTTACCGATCTGCGGGAGCGTTACGGTCGCGGGAGTTGGCGCAAGAAAAAAGGAATTGCCACGATCAAGCTCCCAGACGGTTCCACTGCCCAAGCAGAGGTCCACTGGTACGAAGCCCACGGCATCGGCAAGGTCAAAATGAAACTGAAGAGGTGGTTATGAGTTTCGTCGTATGTATCGAAAAGGCCCCTTTTGGCGACTTTTCCACCGAAGACCTGACAGTGGGGAAGCTTTACGAGCTTGTCGAAGAAAGCGATTTACATGGCATGATCCGTATCGTCGATGATTCCGGTGAAGATTATCTTTATCCAGAAAAGTTTTTTGCTCCCGTTCAGATATCGACCGAAACGGCGGAACGGCTCCACAAGGCGCTGGCGACGGCGGTGTGAGCACAGACTTTTTCAATTTAACCACCACCTTTGACAAGGGAGCGAAAAGCCCGTAGCGTAATGATTGCTGGAGCGTGAGGCGTTCCTCCATTAGCCGTTTGGGCGGCGTTGCGCCGTCCGGGAATTCCAACGCCACACACGCCACAAGGTAGGCTGTTCTTGGCCAGCTTCGCCAGTACCCGGCCCTAGTTGTTGGCGGAGCTGGGCCAACCACGCCACCGCGGTTTCCGCCAACAACTAGGGCCGGGTACTGGCGGCTGGCCGGTGAGCCTACCGTGTCCCTTGTGAGAAGTAGCGGTTTGCGCCTCACGCTCCAGCAATCCTTACGCTCGGTCTGGAAAACGGCATGAGCGAGACACCCCCCACCTGGGAAGAAATCGCCCAAGTCGGCGATATCGAACGCTGGGTCGTCGCCCGGCTACGGCAACTCGGCCTGCTGGACGAGACCACCGATCCCGCCAAGCTGGCCGGCGCCGCCCTGCGCCAGTTCAAGGCCCGCCGCGAGGAAGAGCGCAAGGTCCGCAAGCAGTTGCGCCAGCAGGGCTGGGCCGCTTTCCGCCAGGCGCATCTGGTCCATCTCGGCGCGGACGTGTTCCACCACGACACGCCCGACCAGGACCGTTACGACCTGCCCGACTCCGAAACCCGGCGCGAGGCCAACGCCCTGCCGGCGCTCAAGGACGCCCAGGCCCTCGCCAAGGCGCTCGATCTGTCCATTCCCCGCCTGCGCTGGCTGGCGTTCCACCGCGAAGTGGACAGTGGCAGCCACTACCAGTACTGGACCATCCCCAAGCGCGACGGCGGCGCTCGCCTGATCAGCGCGCCCAAGCCGACGCTGAAACAGGCGCAACGCTGGATCTTGCGCCAGATCGCCGAACGCCTGCCGGTGCATGGCGCCGCGCACGGCTTTCTGCCGGGACGCAGCATTTTCAGCAACGCCGCCGTTCACGCCGGCGCCCGAACCGTCGTCAAGCTCGACATCCGCCATTTCTACCCGACCGTAACCTGGCGGCGGGTCAAGGGTCTGTTCCGCAAGGGCGGCTACGGCGAACAAGTTGCCACGGTGCTGGCCCTGTTGTGCACCGAAGCGCCGCGCGAACTGCTGCCGCTCGACGGCAAGCATTACCACGTCGCCAGCGGGCCGCGCGCCCTGCCGCAAGGCGCGCCGACCAGCCCATCTCTCAGCAACACCGTTTGCCTGCGGCTCGACTGTCGCCTGTCCGGCCTGAGCCAAAAGCTGGGATTCCGCTATACCCGCTACGCCGACGATCTGACCTTTTCTTGGCATGACCCAGCGCCGCCGCCGTTGGGCCGTCTGTTGCGCTGCGCGCACCTGATTCTCAAGGCCGAAGGCTTCGTTCCCCATCCGGAAAAAACCCGGATTCTGCGCCGGGGCCGCCGGCAAACCGTGACCGGCCTGGTGGTCAACGAAGCGCCGGCGGGCAGTCCGGCCCGAGTGCCGCGCGCCCAGGTCCGACGGTTGCGCGCCGCCTTGCACAACCGTCTGAATGGCAAGCCCGGCAAGGAGGGCGAAAGCTTGGCGCAACTGCGCGGCTGGGTCGCCTATCTGCACATGACCGACCCGGAGCGGGCCAAACCGTTTTTAGCGCAACTCAAACAACTGGAGGAGCGTGGCAAGGATGAGTGAGTGGCAAGTTTCCCTGATTTTTCAGGACAGCAAATCCAACAAATTCTGGCGGGCGCGCTGCATCGGCAACAACCTGGAAGTCAACTTTGGCCGAATCGGCAGCCAGGGCCAGAGTCAGGCCAAACGCTACGATTCGCCGGAAGACGCCGCCGCCGAGCTGCAAAAACAGGCGCGGGAAAAATACAAGAAAGGCTACGTGGACGGCGACGGCGGCCCGAGCGAAGCGTCCGCGCCGTCCGCCGCCGCGACCGAATCCGCGCCCACGCCCCCCGCCGCTTCGCAATGCACGCTGGTCCTGACGCTGGGCGAGCGCCGCCTGGAACTGCGCCTGAGCGTGGACGGCAACGCGCTGCACACCCACGGCGTGGAACATTATCCCGACGCCTCCGCCGCCGAAGCCGCTTTCGCCCAAGTGCGGGCGGCTTTGGAAGCCGAAGGCTACCGGCCTCAATAATTCGGATAGGCGACGCTCATGGCCGACGACCGCTCCATTCTGTTCGCCGATCTGGAACACGCCGCCGCCCGGCGCGATCCGCAATTCGTCCCGTGGGTGCTGGAATTTCTCGCCCAACCCGACCCGCCCGCCGGCCAGCCGGAAGACCCACCGGACGACTATCAGGCGCAACCCCTGCCACCCGACGCCTGGTCGCTGGAGCGCCTGCGCCAGAGCTTGAACCCGCAAGCGATGGCCGGCAAAACCGCCGACGAACTCAAGACGCGGCGTCTTGGCGCCTGGGCCGCGCTGCTGGCGTCACCCAACCCGCCGCCGCGTTTGAAGCTGGGCCAATTGCTGCTGGATCTGTACGCGGCCGACGACGAGCCGGCCCGCGCCCTGCTGTTGGAATTGATTCCGCACATACCCCCGAACGCCCTTGGCTGGGGCGTCTGGCAAGGCATCAAGGGCATCTACAAACAGGCCGAGCAACGCCACGATCTCGCCATGCTGGGCGCGCTCTGCTGCCGGCTGGACGTGCAGCCGGTCACGGCCGGCGGCGAAATCTCGCGCGGCACCTGGCTGTACCTGCGCCGCCGCGCCTGGCGCTATTTGCGGCAACTGGGGCAGGCGCTGCCGGAACTGTTCCCGGTGTTCGCTGGGCAGGTGCTACGCCACTATCCGGAACCGCAACCCCTGCATCAGTGCTGGATTCTGAATCAAATTTGGCGGCACCAGGATTTGATCGGCAAGACCGACCAAGGCGTCATCAGCCCTCATGGCTTGCCGGAAAAACTGGACCGGCGCGCGTTCGACGACGCCTGGAAAATCAGCCCCGCGCCGCTGTTGCGCCTGCTGGAAGATGCCCGCAACGCGCAGGTGTGCGACTTCGCCATCCGCTGCCTGGACCAGGATTTCAAGGACGCCCTGCGCCACGTCGAACCGGCCTGGCTCGCCCGTCTGGGCGCGAAACCGCTGGCCATCGTGCATGAATTCGTGCTGCGCCTGCTGCGCGACAACCCGGAATTTCATCAATCCAAGCTGAAACAGCTTGGCCTGCACGACATGGTGCTGGGCCTGCTGTACAGCAACAACAGCCCGGCCCGCCGTTACGCCATCGACTACGCCCGCGCCTACGCGACCGACCTGCCGGTCGCCGAACTGGTCAAGCTGGTGTCGAACGGCGTCCAGGACGTGCAGACCTTCGTCGTGGCGCTGCTGGAAAAACGCTCGCCTGCCGAATTGGGATTGCCGACCCTTCTCAAGTTGCTGGGTGTTCCGGCCAGCGCCGCGCTCGCCAAAGCCAAGCTGCGGCAGGGTTTCAAGCCCGCCGACATCACCGCCGAGCAATTTGTCGAGGTCGCGCTCGCGCCGTCCGGACCGAACGCGGGAACGGTCGAACTGCAAATGCAGCAGTTGATGGAACTGATGCAACAAGGCGTGCAAATGGATTTCGAGCGCGTCATCAACAATCTCAGCAAGCGTGCGGGTTCTTCGTCGGCGCTGGATGCGGTGCTCGAATTCTATAAAGAGACCAAGGTAAGAGTGCCCGCCGCTTACTATCGTCAACTGCTGGACGATCCACGCTGCAATCCGCTGGCGCGGCAGCGGGCCTTGAAGGCGCTGGCGGATTATCCGGGGCGCGAGATCGGCACGGAATGGCTGCAAAAAGCCCTTCTCGACCCGCAACTGAACAGCGCGGTCGCCAACTGGCTGCGGCAGGGCAAGCTCAAAGGCGAGGATTTGGATGTCGAATGGCTGAAAGGGCTGGTCATGCGCCCGGCGCTGCGGCCGCTGGCCTTGCAACTGTTGGGCGATGGGCAACTGGTCGCGCCGAGCCGCATCGGCTTGCCGTGGTTGCTGGCGATGGCGCGGCAGGCCGACCCGACCCTGCACGATTTCGCGCATCGCTATCTGCTGCAATCATTCCAGCCCGTGGATTTCGCCAGTGGGGAACGCAGCGGGACCGATCATCTGTGGGAACTGGCCTGTGGCGCTACTCAACCGGAGCCAGTGCGCCGCTTTGCCGCCGCCTATCTCAAGGCCCATCACCCGAAAATCGGCCCGAGCGATCCCGAAACCCGCGCCCTGAACATCAAGCCTGGCTTGACTTCCGCCGATTATCCGTTGAATCGACTGCGGCCACTGTTTTTCGACCAGCGGCCCGACTTGCGCCGGCTGGCGGTCGCCATCGCCCGGGAGGAAGTGCGTGACTGGAACGAGCCGGTTCTCCTCTATCGGCTGGCCGACAGCGAACACCGCGAATCGCGCGCCTTCGCCATCGAGCAATTGTTGCGGCTGGGCGAGACCGCAGTCGAACCAGCCTTGCCGCTGGATTGGCTATTACCGGAACGGGTGTTTCAGTTGGCCGAAAGCCGCCACAAAATTACCCGCGAGACCGCGCTGACCCTGATCCGCCGTCATCACGATCGGCTCGGCGATCCGGCGCGGCTGGCCTGGCTGATGGAAAGCCCGCACCGCGAGGTTGGGCTGTTCACCGTGCGGCTGCTGTGGGAACGCCAGCGCCGGAAGTTCGCGCCGACCGCGAAGGCCGCCGAGCCTCAACCCGGCGCTCCGGTCGAGGAACTGCGCCAATTTCTGCGCAAGACCTTGTTCGGTCTGCCGCCGGGTCGGATGGAACGGCGCGAGTTGGACGCCGAACAGGCCACGCCTGAACGGCCGTGGCCAGCGAGCGTCGGCAAACGCCGGCTGATCGAGGCCATCAAGGCCCTGGCACTGACTGACGCCGCTTTTGCGGAACTGGCAGCGCCAGTGTTGACGGAATTCCGCCATTCCCGCGCCAAGAACGAATGGCAACATTGCGTCGCGGCGCTGGTGCAAATTCGGCGGGCGCATCCGGCGATTCGAGTAGATTTGCCGGTGGGGCAGGCTAATGTGAGGGTCAGGACGGCATGAAAGAACGATTGTCTAATCAAGTGCCGAACATAATCGACAGACTACATTTCTTAAATCAGTTCCGTGTCGGTAGCGGTGATTACACAGCCGAAAGAGCGCAGTTGTTCAAAGGAGAATCGGTCGAAAGCATCATTGCAGAGATTAAGGCCAGAAGAACCGAAAATGAAGGTAAGTGATCAGTACCATAAGTGGATTGAGTGGAGCGAAGAAGATCAAATTTACATTGGCAAATGCCCGGATTTAATCACAGGAATTTATAACGATCACATTTCGCCAATGAAAGATCGAGAATTACCACTATCACAGATTCACTACCTGCAGGAAACAGCATAATTTTATTTCCTATTTCGACTTCTAGAGGAACCTGATGAAGATATTTATCAGCTATAATCATCAAGATAAAGAATTTGTCAGGCGCTTATCTTCTGATTTGCGCAAAGGTGGGTTCTCGGTCTGGCTAGATGAAGACGTGATTTTTGCTGGTGAGATATGGGCTGACAAGATTGCTGATGCCCTGGATCATAGTGATGTTATTTTGGTGGTTCTGTCAGAGAACTCATCTAATAGCAACTTTCAAAGTTCAGAGATTGCCTATGCTCTTGCATCACAACGAAAAAACCCAGCAAAAAGAGTAATACCCATAGTTATTAACAGAAAGGCTGAGCTTCCATTTTTTTTAAAAGATATTGTTTATGCCGATTTTTCAAACCCAGAAGATTACAGTGAGTGCTTTCGTCAGCTTGGAAATACACTTTCACTTTCATTGCCCCAAGAAACCAGCACTCGAAACGCAGACCAGCGAAAGATAGAAGCGATTAAGGCTCAAAAAGAATATCTAAGATTAGAATCTGAAAGCCTCGAAAAGCAGCAAGCCGTTTGGTCTAGTATCGTTTTGACTACGGTCGCTAGTGGGATTTCTGGGATGATTGCCTTTATTGCCGGTACAATTGCATCGGCAAAACTTATAACCGTTTTCTTCCAGCAGTGGGGAGATTTTATATCGGGGTTATTGGTGGGTGTATTGGCGTCTCTGGCTGCGTTCTTTTTATCTCAAAGGGTTGTACGCAAATCATTAAATAAGGAGGTGGGAGATGGCAAATAATGAAATCACTCCCATCAAGATTGAGCGTGCCATGGAGCAATTGAGGCAAGAAAGGGAAGTATTTAATCAACGTAAAGAGCAAGAATCGAGATGGTTTATCTTGAGAATAACCATGGGATATACATCTGTTATCCTGCTTTTTGTGGTAATCGTAATTAGCGCCTTTATCTTATTTAATTCGGCTAATTTCCCTGAATTTGCAGTCAAATCTGCTGGGGCAGCATTATTTGCAGATGTCGTAGGTCTTTTAATTGGAGTTTGGAAGATAGTATTGAAACCAGACTTTATAACTAAACTCACTCCAGAAACTCAAGAGGAACTTTCGGAATGACCTGGAAAGCTGAAATTAATGTGCTCCAGCCAATCGCTCAACCGCTACGCAGTTTCACGTCAGCTGAGTTTGGTTGTTAACCCAAAGATAGATTGATTTCCACCATAAAAAATTCATTATAATCGCGATTATTTTAGCTGATGGAATTCCCTGTGAACAACAGTAGTGTAGCTGATAATAATTCGATTTCGATATAGCGCTCCTAGCTGATTTGCGGAGTCGTCCTCGAATCATCAAGGCGCTTCGCGCTATCCCTCATTGTCCGAGAAGGAAAATGCCGCAACTGGAATAGGAGCACTATATAAAGCCTCGCTTCTTTTTTTAGCTGATGTTACTGCCAAGCGTAACCCGTATTCCAAAAGGAGCCGTCCGTGGCCAAACAATACGCGCCCCACATTGAACGCCTATTGGCCGTCGCCGCCAGCGGCAAACTGTTGGCCGTCGGCGGTCGCCGCGACGCGGCGGGCGTCACCGACTCCAGCGTTCATCTGCTGCAACTGCCTAAGCTGAACGCCCGCTTCAGCGCCCCGCTGGATGTCACCACGTCCGCGCTGGCCTTTTGCGGCGACGATCTGTTACTGGCCGGAACCGCCAACGGTGATCTGGCGATTTGGCGCACGAGCGGCGATGGGAAAACGCCGGATTGGCAGCAAGCCGTTCACGGCGGCGCGGTGCGGGCGCTGGTTGCGTCCGACTCGCAAGTCTTGAGCGTCGGCGATGACGGAGTTCTGGCGCTGCACGCCATCGAAACGGACGGCGACCGGCCCCGATTGCGCGAACAGGTCAAACGCCGTTTGAGCGAGCAGGCGCTACGCGCCGTCGCGCTGGATCCAGCGAGCGGCAGCGTGGCCGCCACCGGCGCGGATAACACCATCCATGCGCTGCCCCTGGCAAACCTGAAGGACGCCGAACCCCGCGTCATGCCCTGCGGCGAACGCGGCATCTTCGCCCTGGCTTTCACCGGCGACGGGCGCATCGTGGCCGGTTGCGGCGATGGCTCGATCCGGGTCTGCTTCCTGGAAGGGGCCATCGACGAAGAGGATCGCAGCGGCGACGCCGCCCATCAGGGGCCGGTGCGCGGCCTGCTGTTCAGCGCCGCCCTGAACGACGAACAGGGCCGACCACTACCGCGCCGCTTGTTCTCGCTCGGCGAGGACGGCGAACTCAAGGTCTGGACCCTGGATCAGCGCCGCAAGCCGCGCACCGTTCCCATCGGGCGCAACGCCAGCGCGCTGGCGCTGTTCGCCCCGCTGCCGCAAGCCAAACCGGAACAGCGCGGCGGACTGCTGGTCGCCGTCACCGAACAGCGGCAAATCTGGCTCAGTGCGGTCGATCAAAGCGGCAATCCTTCAGGCAATCCCGAAACCTGGGATTCCCGGCTGCAACGGCTGCTCGACGAAGTTAAGGCGACGCGCTCGTCGTCGGCCACCCTGGACGCTTTGGCGCAACTGGCCGAGGACGAGGCGCGGGAAGGCTTGGAATGGGTGCTGAGCCAGGATTCACGACCGGGGCAGCGCCTCGAAGCCGCGCAAAAGCTGGGCGCCAGCCTGCGCCGCCGCAGCCGGCCCGCGCTGGTCAAGGCGCTGAACGACGACCATGTCGGCGTGCGCAAGGCCGCGCTCAAGGCGTTGCAACAGATCGACGCCGAAACGCCGCTGCAAGCCCTGCAACCGGCGCTGAGCAGCCGTCACCCGGATATCCGGCTCGATGCGGTGCAACGCCTGACCCGGTTGCGCCAGGCATCGCCCCTGGTGCCGAGACTGCTGAACGAGCGGCTGAGCGATGCGGACGAAAAAGTCCGCGAGGCTGCCCTGGATGGCCTGCTAGCCCTGGAACCCGACGCCGGCGTCGCCTTGCGCGGCGCGTTTGAACGCGGTTCTTCCGACATCCGCCGTGCGGTGTTGATCCGGCTCGGGCGACGGAATCTCGGCGCGACGCCGGAAGGCCGCCAACTGCTCGGCCAAGCCATCAACGATGACGCCTTCGCGGTGCGCCACGCGGCTTTTTGGATCGCGGTCGCGGTCCACCCCGCGCTGGTCGCCAACCTGCGCGCCAGCGGTGCCGATATCGCCAAGATTCTGGACGAATACGCCACCCTCGGCATCGAAGGCGCGGCCGCCACCACCGGCGCGACCCCGACCGAGCCAGACCTGGAACCCCTGTTCACGGCCCTGGTTTGCCGCCAGCCGGACATGGCCTTGCAAAGCGCCCTGTGCCTGAGCTGGCTCGGCGACGACCGCGCTAGCGGCGCCTTGCTGCAACTCAGCCGGGAACCCAACGCCGACACGCGCCGTCTCGTCACCCTTTTCCTGGCGAACGCCATCATCAATCTGGCCGGTGATCGACGCCTGCGCCTACGCCTGCAATGGCTGTTGAACGACGACGACGCGCAAGTCCGCGCCGCCGCGTTCGACGGTCTGCTCAAACTGGCCGAACCGGAAGGCCCAGCCGGCGAAATCGAACTGGCCGAACTGGCGCTGCGCACCCAGGCCGGCGAGATTCGGACCCGCGCCCTGCAACTCCTGGTCAAGCACGGCGCGACCGCGCAAGGCGAACTCGCCACCCGCATCGACGGGCTGCTCGGTCACGCCCTGGACGACGAGGCCGAGGACGCGCGCCGGGAAGCCATGCGGACGCTGTGGGCCTGGCACAGCAAGCGCCCCGAAACCACCCTGCGCCGGGCGGTGACCTCCGTCCACCCCGACATTCGCCGCTGGGCGGTGGACGAACTGGCCCGCCAAGCCCGCCAGTCGCGCGCCTGGGCCAGGGAGTTGCTGATCGAGCGGGTCGGCGATGCCGCCGCCGAAGTCGGCCTAGCCGCCTACGAAGCCCTGACCAAGGAAGACGCCGACAAGAAACGCTCGAATTACCATTTGGCGGCGATCAACTCGCCCGCTATCGAGGTCCGCCTGGCGGGCTTGAAAGGCGCGTTGGAAGCGACCGACCCGGCCCCGCTGCGCAACCGCTTGATCGAACTGTTGCAAACCGAGGAAGCGCCCCAGTTCCTCGCCGCCATCGAGGTGCTCGACAAGCTGCTGCCCAACGACGCGCAAGCCTTCGCCCTTGCCTTCGACAGCCCGTTTTATCTGCTGCGGGTGCGGGCCGGCGAGTTGTGCGGCAAGCGGCGGGATAAGCGTGCCGTGGGACCGATGCAGGCGCTGCTGAGCATCCCCAAGACCGACCGCGACCGTCCTTCCGACGCGCTGCGCCAGCGCGCCGCCAGCGCCCTGGCCGACGTGGGCGATCCGACCAGCATTCCGTTCCTCACCACGTTGCTGCGAGACGAGGATGCCCTGGTACGGGAACACGGTGCGCGCGGCTTGGCCGCCGCCTGCCAGAGCGGCAACGAACAACCGCTGGTCGCCGCGCTGGCCCACGCCGATCTGGCGGTGCGCAGTTGGGCCGCCGATGGCCTGTCGAAACTGGGCGATACGCGGGCGCTGCCGGTGCTGGCCGGCACGCAGCGCCACGAGCATTTGCCGATCCGGCGCGGCGCCTTGTACAGCTTCGTCGCGCTCGGCGGGGTCGGCGTACAAGGCTTGCTGCAAGGGTTGGAAGATCGCGAACGCGATCTCCAGGAATTGACCTTCGCCGTCATCGTGGCCCGCGACATCGCCCTGGCGCGGGCGCGACTGGAACCGGATTTGCTGTTGAGCGCCCTGAGCGCCGGTCAGCCGGAAATCCGCTACGCCGCCGCTCGCGTGCTGGAAGCGCGGTTGGGCGACGAAGACCTGGGGCAATGGGGTCTGGAACTGATCGGACCGCGCCAGCCGGAAAAAGCCAGCGACATGCGCAACTGGCCGGAACCGGCGCAACGGCCGCGTTTGCTGAACGCCGTGGTCAACGCCCTGGCCAGCGATTCCCCGGCACGGCGCTACGCCGCCGCCCAGGTGCTCGGCCTGCGTCCGCAACCGGAAACCTTCTGGCGCGAGGCGAAGCGTCTGGCCGAAGTCGCCACCGACCAGGCGCCACCGCAAACCGCGCCCGAGACCGAAGCGCCATTGGAGCGCAAAACCGGTTGGATTCGCGGTCTGTTTCAGCGCAAGCAGCAGCCGAGCGGCTCCGCCACCCAGCGCCTGTTGACGGTGCTGCGCTTCGCCGGCGGTGGGCGGCGGCCACCCAAGGATGAAGAACAGGCCGGAGCCGCCGAACTGTGGCGGCTGGCGTTCGGAACCTACGCCGGTCTGATCCGTCAAGCGCCCGTCGCCAAGGGGCCGGACGATTATCAGCGGGTGCGGCGCGACAGCATCGCCCGCCTCGCAGCGCTGGCCCCGCAGCCCGCCATCGGCCGGGAAGCGGTGTTGCCGGTGCTTCGCCAAGCTCTGGGCGACCCGCATCATCTGGTGCGGCAGGCGGCGCTGAACGCGCTGGCCGAACTGTACCCGCGCGAGCCGCTGGAACCGCTGGCCCTGGCCCTGAGCGTCGATTCCGCCGACCTCGGCCGCAATGCCTTCGACCGCTTGCTGGCTTTGGCCGCGACCGGCGATGCCAAAGCCGCCGAACTGGCCCGTGGCGCGGTCGATGCCGCCAACGCGGAAACGCGCCGCCACGCCCTGGAACAACTGCCCCGGCTCTATCCCGCCGGCAGTCTGGAACCGTGGTTGCTGGCGCTGAACAGCCGCCACGACGATTTGCGGCTCACCGTGGTGGATCGCCTGCTCGACGCCAACGATCCGCGCATCGCCGCCGCTTTGAGCCGCGCGCTGGAAAGCGAGCACGACGAGTTGCGCCTGCGCGCCGCTGTAGGGTTGGCGCAGCGCGGCGAAGCGCTGGCGCTGGACGTGCTGGCCGCTGCCTTGCGCGCCGAACCGCGTATCGCCAATCGGGCATTGGAGGCGCTGGTCGCGCTGGCGCACTCCCGCCCGAACGAACAGGTCGCGGCGCGGGCGACCGAGGCCGTGACGGGACGCCTGGAAGACGATCCCGACCTGACCGCCGACCGACCGGCCCTGCTGCGCGCTTTGGGGCGCATCGGTCACGTCGCCGCCGCGTCGCTGCTGGGACGCTGGCTGCTGGACAAGGATAAAGCCACTTATCACGGCCAAGTCCTGGACGTGCTGCTGCAACTGCTGCGCGACCGGGTCCAGCCGGAGCAAAAACGCGCCGACGGGCGGCACTATCCGCGTTATCAGGAGGAAGCCGCACTGCAAGCCTTGCCGCCGCTGCTCGACCACGACAACGCCGCGATTTGCGCCCGCATCGTCGAAGTCTTGGGCAACCTGGAGGCGAAGCAGGCCGAAACGCTGTTGATCCGGCTGCTGGACGACCGCGACGAGGCGATTCGGGCGCTGGCCTGCGCCCAACTGGCGCAACGCATCGTTGCCGGTATGCCGGGTGCCGGCCTGGAGCCGTTGACGCGAGCGCTGGTCGGCGGTCGCCGCGAGCTGTTGCTGACCGCCGCCGAAGGCTTGGCCAAGCAGCAACGCCCGGAAGCCTTCCAACCGCTATTGCTGGCGTTCAGCGCCGGCACCGAGACGGAACGGAAACGCGCCGTCGCCGCGCTGGGCGAACTGGGCGACCGGCGCGCGTTGGAGTACCTGGAACCGCTGCTCGACGAGCGCGCCGACCTGCCCGCCGACGACCGCGCCTTGGGGCCGGATGCCGCCGAAGCCCTCGGCACATTGCTACCCCGCTTGACCGATGCCGATGAGCGCCAACGGGTGCGCGACAACCTGGAGCGGCTGGCGCGCGAAGGGCGGGGCGAACTGCGCTGGCGTGCGCTGCGTGGCTTGCGGCGCATCGGCGACGAGCGCAGCCGCGCCCTGCTGGAGCGCCTCGCCAGCGATCCCTACGAGGACGGCGTTGCCCGGCAACGTGCCGCCGTCGAATTGGGCGAGATGGGTGCAATCACCGCCGAGCCAGTGCTGGAATCGCTGTTGCACCAGCGCGACGCCCATCTGCGCAAGGCTGGTCTGGAGGCTTTGCGGCGGATTTATCCGACCGACGCCACCCAGGTCAACCTGATCGCCCTGAACAGCGAATACGCCGAGATCAGCCAGCCCGCCGCGCGCTTCCTGGCCCGGCAGGGCGATCCTGCCACCCTGACCCAACGGCTGGGCGTGGTCAAGGATCAACAGGTTCGGCAGCGGCTGCGGCGCGGGCTGATCCGCCGCCAGTCCTTCTCCCGCGATGGCCTAGGCGAGTTGCTGCGCAGCGAGGCGGCGACGACGCGGGCCGAAGCCGCCTGGATCGCCGGCAACAGCGGCGACCGGGATTTGGCGGGAGCCGTGCAAGCCGCGCTGGAGCGGGCGGCAACCGGCTGGCGACAAGCCGACGAGCGGCATTCGTGGGAACAGGCCGGCGCGGAAGCCTACGCTTGGCGGGCCGCTCTTTGGGCCGCCCGTCAACTGCAACTGGCCGTCGCACCGGTGGCGCGGGCCGCGCTCGCCGATCCCCGGCATCCGGTGGCGGTGCGGCGCGAGGCGATTCGTTGCCTGGCCGAGTGCGGCGACGCCAAGGACAGCAACGCGCTGTTGCAAGCCTTGGAGGATGTCGATGCCGGCGTGCGCGCGGCGGCCAGCGCCGCTCTGGCCCGGCTGGGCGGCGACTCTGCGCTTCAGCATTTGGAGCGGTCCAGGAATGTCGATGGCGCAGCCTTGCGCCTGGTCTTGCGGGCGGTTCTGCGCGGCGCGGATGGCCGTTTGCTGGCCAGCGCCGAACAGCGGCAAACCGCGTTGCCGGTTTATCTGGAGCAACGGGAAGTGGCGGCGCTGGTTCGTCGCGCCACCGCAGCCGATGGGGAAGCGGCAGCACGATCCAGCGCGATTGCGGCCCTGGGTCGATTGGGTGGCGAGGTGGCGCAAACCGCGTTGCAAGGCATCCTGGCTAACAAGAGCGAAGATGGCGCGATTCGAGCCATTGCATTCAAGAGCTTGCGGCGGCTGGAACGGCGGGCGGTGAGTCGGGCGACTTCTGGTGGATAGGCAATAAGGAGAGCTATAGGTAATCGTTTAACGATTTCGTTCGCCTGCCCCGCGTAGCGGGGTCAGGTGCAATGCCTGCTTTGGCTTTAGCTTAAAACCGCTTCAGCAGTTTTTCATATTCAGTGTGTGGGCCTATCCAAAACCAAACAATTTCATTGTTATTCATGATACCTACAGCACGATAATCGATATTGATTCTGGCTGAATATATAGGGTCGGTTTCATGAACCCGTTTGAACTGTAAACTAGGATAGTAAGGGTCAGTTATAAAATGCCTATAGGCAATCCTCGCTTGCGATCTTACAGAATCAGGTAGTTTTACAAGAGCCTTACGAAAACTTTGCGTAGTGTGAGAAATCATAAATTGTCAGGATCAAGTAACTTGGTTTTACCTGCTCTATGTTCTGCTAATGCTTCTTGAGCCAGTTGACTCAATAAATCTTGGGAATCGCTAAATGCCTTATCCCAACGCTGTTCGGATGCAATTTCGTCTAGCAACCAACGCGCAAAAAAATCTTGCTGCGGTTCGGTCAATTTAGAAATTTCATTAAAGGCTTTTTCAAGAAGTTTTGTCATATAAAAATCCTCATGTCGTTTAGTTATAACTCGCTTAATTTTAGGTTGTTTCTTGCATCACCCACAACAGTTAATAGCACAGTTTCCGCTAGCGCCAAGTTTGGCGGGTTATACGCTGTCGCTAACACGATGATCACCGGTTTATCCGGTGCATTATCTAGTTGGGGAAAGCTGTATTCGTGGTCTGTCCCTGATTATTTCAGACGCTCTCGGCTTAAAGAACCCCGCCGCAAGCGGCGGGGCATCCTGAGCGTTTTCGTGAAAATAGCGCAACAGCAAACATTTGTTTTTTTCATTACGATATACCTTCATCCATTTTGAGTGTAGCTAGAAGAGCCAACTTTTCGAGATATGCCTTCATTTGGGTTTTGCCTTTGGATGGGCTTGTAGCGTCATCATAAAGATGTATCTGATCCGTATTGCTGTTTCCATCGAATGACAGCTTCGATGCTAATGTTGCCGTCATACCCTTGACTTTTACACACACAGGATAGTCTGAATACTTGATCCACTCGCGTGTGTAGAACCCAACGGGCTTGTATTCTCGATTAAGAACTGCGTATCTTCCGTCTGGCTGCTTTTGCAAGCAGTAGGGTAGATATACGGCTCTGAAATCATCCAACATGTGTGTTTCCTCCTGTTGCCTAACGTGAAGGCTAGCCGGCCAAAAACTGCGCCGCCGCTCCGTTTTCGGTCCTGCTGTGAGCTGGGTGCGCAGTTTTGGGTCGGGCTGAGCCAATTGTTGGGCCTCCCTATACTCCTCACCTGCGAAGTAGCAAAAAGATATGCATCATCAAGTACCACTAAATCAAGCCGTGCTTTCGCAGTGAATTCTCTAGCTCGGTCGGATTTGCTGTTATTATCGTAGCTCCAGAATTCTTGGCTAGCTCAGCAGTTGCAACGTCGATGTTGATTGAATAGATGAATACCGGTATCTTAGAGCCGCATCGGCGAATTCGCTGCGTAAGTTCTATGCCTGCGTTCTGGTTATTGGTGCCATTCTCATTGCGTCTAAGGTCAGTAACTACGCCGGCAAATGCGACACGTTCGAATAGTTCCATCGCTCTTTTTGTCGAGCGTGCGGCCACAATAACTACGCCATTGCTTGTAAAAGCGTCTATCCGCTCTTTCGATATTGATGGATTGTCATTTACCCATAGAAGTAGCTTTTCTGTTTCCGGCAGATGAACTTTGGACATTGTAGACCTCCTCGGGTTGGTGGATTTATGAAGCGGATTTTTTTTCGAGAAAATTACAGCGAGTTTTCTAGCAGTAAGCTCGTTTGATGAATCGCGCCAGTAAAACTCGTGTTCTGAGAATCTCTCTTCACCGTCGCTCCAGCCGGCGAATAATTTCGGAGGGATACCGAGCGCTAATGGATCAGTGTCGAATACATATTTTGTGTCGTAGACGAGGTGAGGCCAGTCAACCTCCTCTGCAATCTTGCCTTGGGCTCCGACAGGCAGCGCAAATATCCCTCTGAGTCGTCTTACTCTGGTAGTAAATGGCTCCGGGTTCTCATAGTTCTTGTCTTCAGATAAAACCACGTTAGATGTCAAATCGTAGAAGTGGATTTGCGCTGTTTCTTCGTCAATCTGGTGAATCCGATACTTTCCTTCTGCCGAAAGACAGAGTTCCATGCATACGCCCTCTGTGAATGAAACTGTCCCATCGCCTTTCAGACTTAGTCGATGCACTGACATCGAATAGTGGGGATTAGCTAGCAGAACAAACTCCGCAATTGCCTCGTCACCGTCCGCAAGAAAAAAGGGAAGTCGCATAGAAGTCTCTCACAGTCTGTTTTCAATAAGTCAGGACCTGAGGAAGCCTAACGGGGCGGCGGATAAGCCGCGACGGGCGGAAAAGCCGCAGGCTTTGACGGCCGATGTCGGCTTGATCCGCGTGGTTGTGCGGCGCTGCGCGCCGCGCAAGCAGCGGATGGAATCCGCCGCCCCGTTGTCGCGGGCGCGAAGCGCCCGCGACAACAAGTGATCATGTGGTTCCACCTATCTACCACAATCCACCATCATTGACAAAAATATCTTGATTTCGTCAGTTTTTTCCAGCGGCATAACTCCATCAGAACCCCTCTGGCCCTGAAATTCCGACATATTCGCCGTTCCCCTGGATTTAGCCCTCGCTATAAGGCCGGGTGGTATAGCAAAAACCCACCGAAGCTCTGGCATTACAGCGTAGCCAATTTTGAAGAAGATCACCGGAGGCGTGCAGGCCAGTACGCACGGCCAAACGAAAAAGGGCCGCCCGATTGGACAGCCCTTTTTGCCCGAAGGCATCGGTGCTCGAATCGAGCCGACTTTCAGCGGCGTTTGAGCCCCTTATTCCGCCGGCATCATAGGTCAAACCGGTCGAGGTTCATCACCTTCGTCCACGCCGCGACAAAGTCTTGCACGAACTTCTCGCGCGCGTCGTTGGTCGCATAAAATTCCGCGACCGCGCGCAGCTCGGAGTTTGAACCGAACACCAGATCGACAGGGGTAGCCGTCCACTTGACGTTGCCCGTCTTGCGGTCGCGACCTTCGTAAAGGCCCTCGGTCTTGGCCGACTTGGACCACTGCGTCGACATGTCGAGCAAATTCACGAAGAAGTCGTTGCTCAGCGTGCCGGGCCGGTCGGTGAACACGCCATACGCGGACTGTCCCGTATTCGCGTTCAAGGCGCGCAGACCGCCCACCAGAACGGTCATTTCGGGAACGGTGAGATTCAGCAGACTGGCCCGATCCACCAGCATTTCGGCGGGTGATCGCGGGTTGTTGTTGCCGAAGTAGTTGCGGAAACCGTCGGCGGTCGGTTCGAGCGCGGCAAACGAAGCCGCATCGGTCTGTTCCTGCGACGCATCCGCACGTCCTGGCGCGAAGGGAACCTTGACCTCATGCCCGGCCTGCTTCGCGGCCTGTTCGATGGCCGCCGCTCCGCCCAACACGATCACGTCGGCGAGCGACACTTTCTTCCCGCCCGATTGCGCACCGTTAAAACCCCGTTGAATGTCTTCCAAACTCTTCAGCACCTTGGCCAGCTCTTGCGGATTGTTCGCCGCCCAATCCTTTTGCGGCGCAAGGCGGACGCGAGCGCCATTCGCGCCGCCGCGCGCCTCTGGTTCTTCCCAGCCGTCATAGCGCCGACGTCCGTTCCCCCGTCAGGCTGAGCCGTAACCGGGTCGCCAGGAAGTCGATCAACACCCGGACCCGATAGGGCGTATAGCGGTTGCTGGGGAGCAGGACGTAGATGCCCAGCGCCGGCGGGGCGAACGGCTCCAAAATAGCCTCGACGGTCCCCGCCGCCAGCGCCGGATCGACGATGAAATCCGGTTGCAGGGCAATTCCCAGTCCACGAGCCGCTGCTTCCACCAGCGCCTCGCCGTTGTTGGCGCCGAGGCGACCGCGTACCTGCACTGGCTCCAGGCGCCCCTCGATCTGAAACCACCAGGTCGTATTGCTGGCGTCGAGGGTATAAATCAAACATTCGTGATGCCGCAGCTCGGCGGGGTGGGCGGGGCGTCCATGCCGCGCCAGGTAGTCGGGAGAGGCAACGGCGAACAGCCGGCAAGTCCCCAGCTTGCGCGCGATGTCGCCCGATTCCAGATGATCGGTGATGCGGATGGAAAGATCGAAGCCTTCCTCGATCAGGTTCAGCCGCCGGTCGGTGTAGTCCAGGTCCAGGCTGATTTCCGGATACCGCTGGGCGAACTCCAGCAACATCGGCAGCAGGCGCGTCAGGCCAAACCCGAGGGGCAGGCCAAGGCGGAGATGGCCACGCGGGGTCAGGCGATGTTCCGCCGCGTCGATTTCGGCGGCCTCCACCAGATTCAGGATTACCCGGCATCGTTCCAGATAAGCGGCGCCGGCGGTGGTTAGCGTCAGCCGACGGGTGCTGCGCGCCATCAGCTTGACGCCGAGATGGGTTTCCAGCGCCGCGATCCGCCGCGTCACGACCGAGCGCGCCACCCCGAGTTGTTCAGCGGCGGCGGCGAAGCTGCCCCGCTCCACCACCCGCGCGAACAATGTCATCGCCTCCAGCCGATCCATTGTTGCTCTTTCAGCAATAAAGATTTGCAAATTGTCGGCTATTTCGCGCCAATCGGGAAGGCTACACTGCGGCTATCCGATTCTGGAGAACCCGCGATGATTTCAACCCAACCAGCTCTGTTCGTTCCACACGGTGCGCCAACCTTCGCGCTGCGTCCCGGCGCCGCCGGCGCGGCGCTCACCGCCGCTGGCCGCGCCCTGGCGCGTCCCCGCGCGATCGTGATCGTCAGCGCGCACTGGGACACCGCGACGCCGACCGTCGGGTTCGCCGACCGGCCGGAGACGATCCACGACTTCCGGGGCTTTCCAAAGGAGCTTTACGCGCTGCGCTACCCAGCCATCGGTTGCCGGGAGGCCGCCGATGAAGTCGTCGCGGCGATTGAAGCGGCCGGTTTGGCCGTCGAACGGGACGAACACCGCGGCCTCGACCACGGCGCCTGGATTCCGTTGCGCCTGATGTTTACCGACGCCGACGCGCCAGTGATCCCGGTGTCGATCCAGAGCCGGGGCGGTCCGGAAGCCGCCTGGCGACTGGGCCGGGCGCTGGCGCCGCTGACCGCCCGGAATTTTCTGGTGATCGGGTCCGGCAACCTCACGCACAACCTGCGCGATGTCCAGACGGCCTGGCGTCACGGTGGCCAAACCCCGGTTTACGTGCGCGCATTCGCCGACTGGATGGCCGAGCGCCTGACGGTTCGCGACCTGCCCGCTTTGCTGGATTACCGCCGACAAGCGCCGGGCGCGGTCCAGGCCCATCCGACCGACGAGCACTTGCTGCCGCTGTACGTGGCGCTCGGGGCCGCCGGCAACCCGGCCCGGATCGACCGGTTCCACGCCGGTATCGACGATTGCGTGATCGCCATGGACGCCTACGCCTTTTTACCCCAGGAAAGAGGCGGATCGTGACGCCGCGCTATACCCCGGTTACGAAGACGCCGCACTGGCTGATGGCCGTTTTGTCGTTCGAGTTGTCGGCGACGCGGTGACCATCGGCGTCGCGGCCGAAGCCATTGGGAATTAAACCAGCCGACAAGGCGAATGGAGGTGGCCTTGACGTCGTCGCTGGTCCACCCTCGCCATTTCAGGAGATCGACATGCTTGAACTGAGACCCTCCAACCAACGGGGCATTGCCCATCACGGCTGGCTGTACTCGCGGCACAGCTTTTCCTTCGGCGGCTATCGCGATCCCCGGCACGTCGGTTTTTCCGATCTGTTGGTCATCAACGAAGACCAGGTGCAGCCAGGGCGGGGTTTTGACACCCACGACCACCGCGATATGGAAATCTTTTCCTATGTGCTCGATGGCGCCTTGGAGCACAAGGACTCGATGGGCAACGGCTCGATCATCCGGCCGGGCGACGTGCAGATGATGAGCGCCGGCACCGGCATCCGCCACAGCGAGTACAACGCGTCCAGCCAGGAACTCGTGCATTTCCTGCAAATCTGGATCGTGCCGGACCGCCGGGGCGTGACTCCGCGGTACCAGCAGCGGCACTTTGCGCCGGCCGAAAAACGGGGGCGCCTGCGCCTGATCATCTCGCCAACCGGCGCCGACGATTCCCTGTCGGTGTATCAGGATGCCCGGGTCCATGCCGGTCTGTTCGACGGCGCCGAGCAGCAACGCGTTACCTTGCCGCCGAACCGGTTCGCCTATGTCCAGATCGCGCGGGGCGCGGTCGCCGTGAACGGCCAGCGGCTGACGGCGGGCGATGGGGCGCGGCTGCGGAACGCGCGGGACATCGATTTCAGCAACGGCGATAACGCCGAAGTGCTGCTGTTCGATCTCCGTCCCAATGAATTGCCTCGTTACTGATATCCGTATGAAAATCTTCGCGGGCCAACACCAGCGCTTGTTGTAACCGTTCAGCCTCCTCCCCCAGCGCCCCGGTGGGCTTCGCTACGCTATAACTATTTGTTTTTTTGTAGAATGGTCTGAGCGTAGCGAAGTCCATCAAAACAGGGCAACCCGGAGGGAGGCTGAACGGTTACCATGGCGCTCATTTCAAGCTGGCCATTGCGCGTTCCTTCGCCGTCCACGCTGATCCCCGCGCCCGATAGCAGATTCAGGAGACCTTCACTGTATGAAAACCACAAACTCCCTTCTTGGCGTTCTCGTTTTTTTCGCGCTTTCCAGCGGGGCGGTTGCCCTGGACCCCACGACGACCGTTCGCACCACCCCGCTCCTCAAAACCACGACCAGTTGGAACGGGCAGCCGCTGGCCTATCCGGCGGGGCCAGCGGAAATCACCGCCCTGCAAGTGGAAATCGCGCCGGGCGGCGAAACCGGTTGGCATCAGCATCCGGTTCCTTCGTTTGGGTTTGTGTTGGAGGGAACGCTGGAGGTTACGCTCAAGGATGGCCAGGTCAAACGCCTTAACCCCGGCGAGGCATTGGCCGAAGTGGTGAACACGACGCATAACGGCCGCAATGTCGGCGCGGTTCCGGTCAAGATCATGGTGTTTTATGCGGGAACCCCCGGCCAACCCCTGACGATAAAAGAGCCGTTGCCATAAGCGCCGAATGCAACGCGAGACGGTGGCGCCGTCACTGTCCATGGCTGTTGGCGACGCCCGACTGGGGCGATGATCCAGGCGCCAGGAGCGGATCAGGGTCAGGCGGCGTCGCGGCGCCGGTTCATCCCCACACAGGTAGGGAACACTTCCGGCCTCGCGGCCGGGCGATAACCCCGGACGGTTCATCCCCACACACGTAGGGAACACATCGACCGCCGAACCGTGGGCTGGCAGGATGCCGGTTCATCCCCACACACGTAGGGAACACCTGACCTGTCCCTGCTGCGGCGCCGTGCACAGCGGTTCATCCCCACACACGTAGGGAACACCGGCCGATGGGTCGGAGGCGGCCAACGTCAGCCGGTTCATCCCCACACACGTAGGGAACACGTCACCCGATTGGTCCGCAACGCGCGATGACCCGGTTCATCCCCACACACGTAGGGAACACAAACACCTGGCCGAGTCCGCGAGCAGGGAGAACGGTTCATCCCCACACACGTAGGGAACACACTATATGCAACCCGCCGCCGGCCGGTTCCTCCGGTTCATCCCCACACACGTAGGGAACACCCGGCGATGGCGTGATCCGCCACCAGCCAGAACGGTTCATCCCCACACACGTAGGGAACACCAGTCGCCGGTCGGTTTGATACTGGTCCACGTCGGTTCATCCCCACACACGTAGGGAACACGTGCGCGCCAGGATATTCACGTCCTGGATGCGCGGTTCATCCCCACACACGTAGGGAACACGCGCCACGCCACACAAAAGGGATTTAAAAGGGCGGTTCATCCCCACACACGTAGGGAACACAGCCCGAACTCGTAATAGACCGACGAGATGCCCGGTTCATCCCCACACACGTAGGGAACACAAGACCCAACTGGCCTCGGCGGCCCCGCGTTGCGGTTCATCCCCACACACGTAGGGAACACTTGTGCAAGTCAATCCTGATGCGCCATCCCGCCGGTTCATCCCCACACACGTAGGGAACACCTGGTGCGCGACGCCCATGGCGCGGTGATCGACGGTTCATCCCCACACACGTAGGGAACACTGCCCGAACCTGCCCTGGCTGGCGCTGCCGGCCGGTTCATCCCCACACACGTAGGGAACACCACCGGCCGGCCGCCGGTCAATTCCAACTGCACGGTTCATCCCCACACACGTAGGGAACACCGCGCCCAGTGCCTGTGGGTGCGGGCCGGCGACGGTTCATCCCCACACACGTAGGGAACACACCCTGAACGTCATCAAGGAAAGTACGGATCACGGTTCATCCCCACACACGTAGGGAACACTTTGTTGCTGTGGTTTAAAGCCCCGTTAATTGCGGTTCATCCCCACACACGTAGGGAACACAGCAGTCCCAACCCAAGGAGTTCCCGCATGACCGGTTCATCCCCACACACGTAGGGAACACCGGGCGACGCGCAACCGCCAGTCGTGGGTCAGCGGTTCATCCCCACACACGTAGGGAACACGAACGATTATCCGCAGCGATTTGGATCAATCGCGGTTCATCCCCACACACGTAGGGAACACCAGCACGGCCAGGGCCTCGTTGGCGGCGGCGACGGTTCATCCCCACACACGTAGGGAACACTGAATGGAGTCCAACGTTGGACGGCATTCTCGCGGTTCATCCCCACACACGTAGGGAACACCGTTTTCATTCGTCAATAGTAGGCAAAAGCTACGGTTCATCCCCACACACGTAGGGAACACCCCTCGGAATAATCCAGCGCCTGCAATACATCCGGTTCATCCCCACACACGTAGGGAACACCGCGCATCTTTCTCGCTGGAATAACGGAAAGACGGTTCATCCCCACACACGTAGGGAACACCCAGTACGCAACGCGCTGACCGAACGGATTGACGGTTCATCCCCACACACGTAGGGAACACGTTTTATACGGATGGGAAGTAGGCGACAACATCGGTTCATCCCCACACACGTAGGGAACACTGCCGTAGATTTCACCCCAGTACACCAACCAGCGGTTCATCCCCACACACGTAGGGAACACTGGAGACTGAGTTTGCGCAGGGTCCAGCCAGCCGGTTCATCCCCACACACGTAGGGAACACGGCCGCCCCGAGGCCAACATCCCCGCCCGGCCCGGTTCATCCCCACACACGTAGGGAACACTCGGCGATGGCACGGGCGGCGTTGCCCAGCAGCGGTTCATCCCCACACACGTAGGGAACACCGGCCACCTCAATCGCCAAATTGAGTAGTCGGCGGTTCATCCCCACACACGTAGGGAACACGGCCCGAATCGCGGCCAGCTTGCGCTTGAGTCCGGTTCATCCCCACACACGTAGGGAACACTATATCCAGGCGTGCGCGATGTGGGCGCGGGCCGGTTCATCCCCACACACGTAGGGAACACGGACGGCAACGTCGTTGTCCTGCCGGTGCGGTCGGTTCATCCCCACACACGTAGGGAACACTTTTCAGCCGCTCTCGCCAAGGACCCCTCACCCCGGTTCATCCCCACACACGTAGGGAACACTCGATTTCCGCTTCGTTGCGCGGCCAGGCCGGCGGTTCATCCCCACACACGTAGGGAACACTTGGCGGTCGCGGCGACGGCATCGGCTTCGCGCGGTTCATCCCCACACACGTAGGGAACACCCGTGGTGGGCCAGCCACACCCCGCCGAACGGCGGTTCATCCCCACACACGTAGGGAACACGCAAGAACCCAAAGTTAGCCGAATGCAACCCGCGGTTCATCCCCACACACGTAGGGAACACGGTGATGGCCATGGATCAATACCCCGAGGTTGCGGTTCATCCCCACACACGTAGGGAACACGTGGCCGAGATTGGCGGTTTTGCAAGCAAGCACGGTTCATCCCCACACACGTAGGGAACACCCTGGTGCTAATAACATGGTGTCTAAACCTGCCGGTTCATCCCCACACACGTAGGGAACACGGGGGTTCAAATGTCGCAATTTCTTGTTATGTCGGTTCATCCCCACACACGTAGGGAACACTCAATCGGAGGCAACTCATGTTTCTGCTCTCGCGGTTCATCCCCACACACGTAGGGAACACGCCATGTGCCAGACCGCCGACGGCGTCGCCGCCGGTTCATCCCCACACACGTAGGGAACACGTCCGCGACAACACCACGATCTATGCCGGCGCCGGTTCATCCCCACACACGTAGGGAACACAACCGGCCATGTCGGGTTCTCCTCCCCTCTCCCGGTTCATCCCCACACACGTAGGGAACACACAAACTCCTCGCGCTGGGTGATGCTGATGCCCGGTTCATCCCCACACACGTAGGGAACACTCCAAAAGAACTGCATGCTGCATGAGAGTCTCCGGTTCATCCCCACACACGTAGGGAACACCTCTGGCGATGCAGGCCATGAGCGATGCACCACGGTTCATCCCCACACACGTAGGGAACACTCTTTTGTGCTATTTTTGGGGCATCCCCCACTCGGTTCATCCCCACACACGTAGGGAACACGTCTCGGTCAAAGACAGTCTGGGTGGGAATCGCGGTTCATCCCCACACACGTAGGGAACACTATACGCATTGCAACGCCCATCGCCATCACAACGGTTCATCCCCACACACGTAGGGAACACTGGCCCAGGCGCATCCGGATCGCCTCCTCGCGCGGTTCATCCCCACACACGTAGGGAACACTTGCGGCGTGGGATTCCATCCGTTCGGATAGTCGGTTCATCCCCACACACGTAGGGAACACCTCTCCGCCCCGTTCTCGCCCTGGCAAAAGCCCGGTTCATCCCCACACACGTAGGGAACACTACCAGCGCCGCTGGCTGGAGGACCGCGCCCGCGGTTCATCCCCACACACGTAGGGAACACGGACGAGGCGGATCGCGAGCGGGGCATCAAAACGGTTCATCCCCACACACGTAGGGAACACCCGGTTACCCTATGCCGAACGCGCGGAAAACGCGGTTCATCCCCACACACGTAGGGAACACGGCTGCCTCGCCCGCGCCCAGGCCGCCGCCGAAGGTTCATCCCCACACACGTAGGGAACACAGGGTCTCGCCGGTTATGGGGTGGCGGATGCGCGGTTCATCCCCACACACGTAGGGAACACACAAACTCCTCGCGCTGGGCGATGACGAGGCCCGGTTCATCCCCACACACGTAGGGAACACGGACTGGATGGGCGATGCGCGGCGTGAACTGGCGGTTCATCCCCACACACGTAGGGAACACGCGGGTAGGGGTTGAATCGTTCTTAATCATGACGGTTCATCCCCACACACGTAGGGAACACATTTTAAAGAGTTACGGCGCTACGCCGATACCCGGTTCATCCCCACACACGTAGGGAACACGGCTTGGGGCGGTTTAGCCGTATTTATTAAGGCGGTTCATCCCCACACACGTAGGGAACACGCCCGCCCCGCAACCCGCTACCCATGCCGCCCCGGTTCATCCCCACACACGTAGGGAACACTACAACGCCATCTACGTCGAGGCCAGTCCAGCCGGTTCATCCCCACACACGTAGGGAACACCCTACCCATCGCATAAAAAGGGTTTAAAGGGGCGGTTCATCCCCACACACGTAGGGAACACGACGATTTGGCGTTCCATGTCGGCGGCGCGGCCGGTTCATCCCCACACACGTAGGGAACACACGATTTGGCGTTCCATGTCGGCGGCGCGGCCCGGTTCATCCCCACACACGTAGGGAACACGCGTCGAGAGCCAGCCCCATGCGAGAAATATTCGGTTCATCCCCACACACGTAGGGAACACTTTTGGCTCTTCCTTCTTCTTCCGGGATCTTCCGGTTCATCCCCACACACGTAGGGAACACACCACCGAACAGGCCACCACGAACAGCAACACCGGTTCATCCCCACACACGTAGGGAACACGCGTAGGCGCACGGTGCGCGGGTCGATGTCCCCGGTTCATCCCCACACACGTAGGGAACACAAAAGCGCGCGTGCTTTCTGTTCCGATAACGGCGGTTCATCCCCACACACGTAGGGAACACGCCCGGGCGGAACCGTCCGCACCCACCGCCGGCGGTTCATCCCCACACACGTAGGGAACACCAGATTTTCCTTCGTGGCTTTGCGGACCCGAACGGTTCATCCCCACACACGTAGGGAACACCGTTTCGATGGCCGTCGTTCGCCCGCTCTGGGCGGTTCATCCCCACACACGTAGGGAACACGCGGTGCGAGATGCGCGTCGAACTGACACCCCACGGTTCATCCCCACACACGTAGGGAACACGCGGTCCTTGTCCATCCAGGCAAATCTCGCAGCGGTTCATCCCCACACACGTAGGGAACACCAGCAGCAGTGGAAACCCCCACGCAAGACACGCGGTTCATCCCCACACACGTAGGGAACACATTGGCCGCTCAAATGGAGTAGTCTGCAAGAGCGGTTCATCCCCACACACGTAGGGAACACCGGGTCGTGCGCTTCCAGCGCGTCGGCGACCGCGGTTCATCCCCACACACGTAGGGAACACAAAAGCCGTCTGGTGGTGGTACACCAGACGGCCGGTTCATCCCCACACACGTAGGGAACACCAGATGGGCCGCGCCGAGTTCAAACGGCGCGTCGGTTCATCCCCACACACGTAGGGAACACCAGATTGCACGGTCATCTTCCGCGCCCAACTGCGGTTCATCCCCACACACGTAGGGAACACATCCTAAGGGTCAAATCAAGTTCGTAAACGAGCGGTTCATCCCCACACACGTAGGGAACACGCGCCAACCCCAGTCGATGACCCGCGCGCCATCGGTTCATCCCCACACACGTAGGGAACACAAGGGCGGTCAGAGCGCCAATAACCGCGCGTTCGGTTCATCCCCACACACGTAGGGAACACAGGACCGCCGCAAGGCGGTTTTTTGTTCATCGCGGTTCATCCCCACACACGTAGGGAACACATGCCATGCTGCACCGCGCCGGCGCCGAAAAGCGGTTCATCCCCACACACGTAGGGAACACGACCGCGCGGGCGCCACCATAATCTCGACGGACGGTTCATCCCCACACACGTAGGGAACACTCTTCCCCTAACCCGATGTTAATTCAGAGAAAAAGGAAGCCCAAAAAATCCACCGAATCGGCGCTTGAACCGTAAAGCGAGTTTCCGGTAATTCAAAATCATATCCTACTGATTAGTTTGATTATTTTTCACAGGCGCCGGCGGGAGAAATGACACCAGTTTCAAGCCATCCAGCTCGACTGGCATCCGCCGGTTTTTGCCCAGCGTCACGAAGTCGAAACCCGACTCCGTGTTCGTGCTCCACACCATTACGGCGTTTCCTTCCTCAAGTCCCGTCTCGACATTTTGCCAGATCATCTCCCGCACCCGCCGCGTCACGTCACCCACGTACACGCCGGCGCGGACCTCCAGCAACCAGATCGCCAACCGCCCGCGCAAACGCGGCGGCGCATTCTCAACCACGATGACCAGCATCGCCGATATTCTCCGGATTGGGAATCGCCGGCGGCACGGCCTCGGGCGGTGCGGTCGGCACTGGCACTTCACCCGCCGCCAACACCTCTTCAATCGTCGGAATGATCCGCTCCAGCAGCTTCGTTTGCCGAAAACTATCCCGGCACTTCAAACGGACCTCCCGTTCCGGCTCCCGTTGCGGTTTTGCCGCCACCTGAAAGCCAATCGGCACGACTGTTTCAAATTTGAAAAGATCGGCGATGTCGTAAACGAACGACAGCGGTTTTCCGCTATGGATAAACCCCACCGCCGGCGCATAGCCCGCCGCCAGCACCGCCGCCTCGGTGATCCCGTACAAACACGCCGTCGCCGCGCTCAGGCAGCGATTGACCAGGTTGCTGGCGTTCCAGTTCTCCGGGTCGTAATCGCGTCCTTCCCACTTCACCCCAAACCGTTGCGCCAGGATCTGATAGGTTTTCCGCACCCGCGCGCCCTCGATCCCGCGCAACTGATCCACGCTGCGCCGGGTCGGCGGTTCCTCGCCAAAGCGCAGCGCGTACATTTTGCGCACGACCTTCAGGCGCGCGTCATCGTCCAGTGCCAGCTTGGCCTGATACAACAGCCGGTCCGACCGCGCCCCGCCCGGCTGGCCGGAGGCATACAACCGCACTCCCGCCTCCCCAACCCAGACCAGCAGCGTTCCCACCCGCGCCGCCAAGGCCGCCGCCGCGTGAGAAACCCGCGTCCCCGGCTGCAACATGAGACAGGCCACGCTACCCACCGGGATATGCGTCCGCACACCTTTAACGTCCACGACCACAAACGCTCCATCCAGCACGTCGATCTCGCCGTACTCGATGAAGAGCATCGAAATTCGATCTTTCATCGGAATCGGTTTCAAGGGGGGAAGCAGGTCTGCCATGTCAACCGCCCCTCAAGCACGCCGAACCAACAGCAGGCCGCAACCGAAACTTTTCGCGGGGCCGATTCCGTTTTCCAGCATCCGCGTCAAAATATCTGGCGCTTTAACCCGTAATACTCCCTCAAAAGTGGCGGTCGTCACCTTGCCGCCAAGCTGGCCCTTGCGGAAATACAGCGGAGAATGCGGTAACACCGCGACCGTCTCAACATCCGCCGCCGCTGTCAACTGGCGGATCAACCAATCCCGTTGCTGCTCTTCGTGAATCAGCGGCACCCGGCACTTGAATTTCCCCTGCTTGTTGGGACGCTTGCCAGGTTTTTCGTCTTTCTGTACGTCCGCGATGGTTTTGATCGGATTGGCGGTTAGCAGGAACGCTAATCGTTGCGCGATTTGGGGTTGCGGATGAAACTCTCGGCAACCTAAAGTCTGAACCAAAGGGGCAGGGGTCGGGCGCTGGCGGGATTGCACTAAAAAGCGTGCCGGTCGGCCCGTTTGATAATCTTCCATGCGGAATAAAAACCCATTCCGCTCTTCTTGCAAACTCCGGCGTAATTCCCGCGTTTGATCGGGAAACAATCGCCATAAACAACGGTGAATTTCATAAGGATTTTGCACGGTGACCCAAGGTATTTCCACGCGGCTGATAAACATTTGAATCTCCCTTAACTCTTCTAATCCGGTGCATGGACGTAGATTCGCCGGGCGCCGAATTGGCGATGGCGGCCGTGCAGAGGTACATCTCGGATCGGAAGAAGCCGAGCGTTGATCATCGCCTCGCCCTCCGCGTAAATCAACCCTCTGCGCAGCGGGATCAAGTCGAGAGCAGCTTTCGCATTCTCCGCTTCCACTACCTCGCCGCTTTCGAGCAAGGGCCGGGCGAGCGGGCAGGAACGTCGACCCAGGACCGGCGTATAAAGCGGCCGGCGCAACGCTTCAATAATCCGACGCAAGGAATAGCCGGCGTTCGGTTTTTCCATGACCGCCACGGTAAACGCAGCATCGTGAAGATATTCCCGCTGGGATACAATCGGATATTGATTCCTCGATCCATCCACTTTTCGCGCATCGGATACGGTGTGAAAATCGCGTAGTTTGAGGATGTCCTTATCCCGTGGTTTTTCCTCGCCGGGACGGCTAACTTGGCGATCCACGCGGACAGTGAATTCCAAGCTTTGCGAAAGGCGCTCCAGCGCTGGGCAATTTTTTCGGTCCAGCCCCAAACACGCGCCGATCAAGCCCAGCAAACCGCTTCGGGTAGGAAAATTGTTGGAAGGCCGGAAATCTTCGTAAGTATGCATTCCCCAAGCCTGCATGGGACCATCAAGCCGAAGTATCAGAAATTGCGGCATGGCAACCCCCTTAATCCTGGCCGCCATTGATGATCCAAACTTCGATTTCCGGTAGGGATTGCGCCAGTTTCAGCCTGGCAGGGCAATTAAATGAACGCGACGAAGCGGCAACAGCATTTTCTTCCAAATTATGAAAGGTGTTGAGCGTCTCCCAGTAATTTGCCAAAGCTTGGATCGAAGGTTCGATATAGCCGCCACCCCGCGCCTGTGTTATCGGCTTTTCAAAAGCGTTGGCCAGTGAAATAGGTATGTCGCTGAAGCTCACCAAAGCAAAATCAGCCAGATTGTGAGCGGCGAAGGATTGCTGTTTGGCGCTGGGAACGATTGTGGCCAGCAGGTGGAGCACATGCCGGGCGATATCCAAGGCCCGTTGATGGGATTCAGAGGTTTCATCGCTGTCCATATCAGGAATCAATCCCAAGTTGACTTGCAATTGCTTCAAGTTAAGACTGGCGTAGCGATAAAACACACCGGCGGAAAACTGCTGCGTGTCCAAATGACCCGCGCCAACCTCGCCGGTGTCTTCCTTCAGGTCATCGACCGCAGTAAACCAATCCACGTCCTGCGGCTCCACCGCATGGGTGGTCAGAACGTGAGCGACGGCCAGGGCTCCGTCAATGCTAGTCATCAGGCCGGAGGTCGCCATGCGCCCGGAAAGCGCGACGTCCAGCGCCGAGTTCATCGCTTGACGAATCAAGCGGATATTATTATCAACCGCTTTAACTCGCTTGGCGGTCAATGCATCATCGATCAATTCCTGCTCCGATTTTTTCTTCTTGCCTTTTTGCTTGGCTGCCTTTTCACGCGCTTTATTCATTTCTTCGTCCGTCAGCGCCACATCCTTGACGATATTGCATAGCGCCCGAATTTCTTCCAGGGCCCAAGGAGCCACGGCCAGCTTTTTCCTCTCATTACCGCTGGAGTCTTCTTCTTGATCCTCGGTTTCTTCCACTTGATCATCTTCTACCTTGGCTCTGACAAATAGCTCCATCGTTTTGGCGATCAAATCCTGATCAAATTCATCACGCAACGCTTCGACAAAGCGCGGTATCAAAATTTCAAGTTCACGAGTGCGGGTTGAAGGTTGACCAAAGTGAGTTTTATAGTACGCGCTTTTACGGATAGCGCGTTTCAGCGATTGACTGGAAATCCGCACTCGATTCTTGCCGCCAAACATGGCGGTTTTCTGCATGTTCATGTCGTCGCGATTGAGGCAAGACGGGCTGTGCGACATGAGAACATGGAAATTCAGGAAATTCTTGTTGATGTTCATTCGCTGGTTCCTTTGACTGAATATTGGGCGAGGTAATAGTTTTCGATTAGATCGCGTTTGGCAAGCGGTCCCCAAAACCAAAGCATGTTACCGAAGCGAACCCAATCTACATCGGGTTTGATTTGCATGGCAACCCGTCGCAGTTGGATCATATCCGCAGGGTCATCGCTACGGGCGATTTGAAACAGCCGTATTTCGTTCACTTTGGCCTTGGCGCACTGGATCCCAAAATGGGTGGCAGTGGATTGGTGTTCGACCCAAGGCAGCAAGAAGGCGATACGCAGATATTGAGAGTTTTGCTTTTTACCACGCAGCAGCCGATAAAAAGCTGGCTTCAGCATTAGGTCTTCCGGCTGCGCCGCCCGGCGCAACTCCGCTTTTTGGCCGGCGGTCATTTCATCATCAAATCGTTTTTTTAACGCGACGAAATCCGGTAAATCTGGATGGATGGAGGATGTCATAAAGCGATTTTCTCCGTAAGTTCCTTGTTTAGTCTGCGCCGGGCCCAAGCAATGATCGGCACCAGCTCCGGTTTATGCGCGTAAGGATCGGTCAATTCCTCGTAAATATTTCTGCAAATGGAAGCGAGCTTTTCGGTGAAATCCCCCTTGGCTTTCTTCCATTCCTTGAAAGTCGCTTCATTATCAAAGATCTCGTAAAATAAAATTTCAGTTCGGTTATAGTATAACTTTTCACCGAAAGTATCGATTGAGACACCGATTCCTTTTAGTTTTCCATCCTTATGGCCTTGCGCGGCGAACCAGAGTTGCCCTCGCAGGATTTTCCTGGCCTTTTTTCCCAATTCAACTAACTGCGTAAGACGATCCTTGTTATCATGCCAATTATTGGCCAAGCTAATCAGTTCATGTCGACGTTCGAGTATGGACGCCTGCTTGTTGCGATAACCGCCAACTAACAAATGCAGCTTTTCTCGCGGGTAGAGATCGCCAGCTTGCAGGACAGGTCCGGCGGGACTACACCCTTCCTTGCCGTTCGAGTCGTTCAGATCACGCGGCACAAAAAATTCAGATAAAAGCGTCCAGGCTGGGGCGGTCGTGGTGAAAGAGATGAATTTTTTTTCCAAGACGCCTTTTTTAATGGCGTCAATGCGCGCCCCGTGAGGATGCGGCCATACACCGTCTACCGTGAAATTGAATTTTTCCTTGCAAAATCCGGAATAGGCCGCGCCCGAATCGCCTCCCACCATGTCACATGATGCCGCCTGTTCGGCTTTTACCAGTTCCACATGCGCCGGTTGCCAGAACAGTCCGCGAGCCAACCCGATTTGGTGGACGTGAATAATCTCTTTGTCGCGGATCGGTCGAATCCAGGTCGGCACGTCGCGGGAAAAATCCGGTTCGTAGTCGGGTAGCCGCTCCCGCACGCGAGGCAAGGTCAAAACATTCCGCCCTACGGTTTCGCGGAGATCGCGCCCCGCCACCAGCGTGGTCACGGGCGCACCGCCGCGCAGGCCACCCTTGAAGCCGCCGCCGAAACTGGGGCAGTTCATCGCCTGATTGAACAGCGCGATGGCGGCGACTGCCGGCCCCAAGCGCGTCACTTCACCGACTTCGTTGAAAAAGGCGTGGTTGTTGCCCTCCGGCAAGCCGATCAGCAACTTCTGAATCGGCGTGACTTCCTTGGCTTGCACTCCCCGGATCTGCATGAACGGTCGGGCAGGGTGGTCGAGATCGAACCAGTCCTGGAAAGGGGCAACCCGTTCGGCGAACTGTTCGGGACTGAGAGGCTTGGCGATATGGGATCGAAGCGCGCCATCGTCCAGCGGCAGGAATATCACTTGCGTCATGCATACCAATAATTGAGTGCAGGCCAGTTCCAAGTCATCGCGTGGCAGACTGATCGCCCAATGCTGGTCACCGCAGAGCAGTTCTTCGTAGGTCAGCAGGCGGAATGGGCCAACGCCGTTGTCGGCGCGAACGGGAATCCAGGCCGAATCGAGTAGATTCATCATAATTTCTCTCATGGCAAGTCAACGGGCGTCAGTGTAGGGGCTTAATATGAAAATATCAAGAGTAGCTCAGCATGAAAAAAATAATTTTTCGAGGATCGCGTACAATATTGCGGCCCTGTTCCCGGAAGGGATGGACGCCGGGATGCACCGCGTAGATCAGCCTGAAGGAGTTTTCTGCGGTTTCGTTCCCCACCACGGTGGGGTTTAAGCGTTTTTGTACGGTCCTCACCCCAGCCCCTCTCCTTGCGGGAGAGGGGAGTTTTGCGCCGTTTTCAAAGCGTGGGCGGCAGGTCACCCACGCCCCGCTCCAGCCCAACATCCTCGGTGTAGCGAAAGACATGCTTGCCCAGCCGGCTGACCCACGCGCCGACGGTATCCGCGACAAATGCCAGCCGATAGCGGTCTTCATCGTCTTGGGGGCAACCCGACAACGCGGATCGTCTCCAACTGTAAGGGACCGGGACCGTGTTCAAATTCAAGGCTTCGGCCCGTTGCCCGTCGTCCATCGCGTCAATGTTGGAACCGTCGAGCAGCCGCCCATCCGTTCGCACGGGCAGCACGGTCAAGCTCATTTCGCCATCGCGGGTGTTGACGGCGATGCTCACATCATCGTCCGCATATTGTTTGCGCCGTAGCGAAATCATCTCCTTGGCGGCTTTCTCGGCGGCGCCTTGCTCGCAATGGAATTTCCAGTAATCGTCGCTCACCGCTTCAGGTTCGCCGTCCCAGTCATCCTCTCGGTAAACGGGTTCGATCCAACCCCGGTAAGCGTCGGGAAACTCGATCCGGTCGGTCTGCGCGAGCAAGCGTTCGGTGCGCCACAGCACCCGCGTATTGCCGTAAATCAGTTTGTGAGCGCCGTAATCGTCGCCCTCGACCGACAACACCACGCAGCGGGGCGAGTCAAAGCCAAGTGGACGGCAACGCTGGTGGCGATGGAGTCGTCCCAGGCGCTGGAACAGTAAATCGACCGGACAGATTTGCGTCACCAGCCAATCGAAATCCAGGTCCAGGCTTTGCTCGACCACTTGCGTCGCCACCAGAATGCGTCCGCCTTCTCGCGTGGCCTTGCGGCCATAATGCTCGAGTGTCGCGGCCTCCTGGCGCTGCCGGTCGCCAAAGCGGTAGCGGGCGTGGAACAAATCGACCGGTAGCGCGGTGCGTTCGCGCAATAACCGGGCAAGCCGCTGGGCGTCGTCAACCAGGTTCAATATCACCGCGACCCGAGCGCCGGCTTGTCCGGCGGCGATGAGACGATCCAGCAGCGCATCATCGGGAAAAGCGCCGGGCAGCTTGAATAGCTCGGTCGCCACCTCGCGCCGGGGTGGACGTTGTTCGTCGGGAACCGTGCTGGGCGTCACCGCTCCAGACATGGCGCACCAGACCGCCGGGTAGGGAGCCTGCTCGCTACCAGTTGCCTGCCACGCTTCCAACAACCGATCGCGTACCCCGGAAGGCAAGGTTGCCGAGAGCAAAACAACGTTTCCGCCAGCCGCTTTCTGCCGGCGCAGCACCTCGGCCAACAGGCCGTGCATGTAGCGGTCGTAAGCGTGAACCTCGTCCACGATCAGCACGGATTTGCCGATGCCGAACCCCCGCACGAACTGATGGCGCACCGGCAACACCGACAGCAATACCTGATCGACCGTGCAAATGCCGACCTGGCCGAGAAACACCCGCTTGCGGCTTTGCGCCAACCACGTCGCGCATTGCCGGGTCGCCTCTTGGTTGCCCTGCGCGGTGGGTCGCTGCCCGGCGGCCAGCAATTGCTTGAAACCCGGATGAAACCATCGCTTGCCGTGGGCCAGCACGATATGGGTTGCATCGCCGGCGAATGCCTTGGCCGCGAAAGCCTCGGCGCGAGCCAGCATAGCGTTCGCCGTGGCCTGCGTGGGCAGCGCGAAGACCACGGAATCGACAGTTTCGCTTTCCAGCAGACGCCAGGCATAAGCCAGCGCCGCTTCGGTCTTGCCGCTGCCGGTGGGCGCTTCGATGAGGGTCAGCCCCGGCGCCAGCGGCCAGCCCTCGACCAGCACTTGGACGCCACGGGGCGTTTCCTCCGGCTTGAGCAACGCGCTCACTCCTTGATAGGCGCGCGCGGAGCCGATCAGGCCAAAGCGTTGCAACCATCGCCCATCGCGGAACTCGCGTGCTCGTTCGTTCACATAGTCGGCGAGCGAACCGGTCGGGTCGGGCGTGACGTAGGGCATTGCGTCGGTGTTGGAGCCGATCCAGTCACACACCGAACAGAAGCCCGCCAGCAGATGTTGCGCGGCGGTTTCGCACGTCAGCGCGGGCGAGGTCAAACCGAGCCCTTCGGGCTTCAGAAACAGATCGGCGACCGCATCGATGAAATCCCGGCGCGCTTGCCGGTCCTGTTCGACGATTTCATCCTCTGCTGCGGGAGCGCGGAAGCTGGAACCGTGGCTGGCGATATCGCCGTGATGGCCGGTGACCGCCGCCAGCCAGCGTTGCCAGCAATCTTCGAGTGTTTTCGCGTTTTCAACCTCGCCGAACCAGTCGATACATTCTCGAATAGCCCAGTCGAAACCGCTGGCACCGTGATCGAAACTGCCGATGGTTCCCTTGGATTCATCCACATCATCCAGACTGAATTGAGGCCACAGCCGCCGGAGCGTATCCGGTGCTTTTAACTGGAACCGGACATCGAGCTTGCCCAGATCGTGAAGCGCGAGGAAAAACAGCATCCAAGCCCGAAGCTGGCCGGTTTCGGATGCGGCGATGTGGAATGCTTGCGCGAGCGCTCTGCGGATCGCGGGGCAGGCATCCCACCAAACCATTCCCACCGCCGCCACGTCCAGGGCGTGATAAACCAAAAGGTGATAGTCGTCGCCGTGGGTTTTACCCCAGTAGCGGAAGAATCGATCCTGGGTCGATGCCATCGGGGTTGGTCACCGTGGTGGTGTTGGCTGGGCGGGGTCCGGGTCGCGCGCCGCGGCTTTCATTGTCGTTGCGCATGTCCGACCAATGAAGCAACCCTTGTGCCATGGCGGGCATCGCCCAATCGGCGTGCGTCGAGATCGGCGGTTCCACCTTGATAGAGGGCCAGAGCGTGACTTGGCGGAATCCCGCGATGCCATCCAACCTACGGTTATTGAATCAATTTATCGGGATTCAGCGGCGTTGGGGTCCGTCGCTGCCGGCGGGAATCGAAACGGTGTTGGCGAATGACGCGGCGCTGGCGGGGGTGGATGGTGTTTCAAAATGAAACGCGGATGGGTTCAATCTGAAACCGGCCTGGCGCGAGGTCGCGTTGGCGCGAGGCCTCCTCAATTATTTTCTCCCGGTGGAAAAGGGGAATTTTGTATGATCGAATCCTTTGTAACCAAGGGGAAACGCGCGATGAAGCTACCGGATTTGACCGATGCCCTGCTCCAGCTCGATGGGCGGGTCGCCACCCTGACCCTGAATCGCCACGACGTGCGCAACGCGCTCACCGGAACGCGCCTGATCGACGACATCGTGGCGGTCGCCGAATGGGTGAACGGCTGCGACGAGATATCGGTGCTGATCCTCACCGCCGCCGGTTCCGCCTTTTGCGCCGGCGGCAATGTCAAGGACATGCTGGAACGGCGGGGTGACTTCGCGGGCGACGCGGCCGAGATCGCCGCCCGCTATCGGCGCGGCATCCAGCGCATTCCGCTGGCGTTGCAACAGGTCGAGATTCCCATCATCGCGGCCGTGAACGGACCGGCCGTCGGCGCCGGCTTCGACCTGGCGAACATGGCCGACATCCGCCTGGCGTCCAGCACGGCGAAATTCGGCGAAACCTTCCTGAATCTGGGCCTCATTCCGGGCGATGGCGGCGCCTGGTTCCTGCAACGGCTGATCGGCTATCAGTCCGCCTTCGAATTGACCCTGAGCGGCCGAATCATCGACGCCGACGAAGCCAGGGCGCGCGGCATCGTGCTGGACGTGGTGGAACCGGAACGGTTGCTGGCGCGCGCCCAGGAGTTGGCCGCGCATTTCGCCAGCCAGCCGCGAAAGGCGCTGCGCCTGACCAAACGATTGATGAAGATGGCCCAGCGCATGGACCTGAAGGATTTCCTGGATTTGTCCGCCAGCTTCCAGGGCCTTTGTCACCAGGAACCCGAACACCTTGAAGCCGTTCGACGGCTGTTGAAGGGGTGAATCATGAAGCGCGAAATGACGCGGCGCTCGTTTCTCGCAAGCGCACTATCCCTGCCGTGGCTACCTTTCCTGGGCCAGGGCGTCCGAGCGGGCGAGCCGCTGCCGGCGGGCCTGGAGTTCGGTCCGGCGCAGCCGTTCAGCTTCGACGCACTGCGCCAGCAGGCTCAACGGCTGGCCGCTCAGCCCTACCAGGCCCCGGTCATCCGCCACGCCGATCTGCTGGATCGCATCGATTACGACGCCCATTGGGAAATTCAATACCGGCCGGAAGCCACGCTCTGGCGCGGAGGCGAGGGTCCCTACCCGGTACGCTTCTTCCATCTGGGGCGGCTGTTCCCCTTGCCGGTCAAGATTCATGTCGTGCACGCGGGCGCGGCGCGCGAAGTGCGTTATTCCTCCCGCCTGTTTACGTTCGGCAAGGCGGATTTCGCGGCGGCCCTGCCGGATGACGTCGGCTTCGCCGGCTTCCGGGTCCTGCATTCCAAAACCGAGGAGCGAGACTGGCTGGCGTTCCTGGGCGCCTCGTATTTCCGCAGCTCCGGGGAGCTGGATCAGTACGGCGTTTCGGCCCGGGGCATCGCCATCGACACCGCCCTGCCCACGGCGGAGGAATTTCCCCGGTTTACCCGGTTCTGGCTGGAACCGGCGGCCGACCCCCAGGCGGTGACGATTTACGCCCTGCTGGATGGTCCCAGTCTGACCGGCGCCTATCGGATACAGGCGACCTATCGGGAACGGGTGGTCATGGACGTCGAGGCCGTCCTGTTCTTTCGAGCCGCGATTCGCCGGCTGGGCGTGGCGCCGCTGACCAGCATGTTCTGGTTTTCCGAGACCAACCACCAACCCGGCTGGGACTGGCGCCCGGAGGTTCACGACAGCGACGGCCTGGCCCTGTGGACCGGAGCAGGCGAACGGATTTGGCGGCCGCTCAACAATCCGCGTTTCGTCCAGACCAACGATTTCATCGATCGCAATCCCCGGGGATTTGGCCTGTCCCAACGGGATCGGCGCTTCGAAAGCTACGAGGACGATCTGGTGTTTTACGAACGGCGGCCCACCTTGTGGGTGGAGCCGCTGGAGCCTTGGGGCGAGGGAGCGGTCCAGTTGATCGAGATTCCGACCGACTACGAAGCCAACGACAACATCGTCGCTTACTGGGCGCCGGGGGAACCGGCGCGGGCCGGGGAGACCCGGACCTTCCGCTATCGGCTGCACTGGGTGGCCGACGAACCGTATTGGTCCGACCGAAGCCGGGTGGTCGCTACCCGCATGAGCTGGAACACCCTGCCCAAAACGCCCCCGCGACCGGTGCACAGAGTCTGGATCGCCATCGATTTCGCCGGCGGCCCGTTGGAACAGCTCGACAGGAAAGCGCCCATCGAGTTGGTGGCCGACGCCACGCGCGGCAGCCCGCGCAATCCCAGCGTCTTTCAGGTGGCGAACACCCGGCGCTGGCGAGGGAATTTCGAAATCGAACTGGAAGGCGCCGAATCCACCAACCTGCGCGCCTATTTGCGCCTGGGCGACCGGGCGCTCTCGGAAACGTGGCTGTATCAGTTCATTCCCCGTCTCTCGTCGAGCTGAATGGACCTATCGCCGCGTCTCTCCGGGCCGGGGTTACCGCGCCGGACCAGGAGAGCCGTTCGGTCGCCTGGGATCAGCGCGATGGACGACGTCGGCGCTTGCTCTATCCGCCGGGATGGCGACTTGAGTTATAGTTAATCGTATCCACCGTCACCGAGCGAATCCGTCGCCATGCCCGATTTTCTGCGCAAGTTCATTGGTCTGCTGCTGATCTTCGCCGCTGTCGGCGTCGCTTCCTGTCAGGCGCTGGTGGTGGCGTCCTGCTCCCCCGCCACTCCATCCGCCGCGCTGGCGCCGCGCTACTGATTGCGGGACCCATCGTCATGGGCCGCCTCCTGTTCCTGGCCAGCGCTATCCTGACCTCGCTGACCGCCCTGTTTCTGCTGATAAGATGGAGAATTCGCGCCATGGCCGAACGTTATCGGCAAACTCCCGGCCAATTTCCCTCGCCCAAGGGCGTCTTGATGTTTCTATTGTCGCTGCCGGTGCTGTTCGCCGCCATCGCCGCGCTGGCGCGTGGCAATCTGGGGGGCCTGCTCGGCAACGCCGCCGGTTACGCGCTGTTTCTGGTCGGGGCGTTGCTGTTGCGCCATGGCTTGCTGACGGAAGCCGAATACGACCGGCGCCGAATCGCCAGGGCGCCCTGGCCGTTCAAGACCCTGGGCGGTGGAGTCGTCGCGCTGGCGACCGGCGTCACCGCCTGGCTGGGCGCCCATTATCCACCGCTCGTGGCGGTCGCCTTCGGCCTGGCCGCTCTGTTTGGCTGCTATCTGAGCTACGGCTTCGACCCGCGCGCCGCCAAGCGTTTCACCGACGGCGAGGGCGTGGATGTCACCGACCGGGTGCTGGAGGCGCTGGCGCAGGCCGAACGCGGCATCGCCGCCATCGAGCAGGCCACCCGCGACATCCGCAACACCGAGTTGAACGGCCGGCTGCGGCGCATCGTCGCGCTGGCGCGGCAAATCCTGAAGCTGCTGGAGGAATATCCACGCGATCTGCGCCGCGCCCGCAAGTTCCTCAACGTCTATCTGGACGGCGCCCGGCAAGTCACCGAGGGTTACGCCAAGACTCACGCGCGGGCGTCCGCGCCGGAACTGGAGGACAATTTCCGCCGGGTGTTGGCCACCATCGAGGAAGTTTTCGCCGAGCAACAGCAAAAATTGCTGGAAACCGATGTCACCGACCTTGACGTGCAAATCGAGGTGCTGACCACCCAACTGAAGCGGGAAGGGGTGATCTAAACCCCGGCGGCAACCGTTTGGCCGAGACGACGGAGCAGGATCGAGATGATCGAAAAAGTAATCAAAGTGATCCGCATGAACCAGCCTGCGTCGGATTATGCCTACTGGCGTTCCCGACCCGTCCGGGAACGGATCGACGCTCTGGAAACCCTACGTCAACAGTACATCGAATTCAGGCAAGATGTTCACCCAGGACTTCAAAGAGTTCTTAGAGTTGCTAAACAAAAATCAGGTTGAATATCTGATTGTTGGCGGTTATGCGGTCGCGATGCACGGCTATCCCCGCTATACCGGCGATCTCGATATCTGGATCAACGCCAATCGGGAAACCGCCGCTAAAATGCTCCAGGTTCTCGATGAATTTGGGTTTGGTTCCCTGGGGTTGCGACAAGAGGACTTCATGGAATCGGGCAATGTGATCCAAATGGGCTATCCACCCTTTCGCATCGACATCCTAACCGGGGCGGATGGCGTTGATTTTGCCCAGTGCCACCGAAACCGGGTGATTGTCGAGCATGATGGTATGCTCATTCCCATTCTGGACATTCAGGATTTACGAACCAACAAGGCGGCGACCGGAAGACCTAAGGACCTGGATGATTTGCAAAACCTGAATGATCCCGCGCGAGACTAATTTATCCCAGGAGTCCGAATCCCATGACCGATACTCCCTCCGCCGACACGACCGCTACCCTGCCCACCCTGCCGGCGTTGCCCGAGGTGTTCGCCGCCGCTCTGCCGCAAGTTCGGCAGGACCTGGCCGCCCGCGCTCCGGCCCCGGCCCAGGATCAGCAGCAAGTCGCCGCGCTGGCGGCGCAACTCGACCTGCGTGACAGTAACTCCATCATCTTTTTCGGCAGCAAGGCCCAGGAGCAGTTGACCACCATTTCCGACAAGATGCTGGAAGGCGTGCGCAACAAGGACACCGGTCCGGCCGGATCGGCGTTGAACGAGATGGTCGCGGTGCTGCGCGGCTTCGATCTCGACGAACTGGATCCGAACAAGAAGCCCGGTTTTTTCGCCCGGCTGTTCGGCGCGGCCAAGCCCCTGGTCAAGATCGTCCAGCAATACGAGACCGTGCGCAACCAGATCGACGACATCAGCGACGCGCTGGAGAAGCACAAGACGCAACTGCTCACCGACATCGCCGGCCTGGACCGGTTGTACACCGCCAATCTTGACTACTTCCACACCCTGGAACTGTACATCGCGGCCGGAGAGACCAAGCTACAAAAGGTGGACAGCGAGGAATTGCCGGCGCTGGAGCGGGAGGTTACGACCAGCGAGGACATGGTCAAGGCCCAGACCTTGCGCGACTTGCGTTCCAGCCGCGACGACCTGGAGCGGCGGGTCCACGATCTCAGGCTGACCCGGCAGGTCACCATGCAGAGCCTGCCCAGCATTCGACTGGTCCAGGAGAACGACAAGGGACTGATCAACAAGATCAATTCGACCCTGGTCAACACCGTGCCGCTGTGGCGGCAACAACTGGCCCAGGCGATCACCATCTACCGTTCCGGCGAGGCCGCCAAGACCCTCAAGGCCGCCACCGATCTCACCAATCAACTGCTGGAAGCCAACGCCGACAATCTCCGCCAGGCCAACGCCCAGACCCGCGCCGAGATCGAACGGGGCGTGTTCGACATCGAAACGGTGAAGAAGGCCAACCAGACCCTGATCGCCACCATCGAGGACAGCCTGCGCATCGCCGACGAAGGCCGCCGCCGCCGCCAGGAAGCCACCATGCAACTGGAAGCCTGCGAAACCGAACTGCGCCAGGCGCTGGCCTCGGCCCAGGCCCGAACCCGCCAACCCACCGGAGGCCGCTGACATGGGACTTTGGGACAAATTGATGGGTGAATTCATCGACGTCATCCAATGGACGGACGACTCGAACGATACCCTCGTCTATCGCTTCGAACGCCAGGGCAACGAAATCAAGTTCGGCGCCAAGCTGACCGTGCGCGAGGGCCAGGTGGCGGTCTTCGTCAACGAAGGCCAGCTCGCCGACACCTTCCAGCCCGGCATGTACGAGCTGCGGACCAACAATCTGCCGATCCTGTCCACCTTGCAGGCGTGGAAGCACGGGTTCGAGAGCCCGTTCAAGGCCGAGGTGTACTTTTTCAGCACCCGCCGCTTCACCGACCTCAAATGGGGCACCCAGAATCCGGTGATGCTGCGCGATCCGGAGTTTGGACCGATCCGGTTGCGGGCCTTCGGCAGCTACGCGATCCGGGTCAAGGACGCGCCGACCTTCCTGCGCGAGATCGTCGGCACCGACGGTCGTTTCACCACCGACGAAATCACCAGCCAGTTGCGCAACATGGTGGTGTCGCGCTTCACCAACATTCTCGGCCAGGCGAAGATTCCGGCGCTGGACCTGGCCGGCAACTACGATCAACTCGGCCAGTTTCTGTTGCAGCGCATCGCCCCGGAATTCGAGGCGGTCGGGCTGGAACTGACCAATCTGCTGGTGGAGAACATTTCGCTGCCCAAAGAGGTTGAGGCCGCCCTGGACAAGCGCAGCAGCATGGGCATCGTCGGCAATCTCGATCAGTACACCCAGTTCCAGGCGGCGGAGGCCCTGCGCGACGCGGCGGCCAATCCGGGTGGCGGTTCCGAGGCGTTGAACATGGGGCTGGGGCTGGCGATGGCCCAGCGGCTGAGCGAGACCCTGACCCGACCGGCGCAACCCGCGCCCGCGCCGCAACCGGCCGCGGCGCCGCTGGCGCCTCCGCCGCTGCCGACCGCCAAACCCTACTTCGTGGCGGTCAACAACCAGCAGGCTGGGCCGTTCCCGCTGGACGAACTGCAACGCCAGGCGCAAGGCGGCCAGTTGACCCGGACCACCCTGGTGTGGGCGCAAGGCATGGCCCACTGGACCCCGGCCGGCGAGGTGGCGGAACTGAACGTGCTGTTCGCCAGTCTGCCGCCGCCCTTGCCGCCGGCTTGAAGCTTTCCTTTACCCAGAGGGCGCGGCAAAGACCGATCGTCTCAGCCATTACCTCGATTTTGGGGTAATGGTCGACTGAATTTGAAGCCGATTAGTGGGTGGCGGACTCCCGAAAGACGTCCGCCAGACTCTTGGCGTTCAACACCCGTTTCCCCCAAACCAGCAGCGTTTCGCTGTCTGTCGCCTTCAGCCGCGCCAAAGTCTTGGCATCGAGCGGTCCGAATTTCTCGGTGAGCAACTCCTGCAAAAACAATAATCCCAGCTCCTGACGGCCTTCCTGACGGCCTTCCTGACGGCCTTCCTGACGGCCTTCCTGAC
>JARSSO010000053.1 GCA_029624765.1 Candidatus Contendibacter sp. | reverse complement strand
GGCGTCTGATCTCCATATCCAATCCACCGGTTAGAGATGTGTGTAATGGACAGCTTTGAAACCTTGCCCTGATGAAGAAGGGATTAAGACGGATTCCATTTTCCATGCTTGCGCGCCAAGACGCCTTTGAAACCTTGCCCTGATGAAGAAGGGATTAAGACGCGATAACAACTATGAACTTAACCATGATCATCCTTTGAAACCTTGCCCTGATGAAGAAGGGATTAAGACCACTCGCGAGAATGTTATTAGGAACGTCCTTGTAGCTTTGAAACCTTGCCCTGATGAAGAAGGGATTAAGACTGATCGCGTTGTCAAACTTCGCGCTACTTATGCCCTTTGAAACCTTGCCCTGATGAAGAAGGGATTAAGACTAAAGTGGATTTTAATTCTTTTAATGAAGCACACCTTTGAAACCTTGCCCTGATGAAGAAGGGATTAAGACTTTCGCTTGAAAAGCTTTTTCAAAAATGCACCCTTTGAAACCTTGCCCTGATGAAGAAGGGATTAAGACTTAAATTGCGTAGCCAATGGTTTGTTTGTCTTTGCTTTGAAACCTTGCCCTGATGAAGAAGGGATTAAGACTAATTTCAGTTAAGATACCCCTGAGCTGTTTCTTCTTTGAAACCTTGCCCTGATGAAGAAGGGATTAAGACCAGTCGACTGGCTAATGGTACGGATAAGCTTCGCTTTGAAACCTTGCCCTGATGAAGAAGGGATTAAGACCAGAGGACCCGTCGGAGTTGATTTTCCTGCCACGATTCAAACCTTGCCCTGATGAAGAAGGGATTAAGACAACGCCGAGATAACCTGCACTTTAGCGGCTGGAGAATTCAAACCTTGCCCTGATGAAGAAGGGATTAAGACCGACGAGCTGTTCGTACAGTTCTGCGGGATTGAATATTCAAACCTTGCCCTGATGAAGAAGGGATTAAGACTGGCTCCAGAGCTCCCAGAATGAAGAGCTTTCAAATTCAAACCTTGCCCTGATGAAGAAGGGATTAAGACTCCAAATGAGGCGCCGCCCGTACCGTATCCTTGATTCAAACCTTGCCCTGATGAAGAAGGGATTAAGACTTAACGCCAGATCTGAACCTTGCCAGATGAACTCAATTCAAACCTTGCCCTGATGAAGAAGGGATTAAGACTGTAATCCTCGGCCCGTGCATTTACGGTGAAATTTATTCAAACCTTGCCCTGATGAAGAAGGGATTAAGACCATCCGTCTCGGCTATGTTTGCAGCTTGAACACCATTCAAACCTTGCCCTGATGAAGAAGGGATTAAGACCGCATCTGATCCTGTTGGTCCATATAGGAGCCAAATTCAAACCTTGCCCTGATGAAGAAGGGATTAAGAAGTGATGCCGGTGGTGGCAATCAACCAGTGAATTTGCGTGTCGGCTTGGAACCGATAGAGGCTGAGGGTAGGGGCGAACTGCCGTGGAATCGGCGCGGGAACGCTCCAAGATGTTGAAAGTGGCTTAGCCAAAAGACTTCTTCCCTATCCAGGAACCGTGCTCCGCGTTCCAGCGGAGCGGGGCAAGTGGGCCGAAATTCCGGCTGTCACGGCTCCTTCATCAAAGCATCATCAATTTGTTGCCGCCGTCCCCGAACATGTAGGACATGTACCTTGATAACCCGCCTCAATCCGGCCAGCGCCGGCTGCGCATCGGCATCGTCACCGAAACCTATCCGCCCGAAATCAACGGCGTTGCGCTGACTGTCGCCCGCTGGATCGAGAGCTTGCGGCAACGGAATCACACCGTCCAACTCGTCCGCGTGCGCCAGGGCAACGAGTCGCCGGAATCGTCAGACCCTCCGGAAACCCTGCGGCTGTCCGGCTTCCGCATCCCCGGTTATCCCCAACTGCAAGGCGGCTGGCCGGCGGCGCGATCCCTGCTGAGGCAATGGCAGCGGAATCGTCCCGACCTGATCCACATCGTCACCGAGGGACCGCTGGGCCATTCCGCCCTGCGAGCGGCGCGGCGGTTGGCGATTCCGGTGTCGACCAGCTTCCACACCAACTTTCACGGTTACAGCCGCCATTACCACCTCGGCTGGCTGGCGGCGCCGATCATGGCCTACCTCCGCCATTTTCATAATCAGGGGGTGCAAACCCTGGTGCCCACGGTGGAACTGGCGGAACAGCTTCAGTCTCTCGGCTTTCTTCGCACCCAGGTTCTGGCGCGGGGAGTGGATACCCGGCTGTTTTCGCCCCAGCGCCGCGATCCGGCGCTGCGGGAAGCTTGGGGCGCGGCCCCGGACGCGCCGGTGGCCCTGTACGTTGGCCGACTGGCGGCGGAGAAGAATCTCGACCTGGCGATCGTCGCTTTTCAGGCCATTCGCCGGGTCCAGCCCGCCGCCCGGCTGGTGCTGGTCGGCGATGGCCCGCTGGCTGGCCGCCTGCGCGTCCGCCATCCCGAATTCGTGTATTGCGGGATGAAGCGAGGCGAGGAATTGGCGGCGCACTACGCCTCGGCCGACTTGTTTCTGTTTCCCAGCCTGACCGAGACCTTTGGCAACGTGGTCCTGGAAGCGCTGGCCAGCAGTCTGGTGGTGGTGGCGTTCGACTACGCCGCCGCCCGCGCGCATGTGGAGCCAAGCCACGGTGGTTTGGTGGCGCCGTTTGGCGACGCCGGCGCGTTCGTGGCTGCCGCCATCGCCCTGGCGCGGGATCTCGACGCGCTGCGGCGCATGGGTCAGAACGCTCGCGAAACCATGCTATGCCTGGATAGTGACCGGGTTTACGAGCGGCTGGAAACCCTGTTCCTGAACGCCATCGCGGGAGATGCCTCTTGCGCGAACCCTTGCTGAACGACGCGATCGAGCAATCCCAACCCGCGCCGGCGCGCTGGTCGCGCCTGACCGACCGGGAATTGGCCTGGTGCCTGCGGTTTCAACAAACCGTTCGTCACCGCTGGGTGGTGCGGCTGCTCGCGGTGGTCAGCCGACTGGGCGACGGCGTGTTCTGGTACGCGCTGATGGCCGCGCTGCTGCTGATCCAGGGCAAGGCGGCGATTCCGGTGGTCGGCCGGATGCTGCTGGCGGGCGCGGTCTGCCTGGCCCTGTACAAGTGGCTAAAGGCTAGGACTACCCGCCCCCGGCCCTGTGCCCGGCACGACCGAATCCAACCTCGTGTGGCGCCGCTGGACGAATACAGTTTCCCATCCGGTCATACCCTGCACGCCGTGTCGTTCACTCTGATCGCGGTGCATCACTATCCGGCGCTGGCCTGGCTGCTGCCGCCGTTCGCGGTCCTGGTGGCGTTGTCGCGGATTGTGTTGGGCCTTCATTACCCCAGCGACGTACTGGCTGGCGCTCTGCTCGGCGCCAGCCTGGCGCTGCTGGCGTTGCAATCACCGTTCATCCAGGTTTAACCGCTCGGTCAAGGCGCTGCAATACAGGGTTTCTACTCTGGGCGACATCGTTCGATGTCACCGCCCGTGGAGATTGCCTTGAACACCGAATCGCTCACCCTGCCCGACGGCGCTCGTCCTTTCCGGGTTGCCTCGCCCCTTCCGACCGCCGCCGCACCGCGCCCCCTGCACGTGGCGCTGGCCCGATCCCGTGAGGAGATTCAGACGGCGCAACGACTGCGCTACACCATTTTTGCCGAAGAAATGGGGGCGAAATTGCACAATCGGATTTCCAACCTTGATCACGACCGGTTCGACGCCTACTGCCAGCATCTGATCGTGCGCGACGGTCTGGGGCAGGTGATTGGCTGTACCCGCATTCTCACGGACGACGCGGCGCGGCGCGTGGGCGGGTTCTACTCGCAGACCGAGTTTGACTTGGCCCCGGTGCTGGCTCTGCCGGGACGGTTCATGGAAATCGGCCGCACCTGCGTCCATCCCGATCATCGCAACGGCGCGACCATCGGCGCTCTGTGGTCCGGCCTGGCGGCGTTCATCGCGGAGCAACGCATGGACTATCTGATCGGTTGCGCCAGCATTCCGCTGGGCGCGGATGACAATGAGGCGCGGGCGCTCTACGCCGAACTGGCGCAACATCATCTGGTTCCCGAGGCGTTGCGGGTGAAACCGCATCTGCCCCTGCCGCGCCGCGACAGTATTGCCCATGGCCAATACACCATGCCGCCACTGCTGAAAGCTTATCTGCGGCTGGGCGCGCAAATCGGTGGCGAGCCGTGCCTGGATTTGGATTTCAAGGTCGCGGATGTGTTCATCCTGCTGTCCACCCGGCGGATCGAACGCCGCTACGCCCGGCATTTTCTGGATCGGGATCAATGAGCGACCCCTGGCGAAGTCGGCTGGCCCGCATTGCTCGGCGCGGCGCGCGGTTGCCGCTGTTGACGTTGCATATCCTGCTTGGAATCCTGATTGCCGCCGCCCTGGGGCCGGGCCAGCGGCGGCGCTATGTCTCCACCTGCCCGCTGGCGTGGTGGAGTCGGGGGCTGTGCCGAATCCTCGGCGTGCGATTGCGGTCAGGCGGGACGCCTCACGCCGGCGCGGCCCTGTTCGTGGCCAACCATGTCTCCTGGCTGGACATCTTCTGCATCGCCGCCGTCTGTCCCACCCACTTCCTGGCCAAGCGAGAGGTGGCTGATTGGCCGTTGTTCGGCTGGCTGTGTCGGCGGGCGGGTACCGCCTTCATTCGGCGCGGCGGCGACCATGGCGCGGGCGAGGCGACGGAGCAACTGGTCTGGCGCCTGCGGCAGGGCGAGCGGGTGCTGGTGTTCCCGGAAGGAACGTCCACCACCGGCGAGACGGTGCGGCGGTTTTATCCCCGGCTGTTCCAGGCCGCGATCCTGGCCCGTTGTCCCGTGCAGGCCGTTGCCCTGCGCTATCCCCGCGCCGGGAGCGTCCATCCGGTCGTGCCCTTCGTCGGCGACGATGAATTGCTGCCGCACCTGTGGCGACTGCTGGGCGAACCAGGTCTCGTGGCGGAATTGCAATTTGGTCTGGTTCACACGCCGCCGCATCCCTCCCGCGATGCGCTGGCGCAACGGACCCAGACGGAAATCGGCGACTGGCTTCCGGGGTGCGACCGGGCTTCGACGAAGCAGCGCCACACCACTGGCTGATCCCCTCACCAATACTGGCCGAAATCCGGCCCCCGCTCCGGCAACTGGCGCGGTGTGCCCCGATCGTCGATGGCGACATAGACGATCACCGCCTCGGTGACCTTGTTCGACAGCAACTGACCGTCGCGGGCGCGCTGGACGAAAACCTCGACCTTGACCGTGATCGAGGTCGAACCCACCTTCTGAATCCGGGCGAAGCAGCTCACCAGATCGCCCACGAACACCGGCTTGTGAAACTCCATCGAGGTCACGGCGACGGTGGTGACCCGCCCTCCGGCGTATTCCAGCGCCACCACGCCGCCGGCCACGTCCATTTGCGCCATGATCCAGCCGCCGAAGATGTTGCCGTTGGGATTGGTGTGGGCCGGCATCGCCAGGATGCGGACGGTCGGCTGGCGATCGCGGGGAAAGATATCCTGAGAGTCTGTGGCGGTCATGAGAACTCCAATGGCAGAGGCGGCGTCGGGTCATGGCGGCGAACGCGGGGTGATGGGCGGCGAGGGCGGGCGACGACCCGCTCAACCAGGCCGGAACTGAACTATGATAATGCGATGACCAATCGATGACCCCAGGCGGGAGGATGCAGGGCGATGACGCGAAGCAGAACGGTGGCCGTCTATGCTGGCGAGGAATTGGGCCGCTATGGATTCGAGGATCACCCGTTTGGGGAAAATCGCATCCATGCTTTCTGGGACGAGATGCACCGACGCCATTTCGATTATCAGGTCCGGGTACTCTCGCCGGTCATGGCCAGCGAGGATCAGCTCAGACTGTTTCACACCGACGCCTATGTGGACAAGGTCAAGCGATTCTCCGCGGCGGGCGGTGGCTTGCTGGATTATGGCGATACTCCGGCCTACCGGGGTGTGTTCGAGGACGCCGCGTTCGTGGTTGGCACCGTGGTGGACGCCACCTGCAAGGTGATGAACGACGAGGCCCGGCGTGTTTTCGTTCCCATCGCCGGCCTGCACCACGGCAAGCCCGATACCGCCGCCGGATTCTGCGTGTTCAACGATGTCGGCGTGGCCATCCGCATCTTGCAGCGGGATTACGGCCTGGAACGGATCGCCTATGTCGATATCGACGCCCACCACGGCGACGGTGTGTATTATCCGTTCGAAGCCGACCCGACCGTGATCTTCGCCGACATTCACGAGGATGGCCGCTACAACTTCCCCCACAGCGGCTTCCCGCACGAGGTCGGCAAGGGACCGGCCAAGGGCCGCAAGCTCAATATCCCGCTGCTGCCGCTCTCGACCGACGACGATTTCATGCTGATGTGGGACAAGGTCGAGGGCTTCCTGCGCCAGTGGGAACCGCAATTCGTCTTCATGAACTGCGGCGCCGATGGCCTGGACGGCGACCCCCTGGCCCATCTGCACTACTCGTTCCGCGCCCACGGACGCGCCGCGCGCGGGCTGTGCCAGATCGCCGAGGAATTCGCCGAGGGTCGGATCGTCGGCGTGGGCGGCGGCGGCTACGATCTGCGTAACATCGGCAAGGCCTGGACCACCGTGGTCGATGCCTTTCTGGAAACCCCAATGCGTTGAACCCTGGACAACCCTGGGAATCGACGCGCCGCATCCAGTGGCGCGGGTGCGATGAAAGGGTTGATTTCCGTCGCTTCGCTGGCGGTTGGGACAGCGCCCCCAGAATGGCGTGGTTGGCGAAGTAGTAGATTGGCCATGCCGAAAGTGGTACGCGGTGCATATCCTGCCGGGCTGACCATTGGTGTCGCGGCCCCGGCCGACGTCGGAACTCCGTTGAAGCCGGTTTCGCCCAAGGCCGGCCGCCGCCGTTCAACCAACCGATCCACCCTCGGTTCCCGCGTTGAGCGCCTCGCGCAGCCTGGCCAGTCCAATCGGCTTGGTCAGGGCCGTGACCGAGCGCAGGCCGTTGAATTCCGCCAGCACGCGGGCGTCCTTGGCGTAGTCGGGACTGTAGCCGGTGATGATGATCAGATGGGCGGCGTAACGCTGTTCCATCAGCCACAACACCAGTTCGTTACCGTCCATTTCGGGCATGACCATGTCCATCACGATCATGGTGGGGCGCAGTTCGTGGTAAGCGTCTTGAAACTCGCGGCCACTGGTGGTGACCCGCGCTTCGTATCCCAGATTCACGGCTACCTTGCGCACGAGTTCGCCAAACTCGGGCTCATCGTCGACGACCAAAAGACGCTTTTCGCTCATGATGAATTTACCCTATGGACAGACCTGCGTGATGGAGTGACAGCACGACGTGCTTGAGCCCGGGATCGTCCCGGTCGTTGTGGACGGCGAAACCCAGCGCCCGGTTCATTTGGAGCATGGGTTTGTTTTCCGTCAGCACCTCGCCGTAGATTTCCTGGATGCCCCGCGCCCGGGCGTAATGGATGATGCGCCGCGTCAATCGATTGCCCAGGCCCAGGCCCATCAACGCCCGGTCGATCAGGATGGAGTACTCGGCCCGTTCGTTGTTCGGATCGGCGCTGAGGTTGATGATGCCGTACACCTCGGCCTTGCCGGGCAGACCGGGGCCGACCGCCACCAGGGCCATTTCCCGATGGTAGTCGATCTGGGTCAGGGTCGCCGCCATGTCGTGCGACAGCTCGCGAATGGGTTGAAAGAAGCGTCGCCGTAGATCGTCGGGCGAGGCCCGCAGCGCCAGCGCCTGGAGCGCCGGTTCGTCCTCGGGCAGGACCGGACGCAGCAGCAATTCCCTGCCGTTGGACAAGGCGACGGTCTCTTCCAGCTCCTTGGGATAGGGGCGGATCGCCAGCCGCTGGATCGGAACGTCGGCGGGCGGGGTCAGCCGCACGCGGGCGTCGAGCGCCACCACGCCTCGCGCATTGACCCACAGTGGATTGATGTCCAGCTCGGTCAGTTCGTTCAAGTCGACGACCATCTGCGAGACCTTGACCAGGGTCAGCGCCAGGGCGTTGAGATTGGCGCGGCGCAACAGGCTGTAGCGCAGCCGCTGATAGATCCGGGTTTGCGCCATCATCTCGCGGGCCAGGTGCAGATTGAGCGGCGGCAAGCCATAGGCCAGATCGCCGATGGCCTCGGTTTCGGCGCCGCCCTGGCCGAAGTAGATCACCGGCCCGAACCCGCCGCCGGCGCGCACGCCGACGGTCAGTTCGTAGGCGCCGTCGCGAGCCACCATCGGCTGAAGCATGAAACCATTGAACCGGGCGGCCGGCGCCACTTCGCGCAACTGCGTCAGCATCGTGGCCGCCGCCTGCCGCACCGCGTCCGGGTTGCCCAGATAGCGAGCTACCCCGCCGATCCGCGGCTGGGTGACCGCTTCGGGCGTCATGATTTTCAAAGCGACCAGCGGATGGAGTTGGGCCGCCATGGCGGCGGCCTCGTCCGGAGAGCGCGCCAGCCGGGTTTCCGCCACGGGGATGCCGTAGGCGGCCAGGAGTTGAATCGCCTCGTATTCGTTCAGGCCGCTTCGGCCGTCGTTCAGCACCCGGTCGATGAGGGTCCGCGCCGCCGCGACATCGGGGGTGAATTCCTCCGACAGCGAGGGGGGAGTTTCCATCAGCAGCGCCTGATTGCGTTTGTACTGCACGATTCGCATGAAGGCGCGCACCGCGGCGCTGGCGGTTTCGTAGGTCGGCACCCGCCGTTCCAGCAACCGCTGGCGCGCGTCCGCGCCGGTCCGGGGACCGGGGAAGCTGGCGATGACGCAGTGACGGCTGGTGGAAAGGCGCTGGATCAGGGTATCGGCCACCGCGGTCGTGTTGCCGAGGGCGCTGGGCGTCTTGATCACCAGCACCCCGTCCACGCCGGGATCGGCGAGCACCAGATCGAGCGCGCGACCGTAGATCGTGGCGTCGGCCTGGTCACCCAGGTCGGTCGGATTGGGCGCGGCGCTGGATTCGATCAGGGGTTCCAGTCCCTGTTGGGTCGCTTCGGAAAATTGCGCCAGTCGCCCGCCAAATTGATATAGGGTATCGGTCGCCAGCAGACTCATGCTGGAACTGTTGCTGAGAATGGCCAGCCGGTCGTTGCGGACCTGCTTGGCCACTTTCAGCACTTCGATCATTCGCAGGAATTCCTCGCTGTCGTCCACGCGCAGCAAACCGGCGCGGCGAAAAGCGGCGGCATGGACGGCATCGTCCGGCTCCTCGGGATAGCGGCGTGGTTTCAACACGACGACGGGCTTGACCCGGGCCGCGCGTCGCGCCGCCGACATGAACTTGCGGGCGTCGCCGATGCGCTCCAGATACAGCAGGATCGCACGGCTGTGGTAGTCTCCGGCCAGATAGTCGAGAACGTCGGCCAGGTCCACGTCCAGGCCGTCGCCCAGATGGATCAGGTGGCTGAACCCGAACCCGTGATGATTACCCAGATCGAGAGCGGTTTGCCCGATGGTGCCGGATTCGGTGATCAGGGCGATTTCGCCCGGCAGCAGCGATTGACGGTCCAGGCTGACATTGAGATTGGAGCGGGGGACGTTGAAACCCTGGGAGCCGGGGCCCAGCACCCGCAGCAGGTAGGGTTGGGCCGCGTCCAGGATGGCCTGCCCCAGGGCCGCGCGCTCGGCGGGCGGCAGATTCCGGGCATCGCTGACCAGCAGCGCCGCGCGGGCGCCGCGTTCGCCGAGTTGCCGAATCAGCGCCGGGGCTTCCCGCAACGGTCGGGTGATGATGGCCAGCGCTGGCGGCAGCGGCAGGCTGGCGATGTCGCGGTAGGCGAGGGCGCCGGCCAGCGCCTTGCGCTGGGCGTCCACCGGCATGATCGGTCCCTTGAAACCCCCGCTCATCAGATTGCGGGCGATAATCTCTTCGTTATGGCCGCCGCTGCAAATCAGGGCGACCGTGTCCGGTTTGAAAAGGGCGTCAAGATTGCGGATGGTCATGAGTTTGGAGGGCCTGTTCGCTTTTGGTTATAAAGCGAATCATGGGCGGTTACGGTTGGTTCGGCTTGGGCTGCCGATTGTACCGCCTTTGACCGGCCAACCAAGTGAAAAGCCACCCTTGCCCCCGCTCTTCATTCCGTCGGCGGAGAAAATTTTCCCACAGTCCCCAGGTTGAAGCCGGGTTTCCAAATTGGTCAAGTTGGTTACCATAATGGGCGGAAGCAGGCGAGAGCGACGAAGAATCGAGAGCAGTCTCGCTTGGCGAAACGAATAGGTAAAAATAATGATGGCGGCCGTGGTTTCATCCGGTCATGACCTCGTCATTGCCGCGGCGCGGGAGCCGTTGGAAGCCGTTTTAGCAATTCAAGGTTAAATAAATCAATGAATAAGCTGTTGCGTAGGCGGATCTTGCCGGTCGGTCTGAGCCTGTTGGCCGACGCGGCCACAGCCGCCACGCTCGATTTGACCGCGTTCAGCATCGAGGACCTGATGCAGGTGAAGGTGGTGTCGGCGGCCAAGGTGGAACAAGCCTTGCAAGACACGGCGTCGGCGGTTTTCGTCATCACCGCCGACGATATCCGCCGGTCGGGAGCGACCAACGTGATGGAAGCGCTGCGGCTCGCGCCCGGCGTGGAAGTGGCGCGCATCGATTCCAGCCGCTGGGCCATCACCATTCGCGGATTCAACGGCCGCTTCGCCAACAAGCTGCTGGTGCTGATCGACGGCCGCACGGTTTACAACACCCAGTTTTCCGGCGTGTATTGGGAAATACAGGACTTGTTCCTGCCCGACATCGAGCGCATCGAGGTGGTTCGTGGACCGGGAGGCGCTTTATGGGGGGCCAACGCGGTGAACGGCGTGATCAATATCATCACCAGAAATGCCAAGGACACTCAAGATGGGCTGGTGGCGCTGACCGCCGGCAACGAGGAACGGGCCATCGCCGGGGTTCGTTATGGCGGCAAACTGGGCGACAGCGCGCAATACCGGATTTATGGGCAATTCACTGAACGCGACGGGCAGACGGCCGCCGCGAGCGGCGGCGACGCGGGCGACGACTGGCGGATGGGTCGGGGCGGATTCCGGCTGGACTGGGCGCCGTCGGCCCGGGACGCGGTCACCGTGCAGGGCGACGTGTACGATGGAAATCTCGATCAGAATTACACCTTGCCCACTCTGGCGGCGCCGTACACCGAACAGCGGTTGTCGCCAGTCACCGCCTCGGGCGGCAGCGTGCAGGCCCGCTGGGAACGGCAGTACTCGGCCACGTCGGGGATGGGTCTGCAAGCGTATTATCAGTACGCGAAGCGCGACGACCCGCTTTACATCGTGGATTCCGATACCTTCGATCTGGATTTTCAACACAATTTCGCGTTGACCGATCGGCAGGAAATCGTCTGGGGTCTGGGTTACCGGCGCGATTCCGATCAATTCACCGATACCTTGTTCAGTTCCGTCAAACCCAGCCAGTTGACCACGCAACTCTTCAGCGCCTTCGCCCAGAACCAGGCGGATCTGATTCCGGAACAGTTGCGCCTGACGGTTGGGTTGAAGGTCGAACACAACGATTTCACCGGCTGGGAATGGCAGCCCAGTATCCGGATGCTGTGGACTCCGCATTCCGACCATCGGTTGTGGGCGGCGGTATCCCGGGCCGTCCGCACGCCTTCACGCGGCGAGCAGAATTCGCGGGTGAATCTGTTTATCTTGCCCCCTTCGCCGCTTACGGGAAATCTGCCGACGCTCTTTTCGATCTTCGGTACCGAAAGCCTCCAATCCGAGAATCTCATCGCCTATGAAATCGGCTACCGAGCCCGGTGGTCGGAGCGATTGTCCGTGGATGCCGCGGCGTTCTACAACGACTACGACCAGATTATCGCCTCGGCTCCAGGAACGCCGTTTCCGGAAACGCGGACATTCCCGCCGTATCTGGTGGTGCCCCTGGAATTGCAAAACGCGGCGGCGGGTTATAACCATGGATTCGAACTGGCGGCGGATTGGCGTCCGACGCAAGCTTGGCGTTTGCAGCTCGCCTATTCGTATTTGCATCAGGATATCCAGGGAAGCGATGGGGAGCCGCTCTTTAATTCCGGCAACCTGAATCAGTTCTCCCTGCTCTCGTCCTGGAATGTCCGGGATGACCTCGACTTCGATGTGTGGTGGCGCTACGTCCATCGGGATGGGGTGATTCGCACTTTCTCTCCCTACGGCAACGTTGAAATCGATCCGTATTCCACGTTGACCCTGCGTCTGGGATGGCGTCCCCGCAAGGATGTGGAGCTGTCCCTGGTGGGCGCCAATTTGCTGGACGGGAACCACTTGGAATACGTCCAGGAAGCCTACACGTTCCCGGTCGAAATAGAGCGTAGTATCTACGGTCAGGTGAAATGGAATTTCCGATGAGATCACCCGCGACATCGCCCGGATCGGCCAGCAGCGGAACCGCGAGCGGGACATCGGCCGCCAATCGCCGCCGGGCGGTTTCGTGGCGGCGTGGGTTGGCGATCTTGACCTGTTTTTTGCTGGGCGGGTTGTTGTTGAACAAGGCTTGGGCGGCCGAGTTCGACGAGTACGCCGTCAAGGCGGCTTATCTGTACAATTTCGCCAAATTCGTGGAGTGGCCGCCGGAGGCGTTCGCCAGCGATGATGCGCCGCTGTGGATTTGCATCGCCGGCGCCAATCCGTTTGGCGACGCGCTGACCATGCTTTCCGGGAAAAGAGTGGAAAACCATCGGGTGGAGGTACGCCACCTGCCAGCGATGACCGGCTTCGACCGATGCCATATCGTGTTCATCGGCCGCATCGAGCAAGGGCAATTCAAAACCGTGCTGGCCAAACTCGCGCGCCTGCCGGTCCTGACCGTGAGCGACATCGGCGATTTCGCCCGGACGGGCGGCATGATTGGCCTGGTCGAGGCCGACCAGCGCATCCGGTTCGACATCAACTTGACCACTGCCCGGCGGGCCAATCTCAAGCTCAGCTCCCAGTTGCTCAAGCTGGCCTTCATCGTGGAGCAGAACGGCGGAACGCCTTGATGATCACCTTTGCCCGACTTTCGGTGAAAACCAAACTGATGGCGGTCATGCTGCTTACCAACGCCTTGGCGTTGGCGGCGATGGGAGTGGCGTTGGCCGTCAACGAAGTCTTTTCCCAGCGCAAGGCGGCCCAGGCGCAGCTTACGACGCTGGCCAACGTCATCAGCGCCAACACCGCTTCCGCTCTCCTCTTCAACGATCTCAAGGCCGCCGAGCAGAACCTGGCGGTGCTGCGCGCCAAACCCGATGTACCCTATGCCATCGTCGACGACCCGGAGGAAAAAATTCTGGCTGAATACCGGGCGGCCGGATTGACCGATGCCCAGCGGAATTGGTTGCTGAAATGGCGCGGGGAATTTGAAACCGAATCCGGGCAAGAAGCGATGGCCACCGAGCAGGCGATTTTCAACGAGACCGGGCTGCTTGGCGTCAAGGATCGAATGTTGGTGGTGAAGGCGCCGATTCAACAGGATGGCCAGAGGCTCGGTCATGTCGAAATCTATTCGAATATGCGGGATCTGAGCGAAAACCTTCATCGTTATTATTGGATTCTTGCGGGGCTGTTGTTGGGTTCGCTGGCGCTGGCCGCCCTGCTGGCCGCGCGGTTCCAGGCGGTGATTTCGGAACCGATCCTGCGCTTGCGGGCGGCCATGAGCGAAATCGCCGGCACCCGCGATTACGCCGTTCGGGTGGCGCGCGTCAGCGAGGACGAGTTGGGCGCGCTGGTGGACGGCTTCAACGACATGCTGGAGCAAGTCGAGCGGCGCGATGCCGAACTGGCGCGCTCCAATGCCCAGTTGGAAGCCAAGGTCACCGCCCGGACCCACGATCTTTCGTCCGCCAACATGGAATTGAAAATTCTGGTTCAGGAATTGAACATGGCCAAGGAGCGGGCCGAGATGGCCAACCAGGCGAAATCGCAATTCCTGGCCAACATGAGCCACGAAATCCGCACGCCCATGAACGGCGTGCTGGGTATGGCCGAACTGTTGCTGGCGACCCGACTGCAACCCCAACAGCGCCGGTTCGCCGAGTTGATCCAGCAATCCGGGGTGAGCCTGCTGGACATCATCAGCGACGTCCTGGACTTTTCCAAGATCGAGGCGGGCAAGCTTGAATTGGAGAAGATCGAGTTCGAAGCGTTGGAGCTGGTCGAGGGCGTGGTGGCCCTGTTCGCCGAGCGCGCGCAGCGCAAGGGACTGGAACTGCTGTGCGATCTGCCGCTGGAACCGGTCCCGGTTCGGGGCGATCCGGCGCGATTGCGCCAGGTGCTGACCAATTTGGTGGGCAACGCGGTCAAGTTCACCGAGCGGGGCGAGATCGTGGTTCAAGTCACGGTGCTTGAGGCGACACCCGCCACCCGCGCGCTGCGCTTCGACATCAGCGATACCGGCATCGGTATTCCGGCCCACTTGCAGACGCGGGTTTTCAACGCCTTCGACCAGGCCGACGGTTCGATGACCCGCCGGTTTGGCGGGACCGGTCTGGGCCTGGCCATCGCCCGGCAACTGGTGGAACTGATGGGGGGCGCCATCGCGGTGCGCAGTAGCGAGGGCCATGGATCGACGTTCGCGGTAACCCTGCGATTGCCGCGCGCGGAGAATTTGGCGCCACCGCCGGGAGATTCGGGCATCCTGCGGGGAGTACGCCTGCTGATCGTGGACGACAACGCCGCCAGCCGCGAGGTTCTGCGCCGCCAGTTGCAAGCCTGGGGGGCGCGCGTCGACGCGGTCACCGGTGGCCGCGAAGCCTTGACCAGCCTGCGGCTTGTCCAGGCCGGCGACGATCCCTACACGCTCGCGCTTCTGGACGAGGCGATGCCCGAGATGAACGGGTTGGATCTGGCACGGGCGATTGACGCCGATCCCCAGTGGCGAGGGATCCGGTTGCTCCTGTTGACTTCGCTGACTTTGCCGGAGACGTTGGACCGATCGGCGCGTCGAGCGGGAATCGGCCAGTTGCCCAAACCGGTGCGCAGGGTTCCGTTGCTGCAATGCCTGCGCGCGTTGCTTGGAAGCGAGACCGGCACCCGTCCGCCGGAGCGCGCGGAGCCGGTCCTGACCCGACGGAACGCCCGGGTGCTGCTGGTCGAGGACAACCCGGTCAATCAGGAAGTGGCCAGGCTCATGCTCGCGCACCTCGGTTGCGTGGTGGAGGTGGCCAGCCATGGCCAGGAAGCGCTTGAATTCCTGGATCGGCACGATTGCGACCTGGTCCTGATGGATTGTCAAATGCCGGTCATGGACGGATTCCAGGCCACGACGCTCATTCGCGAGCGCGAGCGCCGGTTGGGAGAAAGCGGCCAATGGGTCGAACCCTTGCCGATCGTGGCCTTGACCGCTCATGCCATCAGCGGCGATCGAGACCGTTGCCTGGCGGTCGGCATGGACGATTACCTGAGCAAGCCCTTCACGCGGGAAGAACTGGCGGCGGTCCTGAACCGTTGGTTGCCCGCGCCGCTTCAGTCTCCGGCGGAGGGCGAACCGTCGTCGGCGTCACCGTCTTTTCCCGAGGTCGCGACGCCGTCGGCGGACGCCGTTCGGGAGCCAACCATCGATCGGGAAATTCTGGACCGGATCCGGATGCTCGAACGCGATGGCGCCACCGGCCTGCTTGCCCACCTGATCAGGCTGTATCTGCGGGGAACTCCGGCACTCGTGGAACGGATGCGACAGGCCATCGCCGCCGACGATGACGAGGCGTTGCGCGCCGCCGCGCACAGCTTGAAATCCAGCAGCGCCAACATCGGCGCGATGAAGCTGCGCGATTTGTGCCGGGAATTGGAATCGTGGACTCGTCAACAGCGCGGCGCGGACCTTGCCGGACAAGTCGCCGCGATCGAACAGGAGTTCGTCGCCGCGCGAACCCTCCTGCAGCAAGAATTTCCGGAGCACGAGACGTGAATCCGGTGCGAAGCCAGCCCCTGATCCTGGTGGTGGACGACGACGACGGGCAGCGCCTGCTGGCCGGCGCGGCGTTGCGGCAGGGTGGATTCGCCGTGGCGGAGGCCGGCGACGGCGAGGAGGCTCTGGTCACGTTCCAGCGCGAACAGCCCGATATCGTGTTGCTGGACGTGGTGATGCCGGGACTGGATGGCTTCGCCGTTTGCGAGGCGTTGCGGCAATTGCCCGGTGGTCAGTATTGCCCCATCGTCATGGTTACGGGTCTTGACGATGTCGAATCCATCGAGCGCGCTTACGAAGTGGGGGCTACCGATTTCATTACCAAGCCGATTCAGTGGTTGGTCCTGCATCATCGGGTTCGGTATATCCTGCGCGCCAGCCAGACCGAGGAGACCATGCGCAAGCTGTCCTGGGTGGTCGAGCGAAACCCCATTTCGATCTTGATCACCGACACGCACGGCATCATCGAGTACGTCAATCCCAGGTTCAGCCAGGTCAGCGGCTACGCATTGGAGGAGATTCGCGGCAACACCCCCTATTTTCTCCAGACCAGCACCTTGGACGCGAAGGAATATCAGCGGTTGCAGCAGGCCATCGCCACCGGCGGCGTTTGGCAGGGCGAATTATGCAGCCGCCGCAAGGACGGCGAGTTTTTCTGGGAGACGGCGCATGTCTCGGCCATTCGCGATTCAAGCGGCATGATCACCAATTTCGTCTGGCTGCGCGAGGACATCACCACCCGCAAGCAGGCCGAGGAACGCGCCAGCAATTCTCATTTTGGCGATGACTCGCTAGAGTAGCCATTCCCTTTGGTTGGAAGCGCCTTGACGAGCGTACAATCGCTGTTGAAGAACGCCGATCCCGCTCTCCATCCCGTCAGGGGCCAGGAGCGGAACAACTATCGGTTTTATTCGAAGGAGATGAAGGGCTAGCCCTCGCCCTTCGCGCCTTCCGGCAACACCGGCTTCATCCGGGCGCTCAGGGTGAGCCGCGGTTCCGGCGAATCCAGGCGGCGCTGGTAGATGGCGGCGTATTCCATGACGCGCTGCACGTAGGCACGGGTTTCGCGGTAGGGGATGGTTTCCGCCCAGACATCGGCCGGGACGGCGGCGGTGGCCGGCAACCAGCGCGCGACCTTGTTGGGACCGGCGTTGTAGGCGGCGGTGGCCAGCAGGGGGTTGTCCTGCAAGCGGTCGAGCATCCGCCGCAGATAGTGGACGCCGTAGCGAATGTTGGTGTCGGGTTGCAGCAAGGGGGGATCGTCGGCCGCAACGTCTCGCAATTCCCCGGCGATTTGCCGACCGGTGGCGGGCATGATCTGCATCAGCCCCAGCGCCCCCACCGGCGAGCGGGCGGCGGGCCGGAAGCCGCTTTCCTGCCGGATGATGGCGTAGACCCAGGCGGGGTCCAGCGCGCCGACGCGCGCCTGATTGACCACGCCGTCGCGATAGGCCAGCGGAAACCGCAGTTCCAGATCGTCCCAGTGTTCGGCCCGCGCGATGGTGACGATGGCCTGGCCGTGCCAGTCCCAGCGTTGGGCCAGGAGCGCGGCCTGGCGCAGCGCCGGGCGGTCGAAGCCGTGGATGGCTTGCCGCCATTCGGCGTCGGCGTCTGGCTCCCGCCCCAGGATGTACAGTTCCCGCGCCCGCCGCAAACCCGGCGACCGTTCAAGCAGGGCGTCCAGTTCGGTGGCCGGGATTTCCAGCGGGGTGCTGGCGATGGCGTAGGGTACGCCGAGCCGGTCGGCGGCCAGAAAGCCATGGTAGTCGCGCTGATCGGCGATGGTCCGGTAAACCGGTTTGGCGTCCTCGGCGCGGCCCAGCATCTCCAGCGCCCGGCCGCGCCAGTAGCGCCAGCGGGGGCTGTCCCGTTCCGGCGCGGGTAGCCGGTCCAGCCAGCCCAGGACGGCGTTCCAGTCGCCTTGGCGCAGGCAAATCCGCACCCGCCATTCCGCCACGTCGCGGTCCACCACGGCGTCCGGCAGGGCCGCCAGCCGCGCCAGCGCGCTGGGGTGATAGTCGCTGGCCAGCCACAGCGCCAGCCGCCGTTCCACCTCGGCCAGCCGGGGCGCGAGGGCTGGGGTGCGTGTTCGCAGGGTATCCAGGGCCGCCGCCGCATCGAGCGCGTTGCGCTGGCCCCAGCGTTCCAGCCCGTCGCTCAGGATCGGGACGGCGCGCGGATCGTTGAGATCGAGCCGGCTGGTGTCCAGGGCAAGAGCAGGGTTGTCGGCGATCCCCAGCCACGCCTCGGCCAGCCCCCGGTCGGTGGCCGGCATGGCCACGCGCAGGGCGCGCGCCAACTTGAGGTTATTGCTTTCCATCGCCAGGGCGAAGCGTTGCCAGAGTCGTTCCGGGGTGGGTTCCCTCCGAGCGTGCCAGGCGGCGATGATTGGATCGCAGGCGGTGGGTAGCATCGCGCCGCGCAACCAAAGCGTGGCGAAGTCGCGCAGCGCCGCGTCGTCCTGACCGGTGGCGAGCAGGGCCTGCCGTTGCCAGCAGTCGAGTTCGGCGTCGCGGGTGGGGGTGAAATCCCGCGGATAGTCGTTCCAGCGCCGGATCGCCGCCAGTTGACGCAGCCAGGCCCCGCGCAGCCGGGCGGCCAGGGGCGAATCGGCATGGTCGCGCAGGAATTCCCGGACCTCGTCGGCGGGCAGTTCGGGGAGGCGGCGGACCAAGTCCTGATAGCGCAGGTAGGGGTAGAGCGGGTAGGTTTGCAGCAGAGTGAGATCGACGGCGGCGCCTTCGCGCAACGACCGCTCGGCGGCTAGAAACGCCTCGCGCGAGGCCGACGGCGATTCGGTGGCGCTTACGTCGCCACCGAGGCCGAGAGCGAACGTGACCGCCAGCGCCGCCCCCCACCATCCGCGCCGCGCCCCCGACCGCCGGGACGCGGCGGTGGTTGGATGCAGGTAGCGCGCGCCGCGTGGGGCACGGGGCGGATTCATGCCGTTCGATTACCGGTCGTTGCCCGCGAACAGGGGAACATTGACGGGCTGGGGGGAACCGGCGGGCAGGCTGACTGTGACCGGGGGCCGGTTGGTAGCGCGAGTGCCGCCGCTGGCGCCGACGATGATTCGTCCGTTGGTCGGTCGCAGATAGGTGCGCGGCAGCGCCGTCGAACCGGATGAGGCGGGCACGTTGGTTAGGCTGGCGGGCCGGTTGCCCTGGCGCGGCGTGATCACGGTGACGCCGCTGGAACTCCGTGGGTACGAACCGCCGTTCCCGTAATAACCACCCCCGTAATAACCGCCGTTCCCGTAATAGCCGCCGTTCATCGCCAGCGGACTCATGCCGCCGGCGCTGGTGGCGTACAGACCGCCGCCGGTCCGGTATTGCTGGTAATAGTCGAGAACCTTGACCACATAGCCCTGGGTTTCCCGGTAGGGCGGAATCTGATTGCCGTATTTTTGCACCGCGCCCTCGCCGGCGTTGTAGGCCGCCACCGCCAGCCGGGTGTCGTTGAACTGGTCGAGCAGCCAGCGCAGATAGCGGGCGCCGCCGTCGATGTTGGCGATGGGATCGTAAGGGTTGCCGACGCCGAACCGGTCGGCGGTGCCCGGCATCAGTTGCATCATCCCCATGGCCCCCTTGGGCGACACCGCCCAGGGGTTATAGGACGATTCGGCGCTGATGACGGCGTGCAGCAGGGCCGGTTCAAGCCGGTATTGCGCCGCGATGCGGTTGATGTCGGGGGTAAATCGCTGGCGGTTGCCCTCGTTCACCCGAGCCGGGCGGGCGGGCCTGCTGGCGCGCGGGGCGTAGGCGCGCGGGGCGTAGGCGCGTGGCGTGAGGACGGCGGAGCCGGGACTGTAGAGATTGGTCGGAGCGAAGCTGGAAGTCTGGGAAGAGTCCTTGCGATAGGCCGGTGTGCGCATCACCAGTTTGTAGCGGGGATCGTTGGGGACGTTGCTGAGGTGCCGAACGCCGTTGCCGTCCACGAAAGCGTAGATGTCCGCCCGCGCGGGGCCGGCCAACATGAGCGTCATCGGAACCAGACTGGCCAAGAGCCGCCACTTCATGAGGTTCTCCTTCGTTATTCGCGTGAAGCCCGGATTGTTGTTTGGAGCGGTCCAGAACCGTCCCGGCCCGGGCGGGAGAGTCGAGCGTCTATCGGTCAACCGGACTAAGATTAGCACAAACCGCCGGGTCGCAATCGAACCCGCGCCCCGAACCCGCGCATTCCCCCATATTTCGTGTCCGAGGAGCCTGGATGTTCAGAACCGCCGAACTGCGACGCAAGCTGCCCAAGGAAGACTATCACCAACAGGTTCCCCGGTTGCGGGAGGAACTGCTGATGACGCAAATGGAGTTGCGCAAGGCCGATTTTCCGGTGATCGTGGTGTTCGCCGGGGTGGACGGCGCCGGCAAGAGCGAGACGGTCAACAAGCTGCACGAGTGGCTGGACTCGCGCTGGCTGGTGGCCCGCGCCTTCGGCGAACCGTCCGACGAGGAACGCGACCGGCCCGAATATTGGCGATTCTGGCGCGAGCTGCCGCCCAAGGGGCGCATGGCGCTGTTTCTCAGTTCCTGGTACTCGATGCCGATTCTCGATCAGGTCTACGGCCATACCAACCTGGCCGAGTTCGACGAACGGCTGGAGCGGATCAAGACCTTCGAAAAGACCCTGGCCGACGACGGCGCGCTGATCCTGAAATTCTGGATGCATCTGTCCAAGGACGCGCAGAAGGAGCGGTTGCGCAAGCTGGAAAAGAATCCGCTGCTGCACTGGCGGATTTCCAAGCGCGACTGGCGACATTGGGAATTGTACGACCAGTTCATCACCGCCGCCGAGCGGACGATCATGAAAACCAGCACCGGGCTGGCGCCGTGGAAGATCGTCGAGGGTTACGACGAGCGGTATCGCGGCGTGGCCGTGGCGACCGTCGTCCGCGATGCGATCCGGTTCCGGCTGGAGGAAGCGAAAGCCGCGTCCGGCGGGGGGAATGGCGATGCCGCGATCCGGTTGCCCAAGCCGGCGGCGGACCTGGACGGTTTGCCGCCGGTGACCATCCTGTCGCGACTGGACATGAGCAAGACCTTGGCCAAGGACGACTATGACACGGGATTGAAACAATACCAGGCTAAAATCAACCGGTTGCAACGCGCGGCGCGGGAACGCAAGGTCTCGACCCTGCTGGTGTTTGAAGGCTGGGACGCCGCCGGCAAGGGCGGCGGCATCCGCCGGATTACCGCCGCGCTCGACGCCCGCGACTATCAGGTGATCCAGATCGCCGCGCCGACCGACGAAGAGGCCGCCCATAATTATCTGTGGCGGTTCTGGCGACACCTTCCGCGGGTCGGCCGGGTCACCATCTACGACCGAAGCTGGTACGGGCGGGTGCTGGTGGAGCGGATCGAGGGGTTTGCCCGTACCCGCGAATGGCAGCGCGCCTACGCCGAGATCAACGACTTCGAGGCCCAACTGGTGGAGCGGGGCATCGTGCTGATCAAGTTCTGGCTGCACATCACCCCGGAGGAACAGTTGCGGCGCTTCAAGGAGCGCGAGCAGATCGCCTACAAGGCCTGGAAGCTCACCGACGAGGACTGGCGCAACCGCGAACGCTGGGCCGACTACGAACTGGCGGTCAACGACATGGTGGAGCGCACCAGCACCCGCCAGGCGCCGTGGACCCTGATCGCGGCGAACGATAAGCGTTATGCGCGCATCAAAGTGTTGCGGACCGTGTGCGAGCGGCTGGAAGCGGCGCTCGTCGGCGGGCCGAAACCGGAATGAACCCACGAATACGACGTAAGGTATGGCGATGATGACCGAAACAGCCGAGGCAACCGTCCAATCCGTCGAATCCACCGAACCCCGGCCGCGGGGCGGCCGCGACGCGCGGGTCGAGGAGGACCCGGCCATCGCCGTCGCCGCGCCGTCGATCAACCTGGACGCCCCGGAGTGGTATCTGAACCGCGAACTGACCTGGCTGGCGTTCAATCGGCGGGTGCTACACGAGGCGCAGGACGAGCGCACCCCGTTGCTGGAGCGGGTGAAGTTCCTGGCTATCGTCAGTTCCAATCTGGACGAATTTTTCATGAAGCGCATCGGCGGCCTCAAGCAGCAGATCGGGGCGCGGGTGCGGGAATTGACGGTGGACGGTCGCAGCCCGGAGCAGCAGTTGAGCGAATGTCTGGTGGTGGTGCGCGAACTGGTGGAGCAGCAGCGGGTGTTGGCGTCCCATCTGCACGAATTGCTGAAGGCGCGGGGGATCGTGCTGCGCAGTTACAAGCGGCTGACCGATGCCCAGCGCAAGCAGATGCGGGACTATTACTGGCGCAACATTTTTCCGCTGGTCACGCCGCAGACCATGGACCCGGCGCACCCCTTCCCGTTCCTGTCCAACCTGTCGCTCAACCTGTTGGTGACGGTGCGCTATCCCAACGACGAAGCCACCGGCCTGGCGCGGATCAAGGTTCCGGTCGGCTCGGGGATTCCGCGGTTCCTCAAGGTCGGCGACGAGGAATTGTACGTGCCGCTGGAGGATGTGATCGCCAATAACCTGGACCTGCTGTTTCCGGGCATGGCGGTGGAAGGGTGCGAACTGTTCCGGGTGACCCGCAACGCCATCGCCGAGCGCGACGAGGATCAGGCCGACGATCTGTTGCACCTGATCGAGACCGAGCTGCGCGAGCGCCGGTTCGCGCCCATCGTGCGGTTGGAGGTGGAAAAGCACATGGACGCGATCCATCGCGGGATGCTGGCGGCGGAACTGGGGCTGGACGAGGCCACCGAGGTGTTCGAGATCGACGGGATGCTGGCGCTGCGCGATCTGTTCCAGATCGTCGCCATCAACCGGCCCGAATTGCACGATCCGCCGCACCATCCGCTCGATCATCCCAAGCTGGGGGATCGGCGCAGCATCTTCCACATCATCCGCGAAAGCGGTCCTTTTCTGCTCCAGCATCCCTACGAATCCTTCGCCACCTCGGTTGAACGCTTCTTGCTGGAAGCGAGCGACGACCCCAAGGTGCTGGCGATCAAGATGACGCTGTACCGCACCTCGGCGGACTCAAAGATCATCGAGTATCTGATCGACGCCGCCCAGAACGGCAAGCAGGTCACGGTGGTGGTGGAGCTGAAGGCGCGGTTCGACGAAGCGGCCAACATCCGCTGGGCGACCCGGCTGGAAGAGGCGGGTATTCACGTCACCTATGGGGTGGTGGGGCTGAAGACCCACAGCAAGGTGATTCTGGTGGTGCGGCGCGATTTCAACGGTCTGCGCCGTTACGCCCATATCGGCACCGGCAATTACCACGCCGGCACCGCCCGCCTGTACAGCGATCTGGGGATTCTGACCTGCGACCCGGCGATCGGCGAGGATTTGACCGAGCTGTTCAACTATCTGACCACTGGCTTCGTGCCCAAGCGCAATTATCGCAAGCTCTTGCCGGCGCCCAAGGTGCTCAAGCCGGGGCTGCTGGCTCGGATCGAGCGGGAAATCGGCCACGCCAGAGCGGGCAAGCCGGCGCTGATCCAGTTCAAGATGAACGCGCTGGAGGACAGGGATGTGACGGCTGCCCTGTACCGGGCCGCGCAGGCCGGCGTCAAGGTGGATTTGATCGTGCGCGACACCTGCCGGCTGCGGCCGGGCATTCCGGGCCTGTCGGAGACGGTGCGGGTGATCAGCATCGTGGGCCGGTTTCTGGAGCACACTCGGATTTTCTATTTCCTCAACGGCGGCAACGAGGAGTATTTCATCGGTTCGGCGGACTGCATGAAGCGCAATCTGGAAAGCCGGGTCGAGGTAGTGACGCCGGTGGACCCGCCGGAATTGCGGCAGGAGTTGCGGCGGATTCTGGAGGTGCAACTCAAGGATCGGCGCGGCGCCTGGGATATGCAGCCGGACGGAAGTTATCTTCAGAGAATGCCGGGCGAGGGCGACGATCCGCGCGATTCCCAGCAGATGCTGATTGAGTTGGCCGAACGGCGGCAGAAAGAGGCTCAGCGGCTCAAGAAACGCAAGCCCAAGGGCATCGCCCGGCGGGCGGGGCTGTGAGCGGCTTTTGATCCTTTGCCGTTGCGTCGGGCAGGGGTTGTCGTTTGCGGAATTGTAAATTGGTGGTGCTTGACCGCTATGACTTCAGCTTGCCCGCCGTCGTTTTGTTGGTGGCTGGGTATCGGGTGTCGATTGCGCCAGTTGCTCCCAGTATTCCAGCCCATCGCCGCCCAGTTGTTTCGCCAACTTTTCCAAGTACGTCAGGGCGTCGGCATAACCGATTTCCTTGGCGATCCGGTAGGCTTCTACCCAGCAAGCACGTGCCTGTTGATACTCATCTTTCTGCCGATAAAAATGACCCATATTGAACAGTGTTTGGCATAACCCCGCCCGGTCGCCGATGGCTCGTTGGATGGCCAGCGCCTCCTCCAGATAGCGCCGCGCCGTGTCGTCATCCCCGCGTGCGTGATAAATCGCTGAGAGATTGTTGAGGGTCGCGCTTTCCCCCGCCCGGTCGCCGATGGCCCGTTGGATGGCCAGTGCCTCCTCCAGATAGCGCCGCGCCGTGTCGTCATCCCCGCGCGCATGGTAAAACTGCGAAAGATTGTTGAGAGATCTGCCTTCCCCCGCCCGGTCACCGATGGCCCGTTGGATGACTAGCAGTGACTCTTCCAGATAGCGCAGTGCCGTGTCGTTATCCCCGTGCGCATGATGAATCACCGAGAGGTTGCTGAGAATCCTGCCTTCCCCCGCCCGGTCACCGATGGCCTGAGCTAGCTTGAGTGATTCTTGATAGCGGTCTAATGCTTCGTCCTGTTTGCCGAGACTGTAATAAAGGAAGCCCAATCGACTCAAAAAGCGGCGGTTGGTTTGTTTCACTTGGGTGTCTTGTCGAGTTAAGGCTTGTGAAGTCCGCAGCAATTCCTCAAGCCGGATAATTTCTTTCTGCTTTTCCTCCCAAGAAAGCGAGCCAAGAGATACGGTGTCATGATTGCCAAATGCCGCGATGCTTTCCATTTGCCAAAGTGCGCTATCCGTCTGAAATTCATAAACACCGGATCGCCAAGCCCAGAAATCGGGTGCGCCACGCGCAATATAATCCAGCGCGAAATCGGGTAACCAAATCAGTAATGCGGCTGGAATGAATTGGCGAAGTAAATCCCGCTCGTGATTGAGCTGGCCCAGTACCGGTGAATTTTGGCCTTGCTCGCGCAAGGAATTTTCCAGCCCATAGACGCACACTGCGGCCGGTGGTTGATCGAGGTTCCAAAGTGGCCTGATTTCATCCAACAGACTGATAATCGGTTTTTCTAGCGAGATTTCGAGAACGCGCTGATCTTGCAAACGATCCAGCAACGTGCGTTGTAAAATCTCTCGTTGGGCCGAGTGGTTGCATTTGACGAAAACAAGCCGGAATTCGTCACCCCAACGAATGGCGCGCTCGATCTGATCGAGAATCGAGTCGTTTTTTTTTGTTCGCCGTTGGCGTTTGCTGGACATGGTTCAGCGGGATCGGGGTTTTGTGGTGCGTCTGGGAGACTTGAATTTATCCAGCGCCTTCACCGCCGGATTGACGACGTACCACACCTCGCCATTCAGATATTCCAGCACGCTGAGGTTGTAGAGCAGCATTTGGTCGTCCTTGCTGCCCGGTAATTCTTTCGTCCGGTCGATATCCCGCAAGGTCTTGAAGAAGTCGGGGTGGTTCAGGGCGCGCTCGAAATCATTGCTGATTCCCATGACCGCTTGTTCGATGACACGACGGGTCAGCGGCAAAGCTCCCGCCACTGTGCAGGCCGAACGAATCAGGATGAGTAAATTGCGGAGGTGTCCGCCGCTCATGCGACACAAATAATCCCATGTGTCGAGCGAATCGAAGGCATTTATCCATTGCGTGATATTCGCCGCGTTAAGGCGTTTCAGGACGATTTTCCGCAATGCATCCATTCCGTCTGGGTTATCGCTATCGTCCTGGTTGGCGACTTTAACCATCGGCAGGACCGCCGGATCTCTGCCAAAGATATTCATCAGCGCCGTCGCTTTTGGCGAATACACCATCGAAATCGGCAAGGTATAGACGACATGACAGCGCAGGGCGTGCAACTGCGACCCACGATTGAGAAACAACCGTTCGTGAGTCGTGATGCCGCCCTCCAGGTCGCGCAGCACGATGCGATCCAGATTGTCCACGATCAGCGCCAGGTTTCGGTATCCCTTGTCCTTGAGCCGGATGACCGCTTCATCGAGCAAATCGTTGGCGGCTTGAATGAGGCTGGAAACATTCGGTTCCAGCACCTCGCGGATTTTGAGGCGGGCGTCGGGGCTGCTTTTGATCGTTGCCGTAAATTTGGCAATCTGGGCGTCCAGTTCCAGTTTCTCGAATTCCACCTCGCTGCCCAGGAATCGCTTGAGGTCGCCCACGAAGCGACTTAGCCAAGTCGGGCGCAATTCCACATTGGCCCGCTCTCGCAGCGCCTTGCCGACCTGACGGATGATGGCGAGCAACAAATCCGGGAAATCGACATCGTTGACGTCGATGTCTTCCTGGTCGGCCTCGAAGTAGACGACGAAGAATTGGTCTTCGCCCGCTGGCGGTTCCGCCAGATTTTTCTGCAAGCGGAGGAGTTCGGTCGATTTGCCACCGCCTCGGTGGCCGGAGAACAACAGGTGCAACGGCGTTTCCGACCAGCGTATGGCGTTCGTCAGTTGTGCGATCAAGTCGCCTTCGCCGCGCGTATTCTCGCAAGGCACGTAGCGTGGATCGCCGGGTTCCAGCGGCCTTGCCGGGTCGCATTGTCGGTATACTCTGGCGATGTCTTGGGCCATCTGGATGCTCTCCGTTCAAGATAAGCGGCTTATTTCATCCATAATTATGCACCTTCATCGCCAAGTAGGGACGCGAATCCTCATGCCTTTGTTGAGCATCGATAACCTTTCCATCGCCTTCGGCGCCGAAAAGCTGCTGGACGGCGCCAGCTTTCAACTCGATCCCGGCGAGCGGGTCTGCCTGATCGGCCGCAACGGCGCGGGCAAGACCACGCTGCTGCGCCTGCTGGCCGGCGAAATTCAGGCCGACAGCGGCGACCTCTGGCGTCAACCCGGCTTGCGCGTCGCCACGCTGGCGCAGGAGTTGCCCGCCGACACCGCGGCCACCGTGTTCGAGATCGTCGCCGGTGGGCTGGAAGGGTTGGGTAATCTGTTGGCCGACTACCACGACGCCGCGCTGCGCCTGGCTCATGACCATACGCCGGAATGGATGCGGCGGATGGAACAGTTGCAACACGAACTGGAAGCGTGCGACGGCTGGCGTTGGCAACAACGGGTCGAAACCGTGATCAGCCGTCTGCAATTGCCCGCCGATACGCCACTGGCGGAACTGTCCGGCGGCTGGCGGCGGCGGGTGCTGCTGGGACGGGCGCTGGTCCGCGACCCTGACGTGCTGCTGCTGGACGAGCCGACCAACCATCTCGACCTGGAAACTATCCAGTGGTTGGAGGACGAACTGCTGGAATTTCGCGGTGGGCTGCTGTTCGTCACCCACGACCGCGCCCTGCTGCAACGGCTGGCGACCCGCTTGCTGGAACTGGATCGCGGCTTGCTGACTTCGTGGCCGGGAGATTACGCCGCGTTCCTGGAGAAGAAAGCCGCGCTGCTGGAAGTCGAAGCCCGCCATAACGCCAAGTTCGACAAGAATCTGGCCCAGGAAGAAGCGTGGATTCGCCAGGGCATCAAGGCCCGGCGCACCCGTAACGAAGGGCGGGTGCGGGCCTTGCTGGCTTTGCGCGAGGAACGCCGCCAGCGCCGCGAGCAACTCGGCAAGGCCAGCTTCGCGCTGGAGCAGGCGGAACTGTCCGGCAAGCTGGTGATCGAGGCGCAAAGCGTCAGCTACGCCTGGCAGGGCGAACCGCTGATCCGCGATTTCTCGGTCCGCATCCTGCGCGGCGACCGCATCGGCCTGATTGGTCCCAACGGTTGTGGTAAAAGCACCCTGCTGAATCTGCTGCTGGGACGCTTGCCGCCGGACGCCGGCCAGGTCCGGCATGGGACCAGGCTGGAAATCGCCTATTTCGATCAACTGCGCGAGCAACTGGACCCGGAACAAACCGTGCTGGACAGCGTCGCGGGCGGGCGGGAAACCCTCGAAATCCACGGCCAGCGCCGCCATGTCATCGGTTACCTGGGCGATTTCCTGTTCACCGCCCAGCGGGCGCGCTCCCCGGTCAAATCGCTGTCCGGCGGCGAGCGCAACCGGCTGTTGCTGGCGCGGCTGTTCACCAAGCCCGCGAACCTGTTGGTCATGGACGAACCGACCAACGATCTCGACCTGGAAACGCTGGAACTGCTGGAAGAACTGTTGCTGGATTACACCGGCACCCTGCTGCTGGTCAGCCACGACCGGGCGTTTCTGGACAATGTGGCGACCAGTTGCCTGGTGTTCGAGAGCGGCGGCATCCGCGAATACGTCGGCGGCTACACCGACTGGCTGCGTCAGCGGCCCGCGCCAGCGCCGGTGGTGGTCGCCAAGCCGAAACCGGAACCCAAGCCGGTCGCTCGCCCGCCGAAACCGGTTGCGTCCGGGAAGCTCAGCTACAACGAACGGCGAGAACTGGAGCGGCTACCGATCCGCATCGAGGAACTGGAACAACGGCAGCGGGACTTGCACGCCCTGACCGCCGACCCCGCCTTTTACAAGCAGGAAGCGGCGGCGATCACCCGACGCATGGAGGAATTGCGGGCCTTGGAGACGGAACTGGAAGCGGCCTACGGGCGTTGGGAAGCGTTGGAAGCGCGGGAGCGGTGAACCCGACGCCTTCAGGTCACCGGCCGCCGTTCATTCAGAAACGGTTGCGCCAACAACCCCGTTAGCGTGGTCGCCCGCCGGTCGCGGAAATACTCCAGCCCGATGGTCATCCCGGCGTGGCCATCGCGGGGCTGGTCCCGATAAGTCCCGAACAGCCGGTCCCACCACGGCAGGTTGAAACCAAAGTTGCTGTCGGTCTCCTCCGGCCGCGCCGAATGATGAACCCGGTGCATGTCGGGCGTGACCAGTACCCACCGCAAGGCGCGGTCCAGCTTGAGCGGCAGGCGAACGTTGCCGTGGTTGAACATCGCGGTGGCGTTCAGGATCACCTCGAACAGCAGTACCGCCAGCGGCGGCGTGCCCAGAAGCACGACCACCGCCAGCTTGATCAGCATGGACAGCACGATTTCCAGTGGATGAAAGCGCAGGGCGGTGGTGACATCGAAATCCAGGTCGGTATGGTGCATCCGGTGCAGCCGCCATAGTAACGGCAGCTTGTGGAACAACACGTGCTGGGCGTAGATGGTCAGGTCCAGCAGTAACAGGGAGGCGACGAAGGCCAGCCCAAACGGCACATCGAGCACATGGAACAGACCCCAGCTCTTCGCTTCCGCCAGTCCCGCCGCGCCGACCGCCAGCACCGGGAATACCAGCCGCAATACCACGGTATCCACCGCGACGACGCCGAGATTGGCCGGCCAGCGCCGGGCGCGTGGCAAACTCAGTAATCGACGCGGCTGGCGCCATTCCCACCCCATCATCAGAACCAGCACGGCCAGGAAACAGCCCAGGCGGAGGGTGGATTCGTAATGCAGCGGATCGATCATGAGTGAAATTTCCCGGCAACGGTTGGAAGTGGTCGAAACGAGGGCGGTAGCAGCTTGGGTTATAATTCCCACCTCACTTTGAATAAAGATACGCGACGCGCTTTGGCCGTCCGCCCCGGAGGATATGACCGTGTCCCGACTGCCCCAGATCGTCGTCGGCCAGTTTCCCGGCGCCCGCCCCCGCCGGATGCGCCACGACGACTTTTCCCGCCGGCTGATGCGGGAAACCGTGCTGACCACCGCCGATCTGATTCAACCGCTGTTTGTGATCGAGGGCGAACGGCGTCGCGAACCGGTCGCCTCGATGCCGGGCGTGGAGCGGCTGAGCATCGATCAACTGTTGCGCGAGGCCGAGACCCTGGCGACGCTGGGCGTGCCGGCGGTGGCGCTGTTTCCGGTCACGCCGCCGGAAGCGAAATCGCTGGACGCCGCCGAAGCGTACAACCCGGACGGGCTGGCGCAGCGAGCGGTGCGGGCGCTGAAAACGGCCCTGCCGGAACTGGGCGTCATCACCGATGTGGCGCTGGATCCGTTCACCAGCCACGGTCAGGACGGTCTGGTGGACGATTCGGGTTATGTGCTGAACGACGAAACCGTGAGCGTGCTGGTGCGGCAGGCGCTGTCGCACGCCGAGGCGGGCGCCGACATCGTCGCGCCGTCGGACATGATGGACGGGCGCATCGGCGCGGTCCGCGAGGCGCTCGAATCCAACGATTTCATTCATACCCGTATCCTGGCCTATTCCGCCAAGTACGCTTCCAGCTTCTACGGCCCGTTCCGCGACGCGGTCGGTTCGGCGGGCGCGCTGGGCAAGGGCAACAAAACCAGCTATCAGATGGACCCGGCCAACGGCGACGAGGCGCTGCGCGAGGTGGCGATGGATCTGGAGGAAGGCGCTGACATCGTGATGATCAAGCCGGGAATGCCGTACCTCGACATCGTACGCCGGGTCAAGGACCGGTTCGCCGCGCCCACCTTCGTCTATCAGGTCAGCGGCGAGTACGCGATGCTGCTGGCCGCCGCCCGCAACGGCTGGCTGGACGAGAAAGCGGTGGTGATGGAATCGCTGCTAGGCATCAAACGGGCTGGGGCGGACGCCGTTCTGACCTATTTCGCGGGGCGGGCGGCAGGTTGGCTGCGGGCGTCGTGAAAAATTGGAAGATTCCGCTGCTGGCCGTATTGGGCGTGGCGCTGAGCGTATTCTTTCTGGCGGTCATGCGTCCACCCGGCGGCCAATCTTCCAAGCCCGGTCACGACTTGCCCTGGCAGGTCGACGTCAGCCCGGATGGCGCGACGCTCACCGTGTTCAGTCTGACCCTGGGCCTGAGCACGGTGCGGGACGCGGTTGACAAACTGGGTCGGCGCTACGAACTGGGCCTGTTCCAGGGCAAGGACGGCGAGTTGAGCCTGGAAGCGTATTTCCGGGACGCGGTGGTCGGTGGGTTGAACGTCCGGCTGGTGCTGACGGCCCGTCTACCTCAACCGATGCTGGATGCGTTGCATAGCCACGCTGGCGCCGGTAATCCCACCACCGGCGGTGGCCGGCGCTATCCGGTCGCCGAAGCCGATACCGCTTTGGGACTGGACGCGGTCGTGACCGCGATCACGTATATGCCGGCGGTCAAATTCGACGCCGAACTGGTGCGCAAACGCTTCGGCGAACCGGCCGAGCGCATCCCCGCTCAGAACGGAACGCACTGGCTGTATCCGGCCCTGGGGCTGGACCTGCTGCTGGGCGACAACGGCCAGGCATTGTTGCAATATGTCCCGCCGGTGGAATTCGAACGGCGGTTGCGGGCGCCACTGGGCCAGCATCGAGGAAATTAGGAACATGACGACGCAACTCGATCAATACGCGGTGATGGGCAATCCCATCGCCCACAGCCAGTCACCGCGCATTCATACCCTGTTCGCGGCCCAGACCGGCCAGCATTTGGAGTACCGCGCCATTCTGGTGGAGCCAGGCGGGTTCGCGGCGGCGGCGCGGGCGTTTCGGGATGCCGGCGGCAAGGGTTTGAACGTCACCGTCCCGTTCAAACAGGACGCCTGGGTATTCGCCGACGTGCTCAGCGCCCGCGCCGAGCGGGCCGGCGCGGTCAACACCCTGAGTTTTGAACCAACCGGCGCGCGGGGCGACAACACCGACGGGCCGGGACTGGTGCGCGACCTCAAGATCAACCATGGTTGCGCGCTGGCGGGCCGGCGCATCCTGCTGCTGGGCGCGGGTGGCGCGGCGCGCGGGGTGTTGCAGCCCTTGCTGGCGGAACAGCCGGCGCAACTGGTCATCGCCAACCGCACCGCCAGCAAGGCGGCCGAATTGGCGTTGCGGTTCGGCGATCTGGGGCCGGTGACCGGTTGCGGCTTCACCGATCTGGCGGGGCGGTCGTTCGATCTGATCGTCAATGCCACGGCCGCCGGCTTGGCCGATGCCGTGCCGCCGCTGCCGGATGGGGTGCTGGCGGCGGACGGCTGGTGCTACGACCTGATGTACGGACGCGAGCCGACCGCCTTCGTGCGCTGGGGGCGGGAACAGGGTGCGGTCCAGTCCCTGGATGGTCTGGGAATGCTGGTGGAACAGGCGGCGGAAGCGTTCCAGCGGTGGCGCGGGGTTTGGCCCGAAACCAGGCCGGTCATCGCGGCGCTGCGGAGCTGATCTCGCCCGCTTCGCGCCGGACGCCGTTGCGCCCGGCGGTCTTGGCCGCGTACAGGGCTTGATCGGCCCTCTGGACCAGGGTACTGGCGTCATCGGAGGCGCGCAGTTGGGCAACGCCGATGCTGACGGTGATGTGAAATGGCGATCCGGGGACGCTGGGGTCGATGGGGGCTTGGGCCACGGTCTCGCGTAGCCGCTCGGCCGTGACCACGGCGACGTCGATGCCGGTGTCGGGCAACAGGAGGGCGAATTCTTCGCCACCGAGACGCCCCACCAGGTCGTATTTTCGGAGTTCCCGCCGGCACACGGCCACGAAGCCGCGCAGAGCCACGTCGCCGGCGTGATGGCCCCGGGTGTCGTTGACGTGCTTGAAGTGGTCCAGATCGGCCACCAGCAGGGTCAGGGGGTGGCCAAAGCGCCGGGCGCGCTCGATTTCCTCAACAAGTCGCCGGTCGAAAGCCCGGCGGGTCATGGCGCCGGTGAGCGAGTCCACTTGCGACAGGCGTTCCAGCTCGTGTTCCAGCCGCTTGCGCTCGGTGATGTCGGTAAAGGTGCGCACGAAGCCGCCGCCCGACAACGGCGTGTGGGTCAGCAGGCACCAGCGTGGTTCCCCGCGAATGTCCTGCGGAAATTCGAACAAGAAAGGCTCCCGGATATCCAATTCGTCGATGGCCCGTTTGAGCATCTCATCGGTTTGTCCGGTGTAGCGCGCCCAGACGCGCAGCACGTCGCGAAAATCCATGCCGATATGGAACGTGCCTGGGGGCAGGCGGAAAATGTCGAACATGGGACGGTTGAACGCCAGGGTGCGATAGGCGCTGTCCACCATCACGATGCCTTGGGGGATCATATCCAGGATCAGATACAGGATGTCGGCCGGCTTGGAAAGCAGATTGGCGGCGAGGTCACCCTTGTGCATGGCCCAACCTAGCGCGGCATGGGCCTCGCGCAACATCGCCGTTAGCTCCTGGCCAACGTCTTGATCGGGGCGAGGGGCTTCTTGCTCGTCTCGCTCGGTCAAACTCACGCTCCCCCTCCAGGATTGAAATTCGTCAAGCCCACAGCTCTCAATGCCTGGTTCGGGCCGTCACACCGGGCCTGTAAAGATTTTCAGACGGCTCTGATTCATTATCATTCCCCTGGACGGTGATCAACCAACGACTATTCCATGGTGCTCCCATGTGGGTTATGGAAATTTCCCTTTATCAGAGGGGAGATGACGCTCTGTTCATCGACAGACAGGTGCAGCGCTAGGATGGTGCGCGACCGCGATCCCACGATCCAGATAGGAACACTGTATTTACTATACACCAATGACTTAGAATTTATACGAAGAATCCAGGTTTGTTTACAATAAATAACAGTCGAGAACGACGGTTCACCATACGGTCATTGTCGACGGTTCTTGCGAACCTGGTATCGCGGGGAAAGTTTTTGCTCGCCAAGCCGGCTGGAGGTTATCCAGCCTCGCCGCGTGGTTCGCGAACCACGCCCGGTTCGCGCCGGACGGTGTTGCGTCCGGCGGCCTTGGCGGCGTACAGGGCTTGATCGGCCCTTTGGGGGAGTGTCTCGGCATTGTCCGAGGCGCGCAGTTGGGCGACGCCGATACTCACGGTGATGTGAAATTCCTGTCCTGGGACGCCGGGATCGATGGAGCGTCGGGCCACGGCCTCGCGTAGCCGTTCCGCGGCGACCATGGCGGGGTCGATTCCGGTATCGGGTAGCAGCAGCGCAAACTCTTCCCCACCGAGGCGCCCCACCAGATCGAGCTTTCGAAATTCCTGTTGGCACACGGCCACGAAGCCGCGCAGAGCCACGTCGCCGGCGTGATGGCCCCGGGTGTCGTTGACGTGCTTGAAGTGGTCCAGATCGGCCACCAGCAGGGTCAGGGGGTGGCCAAAGCGCCGGGCGCGCTCGATTTCCTCAACAAGTCGCCGGTCGAAAGCCCGGCGGGTCATGGCGCCGGTGAGCGAGTCCACTTGCGACAGGCGTTCCAGCTCGTGTTCCAGCCGCTTGCGCTCGGTGATGTCGGTAAAGGTGCGCACGAAGCCGCCGCCCGACAACGGCGTGTGGGTCAGCAGGCACCAGCGTGGTTCCCCGCGAATGTCCTGCGGAAATTCGAACAAGAAAGGCTCCCGGATATCCAATTCGTCGATGGCCCGTTTGAGCATCTCATCGGTTTGTCCGGTGTAGCGCGCCCAGACGCGCAGCACGTCGCGAAAATCCATGCCGATATGGAACGTGCCTGGGGGCAGGCGGAAAATGTCGAACATGGGACGGTTGAACGCCAGGGTGCGGTAGACGCTGTCCACCATCACGATGCCTTGAGGGATGACATCCAGGATCAGGTCCAGGATGTCGGCCGGCTTGGAAAACAGATTGGTGGCCAGATCGCCCTTGCGCGTCGCCCACTCTAGCACGGCATGGACTTCGCCCAACATCGCCGCCAGTTCCTGGTCGACGCCTTGATCGGGGCGAGGGGCCGCTTGCTTGTCTCGCTCGGTCAAACTCACCTTACTTCCTCCAGGGCTGACATTCGTCGAGCCGCCCCAGCTTTCAACGCTTGGTTCGGGCCGCCACGCCAGGCTTGAAAGGTTTTCTGGCGGGTTCCGGTTCGTCGCCATTCTCGGAACGGTTGTCGAGCGCCACGAAATCACTCCACGTTGGCCCAATCATTCACCGGGGATTTTGCAATGATAATACCCCGATGATTTTTAGGTATAGCACGGCACGCCGCTGGGTCAAATAAAAGCCTGGTTATCGTATCGAAACGGGGCATCGGGAGCCGCAACCTTGGCGACGGGATTGAAGATGACCGGCTTCGTGGCCGTCCGGGGTCCGCCCGGTTTGGCAATCCGCCGAAATCAACGATAATAGGCCGCGCCCGCCCGCAAGGGGCGATCATGCAAACCCAGAACCCATCGGCATGAAAGAATTCATTCTCGGCGGCGCCCGCTCGGGCAAGAGCGCCTTTGCCCAGCGCCGGGCCACCGACAGCGGCCTTGGCGTCACTTACCTCGCGACCGCCCAGGCGGGCGACGCCGAGATGGCCGAGCGTATCGCCCGCCACCGCGCCGAACGGCCTGGCCACTGGGCGCTGGTCGAGGAACCGCTGGCGCTGGCCGCCGCCCTGCGTGCCCACGCCGCCCCGAACCGCTGCCTGCTGGTGGACTGCCTGACGCTTTGGCTGGGTAATCTGCTGGCCGTCGGCGACGCCGCGCTGGCCGCCGAAACCCAGGCCCTGTTGACCGTGCTCCCCACCTTGCCCGGCCATCTCCTGCTGGTCAGCAACGAAGTCGGCCAGGGCATCGTGCCCGTCAACCCGCTGGCCCGCCGGTTTCGCGACGAAGCCGGCCGCCTGCACCAGACCGTCGCCGACCGCTGCGACCGGGTCAGCTTCGTGATCGCCGGTCTCCCTCTCACCCTCAAGGACTGTCCCGCATGAGCCATCACTGGTACGACGCTCCCATCGCCACTCTCGACGCCACCGTCCTGGCCGCCGCCCGCGACCGGCAGGCGCAATTGACCAAGCCGCCCGGTTCGCTGGGCCGGCTGGAGGAACTGGGCGTCACCCTGGCCGCGATGCAGGGCGTTCAACGGCCGCGCGTGGACAAGGTGTGGATCACGGTGTTCGCCGGCGATCACGGCGTGGTGACCGAGGGCGTTTCCGCCTTCCCGCAGGTGGTCACCGCCGAAATGGTGCGCAACTTCGCCCGGGGTGGCGCGGCCATCAGCGTGCTGGCCCGGACCTGGGAGGCGCGGCTGGAGGTGGTCAACGTCGGCACCGTGCAACCGCTGGAGGAACTGCCGGGCGTGCTGGACGCCAGGGTCGGGCCGGGCACCGCCAACTTCGTGCGCGAACCGGCGATGACGGTGGACCAATTGCATGATGCGCTGGCGGCCGGTCACGACGCCGCCGAGCGGGCGGTGATCAACGGCGCGCGACTGTTCGTCGGCGGTGAAATGGGCATCGGCAACACCACCAGCGCCGCCGCCATCGCCTGCGCGCTGCTTGGCCTGCCCGCCGCGCGCCTGGCTGGCCCCGGCGCCGGTCTGGACGCCGCCGGCGTCGGTCGCAAGGCGCTGGTGATCGAACGGGCGCTGGCGCGGCATCGCGGCGACCAGCCGCTGACCGCGCTGCAACGACTGGGCGGTTTCGAGATCGCCGCGCTGGCCGGCGCCTATCTGCGCTGTGGCCAACTGGGCCTGCCAGCGGTGGTGGACGGCTTCATTGCCACCGCCGCCGCCCTGGCTGCGGTGCGATTGCGCCCGGAACTGGCGGTTTGGCTCTTTTATTCGCACTGTTCCGCCGAGCCTGGCCACCGCCAGTTGCTGGACGCGCTGGCGGCGAAACCGCTGCTCGACCTGGAAATGCGGCTGGGCGAAGGCAGCGGCGCGGCGGTGGCCATGCCGATCCTGCGCGCCGCCGCCGCCCTGCACGCCGACATGGCCACCTTCGCCGAAGCCGGGGTTTCGCGGGCATGAGCGACTTCACTGTGGTGGACCTGCTGCGGCACGGCGAACCGGAAGGCGGTCAGATGTTTCGGGGATCGGTGGACGATCCGCTCAGCCCGGTTGGCTGGGAGCAGATGCGCGCGGCGGTCGGCGACTACCGAGACTGGGAAGCGGTGATCGCTTCGCCGCTGATCCGCTGCGCCGCGTTCGCCCGCGAACTGGCCGAGCGCCTGGACCGGCCGCTGGAGATCGTCGCCGACTTCAGCGAAATCAGCTTCGGCGTCTGGGAGGGACGGGCGGTCGCCGAGGTTCACGCGACCGAGCCACTGGCGATCGCGCGATTCTGGCGCGACCCGGTGGCGCATCCAATCCCCGGCGGCGAGCCGGTCGAAGACTTCGACCGGCGCATCCGCCAAGCCTGGGACGAACTGATGCGGCGGTACCACCGTCGCCATGTCTTGTTGGTGACGCACGGCGGCGCCATCCGCATGATCCTGCGCCAGCTGCTGGAGATGCCGACGCGGCGGATCTGGCGGATTGAAGTGCCGTTCGCCGCGATCAGCCGCATCCGCCGGCATTGTGACCCGGAGGCCGATCCCCATCTGGTATTCCACAACGGCCGGCTGGCATGATCCGCGCCTTCGCGCTGGCCCTGCAATTGCTGACCCGATTGCCGGTCCCGGCGTCCAGCGGTCCACCGCGTCCCGAGGAACTGGGGCTGTCGGTATTGTTCTTCCCGGTGGTCGGATTGCTCATCGGCGCGCTGCTGGCTGGACTGCACACCGCGCTGTGGCTGGTCGATCCCGGCGTACTGGCGGCGCTGGTGCTGGCGGCGTGGGTGCTGCTGACCGGCGGGTTGCATCTGGACGGACTGGCCGATACCGCCGACGCCTGGATCGGTGGCCAGGGCGACCGGGACCGCACCCTGGCGATCATGAAGGACCCGCGCAGCGGCCCCGTCGCCATCGTCGCCGTCGTGCTGGTATTGCTGACCAAGTTCGCCGCCCTGCAGGCGCTGCTGGCCGGCGACGCCCGTATCCCGCTGTTGCTGGCGCCCGTGCTGGGCCGCGCCGTCATCCTGCTGCTGCTGCTCACCATGCCCTATATCCGCCCCGACGGGTTGGGCGCGCCCTACGCAAATCATTTGCCCCGCTTGAGTTGCAGCTTGCTGGTGCTCCTTGTCGCCGTCGCGACGGTCGCCTTTCTGGAATGGCAAGGCGGGGTGTTGCTCGCGGTACTGGGCTTGGGTTTGGTCGGATTGCGTCATGGACTGCTGGCGCGGTTGGGCGGGACGACCGGCGATACGCTCGGCGCGGCCTGCGAGCTGGCCGAAACCGTCGCGTTGTTGGCGCCGACGCTGCTGACGGGGTAGCAGCGCCGTTGCGCCTCCCGATCTTTCCCCCTAGAATGCCATCCCCTTGCGGCCTGTCCGGGTCGCGACTCCTTGCCTCACCGCCGTTGCGGGAGGCTGTTTCCATCCGTGGGGAGCTTTCATGCGTCATTATGAAATCGTGTTCATGGTCCATCCCGACCAGAGCGATCAGGTGCAGGCGATGGTGGATCGCTATCGGGGACTGATCGAGGAAAGCGGTGGCCGGATTCACCGGTTCGAGGACTGGGGCCGGCGGCAGTTGGCCTATCCGATCAACAAGATCCACAAGGCCCACTACGTTCTGATGAACGTCGAGTGCAGCCAGCCGGTGCTGGAGGAGATGCAGAGCGCGTTCCGCTTCAACGACGCCGTCATCCGCAATCTCATCATCCAGAAGGATGGCCCCGAAACCGAACCGTCGCCGCTGATCCGGTCCCGCGACGAGCGCGAGACCCGCGACGAGCGCGACGAACACGAGCCCCGCGGCCGTCGCGCCGAGCGGGAGGAAGCCGACGACGAGGCCGAGACCGAGGCCGACGACGAGGCTGCCTGATCCGGCCGCCGATCGCGCGCCGCCATGTCGTCCGCGCCGCCCGCCGACAACTGTCTGATCATCGTCGGCCAGTTGACCGGGGCCTGCGAGACCCGAATCACGCCGGCCGGCGTGCCGATCAGCCGCTTTCTGCTGGAGCATCGTTCCGAACAACGGGAAGCCGGCTTACCCCGCGAGGCGCGCTGCCGGATTCCCGTCGTGGCCTGCGGCGACGCCCTCGCCGACATCGCCCGCCGGCTGGCGCCGGACGCCCGCGTCCGGGTTCGGGGTTTCGTCAGCCGCGCCAACCACCGCGAGGGCGAATACCGGCTGGTATTGCACGCCGCCCGCATTGAGATTCTCGCTACCGAATCATCCGAGGGTTGACCATCATGTCGCGTTTTTTCCGTCGCAAGAAGTTTTGCCGTTTCACCGCCGAGGGCGTCAAGGAAATCGACTACAAGGACATCGCCGTCCTGAAGAACTACATCACCGAGACCGGGAAGATCGTGCCGTGCCGCATCACCGGCACCAAGGCCCGCTATCAGCGGCAGTTGTCGGTGGCGATCAAACGCGCCCGGTTCCTGGCGTTGCTGCCGTACTGCGACCGGCACTGAAGCTGGGCAGGGCGGGGACTCGCCGCCGTCGCCATCGCCTCGCGTCGCTCCGATGAAAGCGCTCGCCACCTTCGTCATGCGCGGCCGTTCGACCGCCGCCCTGGTCGCGGCGGTCGCGGCGGTCCTGCTCTGGCTGTTCCCGCCGTTCCTGATCGTTTCGGGAGCGGCGCTGGCGCTGGTGACGCTGCGTCGGGGCGCGGCCGAGGGAGCGTGGCTGATGGCGCTGGCCGGGGTGGGCGCGGTAGCCCTGACCGGGCTGACGCTGGGCACGCCGTGGCCGATGCTGGACGTATTGCCGGTGTATTGGTTGCCGCTGTGGCTGCTGGCCCTGGTGTTGCGCGCCACGGTGTCGCTGTCCCGGGCCTTTCAAGCGGCGGCGTTGCTAGGTCTGCTGGGCGTGGCGGGTTTTTACCTGGTGCTGGGCGACCCGGCGATCTGGTGGGGCGAGGTGCTGGGCCAATGGGAACGGACGCTGGCGTCGCTGGCGCTGTCGGGGCAGCCCGCGGCGGCGGATCGGGCCACCCTGGATCAGTTGCTGGCCCTGCTGCGGGAATGGGCGCCGTATCTGCCGGGTCAGGCGGTTGGCGCGGTGCTGTTGTTCGTGCTGGCGGGGCTGTTGCTGGGGCGCTGGCACCAGTCGCTGCTGTTCAATCCCGGCGGGTTTCGTCCCGAATTTCACCAATTACGGCTGGGTTCGCCCCTGGCGGCGTTCACGCTGGGGCTGTTCGGCGCGGCCATGCTGTCCGGCTGGCCCCCCCTGGCCAACGCCGCGCTGGTGCTGAGTCTGCTGTATACGGTGCAGGGCGTCGCCCTGGTTCACGCCGTGGCGTTCAAGCGGCGCCTGTCCGCGGCCTGGTTGCTGCTGTTCTATCTGTTGCTGATGATTCCCCCGCTGTCGCAGGGAGTGATGGCGCTGGGCGTCGTCGACGCCTGGGCCGATTTTCGCAATCGGATCCGGCCAAGATCGGGCCAGTGCTGAGCGGCGGTCGCCCACAAACGAGAGATGGGCGGGATCGAAGGTGTCTTTTTCAACGAGTTAGTGTCTGGCCGAAAACCCTGAAACCCAGTAGGTTGGGCTGAGCTTGCGAAGCCCAACATCCTGATCCTGTTGGGCAACGCTTCGCTTATGCCCAACCTACATTTCAGGTTTCCGTTCAGACACGAGTTAGTTACCAGGGGCCGCCTGAAAACGCCTCTGAACCGTGGTTGTGTATCGAATCGAATCCTGGAGTATCCGACGATGGAAATCATTCTGCTGGAAAAAGTCGCCAACCTGGGCGGCCTGGGGGATCGGGTCAAGGTCAAGCCGGGCTATGCCCGCAATTTTTTGATTCCCAAAGGCAAGGCGACCGAGGCGACCGCGGCCAACCTGGCCCGCTTCGAAGCCCGCCGCGCCGAGTTGGAGCGGATCGCCGCCGAATCCCTGGCCAAGGCCAGGGCCCGGGCCGAGCAGTTGGCCGAGTTGATCGTCACCCTGTCGGTGAAGACCGGCGGCGAGGGCCGGCTGTTTGGCTCGGTGGGTCCGGCCGATATCGCCAACGCGGTGTCCGCCGCCGGCATCGAATTGCAAAAGCAGGAAGTGCGATTGCCGGCCGGATCGATTCGCCAGATCGGCGAATACGACGTGGACCTGCACTTGCACGGCGAGGTTCGGACCCAGATCCGGGTCAATGTCATCACCGAGGCTTGAGCGCCGATCGACACGCCCGCGCCGGGGTGGACTACACTAGGATGACCCCCCGCGCAAACCTGGCCCGGCGGTGGTCAGTCCACCCGGCGGGTGCTTCTCCCTTCGCGGGAATTTCGTGGCCGTGCCGCTGGACCGGACCTTGCCGACGGACGGCGGATCGCCGGTTTGGCTCCAAGAGTTCCGTCATGCAGCCCGTTTCCCCGTTTCCCACCCGCAAGGATCTCGCCGCCGAAGCGTTGCGGACGCCGCCGCATTCGCTCGAAGCCGAGCAGGCGGTGCTCGGCGGCCTGATGCTGGACAACGCCACCTGGGATCAGGTGGCGGACCGTCTGGACGAGGGTGATTTCTACCGGAACGATCATCGGCTGCTCTTCCGCGCCATCCGCCGCCTGGCGGAAAGCGGTAAGCCCTTCGATTTTGTGACGGTGGCGGAGTGGCTGGAGGATAATGACCGGTTGGAGGAAGCGGGCGGCTTCGCCTATCTGGGGGTGATGGTGCGGGATACGCCGAGCGCGGCCAACGTCCGCGCCTATGCCGACATCATCCGCGAGCGGGCGATCCGTCGCGAACTGATCCGCGCCAGCACCGAAATCGCCGACGGCGCCTACGATCCTCGGGGCCGTGATACCCGGGAACTGCTGGACGACGCCGAGCAGCGAGTGTTCGCCATTGCCGAGCGGGGTTCCCGCGCCCGGCAGGGCTTCACCGGCATCAAGGATTTGCTGGCGCGCACGGTGGAGCGGATCGATATCCTGTTCGAGCGCGACAACCCCATCACCGGCATTCCCACCGGCTGGCAGGATTTCGACGAGATGACCGCCGGCCTGCAACGCGGCGATTTGATCGTGGTCGCCGGGCGGCCGTCGATGGGCAAGACCGCGCTGGCGATGAACATCGTCGAATTCGCGGCGATTCAGGTGAAGTGCCCGGTGGCCGTGTTCAGCATGGAAATGCCGGGCGAGAGCCTGATCATGCGATTGGTGTCCTCGCTAGGAAGGATCGATCAGCACAAGGTGCGCACCGGCCGGTTGGAAGAGGAAGACTGGCCGCGACTGACCTCGGCGATCACCATGTTGTCCGAGGCGCGGCTGTTCATCGACGACAGCTCCAGCCTGAGTCCGACCGAATTGCGGGCGCGGGCGCGGCGCCTGCACCGGCAGGAGGGGCAACTGGGGCTGATCGTGGTGGATTATCTCCAGTTGATGCAGGTGCCGGGCACCACCGAGAACCGGGCCACTGAGGTGTCGGAGATTTCCCGCTCGCTCAAGGCCCTGGCCAGGGAACTGGGAACGCCGGTGCTGGCGCTGTCGCAGCTCAACCGCACCCTGGAGCAGCGCGGCGACAAGCGGCCGATCATGTCGGATTTACGGGAATCGGGTGCCATAGAACAAGATGCTGATTTAATTTGTTTTATTTACCGCGACGAAGTCTACAATCCCGACAGTCCCGACAAGGGCAAGGCCGAAATCATTATCGGCAAGCAACGCAACGGCCCCATCGGGATGATTCCGCTCACCTTCCTGGGGCAGTACACCCGCTTCGAGAGTTACGCCCCTGAATACATCTCGGCAGGTTCCGGCCATGAGTCGAGCAACGGCGGTGCGTCTCGATCTGGGGGCGCTGGTTCACAATCTGCGGCGGGCCAGGGCGGCCGCGCCGGGCCGGCGGGTGGCGGCCGCCGTTAAGGCCGATGGTTACGGTCACGGTCTGGTTCAAGTCGCCCGAACCCTGGACGCCGACGCCTTCGCGGTCGCCTGCATCGAGGAGGCGCTGATCCTGCGCGAGGCCGGCGTTACCCGGCCGATCCTGCTGCTGGAAGGCGTGTTCGAGGCGGCGGAACTGTCGCTCTGCGTCCATCATGGCTTCGAAATCGCCGTCCACCATCCCGACCAGGCGCGGATGCTGGAAGCCGCTCGGCTGGAGCGGCCGGTGCGGGTCTGGCTGAAGATCGATACCGGGATGCACCGGCTGGGCCTGGAGCCGGAGACCACGCCGGCCATTTTCCAGCGCCTGCGCGCCTGCTCTTCCGTCCGAACCGACATCGGCCTGATGAGCCATCTGGCGCGGGCCGACGAACGAGACTGCGATTACACCCTCTTGCAACTGCGAACCTTCGAGGCGGCTGTCGCCGGCCTGCCGGGCGAGCGCTCGCTGGCCAATTCCGCCGGCATTCTCGGTTGGCCGCGCACGCATTTCGACTGGGTACGGCCCGGCATCATGCTGTACGGCGCTTCGCCATTCGTGGACAGTCTGGCGCCCGCCGAGGATTTGCGCCCGGTGATGACCTTCCATACCCGGCTTATTTCCATCAAGCGGCTGCGCCGGGGCGAGCCGGTCGGCTACGGTGGAACCTGGGTATGCCCCGAGGACATGGACGTGGGGGTAGCGGCGGTCGGCTACGGTGACGGCTATCCGCGCCATGCTCCGTCCGGAACGCCGGTGTTGCTTGATGGCCGCGAGGCGGTGCTGATCGGCCGGGTCTCGATGGACATGATCACGCTGGATCTGCGTCGGCATCCCGAGGCGCGAATTGGTGATTCAGTGGTGTTGTGGGGCGAGGGTTTGCCGGTGGAGCGCCTCGCCCAGGCTGCCGGGACGATTTCCTACACCCTGCTGTGCGGCGTGACGGCGCGGGTCAGGCGCGAGGTGGCGCCCGCCGATGGCGAGTAAGGCTCGCGCCGTCTACGTCTGCGCCGAGTGCGGGGCGCAGGCCAGCAAATGGTCGGGCCAGTGCGGCGACTGCGGGGCCTGGAACACCTTGCAGGAAGCGCCGGCCACGCCGACGGGCAAGGGCGGGGCCAAGTTCACCGGCTACACCGGTTCGGCGGCGGCGGGCGAGGTGCGTCTCCTCTCCACGGTGGACGTCGGCGCGGAAGTCCGCCAGTCCTGCGGCAATGGCGAACTGGACCGGGTTCTGGGCGGTGGGCTGGTCCACGGCTCGGTGACGCTGATCGGCGGTGATCCCGGCATCGGCAAATCCACCCTGCTGTTACAGGTGCTGGCGGTGCTGGCCGAGCGCGACCGGACCTTGTACGTCAGCGGCGAGGAATCGCCCCAGCAAATCAGCCTGCGCGCCCAGCGCCTGCAACTGTCCCGCGACCGCTTGCGGCTGTTGCCGGAGATCAACGTCGAACGGGTGCTGGCGACCGCCGAGATCGAGCAGCCCCGCGTGATGGTGATCGACTCGATCCAGACCGTGTACACCGAACGGTTGCAATCGGCCCCCGGCTCGGTGGCGCAGGTGCGCGAGAGCGCGGCGCAACTGGTGCGCCATGCCAAGGCGACCGGTACGGCTCTGTTCCTGGTGGGGCACGTGACCAAGGAAGGCGCGATCGCCGGACCGCGGGTGCTGGAGCACATGGTCGATACCGTGCTGTATTTCGAAGGCGATCCCAGCGGGCGGTTGCGGGTGTTGCGGGCGGTGAAGAATCGCTACGGACCGGTCAACGAGCTGGGCGTGTTCGCGATGACCGAGCACGGCTTGAAGGAAGTCAGCAATCCCTCGGCCATCTTTCTGTCCCGCCACGAGACGCCGGTGGCCGGCAGCGTGATCATGGTGACCCGCGAGGGCACCCGGCCGCTGCTGGTGGAAATTCAGGCGCTGGTGGACGAATGCCACGGTGGCAATCCGCGCCGAGTGACGCTGGGGCTGGAGCAGAACCGGCTGGCGATGCTGCTGGCGGTGCTGCACCGGCACGGCGGGGTGGCGATGTACGATCAGGATGTCTACGTCAACGCGGTCGGCGGGGTGCGGATCAACGAGACGGCGGCGGACCTGGCGGTATTGCTGGCGGCGTTGTCGAGTTTTCGGGACCGGCCGCTGCCGACCGATCTGGTGGTGTTCGGCGAAGTGGGCCTGGCGGGAGAAATCCGCCCGGTGCCGAACGGCGAGGAACGGTTGCGCGAAGCGGCCAAGCATGGTTTCAAGCAGGCTATCGTGCCGCGCGCCAATCTGCCCCGGCGCGGCGGGCGGGTGGAAGGGCTGGACGTGCGCGGCGTCAGCCGGCTGGGCGAGGTGATGGGGAATGTCTAAGAGACTGTACAAAAAACTAATCTATTGATTTGGATGGTGTTTTTATGATATAATTATAAGTAATAAAAATGGGGCTACCACTGATGTAAATGTTGTATTTATCGGCAATAAAAAATTTGGATTTTGTCCTATTAAATCAAGGCTTATAATCAGTAACGTGCCGATGATAAGTCCAAGGGCAAATGCTAATCCCCCACTCCCACCCCCCTCAATCAAATACGCCCCTGCGCCGGTCTCTGGATCGACGAGGATGTAGCCAGTACCGCTGAAGCCATAAGCGTTGATGGGCTTCTCATGCACGGTCACTTCCTTGCCAGTGGCGACGGTGTTGCGGATTTCGGCGGCCACGGTGCGACTGACCGAAAGTTGCGGCAACGCGGTTGCGGCGTTCTTTGGGGTGATCGTGTAGATTTTCTGGCCCTGGCTGGCGGCGATGGCGAGGGCCTTGACCGCGCTGACGGCTTGCCGGCAGTCGGGCAGGTTGGGGTTGATGACGTGGCCGTTCTCGTCGGTATAGCGGCATTGCGTGCGGTCGATCCAGAAGGCTTCCGGCGTGGCGTGTTCGAGGGCGCTGGCCTGTTGCCCGCGCAGGCGGTTGTAGGTGACCCAGGCGGTGGGGTCGTTGGCCTTGCTCCAACGGATGGAACGCAGGTGGCCGATATCCATGTTCAAGCCCTTGAATTCCACGCGGGTGGTGAGGGTGCCGTAGAGTTTAATCGGCTGGGCGTGGAGATGAAACAGACCGTAGCTGAGGCCGGGCCGGTCGATCATTCGGGCTGGCGGCTGGGACAGTGTCC
>JARSSO010000052.1:22065-45788 GCA_029624765.1 Candidatus Contendibacter sp. | reverse complement strand
CGGGCGTCGCGCGCCCGCAGCGCCGAGCAGTACCTGCTGGCCAGGAACTATCGCGGGTGAGGGGGTCTAAAAATTCCGCGACTTTCAATCCATTCTTCAAATTCATCTCCAATTCTTCAAATTCATCCCGGTTGCGCGGTATTGAGGTGCATGCCTTGAACGACATGGTCAAGAACATTCTGTTGTGGGTGGTCATCGCGGTGGTGCTGATGTCGGTGTTCAACAGCTTCGGCCCCAAGGTGGCGCCGTCCGCCCAGATGTCCTATTCGACGTTCCTGCAAGACGCCAAACAGGGCCGAATCAAGCAGGTCACGATCGATGGCCGCACCATTCAGGGCCGCACCGACAGCGGCGAACGGTTCACCACCTACAGCCCGGAAACCGACAACAGCGCCATGATCGGCACGTTGCTCAACCACGGCGTGGAGATCGAAGGCCAGCCGCCAGAGAAGCAGGGTCTGCTGATGCAGATCTTCATCTCCTGGTTCCCGATGCTGCTCCTGATCGGCATCTGGGTGTTCTTCCTGCGGCAGATGCAGGGCGGCGGCGCGGGCCGGGGCGCGATGTCCTTCGGCAAGTCGCGCGCCCGGATGATGAGCGAGGATCAAATCAAGGTGACGTTCGCCGATGTCGCCGGGGTCGACGAGGCCAAGGAAGAAGTCGGCGAACTGGTGGAATTTCTGCGCGATCCGAGCAAGTTCCAGAAACTCGGCGGCAAGATTCCGCGGGGCGTGCTGATGGTCGGCTCGCCGGGCACCGGAAAAACCTTGCTGGCCAGGGCCATCGCCGGCGAGGCCAAGGTGCCGTTCTTCTCGATTTCTGGCTCCGACTTCGTGGAAATGTTCGTCGGCGTCGGCGCCTCGCGGGTGCGCGACATGTTCGAACAGGCCAAGAAGCACGCGCCCTGCATCATCTTCATCGACGAGATCGACGCGGTGGGTCGCCATCGCGGCGCGGGCCTGGGCGGCGGCCACGACGAGCGCGAACAGACCTTGAATCAATTGCTGGTGGAAATGGACGGCTTTGAGGGCAACGAGGGCATCATCGTCATCGCCGCCACCAATCGCCCCGACGTGCTCGACCCCGCGCTGCTGCGGCCTGGCCGCTTCGACCGGCAGGTGGTGGTGCCGCTGCCCGACGTGCGCGGTCGCGAGCAGATCCTCAAGGTCCATATGCGCAAGGTGCCGCTGTCGGACAACGTCAAGCCGTCCGTGATCGCCCGGGGCACGCCGGGCTTCTCCGGCGCCGATCTGGCCAACCTGGTCAACGAGGCCGCTCTGTTCGCCGCCCGCGCCAACAAGCGCGACGTGGACATGGACGATTTCGAGAAGGCCAAGGACAAGATCATGATGGGCGCCGAGCGCAAGTCCATGGTGATGAGCGAGGAGGAAAAGAAGCTCACCGCTTATCACGAGGCCGGTCACGCCATCGTCGGCCGGCTGGTGCCGTCGCACGATCCGGTTTACAAGGTCAGCATCATTCCACGCGGGCGGGCGCTGGGCGTCACCATGTTCCTGCCGGAGGGCGACCGCTACAGCTTCAGCAAGCAGCGGCTGGAAAGCCAGATTTCCAGCCTGTTCGGCGGCCGGATCGCCGAGGGGTTGATCTTTGGGGCGGAGTTCGTCACCACCGGCGCGCAGAACGACATCGAGCGCGCCACCGATATCGCCCGCAACATGGTGACCAAGTGGGGCCTGTCCGAGCGGCTGGGACCGCTGACCTACAGCGAGGACGATGGCGAGGTGTTTCTGGGCCGTAGCGTGACCCGGCACAAGAATGTCTCGGATGAGACCGCCCACGTCATCGACGAGGAAATCCGCGCGGTCATCAATCGCAACTATCAGCGTTCCGAGCAATTGTTGCGGGATAATCTCGACAAGCTGCATGCCATGGCCGACGCGCTGATCAAGTACGAAACCATCGATTCCGATCAGATCGACGACATCATGGCCGGACGGCCGCCGCGCGAGCCGGCGGATGCAAGCACCGACCAGGAACCGCCCGCCACCGGTTCACCGGTCAGCCTGGACAAGGATCGGGGGGGCGAGAAGCCGATTGGCGGTCCAGCCGAGCAGCACTGAACCATGCACCTTGAATGCGCCGACAATCATTCAGTCTCCTCTCCTCCATATTATGGGAGAGAGGGTTAGGGTGAGGGGGTAAGTCTCTGAATCCAAGACCCTCACCCCCAACCCCTCTCCCGCAAGCGGGCGAAGGGAGTGAACGGTTACGCGCCGGCAAGATTCTGGACCTGAGCCGGCCCGCCGTCATGGGGGTGTTGAACGTCACCCCCGATTCGTTCTCCGACGGCGGGCGTTATCTGCAACTGGACGCCGCCCTGCGTCGCGCCGAAGCCATGGTGGCAGAGGGCGCGGCGCTGATCGACGTCGGCGGCGAATCGACCCGGCCGGGAGCGCCGCCAGTGTCGGTTCAGGAGGAGTTGGACCGGGTGTTGCCGGTGGTGGAGCGGCTGGCGCGGGCACTGCCGGTCCCGATCTCGGTGGATACCAGCAAACCCGAAGTCATCCGGGAAGCGGCGCGCGCTGGCGCTGACCTGCTCAACGACGTGCGGGCGTTGCGTCTGCCGGGGGCATTGGAAGCCGCCGCCGCCAGCGGTCTGCCCGTGTGCCTGATGCACATGCGGGGCGAGCCGGCCACGATGCAACAGGAGCCGGTTTATGCCGACGTGGTGGCGGAAGTTCACGCCTTTCTGGCCGAACGGGTCCGTGCCTGCGAAAGTGCTGGTATCTCCCGCGAACGGATTCTGGTCGATCCCGGCTTCGGTTTCGGCAAGACCCTGGGGCACAATCTGCTGCTGCTGCGCCATCTCGACCGCTTTACCGATCTGGCCGCCGGCGTTCTGGTCGGTATCTCCCGTAAGAGCATGATTGGCGCGTTGCTGAACGCGCCGATGGATGATCGCTTAAGTGGCAGTCTGGCGGCGGCGGTCATCGCGTTCTGGCAAGGAGCGAACATCATCCGCGCCCACGATGTCCGCGAAACCGCGCAAGCGCTGCGCGTGTGCGCGGCGGCGCGGGCGGTGAGTTGATTCAATCGGTCAGTTCAGGTCCATCAACAACGACTGACGCAGGTTCTCGGACGCCGCCGACACTTCGGCGGCATAGTTTTCGTGGTCGGCGCCGACGGCCAAGGCCGCGCCCTGTCTTAGCCGGCTTTTCATCTCCAAAGTCAGCTCGAAGCGCAGGAAATGCACGGCGCTGGTTTTTTCCTCGTTTTCCCGCTCCAGGTCCTCGTCGGCGATGGCCCAGACCGGTTCGCAGCCCTCGACCCGCACCCAGATTCGATCTTCGATCCCCTTCAGGCGGGCCAGCATCCGCCGCCGTTCCTCGACCTCCGGGTACTCGATCAGGAGCGTGGCCTTGAAGTTGCTCCCGTCCGGCACTAGGGGGTTGTAGGCGTCCAGTTCGCCCTCGATACCGTCTTGCTCGAAGATTTTCTCGATCCGCAGCATTTCCTGAATCTGGTAGCGGATGGTCAATTCGTCCTCGAAAATCAGGGTCAGATGATCGCCCAGCGCCAGGCTGCGGTTCTGTTTGTGGGCGAGCACCCGCGCCCGGAACGCCGGGCGTTCCCGCGCGTACTGCTCCAGCGACATGAGGCTGTTCCGGGTGATGGCGGGCATGGTCGATCCTCCGCGGTTAAAGCCCGTAGGCGATGCGAATCAGGGAAATGGGATGCTGTTTTCGGGCTTGGCCTTCGCCCATGCCCTGACAGATGTGGCGGCCGGCGATGGCGCAGTCCGAGCTGACGTAGTCGGGATTGACCGATGCCATCTGCTTGAACACCGGCTTGCCGATCTTCATCGACGTGTCGAAATACTCGCTCTTCACGCCCCAAGTGCCGTCGTGACCCGCGCAGCGCTCCACGGTGTTGACGGTCGTATTCGGGACCATTTGCAGCAACTCGCGGGTTTTCTGCCCCATGTTCTGCACCCGGAGATGGCAGGGAATATGGTAGGAAACCATGCCGAGCGATTGTTTGAAATCGGTTTTGAGCAGTCCGTCCTTGTGGCGCAGCGCCAGATATTCGAACGGGTCGAACATCGCCCCCGCCACCACCTGCGCGTCGGCGTCGTTCGGATACATCAGCGGCAGTTCCTGCTTGAACATCAGGGTGCAGGATGGAATGGCGGTCAGGATCGCGTAGCCGTCGCGCGCCAGTTTCGCCAGCACGGGGATGTTGGCTTCCTTAAGCTTGTTCACCGTTTCCAGATCGCCGAGTTCCAGCTTCGGCATCCCGCAGCAGGCTTCCTTTTCGACCAGGATGGTCGGAATCTCGTTGTGGGCGAGGATCTTGAGCAGGTCGTGGCCGATGCCCGGTTCGTTGTAGTTGATGTAGCAGGTGGCGAAAATCGCCACCTTGCCGGGGGTGCGCTGGCCGTCGCGCACCGGAAAATGGCTTTGGGTCTGGGCGTTGGCGCGGAAGCGTTTCGGCGCGTAATCGGGAAGCTGGCGATCCTTGTGGACTTTCAGCATCTTGTCCATCGCGCCGCGCAGGGCCTTGTTGCGGTTGGTGGCGTTGACGGTTTGCGCCACCACGGGAATCGCCAGCAGCTTGCCCAGCGCGTCGGTGCTGGTGAGCAGCTTGTCGCGGAAAGTGACCTCGCCTTTCTTGAACTTGACCGCCTTGGCCCGGAGCATCAAATGAGGGAAATCCAGATTCCAGGGGTGCGGCGGCACGTAGGGGCATTTGGTCATGAAGCACACGTCGCAGAGGTAGCACTGGTCGACCACCTCCCAGTACTTTTGCTTCGGAACGCCGTCCACCTCGCCGGTAGCGCTCTCGTCCACCAGGTCGAACAGCCTGGGGAAGGCATTGCACAGGCTGACGCAGCGCCGGCAGCCGTGGCAGATGTCGAACACCCGCTCCAGTTCGGCGAGCAATGGACCTTCGTTGTAGTATTCGGGGTTCTTCCAGTCGATGGGATGCCGCTTTGGCGGCTCCAGATTGCCTTCGCGGACGCTCATGGTGACCTCTCTATTTGAGATGGAGGCTTGGAAAGCGGGCGGGCGCGTGGCCCGCCCCCACGTCCTCAGTCGACCAGCGCGTCCAGGGCTTTCTGGAAGCGGTTGGCGTGCGAGCGTTCGGCCTTGGCCAGCGTCTCGAACCAGTCGGCGATTTCGTCGAAGCCTTCGCCGCGAGCGGTCTTCGCCATGCCCGGATACATGTCGGTGTACTCGTGGGTCTCCCCCGCGACCGCCGATTTCAGGTTGTTGCGGGAAGAGCCGATGGGGAGGCCGGTGGCCGGATCGCCGACCTGGGCCAAATAGTCCAGGTGGCCGTGGGCATGGCCGGTTTCGCCTTCCGCCGTGGAACGGAACAGGGCCGAAACATCGTTTTGCCCTTCGACATCGGCTTTGTTGGCGAAATACAGATAGCGGCGATTGGCTTGCGATTCACCGGCAAAGGCCGCTTTCAGATTTTCCTCGGTCTTGGAACCTTTGAGCTGCATGGGTTGACTCCTCTCTTTGATGTTGTCCGCGCCACTCAGGACGGCAGGTAAAATGACGGTCTACAAGACCCTGTGGAAGATAGGGTCAACTTCAATTTTAGGGCGAGAAATGCACGGTTGCCCATTGAATGAAGCAATCATGACGATAGCCGTTGCTTATTGACCCCTCTCAACCATCTCTTGACGTCCTCGCGCATGGAAACCCTCAAGATACGCGGCGCCCGCACCCACAATCTTCAAAACGTCGACCTCGACCTGCCCCGCGACCGGCTGATCGTGATCACCGGCCTGTCCGGGTCGGGCAAATCCTCGCTGGCGTTCGACACGCTGTATGCCGAAGGCCAGCGCCGCTACGTCGAATCGCTGTCGGCCTACGCCCGGCAATTCCTGTCGCTGATGGAAAAGCCGGACGTGGATCACATCGAGGGGTTGTCGCCGGCCATTTCCATCGAGCAGAAATCCACCTCGCACAATCCCCGCTCCACGGTCGGCACCATCACGGAGATTTACGACTATCTGCGGCTGCTGTACGCGCGGGCTGGAATTCCCCGTTGCCCCGATCACGGCATCGATTTGGACGCTCAAACCGTCGGCCAGATGGTGGATCAGGTGTTGGCTTTGCCGGAGGGCGGTCGATTGATGCTGCTGGCGCCGGTGGTGAAGGAGCGCAAGGGCGAACACGTCAAATTGCTTCAGGAACTGCGCGCCCAAGGTTTCGTGCGTGCTCGGATTGACGGCGAGGTGGTGGAACTGGACAGCCCGCCAACGCTGGACTTGCGCCGCAAGCACACCATCGAAGTGGTGGTGGACCGTTTCAAGGTCCGCGACGATCTCGGGTTACGGCTGGCGGAATCGTTCGAGACCGCGCTGAATCTGGCCGACGGCATTGCGCGGGTGGCGTTCCTGGACGAACCGGATCGGGCGGAACTGCTGTTCTCGGCCGGCTTCGCCTGTCCGGTATGCGGTTACAGCCTGAGCGAGTTGGAGCCGCGTCTGTTTTCCTTCAACAATCCGGTCGGAGCTTGTCCGGAGTGCGACGGCTTGGGGGTCAAGCAATTCTTCGACCCTGAACGGGTGGTGGCGCATCCGCATCTGAGCTTGGCGCGCGGCGCGGTGCGCGGCTGGGACCGCGAAAATTTTTATTATTTTCAGTTGGTCAAGTCCTTGTCTCAACATTACGGTTTCGATCTGGACCAACCGTTTCAGGAGTTGCCGGAGCGCATCCGCAAACTGATCCTGCACGGCAGCGGCGGCGAGGCGGTCGATTTCGAGTACACCAACAGTCGCGGCGAAACTTACCATCGTCGCCATCCGTTTGAGGGCGTGATTCCCAACATGGAGCGCCGTTATCGGGAAACCGAATCCAATCAGGTTCGCGACGAGTTGGCGAAGTATCTGAGCAGCCAGCCCTGTCCGTCCTGCCAGGGCGCGCGGCTGACCCGCTCCGCCCGCAACGTGTTCGTCGCTGGCCGGAGCGTGCCCGAAATCGTCGCCTTGCCGATTGGTGCGGCGCGAGAGTTTTTCGCCCAATTGAGCCTGCCGGGCCGGCGCGGCGAAATCGCGGTCAAGATCGTCAAGGAAATCGGCGAGCGGCTGAATTTCCTGGTCAACGTCGGACTGGATTACCTGAGCCTGGAGCGCAGCGCCGACACCTTGTCCGGCGGCGAGGCGCAGCGCATTCGGCTGGCGTCGCAGATCGGCGCGGGGCTGGTCGGGGTCATGTACGTGCTGGACGAGCCGTCCATCGGTCTGCACCAGCGCGACAACGCGCGGCTGTTGGCCAGCCTGCTGCGGCTGCGCGATCTCGGCAACACCGTGATCGTGGTCGAGCACGACGAGGACGCGATTCGTACCGCCGATCACGTCGTGGATATGGGGCCGGGCGCGGGCGTCCACGGCGGCCGGGTGGTGGCGCAGGGCACACCGGCCGACATCGTGGCCTGTCCCGAATCGCTGACCGGCGCCTATCTCGACGGTCGGCGACGGATCGAATTGCCGCCCAAACGCACCGCGCCGGATGCCAAGAAGCGGTTGCGCATCGTCGGCGCCAGCGGCAACAACCTGAAAAATCTGACGGTTGAAATCCCAATAGGATTATTGACTTGCATCACCGGGGTTTCCGGCTCGGGCAAGTCCACGCTGATCAACGACACCCTGTATCGTTACGCCGCCCGTGACCTGAACAACGCCAACGAATCGCCCGCGCCCTGCCAGGATTTGCAGGGGCTGGAGCAGTTAGACAAGGTGGTCAACATCGACCAGAGTCCCATCGGTCGCACCCCGCGCTCCAATCCGGCCACGTACACCGGTCTGTTCACTCCCATCCGCGAACTGTTCGCCGGGGTGCCGGAGTCGCGATCACGCGGCTATCAGCCGGGCCGGTTTAGCTTCAACGTCAAGGGCGGGCGCTGCGAAGCCTGTCAGGGCGACGGAGTGATTCAGGTGGCGATGCACTTCCTGCCCGATATCTACGTCCCCTGCGACCAGTGCAAGGGTCAGCGCTACAACCGGGAAACGCTGGATATCCGCTACAAGGGCCGCAATATCCATGAGGTGCTGGAGATGACGGTCGAGGATGCCCTGGCGTTCTACCAGGCAGTGCCGATGGTGGCGCGCAAGCTGCAAACCCTGGACGCCGTCGGGTTGAGCTACATCAAGCTCGGCCAGAACGCGACGACGTTATCCGGCGGCGAGGCGCAGCGGGTGAAGCTGGCCCGCGAGCTATCCAAGCGCGACACCGGCCAGACGCTCTACATTCTCGACGAACCGACCACCGGCCTGCACTTCCACGACATCGAGCAGTTGTTGAAGGTGCTGCACGAACTGCGGGACCGGGGTAACACCATCGTCGTCATCGAGCACAACCTGGACGTGATCAAGACCGCCGACTGGATCGTGGACCTGGGGCCGGAAGGCGGCGGCGGGGGAGGGGAAATAGTGGCGGTGGGCACGCCGGAGCAGGTCGCGGCGCATTCGGACAGCCATACCGGACGGTTTCTGGCGCCGGTGTTGGGGCGGTAGCCCCCGTCAGCGGGCGGGTCGCCATGCAGGTACAGGTGCTACACGATCAATGCCTGATGTCAAACAACGCCCGACAGATTTTGTCGAGCGCTTCCGGGGTAAAATCGGTTCCATAGGTACGCAGGAAAATCCGCTTCCTCAATTCCATACCTTCTCAATTCCATACCTTGATAACCCTGGGCTTCCAGACTGGCCGTCATAATCCGACGGGCCATGGAGAACACTTCCCCACCCATGACCACCCGTTCCACCCCGCTGCGCTGCATGAGCAATTCCCGCCACTTGGCCGCCATTTCCGGTGAGGTGTCATTCAAGAGCGCGCCTCCTCAAGCAGGGACAGAATGCCCAACCGTTCCGCCCAGTGGCGTAGATAAGCCCAGCCCAGTTGGGGGACCGAGATGCCCGCTTGCGCCAAGCAATGCGTGATGCGCTCAAGAACGGCGACTTGTTCGTGCATTCTGTCCGGCGCGGCTTATCGGAGCGAGGACTGTGCTATAAGGGGTCTGGAGGGCGGGGGAACATCGACGAAGATCCGAGGATCGTCGGCGACAGGCCCCTGAAACGCGAAAAAGCCCGGTTGAAACCGAGCTTTTTCTTCAATCTGGTGCCGAAGAGAGGACTTGAACCTCCACTGGGTTACCCCAACTAAGACCTGAACCTAGCGCGTCTACCAATTCCGCCACTTCGGCTGGGTGGCTATCGAACCGCCCCTCGGCGGTGACGGCGCAATATACGGATTGGCCCCCAAGCTGTCAACCGATTCTCTTTCATCCTTTCACAACCCCTCCGTAACGATCCAAAATGACTCATAAAAAACGTAGTTCCTGGCGCCAGCTCGATCCCTTTCTGGCCCGTGAACAAGAGAAATACGGCCAGGCCGCGCCCAGCCGCGAATTTATTCTCCAGACCCTGGAAGAGCGTGGGATGCCGCTCACCATGGAAGAACTTCGCGCCGAGTGGCGCTTGGAGAGCGACTGGGAAATCGAGGCCCTGTCCCGCCGCCTGCGGGCGATGGAGCGCGACGGCCAACTGATCCGCAACCGCCGCGAGGGTTACGGGCCGGTCGCCAAGATGAATCTGGTGACCGGGCGGGTGATCGGTCACCCCGAGGGCCACGGTTTCCTGATCCCCGATGAGGGCGGCGACAGCCTGTTCCTGTCGCCCCGTCAGATGCGCAAGTTGCTGCACGGCGACCGGGCGGTGGCGCGGGTGATCGGCGTGGACTATCGGGGCCGGCGCGAGGGCGCGGTGGTTGAGGTCATCGAGCGCAACACCGAAACGGTGGTGGGCCGATTTTGCGAGGAACGCGGCGCCTGTTTCGTCATCCCCGACAACAAGCGGATCAACCAGGACATCATGGTGCCGCCCGACGGACGCGGCGCGGCGCAAGCCGGCCAAATCGTCATCGTCGAACTGATCGAACAGCCCAGTTCCCAGAGCCGGCCGCTGGGCCGGGTCAGGGAAGTGCTCGGTGAACACATGGCGCCAGGGATGGAAGTGCGCATCGCCATCGCCAGCCACGGTATTCCGGTGGAATGGCCGGAGGCGGTCCTGGTGGAAGCCCGCCAGCACAGTGAATCCGTGCCGGAGTCCGCCAAGCAGGGCCGCTGGGATTTGCGGGGAACGCCGCTGGTGACCATCGACGGCATCACCGCCCGCGATTTTGACGACGCCGTTTATTGCGAGCGGCGTGGGAATAACTGGCGGCTGCTGGTGGCCATCGCCGACGTGTCCTGGTACGTGCGGCCGGATACGGCGCTGGACCGGGAAGCGCGCAAGCGCGGCAATTCGGTGTATTTCCCGGACCGAGCCATTCCCATGCTGCCCGAGGCGCTGTCCAACGGCCTGTGCTCGCTCAATCCCGAGGTGGATCGGCTGTGCCTGGTCTGCGAGATGACGCTCAACGCCGAGGGTCGCATCATCCGCTCCCGCTTCGCCGAGGCGGTGATGCGCTCCCACGCCCGGCTGACCTACGATACGGTGGCGGCCATCGTCGCCGACCGCGATCCCCGACTGCGCGCCGAATACGCCGCGCTGGTTCCCCATCTGGATCGCCTGCACGAGTTGTATCAGGTCTTGCGGGCAACGCGGGAGCAGCGCGGGGCGATGGATTTCGACACCCAGGAAACGGTGATCGAATACAGCGCCGAGCGCAAGATCGAACGCATCCTGCCGACCGAGCGTAACGACGCCCACCGCCTGATCGAAGAGTGCATGATCGCGGCCAACATCGCGGCGGCGCGGTTCCTGCAACGCCAGAAAATGCCGGGCCTGTACCGGATTCACGAAGGGCCGACCGAGGACCGGCTGAACAAATTGCGGGCCTTTCTGGGCGAACTGGGGCTGGGGCTGGGCGGCGGCGACCAGCCCTCGCCGTTGGACTACACCCGGCTGCTGGAGCGGGTCCGCGACCGGCCCGACGCCCATCTAATCCAGACCGTGATGCTGCGTTCGCTGGCCCAGGCGGTCTACAGTTCCGGCAATGTCGGCCATTTCGGGCTGGCGCTGGACGCTTACGCGCATTTCACCTCGCCGATTCGCCGCTATCCCGACTTGCAGGTGCATCGCGCCATCCGCCATGCGCTCAACGGCGGCAAGCCGGCGGATTTTTCCTATACGCACGCCGAACTGGTCGGGCTGGGCGAACATTGCTCGATGACCGAACGGCGGGCCGACGAGGCGGTGCGCGACGCGGTGGAATGGCTCAAGTGCGAATTCATGCTGGACAAGGTGGGGCAAGTCTTCGACGGCATCATCAACGCAGTGACCGGCTTTGGTCTATTCGTGGAATTGCGTGGGGTGTTCGTGGAAGGGCTGGTGCATGTCACCTCTCTGCGGAACGATTACTACCACTTCGATCCGGTGGGCCATCGCCTGCGCGGCGAGCGTTCGGGGCAGGTCTACCGGCTGGGCGACCGGCTGACGGTGCGCGTGGTTCGGGTGGACCTGGATGAACGCAAGATCGATTTCGAGCCGGTCGAGAACGAACGCCGCGAGAGTGGTCAGCGCAACCGCTGGAATCGTGGCCGCCGCCGGAAGGAATAAAATCGATGGTCGAGGAACTGATTCACGGTCTGCACGCGGTGACAGCGGCGCTAAACCACGAGCCGGAGCAGGTACGCGGACTATGGGTGGAGCGTCAACGGCGCGACGGGCGAATGCAATCCCTGCTTGATCAGGCCGCCCGGCACGAAGTACCAGTGCACTGGACCGACCGGGCGGAGCTGGACCGACTCAGCGGCGGCGCGCGTCATCAGGGCGTCGTCGCGCGGTTGGCGGCCCGTTCGCGCGGCCATGACGAGGCGGATTTGCCAGCCCTGTTGGCGGCGGCGCGCGGGCCGGCACTGCTGTTGGCGCTGGACGGGGTGCAGGACCCGCACAATCTGGGCGCCTGCCTGCGTAGCGCGGCGGCGGCGGGAGTGCAGGCGGTGATCGCCCCCGTCGACCGCGCCGCCGGCCTGAACGCGACGGTCCGCAAGGTGGCCAGTGGCGCGGCGGAAAGGGTTCCGTTCGTACCCGTCGTCAATCTGGCGCGGGCGCTGCGCGGTCTTCAGGAACAGGGCGTGTGGATCGTCGGCGCGGCGGGCGAGGCGGACGCCACCCTGTACGAAGTCGATTTCACCCCACCGACCGCGATTGTCATGGGCGCGGAGGAGAAGGGCTTGCGGCGGCTGACCCGCGAGGTTTGCGACCGGCTGGCGCGGATTCCGATGGCGGCCGGCATGGAAAGTCTGAACGTATCGGTGGCGGCGGGGATTTTCCTGTTCGAGGCGCGGCGGCAACGCGGCGCGAACGGTTGACGGAGGCGAACGATGGACGCGGCAACGCTGGTGGAAACGTGGCGGGAAGTGGTCAACAGCCCGCATCTGCGGGATTTGCCCTTCAGGCTGGAACTGAACGAAGCGGGCAAGGTGGAGTTTGCGATGAGTCCGGCGACCAATCGGCATTCGTATTGGCAATTCAGGATCGGGGTTATGTTGGAACGGGCGCTGGGCGGCGAGGCGCTGGTGGAATGCTCGATCCTGACTGGTAAGGGAGTGAAAGTGGCGGATGTGGTCTGGTGCTCGCCGGCATTCCTGGCGCGGCATGGCTACGAGACGCCCTATACCCAGGCCCCGGAGCTGTGTGTTGAAGTGACCTCTCCATCCAATACCACCGATGAGTTGAACGAGAAAGTTCGGCTCTATCTGGAAGCCGGCGCGGTCGAGGCGTGGATCGTCCACGAGGATGGGGTGGTGGAACTGTACGGTTCCGAGGGGCGGCGGCGGCAATCGGTGTTCGGGATCGCGGTGGCGCCGCTTGGCGTGTAGCCATCCGTTGAAGTCAACCGGAAGGCGATGCAATCAGGGTGCTTTGGGTTCGAGCCGCAACCGATGCACCGTGGGTCCGGGCAGCAGGGGCGAAGGTTCGCCGGCAGCCCAGGCGGCGTGCCCGGCCCGGTAGAAGGGCGACAGAGGATGGCCGCTCTGGCCGCCGGGCAGGTGGAGAATGCCGTCCCGTTCGCGGCCCGGCGCGATGGCCAGCCGTTCGGATGGGCCGCTGCCGGGGATTTGGAGGCGCGGCATGTGCAGATCGCCCGGCAGGGCTTGCGCCGGAAGGTCAAGCCAGCCGCTCAGCCAGGGCAGGAAACGGCTGAATGGATGCTGGATATGGATTTGGTTGTAGTCGCCCCAGGTGTGCGCCGCCAGCGGTCGGCCGTCGGCGGTCAATTCCGCCAGCGTGGCGTCCGCCGCGTCCAGCAGCAGCGCCGGCCAGTCGGGATAACGCGGGTCGAGCAGATGCGGCGGTCGCTGGGAGACCAATTCCCATAACGGCCCTTCGCTTTGCCGGAGCAGGCTGTAGTCGAAGCGCGGGTCGGCCCGCCGGCAGACGGCGGTCAACGGCGCGAACGCCCGCTCCCAGACCTGGAGGCGGAAGGCGCGCACCGCCCGGTAACCGACCGAGGCTGTCGCCGCGCGCCCACCCCAGTCGGCGACATGGCGTCGTAGTTCGTCCCATTGCGGCTTGGCCCGCGCGGCGTCCGAAGTCAGCGTGGCCAGCAACAACTCGCGCCAGCGCGCCAGAAACAGCGCCCGGTCGTCGAGTTGCAGAGCCAGGAAATCCCGCTCGTCGAACCGGTCCCGCGTCAGCAAGCCATCCCGAATTTGCCGGGCGCGGGCGCCGAGCATGTAGCCGCCGTCGCCCAGCACGCTCAGCCATGCGCCGTCGACCACCCGGCCGTTGGCGGTCCATAGCCGGCCGCCGGGCGGGTCGACGATGCGTGGATACTCGGCCGGTTCCAGCCAGCCGGACCAGCCGCGCCGACCGTCGGCCCAGGAGGAAGGCAATCGACCGTCGTGGCCGAAGCGGCGGGGAATCGGACCGGACAGGGTCCAGGCAATGTGGCCGTCGGCATCGGCCAACAGCACGTTCTGGGCCGGCGCCCCGGCCCGGTTGACGATGTCGAGGGCGGCATTCACCGTGGCGGCTCCTTCCAGCGCCAGCAGATTCAGATTGACCGCCCGCGCGTCGTGCGCCACCCAGCGTAGCGCCCGTTGCCGGCCCTGGTGGTCGCGGTCCACCACTGGCCCCCAAACGGTTTCCAGGATTTCCAGCCGCTCGGGCGCGGCGTCCTTGACGACCAGCGTTTCCCACGACCGGACGAAGGGGCGCGGTCCCTCGGGCGTCCGGTAGGTTCCGTTTTCCGTACCCGGCTCCAGGATCACCAGATCGGCCCAATCGCCCTCGCTGTTGGTGTGGCCCCAGGCGACGCGGCCATTGCCGCCGGCGACGACGGCCGGCGTGCCGGGCAGCGTGACTCCATGGATGCGCCGCTCTCCGCCGCGCCCGTCGGGATAGATGAGCGTGGCTCGGTACCAGATGTTGGGCAGGCGCAACGGCAGGTGCATGTCGTTGGCCAGCAGCGCGCCCCCATGCGCGGTCAATCGGCCAGCGACCGCCCAGTTGTTGCTGCCGCTGAGCATTTCCACCATCTGGGTTGAAAATGCGATCCCCGCCCCCCGATTCTCGCCTGTCAGCGGCTGAGGGGAACGCTGATGGCGCAGGTCGAATATTTCTGGACCGGGTGGCGGTGGCGCCGGGAAGGGTTCGCCTTGCAACGGCGCGTCCCACTCGGTGCCGGGAGAGTCGAGAAACGCGGCGAGTTCGGGTGGCAACCGGTCGCGCAACACGCCTCGCGCCGACTCGCGGGGCCATTGCTGGCTCTGCAAATCCAGGTACATCGCGTGGACCACCAGCGCCGCGTCCTCGGGCCGCCAGGGTTCGGGAGCGATCCGCAGCAGCAGGTATTCGAACGGGGGGGCCGACAATGCGGCCAGTCCGGCGTTGACGCCGGCGGCGTAGGCGGCGACCAACGCCTGATCGGCGGGTGGCGTCGCCGTCAGCGCCTGACGGGCGCGCTGACGGAAGCGGTGCAAGCGATGGGCGCGGTCCCAATTCAGCGCCCCCGCGCCGACCAGGGCCGCCAACTCGCCCGCCGCTGTGCGCCGCAGCAAATCCATCTGGAAAAACCGTTCCTGGGCGTGAACGAAACCGGTCGCGTGGGCCACGTCCAGCCGGTTTTCACCCCGGATCGTCGGTATGCCGAGGGAGTCGCGTTCGACGGCGACCGGCGCGCTCAGGCCGACCAGCGGGACCACGCCTTCCAGCCGCGCCAGACTGCCGTGTAACCGAAGGTAGAGCCAGCCACCGACCCCGGTCAGCGACGCCAGGAGACCGAGGGTGGCCACCAATGCCCAGCGTCGCCAGCGGTCACGGGCGCGCGATGGATTACCGAATGGGCGCATACCGTTCCTCATCCTCGATTCCGTGTTCAATCGAAGCAGGGTGACGGATTCGCCACCGGATAGCGAATGTCCGTCATTGCGATGACTTGATCCAAGCCCGACCACCGGTATCCCATGTTACTATATCCACACTTGCGCAGGCTCTATTCGCGCGAGGTTGCGGTCCCTAACAATAATTTTGAGGAAACCATCATGATAAACCGTTCTTCTGACAATAGCCGCCGTCGTTTCATCAAGCTGACCGCCATCGGCCTGGTTGCCGCGCCATTTGCCAACGCCCTGCTGAATAATGTCGCCGCCGCCGCCGATCCGATCAGTGAGACCGATCCATTGGCGGCGGCGATGAAATACAAGGCCGACGCCGCTCAAGCCGCGGATCGCAAGGACGCCACGGCGACCTGCGCCAATTGCGCTCTGTATACCGGCAAGGCTGGAGACGCCACGGGCCCCTGCTCGATTTTCCAAGGCAAGCTGGTCGCCGCCAAGGGCTGGTGTACCGCCTGGGCCAAGAAGGCGGCCTGATCCTTTAGTTTAAAGCCGTGTGGGGAACCCCTCGCCCGCAAGCGGGAGAGGGGGGATGAAAGCATCTTTTCAAGCCACTTCTTGGCTTTGCCTTCCAGACGCCTGGTTGTACATGTGAGCGAGATCCAGCACTACCTCCTGCGAGGTATACAAGTAACCACTGGACTTGAGATAGGCCTGCGCGTCGGCTGTCTTGCCCGTTTGCGCCAACGCCAGCACCATGCCCGCGCACGCATGGAAATCAGCATGATCCTTGCGAAGTTTTTGAAACTGATCGTTGTCACCGAATCGTTGCCCGCCAATCCCATGGATCCATTTGCCCAGCACACATTGATCATCCCGCGCGACCAAGTCGACGGAAAGATTTTCGGAAGAGTTATTGTCGATAACCGCCTGCAGGCGGTTTTTCCATTTTTGGTGGGCCTCGATCGCCGTGCGAAAGTTAAGTCCCGCCGCCTCTTCCTCCGCCGGGTCGGTGACCGGTGGCGGAATCAAGGCTTGCTGGTTTTGATTCCCGGTTGTTCCACCAAGAAGATTGGTAAGCCACAATCTGAAACCCATGTTTGCATTTCCCCTTTGGTTTGAGGTTTGACCTTACGCAATCATTCAATCCCCTCTCCCCAATTTCATGGGGGAGAAGGCTAGGGTGAGAGGGTAAGCCTTTGAAACTGCTGTCCTCACCTCCAACCCCTTTCCCGCAAGCGGGCGAGAGGGGTGAACGGTTACGACCTTACGATGAATTTTTCTCGCTGAGTGACGTATCACACGCGGACCCAACCGGTGGCCTGGGTCTGAGCCGGGGGAAGCTGGAAAGCAAGTAATGGACCAACCCGATTGAACAAGCCGGAATGCTTTTTCATTGAGGGTCTTTAGCAGCATCATCCTTGGTAATCAATAGGATGGAATGCCGCACACAGGGAAGGGAGAGAAACTGAAAGAGGGAATGACGTAAATTCTGGATACGACTGGAATCAACTTGTTACCACCCGTTTCATTTTGAAATTCGTCGTTCCCGCGATGAAACATGGCGCGAAAGCCGGCGGCTGGCGGACGCCAGTCCTCCGGCGCTTCGCTTTTCACTTGCCCCGCTTGCGGTCCAGCCGCCAGACGAAATCCTCGATGATCGTGCGGTACAACTCTTCCTTGAGCACCGTGTCCTCGACGCCGTGATCGATGTTGGGATTGTCGTTGATTTCGATGACCACCACGCCCTTGCTGGTCTGCTTCAAATCCACCCCATAGAACCCGTTGCCGATCAGACCAGCAGCCTTGAGCGCGGTCTTGACCACGATTTCCGGCGCGTCCTTGACTTGAAAGGTTTTGGAATCCCCCTCGCGGATCCCGCGCGCTTGGCCGGATTCGTGGTTGTAAATCTGCCAGTGTTCCTTGGACATGAAGTACTGACAGACGAACAGCGGCGTCTTGTTCAGAATCCCCACCCGCCAGTCGAACTCGGTGTAGAGAAATTCCTGCGCCAGCACCAGGTCGGACGACTTGAACAGCTTGCCCGCGCTTTCCATCAACTCGGCGCGGTCGTTGACCTTGAACACGCCGCGCGAGAACGAACCGTCGGGAATCTTCAGCACGATCGGGTAGGGAATCTCGCTGTCCACTCGCTCCAGATTGTCGCGGCGGACGATGACGGTCTTGGGGGTGCGGATGCGGTGGGTGCGCAGCAGTTCGTCCAGGTAGACCTTGTTGGTGCATTTCAGGATGGAGTCGGGATCGTCGATCACCACCATGCCCTCGCTTTCCGCCTTCTTGGCGAACTGGTAGGTATAGTGATCGATGCCGGTGGTTTCGCGGATGAACAGAGCGTCGAATTCGGCCAGCCGCGCGTAATCCTTTTTCTCGATCAGTTCGACGTTGACCCCGCACTCGCGACCGATCTTGATGAACAGTTGCAGTGCCTTGGGGTTGGAGGGCGGCAGGGGCTCCTTGGGATTTTGCAACATCGCCAGATCGTAACGGTAGTTGCTGCGCGCCCGCGGTTGCCGCCAGCGCCGGCTGAGATAGGTCGTCAGCGCGCCCATGAACAGGTCTTCCTGTTCGACCGACAGCGAATGCAGGTGCAGGGCCTTGATCGTGGCGATGCGCCATTTGCCCTGCAAGCGAAATTCCACCCGCAGCAGCGGCGCGCGGAAGGCGTCGAACAGTTGCCGGGCCAGTTCCTGCAGTTCCCTGGCGGCGCACTGACCGAAGCAAATGTCCAGTTCGAAGGCGGTGGCGGTGAAGCCGGGCCGGGGTTTGCCCAGCACCTGCTGAACGTGGTCGTCCAGGTCCTCGATATCCAGGCTGTAGATGGATTTGCGGCTGAGATCGTTGAGCGTGCGCACGCTGGGGATGACCCGGTGGCGGCGAGCCTCGGCCAGCAGCGAACAGTAGTAACCGACGCTCAGATAGCGGTAGCTGCGGCAAAGATTGAGCACGCGCAGGTTGCGGCCGGTGGAGGAGTATTCGGGCTTGGCCAGATAGTCCTTGGCGGCGACGACGGGCAGGTTGGGAAAATGCGCTTTCCAGTCGGTGGGGTTTTCCACCAGGATGATGTGATCGGCCATCGGTTGAACTCGGCGCTCCTGACGCCGTGGGGAGATGGTTAAGAGAGTGATGGCGCCGCCGGTTCCGACCGGCGGTGGGAACGGTAGAGAATCAGCACCGCTTTTTGGCCGGCCTTGCCATAACGAGCCATGCGCTGGAATTCCCGGTGCGGGATCGGCATGTTGACGGAATCGCTGAACGTCTCGCCAGCCTCGATATTAACCAGCGGATCGTGAACGTAGATGTAATGGTCGTCGAAACCGGTGACCACCACCCAGTGCGGGAAGCGTTCGCCGTAGATGCGGTAGGAACTGATCAGCACCAGCGGGATGCCGCCGGTGTCGAACTTGCGCCGCAACTCGTCCACGCCCAGACTGCCGCGATGCAGCGGGACCGGCAGGCGGTTGAGTTCCTCGATCCAGTCTTCTTGCACCAGCCGCATGACTTCCTTCTTTTCCAGGCTGCGCACCGAATCCACCAGAAACACGCTGTTCTCGTTGACGTGGATCTCCAGATCGAAGCCGCGCCGGTAGGCGGCCAGCGCCAGGCCGTAGGGACCGCAACCGCCGTGGCCGGAGGTCATGAAGATGGTGGTGGCTTCCCGCCACAGCCGCAGTTCCAGCTTGCGGTTCAGTTCGAGGGTCGGGTCCAGTGCTTTCATCGCCATCATCAGCGCCGCCGGACCGCAGGTGAAGTCGAGGGTCTGCTGGTAGTAGGGCACCTTGACCAGATCGGCCTGCAAGTGCGGGACCAACCGCTTTTCGAAACGCAGGGCGGCCATATGGTCTTCGTAATAGTCCAGCACTTCCTTGAACTGGCGGTAGCCGTGGCGGCGAAACAGACCCAGCGAGGCGGGGTTGTCGCGGCGAACCTCCAGCCGCATGGACACGCAATCGCGTTCCAGCGCGATTTCCTCGGCGGCTTTCAGCAGGCGGTCGCCCACGCCGCGCCGCGCGAAATCGGGGTCGACGGCGATGGAGTAAAGCCGGGCCATCGAGGTTCCCTGCGAGAACAGCAGCAGCACATAGCCGTGAATTTGGCCGGCGATCTCGTCCACCAGGGTCGTGGCGCGACCCCGGGTCAACAGATGGCGAAAGCTGCGGCGGGACAGGCGGTCGGTGCTGAAACACCGCTGTTCGATGGTCAGCAAGGCCGGCAGGTCATCCAGAGTGGCAAGACGCGGCATGGTGAATCAAAGGGGATTGGAACGGAGGCGATCGCGCCGAGGGAAGGGGGAACGCGGCTTGGAAACGCGGCCCCGCGCAGGCGCGGGGTAGCCGCCGATGATTGTTGTTATTATCACGCAGCGCCAACCGTTATCGCCAGTGAAAATCTCATGCCGACACGTTCGTTTCCCCTGCTGGACCGAATTCGCCAATTGATCGCCACGCCCTCGGTGAGCAGCGTGTCGCCGTCGTTCGATCAGAGCAACCGGCCGGTGATCGACCTGCTGGCCGGCTGGCTGGAGGAAGCCGGTTTCGCGGTGCGGATCGAACCGCTGCCCGGCCGGGCGGACAAGGCTAACCTGATTGCCACGCTGGGCCATGGGCCGGGCGGGCTGGTGCTGGCCGGCCATACCGACACCGTGCCGTTCGACGCTGGCCGCTGGCGTCACGACCCGTTCGGCGGGACGGTGGCGGACGGGCGGATTTACGGGCTGGGCGCGGCGGACATGAAGTCGTTTCTGGCGCTGGCCATCGCGGCGGCGATGGAGTTTCGGGCCGCCGACCTGCGTCAGCCGCTGGTGATTCTGGCCACGGCCGACGAGGAAAGCAGCATGGCCGGCGCCCGGGCGCTGGCGGCGGTCGGCCGGCCGCTGGGGCGACATGCCTTGATCGGCGAGCCGACCGGATTGAAGCCGGTGCGGCTGCACAAGGGCATCTTGATGGAAGCGATCCGGTTGGAAGGAAAGTCCGGCCATTCCAGCAATCCGGCGTTGGGCGTCAACGCCCTGGAGGGGATGCACCGGGTCATCGGCGAGTTACTGCGCTGGCGGACGGAATTGCAGGCGCGCTATCGCAATCCGCTGTTCGAGGTCGCCGTGCCGACGCTGAATCTGGGGCGGATTCACGGCGGCGACAATCCGAACCGGATTTGCGCCGACTGCGAGCTGCATATCGACATCCGGCCTTTGCCGGGGATGACGCTGGCCGGGGTCCGCGACGAGTTGCACGGCCGGCTGACCCGGCTGGTGGCGGACAGCGGGCTGGAACTGCGCTTTTTGCCACTGTTCGAGGGCATCGAGGCGATGGAGACGCCAGCGACGGCGGCCATCGTGCGGGCAACCGAGGAATTGACGGACACGGCGGCCGGCGCGGTCGGTTTTGGCACCGAGGGACCGTATTTGAACGCGCTGGGGATGGAGACGGTAATTCTGGGGCCCGGCGGGGTGGAGTGCGCGCATCAGCCGGACGAGTTTTTGCCGCTGGCGATGATCGAACCGACGCTGAAACTGCTGCGGGGATTGATCGGTCGGTTTTGCCGCCAGCCGGCGATTAACGAGTAGGGTCGCGGCGAACGGATCTTGCAATCAGCCTTTCGGAACGCGCCACAGATACCAGGCGGCGACCGTGCGGTACGGACGCCAGGGCTGGCCGATTTCCGCCAGTTGCCTGGGAGTGGGCGCGGCGGCCCAGCCCTTGAGCCGGCGATAACCTTCGCGCACGCCGTAATCGTCCACCGGCAGGACGTCCGGTCGCCCCAGGCTGAAGATCAGCAGCATTTCCACCGTCCAGCGGCCAACTCCGCGCAGCGCCGTCAGCCGTTCGATCAATACCTCGTCGGACAAGTCGAGCGCCTGGGCGCGCGTGGGAACCGTCCCGTCCAGCGCGGCTTGGGCGATGCCGCGAATGGCGGCGAGCTTGGTGGCTGAAAAGCCGCACGCGCGTTGTTGGACGGGATCGGTGGCGAGCAACTGATCGGGCGAGGGAAACGCCGCGTCGGGGTAAAGCGCCAGCAACCGGGCCAGGATGGCGTCGCCCGCCTTGGCATGCAGTTGCTGGTAAGCGATGGCGCGCACCAGGGCCTCGTAAGGCTCGCGGGCTTGTCGAAGCCGAAGCTGGCAAGGACCGATGCCGGCGATATGACGCTGCCAATCCTCATCCAGGCCGGCGAGATGCGCTGTCGCCTGGTGGGGAAATGTCATCGGGGTTTCCGCCTCGGTCATCGTTTTTGGTCTTCAGGGAAAGGGAGGTAACGGTGAATCAAAGAGGGCATTGTGCTGCGATCCACCGGCGCATCAACTCGACGCTGTAGCGGCAGATTCCATTGTCGTCGGTCACCACGTCGTGATTTTTCAGCGCTTCCAGCGCGGCGTCAAAAGTGGCCGGATCGAGGTTGCTGATTTGCCGCCAGGCATTCCGATCCAGACCGTCGCCGTGGTTGGCCAGGATTTTGAGCAATGCCTGTTGTCCGGGTGGCGCTTCGCCGGCTTGCGCCCAGATACCGTTGAAATAGACGTGGCTGTTGAGATAGAACCGGGAATCCTCGACCACGACGTCCACATCGGCGGCGGTGAAGGTTGGGGCAGGCGGTTCGATCTGCTGTTTCAGTTGTTGGTTGAAACGCTGCACCAGGCTGTCGCCGAGCAGTTGGCCCAAAAACGGCTGGCCGCCAGTGAGTTGATAGGCCCGGTCGATGGCGTCCAGGCCATACTCCAAGGGGAAGGCGTCCTCTTCGATTTGCAACAGGTCGGCGAACGCATCCCGATCCATCAATCCCACCGGAATGGGACGCCAGCCGAAAATGGCTTCGCGCAGGCTGGTGCTGCGTTCTTGCAGGCTGTGCAGGCCAACCAGTCCCAGAGCCAGCCAAGGATATTGCTGGGTCAGTCCACGCAACAGGGCGGTGCGGTCGCCGGCCGCGGCGTCGGGCAGCTTTTCTTCGAGCAGTTCGTATTCGTCGAGCATCAGGATATAGCGGCGCGGCGGTGTGGATTGTCCCAGACGGGATAACAGGCGGCGCAGCGTCGCCAGCGGGTGTTGTTCGTAGTCCTCCGACGCGGGTTCATCCAATCCATTCGGATCGGCCTCCCACAGGGCGAAGGCGATGGCGTGGCAGAGATCGCTCAATCCTTCCGTCCAATCGACGATTTGCAGATTCAGGAACGCCAGCCGGGTGTCGTCTCCAAGTTGACAAAGATGCGGCACGGCGCGGGCGACGCTGGTTTTCCCCATGCGCCGATGGCCGAAAATGACCAGCGAATCCCGTGGTCCTGGTTTGGCCCAGGCCGCTTCGATCCGAGCGAGAACATCCTGACGACCGGCCAATCTGGCGGCGGGCACCGGAGCGCCGACGATGTACGGACTGGCGACCGGTCCGCGCACCTCCAAAAAGCCGACCGGGCCGGCGCTCGCCAAAATGATGTCGAGCCATCGGGCAGCGATTTTTTCGAGCTGCGGACGTTCCGGCGTCGGGCAATCGGCCGATTCCGCCGAGAATCCGTGCAACCGACCGCTGGCGCGATTGAGCGCGCTGTTGCGTTGCCGGGTCGAGCGGGCATGGAGCACTAGGTCGATGTCCTTGGCGACTACGGCCAGCCGGCCAAAAGCAGCCCGCACTTGCGGGCGTAATGGTTCGCCTTGCGGGAGAGAAGGCGATTGCCAAGCGGCAATTTGTCCTAAATTCCGGCAATTGCCGGCCGCCGCCAGGGCTTGGGCGTTTTCGTGGAGTTCCTCGCCATGACGAAGGAGGCGAACCGCAGCGAAGGCATTGGCGGCCTCATCCAGTTCGCCTTGGTGCAAATGCCAAAAGCCGGCGCAGGCGGCCCTTGCCGGTGTGTCGTAACGGAGGGTGACCACGATTTGGGGTCGCCAGCGGTGCGGGACAATAAAAAATTCGCTCCAGAATTTCTGCTTTAACGCCGCTGACAGGCTAGCCGATTGAAAATAGACAGCATGCCAATCGTACAGAGACATGCTGCACCAGTCAGTGATCCGGGATAACAGCCGCCCGTCCGGCGTGTTTTGCAGCGCTTCCTGAATAGCGGCGATCACCGGGCCGAACTGCAAGCTGTGGCGTAGCAGGCCCTCGCAGTTGTCGAGTCCTCTTCTCCAGTTTTCCCTCAATTGCCGCGCCAACCGGCGATGCAGACCCCAGACGGGCAAGGGCGAAGCCCGTTGTAGGGTGATCGCCAATTGCTTGGAGGGCTGTAGCCACGCCGGTAATAAACCCATCAGTGCCGCATCAAGTCGTGGCGCCGCCACGCCTCCCGCCACGCCGAACGCCACGCCGAACGCCACGCCGACCGCCACGCCTCCCGCCACGCCGACCGCCACGCCTCCCGCCACGCCTCCCGCCACGCCTCCCGCCACGCCTCCCGCCACGCCGACCGCCACGCCTCCCGCCACGCCTCCCGCCACGCCTCCCGCCACGCCTCCCGCCAC
>JARSSO010000052.1:0-21965 GCA_029624765.1 Candidatus Contendibacter sp. | reverse complement strand
CGCCACGCCGACCGCCACGCCTCCCGCCACGCCAAACCAATCCACTTTCAAGCCAAGCTCGCTGAACAGAAGGGCTAATCCGAAAGCGGTTGCCATCATCACCAGCAATCCCTGCAAGGCTAATCGGCGTTGGATGGCGTCCTGACGTACTGCCTGCCAACCCTTAATGTCTGGCAGTTCAAAAAACGTCTCTTCATACCAGCGCAACGCCTGGGGGAAGTAGAACACCCAATACAGCAGCACCAGATAATCGAGCGGATTCCACAGCGACAGCGGCCGTTGCCGCCGGGGGGCATAGGGAAGCGGAGGAGGCGGAGTCATGGCCGACGCCAGCGCAGTTCCTCGTAACGGCCGGCGCACTCGCTCAGCAACGCCCTGGGTTGCCGCCAGCCGTTGCACAGCGTTTCAAATTGCGCGATGCCAAAGGCCGTTCCCGCCAGGCGTTGTTGCACCAACTGGCGGCAGAAATCGGGGGTCAAAGGCGGCAGTTCGATGGGCGACGAGTCGAGACCGGCAAAGGGTGAATCGCGGGTCGGGTCATCCTTGTGGAACAGGATTTCCAGTCGTTCGTTGCTGACCGCGACCAGTCGGATGTGGCACTGCTCCAGACCGCGCAGCCAGCGGCGCATTTTAAGCCCCTGACTACCGGTTTCCATTCCGCCCAGATTGTCGAGCAGCAACAATTGCAGAGGCTTGTGTCTTAGCAGGCTCCTGATTTCGCTGGATTTCTCGCCACCCAGATGCTCCAAAACGCCTTGTTTCAGTTCGTTCAAGCTATTGATCTGACGAAAATCCAGACAACAGATTTCCTGGTCCCGCCACCCAAACTGCAGCTTGGCTTGTCGCCGCAACTCCTGCAACAACAGGGTTTTGCCGCTGCCCGACGGTCCCACGATGGAACAGTGGCTATTGGCTCGCAACTTTTCCAGAATGCGGCGGAGTTCTTCCTCCCGTCCCAGCAAGGCCGGACTCTCGCCGTAAAACGGATTGCCTGAAAGCGCGGTTTGCCAGGGAACTTGTCGCTGCTGCTCGTCACTGAGGCAGCCGAGCCAATCGCCGTTTTGCTGGTGGTAGGACTGCTGCAAAGCCGCCGGATCGTGCTCCGGTGGAATGCAGGTGATCGGAACCGCCCGGCCGCCCAGATCGCTGTCGCGATCCCGCGAGCTTTTCACGATTCCACAAACGCCGCCAGTGCGCAGATTGAGCAACGGTGCGCCGCTCAAGCCAGGGCGCGACTGTCCCTGTTTGAGTTTCAACAGCGACCCCAACCCCGTGTCAGTCGGTCCCTCATATTCAAACGTCGCCGAATCGCCGTTCGGTTGCTGGTCCGTATAGCCGTAGCTGTACAGGCTGTCCCGCAAGGCGATGTCGGGGTTCAAGTAGACGCAGGGGTGGTTTGGTAACTCGTCGCATCGCAGCAGCGCCAGATCGGGATAGGGCTTGGCGAAAAATGCGACGATCCGCCCCGAAACCGTCCGGCCAGCATCGGCGATTTCAACCGGAAGCGACTGCGTCTGAGCGGTTTCGACCACATGCGCGCAGGTCAACAGCAGGCTGGGCGCGACCCAAAAACCCGTGCCCTGACTCCCGTCCTGCGGAATGCACAAACGCACCGTACAGCGGCGCAGCAGATCATCAAGGTCCTGCGAAGGCCCCACGCTTCAACTCCCTTTGATGCGCCATCAATTGCCCCATTCCAGCGTGATTTTTAACGTCGCCGTGCCCGTGCCTTTCACCAGCAGCGTGGTCAACGCGCCCGACTCCACGGCCACCTCAAGACCGAACTCAACGCTGGCTTTTTTCGGCTTGGCCTTTTGCAAGGCGGCGGTCAACGCATCGGCGATGCCTTCGATGGTGTTCGTGACTGCCTCAAACGACAGCAGTTTGAACGCCACATCCTCCTCGCCGCCCAGCATCGTGGCGGCCACCCGAATTTCGCTGCCGTTGGCCAGCTTGACGGGAATCAGTTCTTGTTTGGTTGTCATCGGGGCGATCTCTGGGAAGGTCCGGTCAGCAAATCATAGCCTACTGATCGTACCGCATCTTGACGTAGGAACCGGGTGCGTCCTCGATGGGTTGCAGCTTGCCGTCGCCGGGCGCGCGCGCGGGCACTTGCGGGCCGGCGTGGGGTGTCAGCCAGGCCAGCCAGTCCGGCCACCAGGAACCGTCCTGCTTGACCGCGTCCTTGAACCAGTCGTCCGGATTCGGCGGAGCCTTGGGATTGAGCCAGAAGCCGTATTTGTCGGACGAGGCTGGATTGATGACCCCGGCGATGTGACCGGAACCGCTCAGCACGAATTTCACCGGGCCGCCGACCAGTTGAGTGCCGGCGTAGGTGGATTTCCACGGCGCGATGTGATCCTCGTAGGCCGACAGGAAGCAGACCGGCGTCTTGATCTTGCGCAGGTCGATGGGCACGCCCGCCAGGGTAATCCCGCCCGGCTCGCGTAGCAGGTTTTTCTGGTACATGTTGCGGATGTAGAAGCTGTGCATGTCCCGCGGCATCCGGGTGGAGTCGGAATTCCAGTACAGCAGGTCGAAGGGGTAGGGGTCCTTGCCGAGCAGGTAATTGTTGACCACGAAGTACCAGATCAGATCGTTGGCGCGCAACATGCTGAACACGCCGGCCATCTGGCTGCCGTCCAGATAACCCCGCTCGCCCATCTGTTTCTCCAGCAGGGTGATCAATTCCTCGTCGATGAAAACTTCCAACTCCCCCGGCTCGCTGAAGTCGGTCATGCAGGCGAAGCAGATGGCGCTTTGCACTCGCTTGTCCTTCTTGGCCGCCAAGTAGGCCAGCGTGGCGAGCAGGATGGTGCCGCCCAGGCAGTAGCCGGCGGCATTGATTTCCCGCTCGCCGGTGGCCTGCTCGATGGCGTCCATTCCCTCCACGATGGACAACAGGTAATCCTCGAACTTCTTGTGCGCTAGCCGCTCGTCCGGGTTGATCCAGGAGGTCATGAACACGGTGAAGCCCTGATCCACCATCCACTTGACCATCGAGTTCTTGGGCCGCATATCCATGATGTAATACTTATTGATCCAGGGCGAGACGAACAGGAATGGCTTCTGATAAACGGTCGGGGTGCTCGGATTGTATTGAATCAGTTGCAGCAACTCGTTCTGGAAGATGACCTTGCCCGGCGTGACCGCGATGTTCTCGCCCGGCTTGAACGCCTTGAGGTCGGTCATCTTGATCTGCAACTGGCCGTGCCCCCGTTCCAAATCCTCCAGCACGTTTTGCAGACCCTTGACCAGATTGTCGCCGCCCGAATCGAGCGTGGCCTTGAGGACCGTGGGATTGGTGTGGACGAAGTTGGTCGGGGCCATCGCGTCCACGAACTGGCGGGTATAGAACTGCACCCGGCGGGCGGTCTTGTCGTCCAGCCCATCGACCTGGCGGACCAGTCCCTGCGCGCTGTCGGCGGCCAGCAGGTAGGACTGTTTGATGAAGTCGAACACGGCGTTTTCCGCCCATTGCTCGTCGGCGAAACGCTTGTCGCCAGGCGGCGGCTTGATGACCGGCTGAGTTTCGTGCCCGAGCATCCGCTGGGAGGAGGACTGCCAGAGATCGAGAGCGTTCTTCCAGAAGCCGATCTGGGCTTCGATCAGCTTTTCCGGATTTTTCAGCAGCTTGTCGAAGAATTCCTCAAAGGATTTACCGACGATGGCGGGGTCGATCAGCGGAATTTGGTCACCCCGCTCCTGGCGCTTGAGATATTCCTGCAACACCCGCTGACTCTGTTCGACGATCTTGGAAAAATTCTGGGCCAGCTTGTTGAGATCGGCGGCGGTCTTGGCATCGGGAGCGGGCGTTTTGGCGGTCTCGGTCATGAGGATGCCTCCTTGAAGGGTGGTAACCCCACAACTATAGTTGAAAATTCAGGATGAGGCCGGTTCGGATTCGGGTTCGGCGAAGACCACCCGCTCGTAAACCTCGGCCAGTTGCAACATGCAGCCGATGGTGGAGATTTCGACCTGGGCGTCGAGACCGTCGGTGGCCGAATAGAGCCAGCGCCCATCCGGTTGCCGCTGGTAGTGTTCGATGCGCGGCTGGTCCTGGGCGACCAGCAGGTAGTCGCTTAGCGATGGCAGCGCGCGGTAATGGGCGAACTTTTCGCCCCGGTCGTAAGCCGCCGTGCTGTCCGACAGCACTTCGATGATGACCGTGGGATTGAGCAGGGTGTCGACCTGCTGATCCTCGAAGCGCGGTTCGCCGCAGACGACCACGACATCGGGGTAGGTGTACAGGCCAGTGGGACTGACCTTGATCCGCATGTCCCCAGAAAAGGGTTCGCACGGCTTGCGTTTGAGTCTGGAGTGCAGAGCCGAGGTCAGGTTAACGGTGATGCGATTATGGTTACGACTGGCGCCACTCATCGCATAGATGCGCCCGTTGAGATACTCGCTCTTGGTTTCCGCCTGACGTTCCAGCGCCAGATAGTCGGCGGCGGTGATGAATTGCTCGGCAAGCTGGGACATGGCGAACCCTCCGGATCAAATGCGGACGAACACCCACCGGGCGGCGGCAAGGGTCGCTTCGATGTCTTCCTCGGTATGGGCCGAGGACATGAATCCCGCCTCGAACGCGGACGGCGCCAGATAGACGCCCTCGGCCAGCATCCCGTGAAAGAACGCCTTGAACCGTTCGACATCGCAGGTAACGGCTTGAGCGTAGGTGGTCACGGTCTCGTCGGTGAAGAAAATGCCGAACATGCCACCGACATGGTTTGCGGTCAGGGATATTCCCGTCTCCTGGGCGGCGACGACCAGTCCGTCGCACAGCCGCCGGGTCTTGGCGGCGAGATCGGCATGAAAACTGGGTGTGGAAATCAGATCCAGCGTCGCCAGCCCGGCCGCCATCGCCACCGGATTGCCCGACAGCGTGCCGGCCTGATAGATCGGTCCCAGCGGCGCCAGCTTTTCCATGATCGCCCGCCGGCCGCCGAACGCGCCGACCGGCATCCCGCCGCCGATGATCTTGCCCAGCGTGGTCAGGTCCGGTTTTACCTGGTAAAGCTCCTGCGCGCCGCCGGGAGCCACTCGAAACCCCGTCATCACCTCGTCGAAGATCAGCACGCTGCCGTATTGATCGCAAAGCGCGCGCAAGCCTTCCAGGAAACCGGGCGCGGGTGGGATGCAATTCATGTTGCCGGCGACCGGCTCGACGATGACGCCGGCGACTTCGTCGCCGATCTTCGCGAACGCCTGCCGGGCCTGGAGCAGATCGTTGTAGGTCAGGGTCACGGTGTAGGACGCCAGCGCCGTCGGCACGCCCGGCGAGGTGGGCACGCCCAGGGTCAGCGCCCCGGAGCCGGCCTTGACCAGCAGCGAATCGGAATGACCGTGGTAACAGCCCTCGAATTTGACGATTTTATTGCGACCGGTGAAGCCACGCGCCAGTCGGATGGCGCTCATGGTGGCCTCGGTGCCGGAATTGCACATCCGCACCAACTCCATCGAGGGAACCATCTCGCGGATCTTGCGGGCCATGATGGTTTCGATGGCGGTGGGCGCGCCGAAGCTGAGGCCGTTGGCGGCGGCTTCCTGAACCGCGCGGACCACCGCCGGATGAGCGTGGCCGACGATCATCGGCCCCCAGGAGCTGACGTAGTCGATGTAGCGGCGGTCGTCCTCGTCGTAAAGCGAGGCGCCCTCGCCGCGCTTGAAGAAAATCGGCGTGCCGCCGACGCCGCGAAAGGCGCGAACCGGGGAATTCACCCCGCCAGGAATGAAGCGCTGGGCTTCGGCGAACAGTTGTTCGGAACGAGTCATGGCGAATCCTCAGGCAAACAGAGCGGCGAAACGGCGGGCAGCGGCTTGAATGTCGGGCTGGGCAAAAATCGCGCTAATCACTGCCAGCGCGTCGGCGCCGGCGTCCAACAACAGCGGGGCGTTATCGGGAGTGATGCCGCCGATGGCGACAATCGGGATGTGCAACGCCGCGCGGGCTTGTCGCAGCAATGCAAGGGGCGCGCGGATTTCGGCGGGTTTGGTCGGCGAGGGAAAGAACGCGCCGAACGCAATGTAATCGGCTCCGGCCTGGGCGGCTTCCAGCGCCAGGTCCAGCCGGTCGTAACAGGACACGCCGATGATGGCGTTGGGACCCAGCCGGGCGCGGGCGATGGTAAATACTGGATCGTCCCTGCCGACGTGAACACCCGCCGCGCCGACCTGGGCGGCCAAATCCACGTCGTCGTTGACGATCAGCGGAACCGCGTGACGCCGGCACAGTTCGTTGAGCGCTGTAGCCTGCGCCAATCGTCGCGCTGCGTCATGGCTTTTGTCGCGATACTGGATCAACCGGGCGCCGCCCAGAAGCGCCTGTTCGACGGCGGCGGTCAGTCGGTCGTCGGAAATCAACGCGGCGTCGGTGATCGCGTACAAACCGCGACAAGGGGACTTGTTCATTGGAGAACTTCCTGTGCGGATCCTCGGTAGGCGTCGGCCCAGAACAACCGGTTGGGAAGCCACTGCCCGCCGCCGGCTCGATAGCCAGCCCGCAGGGAGCGCCATGTGTAGTGCTGGGCGCGATAGAGAGCGGAAAGCACCGATGCTTCGGAATGAGGACCGCGAATCTGGGCGAGGAGGGCGGCGATGGCGGACGCCAGGGTGCAGCCGGAGCCGTGATAGCTTCCTGGCAGGCGCGGCCAGCGCCAGGTCTCCAACAGTCGGTTGTTGCCGTACAAGGTGTTGACGACCTCGGTGGGCGGTTCGGATTCGTGCCCGCCGGTGATCAGCACGTAGCGGCAGCCACGGGCCAACAGAGCCATGGCGCAGGCTTCCAGGGTGTCGGCTTCCGGCGCCAGTCGACGCGCCTCGACGCTGTTGGGGGTCAACACGGTGGTTAGAGGCAATAATAAGGTTTGGATGGCTTCGATCAGCGCCGCGCTGGCCAATTCGGCGCCGCCGCCCGCCGCCAGCACCGGGTCGAGCACCACCGGAATACCCGGATAGGCAATGAACAGCGCGCGCAGGGCGACGGCATTGTCGGCGCTACCGATCACGCCGATCTTGAACGCCGCCACCGGCATGTCCTTCAGCACCGCTCGCGTTTGGGCGAGAACCTGATCGGAATCGACCGGCAACAACGCCTGGACGTTGCGGGTGTCCTGCACGGTCAGGGCGGTAATGACCGGCGCGGGATGGCAACCCAGACTGACCAGGGTTTCGATGTCGGCGGCGATGCCGGCTCCACCGCTGGGATCGTTGCCCGCCAGGGTCGCGACCACGGGAGGCGGGAGCGGAATGGAAGGAGTCAAACCGATGCTCCAAGCTGGGATGGGGAGATGGATTCTAACAAACGTCGCGGCTTTTTCGGGATGCGCCGGCATGGGACAATGATCGCCGCGAAATCGACGCGGACAAAAGGCTTGAGCATGATGAAGAAATATATGTGTCTGGTTTGCGGGTTTATTTATGACGAGGAAAAGGGTTGGCCCGATGACGGTATTCCGCCAGGCACCCGGTGGAGCGACGTGCCGCCGACCTGGAGCTGTCCCGAATGCGGCGCCACCAAGGATGACTTCGAGATGGTGGAAATTTAGGAGGATGAAATGACGACGCTTGCGGGGCGTATTCAACTCAGTTTGGGCGATATTACCCAATTGCCGGTGGATGCCATCGTCAACGCCGCCAACCGTTCGTTGTTGGGCGGTGGCGGGGTGGACGGCGCCATCCATCGGGCCGCCGGCCCGGAACTGCTGGCCGAGTGCCGCGCGCTGGGCGGTTGCGAGACCGGTCAGGCCAAGATCACCCGGGGCTATCGCCTGCCGGCCCGCCATGTCATCCACACCGTCGGACCGATCTGGCAAGGTGGCGACGGAGGCGAGCCGGAGCTGCTGGCGGCCTGCTATCGCAACAGCTTGCGGCTGGCGGTGGCGCATGGCGTCCGCGGCATTGCCTTTCCCGCCATCAGTTGCGGGGTGTACGGCTATCCGCTGGACGAGGCGGCGCGCATCGCGGTGCGCGAGGTCAAAGCCTTCCTTGCCAGCGACGATCGGATCGAAACGGTCTATTTGGTCTGTTTCGGCGGGGAGGTACGCGAGGCTTACGAGCGGGCGCTGGGACAGGCATGAGCCGACGGATGGGCGTATCGCATCGAGCCGCCGGAGTGGACAGGTCCGTTGGATCCGCCGATGGCGCGCGGGAAACGGATTTACAGATGGATGAGCGGAGGACGGTTGGCGACGCCACCATCGGGCCGCGAAGGCGGCATCGCCGACGGTATGGCGGGTTGCTCCTCCAAGGGAAGAAAGCGTTCGTAGCGGTATTCCAGGGTTCGCGCGTGACCGTCCAGCCCCTCCTCCCGGTGTTGGCGCAGGGCTTCGGCCAGCATGGCCGCGAACAGGGTTTCGGCGTGAGATCGCCAATACGCGTCATGGTCCACGACCATGGGGGAGGCGCTCGGCGCCGTGGAGGGAGTTGGTTGGCGCAACAAAGCCATCGACAAGACGCCGGCGCTCGCCAGCAGGAAGGCTGGCAACAGATAGAGACCGAAATTGCGAAAGGTGCGGATTGTGTCGCGCATGACTGACCTCTGCCGATGCCGGCGGAAACAGATTTGTATAAATATTTGCAAATTCTATCCCAATAATTGCGATGGAGTCAAGTGAAACCTAGGGAATTATTGTACAAACTTTTTAACCAAGGCTGGAACTAGGATTTTAAGGCGCAAGCCGAGACACCGCCCGGCTTGCGTGGAAGGGATCAGCTTTCCTGCTGTTTCTTGTAGGCGGTGTGCAGCTTTTGCTGGATTTCGCCGGGCACCGGATCGTAGTGGCTCAGTTCGATGCTGTAGGAACCGAGGCCGGCGGTCATGGATTTCAACTGCGACTCATAGCCTTCCAGTTCCGCCATCGGTACCTGGGCCTTGATAATGCTCATGCCGCGCGGCCCGGCGTCGGTGCCGGCGATGCGCCCGCGCCGGCTGGACAAGTCCCCGGTGATGGCGCCGACGCAATCGGCCGGCGCCCGCACTTCCAGGTTGACGATCGGCTCCAGAACAATTGGCCTGGCCTTGCTCACCGCGTCCAGAAAAGCTTCGCGGCCGGCGGTGACGAAGGCGATTTCCTTGGAATCGACCGGGTGGTATTTGCCGTCGTAGGCGATGGCGCGCACGTCCTGCACCGGGTAGCCGGCCACCGCCCCCTCCTGCAAGGCTTCGCGGACGCCCTTTTCCACCGCCGGCAGGAACGAGGTCGGAATGGTGCCGCCCACCACCGCGCTGACGAACTCGAAGCCGGCGTCGCGCGGTAGCGGTTCGATCCGCATGAATACCTCGCCGAACTGGCCGGCGCCGCCGGTCTGTTTCTTGTGGCGATGGTGACCCTCGGCGTTCTGGCTGACGGTTTCCTTGTAGGCGATCTTGGGCGGTCTGGTCTCGACTTGCAGGTTGTAGCGCTGCTGCATCTTTTCCAGGGTGATGCGCAGGTGCAGGTCGCTCAGGCCGCGCAGCACGGTTTCCTTGGTATGCGCGTTGTGTTCAAGCGCCAGGCAGGGGTCTTCCTCCAGCAGCTTGTGCACGGTGTCGGACAGCTTCTGCTCGTCGCCGCGGGCGGCGGCGCGGATGGCCAGCCCGAACAGCGGGGTGGGGAAGCGCAACGGCCGCGCTCGAACCTGATCCTCGTCGTGGGAATCGTGCAACACCACGTCGCGGTGAATGTCGTCGACCTTGGCCACCGCGCAGATGTCGCCGGGGATGGCGGTCGCCACCTCGGGATGCTCCTTGCCGTGCATGTGGAACAGGTGACCGACCTTGAACGGCTTGCGGCCGTCGCCGATGAAAAGCTGGCTGTCCTTGGTGAGGGTTCCCTGATGGACCCGGAAAATGCCGAGCTTGCCGATGAACGGGTCGATCAACACCTTGAAGACGTGGGCCACCGCGTGCCGCCTGGGATCGGGGATGGGATCGAACTCCTCGGCCGCTTCGCCCTCGCCCTTCAGGAGGGGTTCGGGGTTGCCTTCGAGCGGGTTGGGCAGCAGTTTGACGAACACATCCAGCAGTTCCTTGATCCCGGTGCCGGCGCGGGCCGAGACAAAGCAGATCGGGATGAGATGGCCTTCCCGCAACGCTTTTTCGAGTGGCGCGTGCAATTGCTCGGGTTGCAGATCCTCGCCCTGTTCCAGATACAGCGCCATCAACTCCTCGTCCATCTCGACCACCTGATCGATCAGGGCGGAGTGGGCGCCGGCCACGGTGGCGAAGTCGCTGTCCCCACTGGAGTTGAAGAAGCAGTCCGTCACGCTGGCGCCCTTGTTGGCCGGCAGGTTGATCGGCAGGCATTCCTTGCCGAAGCTTTCCTGAATCTGATCGATCAGGGCGGGCAAGTCGATGTTCTCGGCGTCGATCTTGTTGACGATGATCATCCGGCACTGGCGGCGCTCGGCGGCGCGCTCCATCATCCGCTGGGTCACCGCCTCGATGCCGGTCTGGGCGTTGATGACCACCGCCACGGTTTCCACCGCCGGCAACACGGCGATGGCTTGGCCGATGAAGTCCGGGAAGCCGGGGGTGTCGATCAGATTGATGTGGGCGCCGTTGTAGTCGAGATTGACCAGCGCGGCGTCCAATGAATGCTGGTGCGCCTTTTCCTGCGGATCGAAATCGCAGACTGTGTTGCCTTTTTCCACGATGCCGGGCGTGGCCAACCGGCCGGCGCGATGCAGAATGGACTCCACCAGGGTGGTTTTTCCAGCCGCGCCATGCCCGACCAGGGCGATATTGCGGATGGATTCGGTGGTGTGGCTCATCGAGGGCCTCCTGTCGATAAGATTCGGTACGTTATGGTTTTTCGATCAGACGATTCCGATCCCAAACTAATAAGTTTACAAGAAGGGTCGCGGTTTCTCATGGCTGCCGCCGCATTTTTTGTTCCGATCGCGCGCGGCTTGGCCAGCCGCGGCTCAGGAGGCGTCGACAGCCTGGAGGAGGGAGTAGACGTCGAAGCGGGTATTGGGCGCGGCGATCTGGAAACTGGGCCGCGGTCCGACCAGCGGCGGAGCCCGCCGGGGCCGTTTCACCACCACCCGCCGACGGGCGCTGGCGAGGGCGGTGGCCAGCAGCTCCGGGGCATCGGCATCGTCCCCGACCAGGCGGCGCAGCAGGCGCATGGCTTTTCCCGCCAGCGCCGCTTTCCGGCGAAGCGGATACATCGGGTCCAGATAGACGACATCCGGTCGCTGGTCGTTGGCGAGTGCGCGCAGATAGTTCCGGCCGTCGGCCACGATCAGGCTGAGCCGCTCCGCCACCAGTGGGCCGAGATCCGGGATGCGGGCGGCGCGGTCGAGACCGTCGCGCAGCAGGACGGCGACGAGCGAGGAACGCTCCACCAGCCGCACCACGCAGCCCAGGCAGGCCAATACGAAGGCGTCGCCGCCCAGTCCGGCGGTGGCGTCCACCACGGTCGGCGTCGCGCCGCGCTGCAACCCGACCGCGCGCGCCAGCGGTTGATTGCGTCCTCCACCGAACCGGCGGCGGTGGGCGACCGCGCCCGTCGCAAAGTCGGCGTAAACCGGGCCGGACGGGTTCGATCCCAGTTCCCGCAACTCCAGTCGCTCAGCCGTCATGACCAGCAGATGGGTAAAGTCGTTGGTGAGAGGGTCGAAAACCCAGGGAAGTCCCAGCGTCGTGGCCAGGGCGATGGCGGTTCCTGGATCGATGGGGGATTCGCGGCTTACCGCGATGCGGAAGGGGGCGGTGGGGTACGGAACGGTCGAAGTCATAAACGGCATCGCCCTGTAACGGGGCGATGCGCTGGATCAAGCAAGCTCATGCGGCCTTGGCCAGCGTCGTTTCCGACGTGGCTTGGGTCAGACCATCCAAGTCGGTTTTGAAGCGGGTGACCATGCTGGACATGATTCTGGCATCGTTCATCAGCTTGCGTTGCAGGGTCTGGGCGATTTCCGCCTGGCGCTCGCAAAAGTCCTGCAAGCTTGCCAGGTCGGTGATTTCGGCGGCGGCCCGAAGTTGGTTGATGCCGATGTCAAAATAGGCTTTCAAGAAATTCATCTGAAAAATCAATAGATTTTCCAAGTTCTCGATGAACAGTTTATTGGCCCTGATCACAGGTTCCGGTAGAACTGGCGGATTTTCCAGCGCCTTGTTGAACAGATTGACGACCATGGCGGCCTCCTCGTCGAAAGAATCGTTTGTTGCGTTGCAATATAGCGCGGTTCATGTTGCGACGCAACATGAACCAGGATTTGTTTCAAGGGGCGACAGTCGTGTGCCGGGTGATGAAATTCACGATGCGAAATCGGCTGCTTGAACTATTCTTAGGCTTGACGAGACGGTAACACGGTTTTCGGTCAATGTGGCAGTGCTACGGATCGCGGAGTGAAGCCCTTGAGTATCAAGACGATTCCTGGATCGACCACATGGTTGCGCGGAGACGGCGCGGTTCCCCACCACGATGTCGGACCGCGAGAGCGCGCGCCACGATTGGCCCTGGTCGCGGATCTGCAAGGTCAAGAACTCAACGGCATGTTCGTTTTGTCGCGCCTGGCGGCGTTTCTGCGGGATATCGAAGCGGGCCGGCGGCGGGACTTGCGGTTACGCGAGCGGGTGCTGGTGATTCCCTCGGTCGGCGCCGCCGCCGAGGGGCAGGGAGCGAGCGTCCAACGGATCGCGTGGTTGCGATGGGCGATGATCGATGCGGTGGTGGCGGTGACCCAGGCGGCCTATTATCGGGTAGCGATTCATCCCAGCCCGGACGTCGAGGAGATGCCGCAGGCGCGGCTGTACGCCCCCAATGACGACGAACGGGCCAGCGCCTGCCTGTTTGGGTTGCCGGCGGTGATCGAGCGGCCGCTTGATCTGGACGAGACGCCCGTGCTGGTGCGGGCCTGGCGGTCGCGTGGCGGTGAGAATTTCGCGCTTCAAGCCGGGCAAGCCAGCGGGTTGCAGACCGTTCATTGCGAGAGCCTGTTCCGTGCCTTGGTGGCGTTCCTGGATCGAACGGGTATCGTGGAAGGCTTGCGGCTGGCTAACGGAGAGGAGGAGTTGGAGTATTTTGGCCTGCGTCAGGTTTTCGTGGTGCTGGCCGAACAGTCCGGTATCTTCTCCTCGCGCCAGGAGGTCGGGCGCTGGGTCCAGGCGGGCGAGGAGCTTGGCCAGGTCTACGACGGTTTCACTGGCGGCGCGCGCGCGCGGGTGATCGCGCCGGTGGCGGGATTGCTGGCGAGCCTGCGCCGGCAACCGTTGTTGCGGGAAGGCGATTTGGTCGCGCGGATTCTGACGCCCGCCCGGACGATTCGGTGCGAGCGGTCGCGCCCGAGAGGAGAACGGCATGAACGACGATTTGGGCTTCGACCCTGAAAATCCATTGCGGCGCCTGTTGGCGCGGGTGGTCGCCGAGACTCGCGAAACCGGCGGGACCACTGGCTGTCCCGCCTTGAGCGAGCGAGTGTTGGAGGCGATGGCGGCGGTTCCCCGCCATCGCTTCGTGCCGGCGGCGCAGCGGGATTGGGCCTATGCCGACATGCCGCTGCCGATCGGGCGTGGCCAGACGATTTCCCAGCCGTTCATCGTGGCCCTGATGACCGAGTTGCTGGAACTTGAACCGGACGCCGTGGTGCTGGAAATCGGCACGGGGTCGGGCTATCAGACGGCGGTGCTGGCCCGGTTGGCGCGATGGGTGTACTCGGTGGAGCGGATCCCCGAACTGGCCGAAACCGCCGCCGATCGGTTGCGGGAGCTGGGATACGGCAATGTGACGATTCGCGCCGCCGATGGTGGCCAGGGCTGGGAAGAGCACGCGCCGTTCGATGCCGTCATCGTCACCGCGGCGGCGGCGGACATTCCACCAGCGCTGGTGCGGCACCTGAAGCCGGGCGGGCGGCTGGTCGTGCCGGTGGGTCCAGCGGGCCATACGCAGGATCTGCGCCTGCTGCGCAAGGACGCCCAAGGCATGGTGCACGGGCGCAGCGTATTGCCGGTGGTGTTCGTGCCGCTGGTTCGGGATGGGGAATGAAATCAGCCGGTCGGCAGTGATATGCCGGTCAGCTTCTTGAACAGCGTTACCGCGTAGGAATCGGTCATGCCGGACACGAAGTCGGTGATGGCCAGCGCGCGGCGATAGGGATCGGCGGAGGGCTGGCGGCCCGGTCCGGCGAACTGCTCCGGGATCAGATGAATCAGCATCCGGCTTTTGGACGAGGCGTTCGGGCCATGGTCGGCGATGTCGACGACGGTGCCCATGAACGCTTCCAGCAATCCCCCCAGCACCTCGAACCCGGCCGCTTCCACTTCCACCACCGGCCGGGAGACGTAAACCTGTTTTTCCCCACAGTCCTTGAGGGCGCGCATCGCGTCGGCGGCGGGAATGATGTCGAGCAGTTCGTCGGTGAAGGCACCGGCCAGAATCGCTTCCTCGTGCGCCATGAAGCACTGATGCGCCTGCTCGATGATGGCGCCGATGGCCTTGGCGCGCAGATATTCGATTTTCTCCTTGGGCCGGGTGATCCGGTCCATCTTGCGGTGCGCCCGCTCCGGCGCCCCGGTCAGGGTCAACAACAGATCGCGAACCTCCTCGTAGCGCAACTGCTGGAGCCGAAAGGCGTCTTCCACGTCGATGATCCGATAGCAGATATCGTCGGCGGCCTCGACCAGATAGGCGAGCGGGTGACGAGTCCAGGCGCCCGGCAGCATGGGCTCCAGTCCCAGTTGGCCGGCAACTTCCGCGAACAAATCCCAATCGTCCTGATAGAAGCCGAATTTCTTGAAGGCGATGCCGGGCGGCGGCTCGGCCGGCAGCGCCGAGGCGCGCGGGTATTTGGTGAAAATGCCCAGCGTGGCACAGGTGAGCTGCATCCCGCCGCGATTGTCTGGGCTTTGCAGCCGGGTGATGATGCGGAAGCCTTGGGCATTGCCTTCGAACCGCAGAAAATCCTGCCGCTGCGCCTCGGTCAGCCGTTCCAGAACCCCGCGGCCAGTGGCGGAAGCGGTGAACCAGAGACGGATGGCGTCCTCGCCGGCGTGGCCGAACGGGGGATTGCCGATGTCGTGGGCCAGACAGGCGGCGGCGACCACGGCGCCGAAGTCCTGCGGATAGACACCTTTCAAGCCGTGGCGGCGAATCACGCTGTCGCCCACCATCGTTCCCAGCGAGCGGCCGACGCTGGATACTTCCAGGCTGTGGGTTAGGCGGGTGCGGACGTAATCGCTCTGGGACAGCGGAAAGACCTGAGTCTTGTCCTGTAGGCGCCGAAACGCCGAGGAAAAGACGATGCGGTCGAAGTCGCGCTGGAAATCGGTGCGCGCCTCGCTGTCGGGCTGCTGGCGGGACAGTCCCGGACGGGCGCGGGAAAGCAGGCGGTTCCAGTCCATGCGGCGAGTTCGGTGGAGAAGGTACGTTCAATCATAGCGGATGATTGGCGCTGGTCACGCACTTGCCGCTGCTTTGTCGCCGGAATCCGCGGGTGGCATGGCGGAATCGACCAACCGGCGGGGCGGATGACTTGCGCCAGCGCCGCCGCTACAATCCTTTCCCCTTGCTCGTCCGGCGCTTAACAAACTCGACAGGTTTGAATTCACAATGAATGAAACCATGGACCCCGCCGAGGGACCCCTCGATGAAAACAAATTGATCGCCCTGCGCCGCCAGAAGCTGCAAGAGTTGCGCCAGCATGGCAATGCCTATCCCACCGATTTCCGCCGCGACGCGCTGGCGGCCGAATTGCACGCCGCCCATGGGGACAAGGAGAGTGTCGAACTGGACGGCGTATCGCGCCGGGTGCGCGTCGCCGGGCGGATGCTGGCCAAGCGGATCATGGGCAAGGCCAGCTTCGTCCGGCTGCGGGACATGTCCGGCGACATCCAACTGTTCGTTCAGAAGAGCGCTGTGCCGGAGGGGCTGTACGAGGATTTCAAGGGCTGGGACCTGGGCGACATCCTCGGGGCCGAGGGCACGATATTCAAGACCAGGACCGGCGAGTTGTCGGTCAAGGTCGATACCCTGCGACTGTTGACCAAATCGCTGCGCCCGTTGCCGGAGAAGTTTCACGGTCTGGCCGATCAGGAAACCTGCTACCGGCGGCGTTACGTGGACCTGATCATGAACGAGTCCACCCGCGCCACCTTCAAACTGCGTTCGGCGGTGGTCGCTCATGTCCGCGACTTTTTCAACCGGCGCGGGTTTCTGGAAGTCGAGACGCCGATGATGCAGCCGATTCCCGGCGGCGCGGCGGCCCGGCCTTTCATCACCCATCACAATGCGCTGGACATGCAACTGTACTTGCGCATCGCCCCGGAGCTGTATCTGAAGCGATTGGTGGTGGGTGGTTTCGAGAAGGTTTACGAGATCAACCGCAATTTTCGCAACGAGGGGTTATCCACCCGCCACAACCCCGAATTCACCATGCTGGAGTTCTATCAGGCGTATGCGGACTACCGCGACCTGATGGACTTGACCGAGGAGTTGTTGCGGGGGATGGCGCAAACCCTGTTGGGTGACGCGCTGATCTCCTATCAGGGCGAAACCTACGATCTTGGCCGGCCATTCCAGCGGTTGACGGTGCGGGAGGCGGTCCTGCGGTTCAATCCCGCCATCGCCGCCGCCGACTTGGATGATCTGGACGCCGCGCGGCGGATTGCGAAAAATCTGGGGGTGGACGCGCGGCCGGAACACGGTCTGGGCCGGGTGCAACTGGATATTTTCGAGCAGACGGTCGAGCACCAGTTGCGCGACCCGACCTTCATCACCGCCTATCCGACCGAAGTGTCGCCGCTGGCCCGGCGCAACGACGCCGATCCCACCATTACCGACCGTTTCGAACTGTTCGTGGGGGGACGGGAGATCGCCAATGGGTTTTCCGAGTTGAACGATCCCGAGGATCAGGCGGAGCGCTTCCGCAAGCAGGCGGAAGCCAAGGCCGCCGGCGATCACGAGGCAATGCACTACGACGCCGATTATATCCGGGCGCTGGAGTACGGCTTGCCGCCGACGGCGGGGGAGGGCATCGGCATCGACCGGCTGGTGATGCTGTTCGCCGACGCGCCCTCGATCCGCGACGTGCTGCTGTTTCCCCACCTGCGGCCGGAGTGACCGGCCGCCAGCGCCGGGGTTTCAGGCGACTTGGGGATAGAGTAGAACCACGGAGGGCGTGGACGGCAGCGGCGGATTGGCGATGGCGCTACGCATCGGGACGATCAACCCGTGTTCCGGGCATTGGGCACGGCGTTGGTCAGGCTGTACCGTCACCGGACGCTTGCAGTGCGGGCAAACCGTATGAACGGGCGTTGAGGTGGTCATGACTGTGATTCTCCCTAACAATAATCGAACTACATCATTGGACCTTGGTGGGCCGATTTTGTTTTGCATCGCAACAAATTTTGTTGCTGTATAGCCAAAATTTTGTTCCCGCGCAACGCTAAAGTGGTTAAGAGCGACTGATTAGGCCGTGCTCATTGGCCAGTAACGCGATGTCGCGCCTGTCGGAGCGGAGCGGCGGCGGTTCTGGGCGATTTGCCGCGACGATCGGGAAGCACGGTTGGCTGTAGAAAGGCCGGACAACCTTTCATGCCGCCGTTCCGGTAATCCTCGGTCAATGCCCCCCTCGCCACTGGCTCGGCCACGCCCAGCGCCTCGCTCAACCCCTGGTACAGCAGATCGAACAGCCGCCCCAGGGCGAATTGGTGGGTTTGGCCGGTCACGGCGAACAGCCAGTCGGTGAATATCAGGAAGCGCCCGAACGGATCGTCGCCCAGTAACAGGGGACGGGTTTGGTGGAACCGCCCCGAATTGCCGATTAAATCCCAGTAGCGGGCGAAGCGTTCCAGGCGCCGCATCGTCGCGAAGTCGATCAACCTTGAACACAGCAAGTTATAGGGTGGATGGGGATTGTAGCGGCAGTCGAAGTCAGTGGTGTGACGGCTGATTGGCGCCCCCCGCAGCCGCTTGAGAATGCCAACCTGAATTTCGTGCGGGTCGAGCGCCACCAACCGGTTGAAGCCGGCGGCAAAGCTGGCCAGGTCCTCGCCCGGTAACCCGACGATCAAATCCGCGTGCAAATGGGCGCGGGTGTGTTGGCGCAGCCACGTTAGGTTTTCCTCGGTTTTCCGGTTGTCCTGCTTGCGGTCGATGAGCGCCTGCGCGGCGGGATTGAAGCTCTGAACGCCGATCTCGAATTGCAGCGTGCCGGGCGGAAAACGAACGATGCGCGTTTTGAGCGGTTCCGGCAGGTGATCGGGAATCAGTTCGAAGTGCAGGAACAACCGCTCGTCCAGCCGTTCCAGAAAGAAATCCAGGATCCGCGCGCCGATTTTGGCGTTGAGATTGAAAGTGCGATCCACGAATTTGAAGTGGCGCGCGCCGCGCTGGTAAAGCCGTTCCATTTCGACGAGAAACGGTTCCAGCGGAAACGGCCAGGCGGTCTGATCCAGCGCGGACAGGCAGAACTCGCAGCGGAAGGGGCAACCGCGCGAGGCTTCGACGTAGATCAGCCGGTGGGCGATGTCCTCATCGGTATAAAACGGGTAGGGCAGGGTGAGTTGATCCAGTCGCGGCGGTTCGACGGCGATGATTTTCTCCGGTGGCGGATCGTTGGTTAGCAGCCGCCGGCATAGTTGCGCAAATGCCAAATCCGCCTGACCAGCGATCACGTAATCGGCCATTTGCACGATAGGCTGCTCTTCCCATTCGTGACTGACTTCCGGGCCGCCCAGCACGATCACGAGGTCCGGCCGCACCCGCTTGAGCAAGGCGACGACCTGGGTGGTTTCCGTCACGTTCCAGAGATAAACGCCGAAGCTGATGATGCGCGGCTGCTCGGCCAGCAGGGTTTCGGCGATGTCCAAAGGGCGTTGGGTGATGATGAATTCGCGGATGGCGGCGTCGGCCTGTAACTCGCCCAGATTGGCCAGCAGATAACGCAATCCCAGGGAAGAATGGAAATAGCGGGCGTTCAGGGTCGAAAGTAGAATCGTGGGCATCGGCTCAAGCGTGCAGTTCCAGAATGTCGCCATCCACGACCGGATGATCCGGGCCGACCTGTTGGCTGTGCGGCTGGCCGTGGGTCCAGTGACGGGCGTATTTCAGCGATTGCGCCAGATCGCGATGAATCAGCCGGGCCACGTCGCGCACGGTCTGACCCTGGCGCACGGTAAAGGGTCTGCCCATGTCGGGCGGTTTGCCCGGCGCTTTGGTGTAAACCCGCACGATGCCGAGTTCGCGAAACAGCCACGAGCCGATGGACTCCAAGCCCACGCCGGTCGTGGCCGACACGGGGAGCATGGGATAGCGCCAGCCGGTCAATTCCTGAAACACCGCCCATTCATCCGCCAATGACGCGATTCGGTCGGCCTTGGCGGCGACGAGCAGGGTCGGCAAGCGGACGACGAACAGGTTGGCCAGCGCGGTTTCGTCATCCTCCCCGGCATCCGCCGCCATGTCGATATCCCAACGCTCGGTCAGGGTCACGCGCTTTTCCACCAGCAGGGCTTGAGTTTCCAAGGCTTGGTCCACGCACTCCGGGTCGGCCAGGTCCACCACGAACAGGTAAGCGTCAGTTGGTTAGCGGGCATGGCGAGTGGGAAAATCCGATGAAATCCGGCTATGCAAGGGCAAAAACGATCTTCAGGGCTTGATCCAACACTTGTAGGGTGGTCGGCTCCAACTCGCCGCGTATTTTGACCAGGCGGGCTCGATGGTCGATGGGGCGAGTTTGCAGACAGTCCGCCACCGATGGCTTGCTCAGGCCATTCTCGGGGGATGGCTCGATTTCCACGTTGGTTCTGATCTGGGCTTTCTTCTGGCTCCATTCCGTGACCGGCACTACCTGAATGACCGGGACGCGGGCGTTGTAAACGTCATTGGTCACGATGATGCAGGGGCGGGTTTTCCCGGTTTCCGAGCCTTGGACCGGATCGAGATTGACGTCGATGACCATGCCACGTCGTAGCGCGGTCATGTCGGCCAGTCCTGGATGGCGGATGCCGTCAATTCCCGAAGTTCTTGATCATCATCATAGAGTTGTGCATACAGGCGCGCGGATTCCTGTAACTGGCGTTGCTCCAAGTCCTGGCGCAGGTGCTCCAAGGCGGCGCGGACCGCTTGGCTTTTGTCCTTGAAACCATAGACCTTGCACTGTTCGAGAAAACGAAGTTGAGATTCTTCAAGACTGAACTTGGCCTGGATCACGGGAAACCTCTTTCACGGGCAGCGAGAACAGGGACCCAATAAGCGGCCTTAATATGAGGACCAATTTTAAGTGCTTCTCGAAGCTGGGACAACGCGCAGCTTCGGCGATCATGGCTCGAAGGGTTTGGCCCAAAAGAAAACGGCGCGCGGAGCGAGGTCCGGGCGCCGTTCTGAATGAAGCGTGGCGACAAGTATTTTGCGAGACGTTCCTTGCTCTACCGACTGAGCTACGGCCACCATCGTTTGGGGTGGCCGGTGGGATTCGAACCCACGACCAAGGGGTTATGAGCCATGTAGTCCCGCGAGCATTCGCCACGGCAAGCGGAAAGGCGACGACAAGGGATTGACGAGACGTGAGTTACAGTCACGGATGTAGTCCCGCCGGCATTCGCCGCCGTAAGTCGAGACCGCCCGGACCGGACGAGGAAAGTGACCGAGAGGATCGACGCGGGATAGGCATGTACTCCCGGTCGGGCATTCCAATCCGGACGGCTAAAACGGTTGCTGATTAGTAAGCATTCAGTCCCCTCTCCCCCATTTATGGGGGAGAGGGTTAGGGTGAGGGGTTAAACCATTGAATCTACAGCCCTCACCCCCCAACCCCTCTCCCGCAAGCGGGCGAGGGGAGTGAGCGGTTACGCTGATTATACCTCCACGGCTTCGATTTCGCGCACCCAGTGGTCGCCGCCCAATTGCCCGGCGGCGAACCGCGCCAGTACTTCGAACACCGCGTCCGAGAAGCCGCCGACATTCAACACATCCGCGCGGGTTTGTGCCTGCACCGTCCCATGCGGTTGGATGTCGATGCAGACCAGCCGCGCTTTTGAATTGCGCTGGCGGAACACTTCCCATTGCCGCATCGTCTCCGTGCCGCGCCCACGCTGCGGGTCGGCCCACGACTCGTTGTCGGAGACGTAGATCACCAGGTCGCCCGCTGCCTTGCGCTGGTTCAGCGTGGCCAGCGGCAAGCCGCAATCGGTCCCGCCACCGCCGAATTCCGCCAGCGTTCGCGCGTTCGTCAATACGCTGTCGCGCCGGTTCAGCCGATGGGCGTGAACCTGGGTATCGAACGGCAGAATTTCCGTCGCCGGGTTCTTCGCCGAGATCGCCGCCGCCACCAGCGCCGCTACGTCCACGCAGCGCACCTTGGAAGTCGCGCCCTTGCGGTGGCCGGTCACCGGCGAAGCCATCGACCCCGACACGTCCAATAGCACGTAGACCTGTCCTGGCAGTTCCGGCACGTTCTCCAAGGCCACGTCCAGGGCATCTTGCAAGGCGTCGCGGACGACTGCCGGCACGTCCTCGCCGGTCATGGTGTAGGCGCTGAGCAACTGGTACGGCAACACCCGCGCCCGCCGAATCGCCGCCGGATCGCGCAGTCGCCTGGCGATGCGCTGGGCCATGCCACCGACCTTGAACACCTCGTGACGAACGAAGGTGTTCAGGTTCATCCGGGTCATTTGCCACGGCGCCTGACAGGCGATGGCGACCCAGTGTTGCGACCGCAGAGGCAAGGCGGTCAGCAGCTCGAACGGCACATCCGGCACCGGCGCCTCCACATCGTCCCGGAACCGTTCCAGCGCCTTGATCGCTTCCGGCAGCAGCGCCGCGTCGTGCGGCTTGCCGATCAGCCAGGCGTAAAAGGCGGTTCGTTCCGGCGAAGCCGGTTTCGGGTGAACCATTTTCAGCACGTCGGCCAACGACGGATCGTTGCCGACCGAGGCGCCGAGCAGTTGCGCGTCGGTGCGCCCGTTCAGCCAGTTCTGCACCAGCCGCTTGGGCCGGCTGCCCAGCGATTTGCGCCCGACCGCGCCGGAACGCAGGATT
>JARSSO010000051.1 GCA_029624765.1 Candidatus Contendibacter sp. | reverse complement strand
CTATTCTTTTACAGCTTCTTCAATACCTTATCCCTTAAGTTGGCGCATATGCCCCCAACCCCTCTCCCAAAGGGCAAGGGGAGCCAGCTTCGGCCCTCACCCCCGGCCCCTCTCCCAGAGGGCGAGGGGAGCCAGCTTCGGCCCTCACCCCCGGCCCCTCTCCCGCTGGGAGAGGGGAGTAGGTGCTTTCCGTGCGGCCCTTGCCGGGCATGGTGACGCCGCCTTTGCCGGCATGGCCCCAGCCGGCGGTCAGCTTCAGGTGTTCCGGCGTGAGCGGCGCGGAGTCCACCACGGTCAGCAGGGCGATGTGCGCCAACTCCGGGCGCGGTTTGCCTTGAGTGACGCCGGGCAGCGGGGTTTCGGTGTCGAGCAGGGCGGCGATTTGCCGGCCCAGTTCGGCGGAAACCAGCAACCGTTCCCGCGTCGCGGGCAGCGGAATGCGCGGCCAGTCCTGACGCATGGCATCAGTATTTGTATGGCGGTAATTAGGAGAATGTAAAATTGACAGGCAATGGAAAAATAAATCTTGCTCATCGCATGAAACATCTTTCAAATATTGTTCTGCTATTTTGCTTGTATTTGGTATTCTCTCCTGATCTTTTAAAGAAGAAGAAAAAAGCGTACACTTTAAATGCAATGGAAATCCTCTAGCCCCGCTATCCATACAATTCAAGTCGCTCAAAACTCTGATTGGTAGTGCAGGCTCAATTGTTAATTTTCTGGTTCTACCAGTAGTAAACAAAAAGATATTATTTTCAAAAATATGTGGGAAATATTCGCTACGTTTCTCATCGAGCAACTTGGTTTCCGATTCCCAATAAAGCCAACGAACATCGAAAGGCCGATAGGCGTAACGGATGATATTTTCTGATCGAAATCCACGCTTTTGCAAGATTGCACGTGTTTGCTTGGGATCAAACCGTGCAGTGATTTTCATCAAACTCGGCGCGATTCGGCGGATTTCCTCATCGCTGACGTTCGGATCAAAATACCGACGCATCCGCTGTTCCAGCGCCGCCCGGTCGATGTCCACCAAGGCGTCGTCGCGGCTGGTTTTTACGCCGGGGAAAGAGGCTGGAAGCAAATCCGGCAAGAGCGGCCAAGCGAGATAGTGGGCTTGGACTCGCATCGGCATGAACGGCAGACCCAATTCCAGCGGCGGTTGCAGCGATTGATAAGGTGGTGCTGGCGATTGATCGAGGCTTTTCAGCAATTCCTCGCGTTTGAGTTTTCCCCACCAGTGGCGGAATTGAAGCAGGGGATTATCGTGTTGGGTTTTTCTGACCAGCAACGCAATCGCGGTCCCGACTTGAATGCCCTCCGAGTTGAAATCCGTCGAAAACACGCTGGGATCGGGCAAGCCTTCCGGCGTAAGTTTGCCGGTTTTGTATTTGTCACCGTTCAGGCAGTCGATCCAAATCCGGTCGAATTTCTCCAGATACCGTTCCCGCATTCCGGTAAACGACAGTCCGTCCAGCCACGAATAATTCGAGATGAAGCAAATCACCCCGCGCCCGCTGTGCTCGACGATATGCCGCTCCGCCATCCGATAAAATCGCACGTACAGATCGTTCAAGCCCTGACCCTGCGGCGGCGGCGCGCGGCGCGTCTGCCGATAAGCGCGGGTCAACTCCTGTTCCTCGTCCATCGCCACCCCGGCGAAACCGTTGTACGGCGGATTGCCCAGAATCACCAGAATCCGCCGTTCCTGCTTCACCAGCCGCGCCGCGCTGTTCTCGGCCATCAATTCCGGGAAATTGAGCGCCAGTTGCGCCATGCGCTTTTTGCCGTCCTCGTCCGGCGGTTGCCAGCCGGTCAGCGCGTTGGTCAGGTATACGCCCAGCCGCTCCGTCTGGCCGGTGGCCGCGTCCAGTTGCAGCGTCGCGCCCCACTGATGCAGCAACAGCCCCAATTGCAGGTGCGCCACCACATACGGCGCGGGCAGCAGCTCGAAACCGAACACCCGCTCCAGCGCCGCCTGTTTCAGCTTGGCGCCGGCCAAACCGCCCAAACCCTGCTCGTCCAGTCGCGCCTTGATGTGGCGCAGCACCTCGGTCAAGTACGCGCCGGTGCCGCAACAGGGATCGAGAATGAACACCTGCGGATCGGCCAGCCCGTCGGTGATGCCCAGTTCCTCCCGCAACACCGCATCCACCCGCGCCACCATGTAGCGCACGATTTCCGGCGGCGTGTACCACACCCCCAGTTGCTTGCGCAGTTCGGGATCGAAGGCTTGCAGGAACGGCTCGTAGAAATATTGCACCGCGCCGGCAGCGGCGAACTGGCCGAAAAACGCTGCCCGATCCACCCGGTTCAACACCCCGTTGACCCAGTCCAGCACCTCGGCCAGGCCCAGCGGCAACAACCGCGACGGCTGCGACAACTGCTCGAACAAAGCGCGAATCATCGGCGTGCGCAGCGTCCAGCTCGCCAGTTTCCAGTCGAAGCGCCTACTCCCCTCGCCCTCTGGGAGAGGGGTCGGGGGTGAGGGACGAGGAGAGCGAGGAACTGTCTCTTGATGCCACAGCACCCAGGCCGAAAACACGCCGTAGAACAAGGTCTGAATCAGCGTGGAGCGAAAGAAATGCTCGCCATCCTCGGCCTCGAACCGCAGGCCCAGCGCGTTTTCCAGCGCCCCGCGCAACGCCGCCAGCGCCGGCAAATCCGGCTTTTCCGCCAGTCGCGCCCGCGCGTCGCGGGCATACGACGCCAGAAACCAGGCCACGTCGCGGGGATTGTTCAGCGGCGCGGCGCACAGCAGCGCCCGCTTGAGGTATTCCAGCAAACGCTCGCCGCGCGCCTGGGCGAACGCGCGCGGCTGGATCAGCCTGGCCCAGAAATCCTCCGCCGAATCCGCCAGCCGCAGCGTTTCCAGCACCGTCGGCCGGCCGGCGCGATCCTCGCCGACCAGCAGAAAATCCCGATAGTTCGTCACCAGCACCAGCCGGTATTTTTCCCAATATTTGCTGACTTGCGCGCCGCTGGCCGTCAGCCAGCCATCCTCGGCCACGCCCTTGATCTCGACCGCGCCGCGCTCCGGCAACTGGCCCGGCGGCGGATCGGACGCGCCCTTGGCAAACTGGCTGGCGGCGTACAAACCGGCGTCCGGACTGCCGGCTCCGGTATTTTTCAACTGCGACACCGCCAGCACGCGCGGTTTCAGCGTTTCCCCGACCGCGTTCAGCAGGTTGATCAAGGCCGGGTAGTACGAGGTTTCCCTGACGCCGCCGCCCGTGGCGCGAACGTCGGCCAGGGCGGCGAAATAGGCTTCGGCGAGAGATTTCATCAGCGGTCACTACCGAGGGATCACCAGAACGATAAAAGTGAAAACAAGAACTTGGGATCGTTTTAGGCGCGTCATGATAAAATTTTGAGACCAGCGGATAACCTGAGGAGATTGCGATGATCGTAACATTTCACAGCGAGGCCTACGCCGATATCATGATGTTTGGCGACGTGGCCATCCAATTGCTCAAGCTGATGGGCCATAGCGGAACCGTGCCGGGCGCTCTCCTGGCCGAGGATGTGCCCGAAGCACTGGCCAGCCTGAAAAAAGCCATCGCCGACGACAGGGCCAGGGTTGCGGCGCCGCCGCCCAAGCCCGAGGGGAAGGACGACGAGGTGGATGACGCGGACAGGGAGCCTCCTGTCCAATTGGCGCATCGCGCCTTGCCATTGATCGAATTGCTGGCGGCGTCGGCCAGGGCCGGATGCAACGTGATGTGGGACCGGTAAGCCAGTGGAATCCAGAATACGGCATGGAAGCACGGATTTGACCGGTCGGTTGAACTTGACATAACTAACCCGCCTCCCTATAGTTCCGCGTCTTTGCGGACCAGGTTGCTCGACCAGCGCGGGTCCGCCGCCGGGTTCACCGAATTTCGAAATTTTGGAGTGGGGGGCAATGGCCACAATCAACCAGTTGGTGCGCAAGCCGCGCTCCAGCAAGAAAGCCAAGAGCAACGTGCCGGCGCTCGAAAGCTGCCCGCAGAAGCGCGGCGTCTGCACGCGCGTCTACACCACGACCCCGAAAAAGCCCAACTCCGCGCTGCGCAAGGTGGCGCGCGTGCGCCTGACCAACGGCCAGGAAGTCACCAGCTACATCGGCGGCGAAGGACACAACCTGCAAGAGCACTCGGTGGTGCTGATCCGCGGCGGGCGCGTCAAGGACCTGCCCGGCGTCCGCTACCACATCGTGCGCGGCAGCCTGGACACCGCCGGCATCGCCAAGCGGCGCCAGGGGCGCTCCAAGTACGGCGCCAAGCGGCCCAAGTCCTGATTTTCCAGCGGACCGAGATTGAGACGGTTATGCCGAGAAGAAGAGAGGTTCCCAAGCGCGTCATCCTCCCCGATCCCAAGTACGGGAGCGAGATGCTGGCCAAGTTCGTCAACATGATGATGGAGCGCGGCAAGAAGTCCGTGGCCGAAAAGATCGTCTACGGCGCGCTCGACACCATCGCCGAGAAAGGCAAGGACAATCCGATGGGCCTGCTGGAACAGGCTTTGGACAACGTTCGTCCCATCGTCGAGGTGAAATCCCGCCGGGTCGGCGGCGCCACCTACCAGGTGCCCATCGAAGTCCGCTCGGTGCGTCGCACCGCCTTGGCCATGCGCTGGATCATCGACGCCTCCCGCAAGCGTGGCGAGAAATCCATGGCCCGTCGGCTGGCCGGCGAATTGCTGGACGCCGCCGACAGCCGCGGCGCCGCCGTCAAGAAGCGCGAGGACGTGCATCGCATGGCGGAGGCCAACAAAGCCTTCGCCCATTATCGCTGGTAAGTCCCAAGGATATTCAGGTCGTGGCCCGCAAAACCCCCATCGAGCGCTATCGTAACCTCGGCATCATGGCTCATATCGATGCCGGCAAGACCACGGTGACCGAGCGCATCCTGTTTTACACCGGCGTTTCCCACAAGCTGGGCGAGGTGCACGACGGGGCGGCCACCATGGACTGGATGGTGCAGGAACAGGAGCGCGGCATCACCATCACCTCCGCCGCGACCACCTGCTTCTGGGACGGTATGGCCGGCCAGTTCGCCGATCATCGCGTCAACATCATCGACACTCCCGGCCACGTCGATTTCACCATCGAGGTCGAGCGTTCGCTGCGGGTGCTCGACGGCGCCTGCGCGGTGTTCTGCGCGGTCGGCGGCGTCGAGCCACAGTCGGAAACCGTCTGGCGACAGGCCAACAAATACGGCGTGCCCCGGCTGGCCTTCGTCAACAAGATGGATCGCGCCGGCGCCGATTTCCTGCGCGTGGTGGGGCAGATTCAAAGCCGCCTGGGCGCCAGTCCCGTGCCGATTCAGCTTCCGGTCGGGGCCGAGGACAAGTTCAAGGGCGTCGTCGACCTGGTCAAGATGCGGGCCATCCACTGGGACGAGGACAGCCTGGGCATGAAGTTCGAGTACGCCGCCATTCCCGCCGACTTGCAGGCCGACTGCGAGACCTGGCGCGAAAAGGTGGTCGAGGCCGCCGCCGAGGCCTCCGATGAACTGATGGAAAAGTACCTGGAGGGACACACCCTCGACGAGGGCGAGATTTACGCGGGGCTCCGCGCTCGCACCCTCCGGGGTGAAATCGTTCCGGTGCTGTGCGGTTCCGCCTTCAAGAACAAGGGCGTGCAGGCGATGCTGGATGCGGTCGTGCACTATCTGCCCTCGCCGGTGGACAAGCCCCCGGTCAAGGGCGTGCTCGACGACGCGGCCGGGAGCGAGGGCGAACGGCGGGCCAGCGACGACGCTCCGTTCGCGGCGCTGGCGTTCAAGATCGCGACCGATCCCTTCGTCGGCAATCTGACCTTCATTCGCTGCTATTCCGGGGTGGTCAATTCCGGCGACGCGGTCTACAACCCGATCAAGAATCGCCGCGAGCGCATCGGCCGGCTGGTGCAGATGCACGCCAACAGCCGCGAGGAGATCAAGGAAATCCGGGCCGGCGACATCGCCGCCTGTGTGGGCCTCAAGGATGTGACCACCGGTGATACCCTGTGCGATTCCGAGAACGTGATTACCCTGGAGCGGATGGAATTTCCCGTGCCGGTGATCGCGGTGGCGGTCGAGCCCAAGACCAAGGCCGACCAGGAGAAGATGGGCGTCGCCCTGAGCAAGCTGGCGCACGAGGACCCCTCGTTCCGGGTCCATACCGATCAGGAATCGGGCCAGACCATCATCTCCGGCATGGGCGAGCTGCATCTGGAGATCATCGTCGACCGCCTCAAGCGCGAATTCAAGGTCGACGCCAACGTCGGCAAGCCCCGGGTCGCTTACCGCGAGACCATCCGCAAGACGGTGGAGCAGGAAGGCAAGTTCGTGCGCCAGTCCGGCGGCCGTGGCCAGTACGGTCACGTCTGGCTGCGGCTGGAGCCCCAGGAACCGGGCGTCGGCTACGAATTCGTCAACGGCATCGTCGGCGGCGTGGTGCCCAGGGAATATGTGCCGGCGGTGGACAAGGGCGTGCAGGAACAGATGGAGAAGGGCGTGCTGGCCGGCTATCCGGTGGTCGACGTCAAGGTCACCATCTTCGATGGCTCCTACCACGAAGTCGACTCCAGCGAAATGGCGTTCAAGATCGCCGGTTCCATTGGATTCAAGGACGGCGCGCTCAAGGCGGGCGCCGTGTTGTTGGAGCCGATCATGAAGGTCGAGGTGGTGACGCCCGAGGACTACATGGGCGACGTGATGGGCGACCTCAACCGGCGGCGCGGCATCTTGCAGGGGATGGACGATTCGCCGTCCGGCAAGGTCATCCGCGCCGAGGTGCCGCTGGCCGAGATGTTCGGCTACGCCACCGACCTGCGCTCGGCCACCCAGGGCCGCGCCACCTATTCCATGGAATTCGCCAAGTACAACGAAGCCCCCGCGACCATCGCGGAGGCGGTCATCAAGAAAGCATCCTGATAGTTGCTGAATCGTTTGAATCGGATGGAGTAAGTACCGTGTCCAAAGAAAAGTTCGAGCGCAACAAGCCGCACGTGAACGTGGGGACGATTGG
>JARSSO010000050.1 GCA_029624765.1 Candidatus Contendibacter sp. | reverse complement strand
TCTTGATCGAAATTCTCCGCCATGATGGGACCGCCCCTCCGTACCCTGTTCCATCAAAATCGGGTTTTTGATATTTCGGAAATGCTGATTTCCGAAGTATAAAGGAGAAAACTTAATTCGCAAGAATGGGCTAATTCTGCGAAAAACGGCCTATCGAGGAGGGGTGAAACGCGCCGCGAACGCACTTTTTCATATTAAAGTTTCGGAAATTAATTTTTCCGATATTAATACCATTCGATACTATCCCATTCGATACTATTTCATACCGTATCATTCTATATGACATGGTATAGTATGATATGATACTACATGGTTTTGCAGGACAGGGTATGCCGAGAAGGGTCACCATGAGCCAGGAAGTCCAGCCGTGGGTTCGATTGCGCTGGGAGAAATCCACCCGTTACTACGAGGCGTGCTTGCACCCTGACCTGTGGGGCGAGTGGATGCTCACGGTAGGCTGGGGGCGGCGGTGTACCCGCCTCGGTCAGGTCCGAGACCAGCCCTGTGCGTCCTACGCCGAGGGGTTGGCGCGACTGGTGGCGATCGGCAAGCGGCGGGCGCAACGCGGCTATCGGGCGATGCCCGCATCCTGATATGGTATAGTATGATTTCATACCATATCATACGATGTGATACCGTATGATCCTATTTCATACCACAGGCAATCCGGCATGAGCATCCTCCTGATCGGCGGAGAGAAGGGCGGGACCGGCAAGACCACGCTGGCGGTCAATCTGGCGGCATTGCGGGCCTTGGCGGGCCGCGACGTGCTGCTGATCGACACCGACATCCAGGCCAGCGCCAGCTACTGGGCGCAGAGCCGCGACGAAGCCGGAACCCAACCCCGCGTCGCCTGTATCCAAAAATTCGGCAAGGGCCTGCAAACCGAAGTGCGCGATCTGGCGAAGCGGTATCAGGATCTCATCATCGACGCCGGGGGCCGGGATTCCCTGGAGTTGCGCGCGGCGCTGGTGGCGGCCGAACGGGTGTATATCCCGATCCAGCCCTCGCAGTTCGACATCTGGACCCTGGGGCGGATGGACGACCTGGTGAAGACCGCCCAGGGCTTCAACCCCGACTTGCGGGCCTGGGTGGTGATCAGCCGGGCCTCGACCAACCCCTCGGTGAGCGAGGTCGCGGAAGCCCGGAGCCTGCTGGCCGATTTCGAACATCTCAGCCTGTCGCCCGCCGTCATCCGCGACCGGATCGCCTACCGCAAGGCGGCGCGGGACGGGCTAAGCGTGGAGGAGCTGAAGCCGGGCGATTCCAAGGCGGCGGAAGAACTGCGGGCCTTGTTCCGGGAGGTGTTCGATGGTGAGTGAAGGCAAGCTGAGCAGCCGACCGCCGCAGCTCGGCGGTAACAGCGGCGACGCGCTGGCGGCGTTCATCGGCGGGGCCGGGGTCCACACCGCCGAACCGGCCGAGCCCGCCCCAGCCCCCCCGGAACCGCCCGCCACCCCGGCAGCCGCGCCGCCGATCTATCCCTGGGAAGCGCCCGGCGTGCGGGACGACGTCGCCAAGGTGTTCAACCTGCGCCTGCCCGAGCCGTACCTGCTCAAGCTCAAATATATCGCCGAGCACTCGCCCGACAGCATGCAACAGTTCTGCCTAACCGTGCTGCTGCCGGCGATCGACGCCAAGATCGCGGAATTGACCGGAAGGTAAAAATGCGTCCGATCCTGATCGTAGCCTTATCGCTGGCGGTCGGCGGGAGTTTCCCGGCGATGGCCGCCGACGAGTTCGCGCTCCTCAAGGCGGAACAGATCGGCCCGCTGCGCATCGGTCTCCCGGCAGGGGAGGTAGCGCGCGGCATCGCGTGCCAACCCCGCCGGGGACCGGTGGCCCGCTGGGAAGCGGACGGCGACTATCACCAGGAATGGGCCTATCCCGACTGCGGGATCAGGCTCGACATGAGCGCGACCACGCCGAAAGGGGCTTGGACCATCGGTTCCATCACCCTCACCCGTCCCAGCCCCTGGAAAACCCGGCGTGGGATCGGGATCGGCAGCACCGAGCGCGAGGTGATGGCCGCCTACGGACGCGACCGGAGCGCGGAAGACAGCGCGCCGGGAAAAAATTTCGTGGCGGGCTCGGTTTATGGCGGCCTGATGTTGACCTTTGAGGGGGGTCGGGTCGCTCGGATTTTCCTGGGCGCGGCGGCGGAATAATCGTCGGGGTCGACGAATTCCAGCTTCTCCTTCAACCTTATACCTACCACCGAGAAACCGCTCCATGTCCATCGACCTTCGCCAGCGCATCGGCGCTCTCGGCCAGAACGCCGCGTTCGCCGCCCACCTCGCTGTCCTCTGGCTGGTGAGTATTCCCGGCCTCGCCCTGGCGGCGGCGCCGGCGCCTGCCCCGATTCTGCCCGAGCGCCTGACCTGGGTCAGCCCGCCGACGCTGCCGGCCCTGCGCAGCGCCTGGCTGGTGGGGAGCGAATCCCAGACGGGCCTGTACCTCCTCCGCGTGAAGCTGGCTCCGGGGGGCCGCATCCCACCGCATATCCACCCGGACGAGCGGATCACGACCGTACTATCCGGCACGCTCCATGTGGGTTTCGGGACCGCCTTTGCCGAAACCGGGGCCGTCGCCATCCCGGCGGGCGCGGCGTACATCGCGCCGGCCCGGACTCCGCACTTTGTCTGGGCGCAAGCGGGGGATGTCGAGTACCAGGAAATGGGGCAGGGTCCCACCGGAACCGTTTTCCTCCCCGCGGAATCGACCCGCTAACGGCGGGGCCGAGGTCTCTCGGTAGGAGCCATCGCCATGCGCATCGTCCTGCTGCTGATCGGGCTGGCCGTCATCGGCCTGACCCTGGCCCGCTGGCTGGGCCAGCCGCCACCAGCGGCGCGTATTCCGCCGCTGCGGGATTCCACCACCGCGCCGGCCGTGCCGGCCCAGCCCCAGGACCTGAAAAAGTTCGAGCAGGACCTGAACCGCTTCATGCAGGACGCCGCCAGCCAGCGCCGCCGTGAGGTCGATCCGCCATGACCCCGCTCCTGGCGCAACGGATCGCTCTGCTGGTGGTGTTCATCAGCCTGCTCATGCTCCTGCTGATGGGCGATCTGCTCTGGCTTCAGCGCCGGGGCGTGGCGGAATCGGACCGCCAGCGCGAAGCCGAGCAGCAACGGCTGGCCGCGCGCTGGCCCGGACGCTTCCCGCCGACCTGGAAATTTCCGCGCCGCTGATGGCTGGCTCCGACGGGCAACGCCGTGATAGGGGTGGTAACCGAACCTCAGCCCTCCCCGGCATCGTCCCCTGCGAAAAAAAAGCCCGATCCAGACATCAGGCTTTTGCGATTTAAGACAAGAGAGGTTACGAACATTCGCTCGACCCTTTCGAAATCAGGCGCTTTCGCCACGTTCAAGGATTCTCAACAACGCGAAGAGAAGCGTAAGTCATGCCGATAACCAACAGCGTGTAGATAACCACATCTGACCAACCAACAATTTTCGTTGCCACAGCTTACAGGCCAGTAAGACTGGGCAGAGTGATAAGCGAGTGTCTAGTTCGTAGAGCCAGTTAAATTAGCTATATGGTCATGAATCTTAAACCAAGCATTCCTGCATGCTTCCCGCAATTGATTTTCATCTAAGTCATCTTCATCGCGGAGGTTATCTTCTACACAGAATGAATCAACCGCGAAAAATAACTCTTCCAATATTTCAAATTCTGCCTCACTCCAATCCGTAGAATCATTCTTGTACATGTCTAAATATTGACTTTCAAAACTAGCAGCAGTTATTTCTTTATGACCAAAGCTCCGAAGTAAATCTATATATGGTTCAAACCTAGATTTCCTGGATTTCATTTCAGCCTCCTCCTAATTTTCCACCTGATAATACATGCTTTAATTGTGCTGGACTGAGTTTCCAACCGCTAACAAATTGTCCTGAGGAATCTTTAATAACATTTAGTCCTGTTTGAGGATTAACATAGTGCTTGACGGGTTGTCCATGATACGTACCTCTAATGACTTTCGTTGACGAACTATTAACATGGTTTTCGATGGCCTGCTTAAATTTTGCCGCATTATCAACGCTGTAATTTCCTTTAACCCCAAAGTCATTTGCATGCTTAAATTTCTTTTGAAGCGATTTGGGAGATGTTTTTATATTCCTACCTCTTACAGCTCGCCATGCTTTATCGCATAGCTGCCTGGATTTTTTTGCAAACCGGCTGAAAAATCTTCCAACACTTTTAGCCGCACGCACGGCGGCACTGCGTACCGCAGGATTCTTTGCAGCTCGCCAAATAGCTGCTCCCGCAGCGGCTAATCCACGTATTATTACTGGCCAAGCCATCGTTCAAATCTTAAAATTTTTAATTTTCTGGCGCGAGCAAGACTTCGGCAGGATTCGTATCCGGATTATCTTCCAAGGCATTGAGATAATTGACAAGCTCATCAAGCTTTTCTTCAGGTTCAAGACCAGGCTGTTGCAAGTAGTTTTGCACTTCAGGAAGTTCATCGAATTTCAAGCCAGCAGCGAACGTCAAGCAAACAAATTGAGCAACCCCAGCTTCAGACTCAATATCATACCTTGAGGCTCGGCGCTCGCTTTCAATAATATACTCCATTAACGCCACATCATCCATTGAAGAAGTTGCTTCAGGGATTTCTTTCCGAAGAAATAACATTAAGCGGTGGTGGAAGCTTGCAGTTGATGCCTGGTCTAGAACGTTTAACTGTTCCGAACGGATCGTCAGCATTTTTTTTAGTCCTCCCCATAATTAGCTTCATCGCGGATTTGCGGATTGCGGATTTTTCTCTCCAGATCGATGATTTGGATACACGCCATGCCCCAAGCCTACCATGCGATGGTTCAGCATAGACCAAACCCCATCGCGCTTTCTAGCTACTTCCCGAAATAGTGACATTTACCCTTTGGTCCATCCGATGCGGCAAGCCGGATGTGTCGCCTGGGTTGAAGGTCACTTTCTACGGGGTTTGTGGTGGATCGGTGCATAATCCGAAGCAAAACGACGCTCGTCGCCGGCAACCTCGGTGCAGCGCACCCATTGCGGGCGGCTCACGCTCGCCCCCGGCCGGCCCGAAGCGCCAGCCGCTTGCAGCGTCACCAGGAACAGCGCCTCGATCACCACGCCCTGGCGATCCGCCACCCAGGCGACGCGGCGGGCCGAATGCGCCGCGACCGCGCCTTTCGCGCCGGCCAGTTCCCGGCCCCAGACCTCCAGCCGGAGCCGCGCGTCCGCCGCCGGCACGACCTGGCAGCGCGGCGGGATGCCCGGCGCCGGACCGGCCGCCAGCCCCAACACCAGCGCCACCACCCCACGCCACGCCCTGACGCTCACGCGGATTACCCACGCCCACGCCGGCCCGCCGCCCGCGCCCACCGCCCCAGGAGAACGCCGTACACCGCCCCATTGACCATGAGCACGCCCGCCCCCAGCGCCCATTGCATCTCGCGGGTCAGCCCGGCTGGATAGAGCAGCGTCCACAGGTAGTGGTCGATGAAGCCGCCGGCGTAACCAGCCTGGCCGATCACTTGGCGCAGGTGTTGCTCCAGCGGGGTCAGCGGGCAGATCCCGCCGGTGAACTCGATCATCGCGCCCCACAGGCCACCGCCGGCAGGTGCGGCCACGCCAGCCGGGGCCAGCGCCAGACCAACAACCCGCCCAGCGCCACGAACAGCACGAACGCCCCGTGGAGCAACGCCACCAGGTCGGCGGTCAGCCGGACCAGCGTGGTCATCAAGAGCCGCTCGGCTTCGCCGCGCTCATTCCGTTGCCCGCCCCAGGCTCGGGGCCACCGCATCGAGCAGGGCCTGTAAACCCGCTGGGCGCGATTTGGAACGATTTGGATGGTCGGGTAGGGGAAGGGTAGCGGGTACGGGATCGCGCGCCTCCAGGGCCGCCCGGAGCCGCGTTTCTGCCTCGGTACGGCGGTGGCGCTGCTCCGCAACATGGAATCCCGAGGACGGATCGAAGCGGTCGGGACTGGTCTGATATCTGCGCACGACCCCGCGCAGTACCGCCGCGGGGTTGGTTCTGATGTGCCCGCTTTGAATCCTCGATTCAAGCACGTCCAGCATTTGCTGGGCGATGACCACGGGTAACCGTTCGACTTGCGCCGCGATGTCGGCGCGCTCCGTGGCGGTGAGCTTGGCCGGATAGACCAATTCTTCCCGCTGGCCGTTGGTCTTCTCCCCTTTGCTGACCGTCTGTTCCCCGTTCGCCGCCCGGCTGGCTTCCCCGTGGTTGCCGTCCGGGTCTTCCGGGTTTTGGTCTCGAACACCACCACCACCACGAGCGGTTTCGGGGTCCGCCGCGCGCTCGTTCGTGGAGGCGGGGTTTGGGGTGGTGGTGGTAGTCTCTGTGGTAGTCTCTGTATTATAAGGAGTTGTTTGCACGTTTCGTGCAAACTTGATTGGCGGTTTCGTGCAAACCTGATTGGCGGTTTCGTGCAATCTAGTTTGGCGGTTTCGTGCAAACTGGACTGCCTCTTTCGGGCAATCTGGATCGTTCGTTTGGAGCGCTCCGGTCGCGCGGGCGAGAACGTCGCTCAATCTGCGCGCCAGGGCGCGCAGGTCCACCTGGTAAAACAGCTTGGCCGGCACGCCGCGTCGCGCTTCCGCCAGCAGGCCCACGGTTTTTAGCCGACTCCGGGCGCTTTCCTGCTCCCGGCGGCTGAGGCCAGTCTCCTCGGCCCACTCCTCCATGGTCTTCCACCACCAGCCGTCCTCATGCCTGTTGTGCTTCTGCCAGTACACCGCCTGGCTCAGCATCAGCGCGGCGGTGACCGAACCGGTGAGGGTCACGAAACAGCGGTGAAAGGCGATGGGCCGGTCAAACGTATTGAGAAGGGCGAGCGGGCTCCAAAGGTCTGAGCCAGGCTCGCTAGGCATGGCATTTAACTTGCTGCAAGATTGCGCGTCCATGGATGGCTCCGGATACAAGGGACCTGTGGGCCAAGCCCGCCGTAGCCCCCAAGCACGCGGCGGGCTTGGTTTTTTATGAAAAATATCAATTATTTGCTTGTTGAAAGTTGCGGCGCTCCTCCATCAAGTTGCTCGGTTGGGGCGAAGCTTCCTCAGATTACAATACTATTAATATGGTATATTAGTAATAAATTGATACAATTTATATAATTTTCTTATAGGTCCATCTTGGACGCTTTGCAAGGGAATTGATGATTTTCGCCAAGCAAGGGATATTTTTTGTCCAGTGTGGCCCGGTGGGGTCCGGGAATCGGCGGGCGTCAAAAGCTCGGCCATCCCCTCAAAATGGCCCGGTGGCGAACGAAGCGCGGAGGGCAGGCTCCGGCCGGGAGAAAGGGAAAGGCGGGTGAATCGCGCGGTGGCGCTGGGCGTCTTTCCCGTGATTTAGAAACGGTGACGCTCCAACAACCCCATGGGCAGTTGAAGGTTGCCGGTAGCGGCGATTACCCGCCAATCAGTCTTGATCCTTTGATTCGGTGATCGCGGTCCTTGCGATTTCCCACATCGGGGAATCGCTTCCACCTCCAGGCTTCTCCCGCCCCGGTGGGTTTCGCCACCGCCGCTGGCTTCTCCTTCCCCTTGGCGACTCGGGGGCTCTTCTCCCAGGTGGTACGGTTTTAATAGCGCGCGTAGCGAACTTTGATACGTGGGAAGCGCTGCAAACTCCTGTTATGTCCACTTTAAGATACAATTATAAGACAACAACAAGGGGGCCAGGGGGCAACGCCCCCTGTTGTTGTTTTGTTTTAAAAACCTTTTGTTTAGCCAAGAAAAAATCATTAAATATCAATTACTTATTTTTTTTATGTGATACATGGAGTGGGTAAGTTTGATACTTGGAGTGGGTAAACTTTGATACTTGGAGTGGGTAAGTTTGATACTTGGAGTGGGTGAGTGCCGCGAACTTTGATACTTGGAGTGGGTGAGCGCCGCGAACTTTGATACTTGGAGTGGGTGAACTTTGATACAAGCCAAGAGCAGTATCAATGTTAGTGTCTCTGTGCTATGGTTTTGCTGGATCAAGGATAAACACGGGCTGAAAAGTGATCAGGAAATTGTTGGTCGTTCAAAGCAACCGATTGATCGAGGCAAGATACCGATTGACGGTCGAGGAACAGAAAATCATCAAAATTTTGATCTCGCAGATCCATAGGGACGATACGGATTTCCAGGTTTACACGTTCCGTGTAACAGAACTTGGGGATATATTGGGTATTACTCACAAACAGCAATATGCCGTGTTGAACAGGGTGACGGATAGATTACTCACCAGGATACTTAAATTTTACAATCCGGAGACCAAGGAGTTACTGAAAACGACGTGGCTTTCATCGGCAAGATATAAGGAAAAGCAGGGCACGATATCGTTTCGTTTCGATCCGGAGCTAAAGCCGTTGTTATTGCAACTGAAGTCGTATTTTACGCGGTACGAACTCGAACAAGTCATGCAATTCAAGGGGCAGTATGCGATCCGGTTTTTTGAATTCAGAAAGTCCTTTCTAGGCAGGGGAAAAAATGAAGTGGTATTTTCCTTGGGGGAGTTATGGGAAGTATTGGGGCTGGAAGAGGATGAATACGAAATCTTTCGTAATTTCAAGAACAGGGTTTTGGAACCGGCGCGGCTGGAATTACTGGAAAAAACTGGAAAATCATTTACCTGGGAACCGGTCAAGCAGGGCCGGGGCGGCAAGATCGTCGGGGTTCGGCTGGTGTTCGACAGCGACGACGAAGCGCTGACTACTGGCGCGGCGGAACTGGGCAGCGCGCCGGAGGAAGCCATGGCCGAGCCGCCGGGCGAAGCAATGCCGGTGGACACGGAAAGCGAGGAACGGCGGGCGGCGTTCGCCGAATTGGTGCGTCTGGGCCTGGCGGAAAAGGCGGCGCGGGCCATCCTCGACCGCTACGACCTGGATCGGATTCGGCAAAAACTGGCGCTGACCGCGCAGCACAAGGAAGTGAAAAACCAGGCCGGCTTTTTCATCCAGGCGATTCAGGACGACTGGCTCGACCCGGAAATCGAGCAAACCCAGCGGCAGACGGAAAAGCGGCGGCGGCGGGAAGGCGTGGAAGGGCGCCAACGGGAATTGCGGCGTCTGAAAGAACGCTTCATGGCCTGTAAGCTAGCGGCGGCGCGCGAGCAGTACCAGGAAACTCCCGAAACCGTGATCCAGCAATGGCGGGACACATTTACCCAAGCTCAACCGGTCTGGAAATCCCTGTTGCGCGGTAAAAAGCTGGATTTCGAGCACGCCGCGTTCCGGGCGTTCGTAATGGAGCGGTTGCCGTTGCCCACGCTGGATGATTTCCTGGCCCGGGAAAACCTCCGGTTGAGCGACGAGGACCGGGCGCTGTGGAACGCGGCATAGGCGGTCAGGCCACGTCCTGGAATTCCCGCAGAAGATGCTCTGGCTTGCAATCGAGCGCCGCCACGATCCGCTGGAGCAGTTCGTCGGTTAGCGGCCGTTCGCCGTTCTCGATCATGCTGATGTAGCTCTGCGCAACGCCGGCTCGACGGGCCAACTCCGCTTGGTTCATCCTGAGTACGGCCCGCCGCACCGTAATCTTGTGGCCGATCCGTTCATCGTTCGTCATGGGCTTTAACCTCATATTTAGGCAGTCGAGTGATAATTTATCACATGCGGCACCGGGTCACCACCGGATAACCGCTAGTTCCGGGCTTCCTGCCGCTGTTCCCGTTCCTGCGTCCATCGCGCGTCGGGTTCTGGGTGATTTTGCGCTTTGGGTCTCGGCGGTTCCCGGCCAGGAGCACGCTTGGGCGGTACGGATCGGCGCTATCGCTGTCCGCTGGGAACCGCCTCCGGGCGAAACAGCCCGCGGCGGGACCATGGCGGTTCGCTGTCCGCCGTCCGCTGGGCGCCGCGCGGGTCCGTCCGGCGCGGCGGAGGCGCTTTCCTCACTCCCACGTCCCCGGCGTTGTGCCCCGCTCCCAGCGGGGCGAGTTATTTCATGCCGCGCGCGCTGGTTTTTTGATTGTGCCCGGCGTATCCCCCGGCGCAACGCGGGGCGCTTCCTCCTGGCGCCCTTCGCACGCCGCCATCCTTGGCGGCGGTTGCGCCGGGGGCCCCTCGCCGGCCCTCTCGTGGCCGTTCGCGGCGCGCGGCGGGGGCTGGGTTGGCCGGCTTCGGCGTTGCTGGTTCGTGGGGGTGTCCTGTGTCCTTGTCCTTCTCTGCCGTTTCTGGTCTCGCTCGTTCCCTTCTCTGGCCTTCTCCGGCTGCCTGGGCTGCCGCTCGGTTCGGTCGGCGTTTCGGGGCTGCGTTCGTTCGGTTCCGCCGCTCGCCGTCCGGCGTCGTGCGGGTGTCGTTCGTGTTCCGGTCGGCCGCGCGGGCGTCGCGGTTCGCGTTCTCTGATCTGTGGTGCCCTTGGTCGGGTGGCTGGTGGTTCGGTGCCCGGCCGGTGGCGGTTCGCGGGTGCGTGGTCGTGGTGTTCTTCGTCGGCTGGTGATTCGGCCGGGGGTCGGGCGGTCCTTCGGGGCCGTCCGGCTGTTTGGCCGCGCCCAGCAGCCGAGCGGGCGGCGGCCACGGCCCGCCGTCGCGCCGGCCGAGCGGGCGTCACGGCGGCCACGGTCCCGCTTGCTCCTCGTCGCCGCGGTCCACTTCGCCGGGCGGTTGCTTCGCGGCGACTCCCGGTCGCTGGCGCTCCCTCCCGCGCCGCTTCGCTTTGCGGCGCAGAGCGCCGCAACCGCCTTTGCCGGCTCGTTCCCTTGCTCCTCGTCGCTTCGCTGCTTTGGCGGCCACCGAACCCTTGCCCTCCCTGGCTCAGCGCCGCTCCCGGCGGCGCTCGGGCGGCCACGAAGCCGATCCGCAACCGTCCAGGCCAGGATGGCGCTCCCCGGTGCGGCGGGCCGGACGCGGCGGCTCCGGACGCGGCGCCGCACGGAACAGACATGCGGCGCCGCGTCCTTCGCCCCCGCGCCGGGGAGCGGTCGGCAACACCCGAACGCGATCAGGCGGCGGCTACGCCCCCGCCAAGGTCTTCCACCGCCTGGCGGCCCTGGCGTGTGGATCGGGCATGGCATGGTTCGCGCGCCGCCGAACGGACAGTGGGCGGGACGCGGCAGGCGGGCGGCCCCGGCGAGCGCCCCGCGCGCCGCGCGCCCGCGCTGTTGCGGGTGGCGGGTTTCAGCGGGCGGTGAAGCGCGGTCGCTCCTGGCGCTGGGGGCGTCGCCCAGGGGCCGACCGCCACCCGCGCCCGATCCCCGGCGTGGGCGCCCGAACCCAAACCCGCGCCGGCTTCGCCCGCGCCGTTGCGCCCGCATCCGCGATTCGCGGGTGGCCGAGACTTTGCCTTCCCCGGCGCGGGCCGCAGTTCTACTGCTTGCCCCTAACGCCGTGCGTTCCGCCCCGTTCAATCCTCACTGGGGCAGGTAATCCTCCCGCACCGGCGAGAACACTTCGACCGCCATGGCGTCTTCCAGCGCGTGCGCGCCGTGATCAACGTTCGCTGGTATGCACCACGCATCTCCCACCCGAGCCTCGAACTCCTGGTCGCCGATCCGGAGCCGAAGTCGCCCCTGGACCAGGTAGCCGGTCTGTTCGTAGGGATGCGCGTGGACGGGCAGGGCGCTGCCCCGGCGGAGAACGAACTCCGCTAGCAGGGTTTTTTCGCCGAATACCCGCGTCTTCTGCTGGATGCCGGGCAGTAATTCCCGGTAGCCGCTCGCGTGTTGCGTGTCGAACATGGTGGCTCTGTCCTGATGGCTGTGACCGAACGTTAGCCCGCGCGGGGTCCGGGATGGATTGGAGAATACCCGATCCCGGCGGGTCAATCCCCCCATAAGGAACGGTCTTGCCAGGTGAGCACGGGAATCCACGGCACGCCACCGACATCGAGCAGCCCCGCCAGGCCGCCAATGAAACCGACGGTTGGACTGCCAAAGGCGATCAGACAGCCGGCCACTTGGAACAGGGTGCCCACCAGCGGCAGCCCCGAAACATAGCGGTAGCCCTCCAGGGAACCCCGCTGGCGCCGATACCGCCAGGGGCGCAGGTAAGCCAGGTAGAGGTTAAGGCATCCAATCAGGACGGCGATGGTGGCTAGAACCCCACCCATCGCCACGGTTGCGGGGGGAAGCGCTCGGATCCAGAAGACGCAGGCCAGCGTCAGCGCCAGCGGTAAGCCGCAGAGGACCCCGCCGATCACGCGGCGGATGGGCAGTTTTCCATGCGGAGCTTTCATCACCGGGTCACCTTGCGTCCCACCCGTCAGGGGCTGCGCTGCCTCTTGACCTGTCGTTATCCCTCCATAGCACTCCATTTCCAAAAATGCCATTCCTGGTGGTACGGACCGTCGGGGTTAAACCAGCGCCTGGCAGCAACCGACCCGCGCTGTCGCTGTCCGCGCCGAACGGCCCGCAACCCAAATCTTCCAGCGCGACACGCATTTCTTGCGCTGAACCCCACCCCACGGTTCGCTATTCATGGCAAACGCCCAGGCTGCCGAACCTGAGTCAGGGGCCTTCGCGCGAGGGGCGCTTTTGGATGCGGCGCGTCGTGGCCGGGCCGCTCGACACTCGCGGCACCCGGCCACGGGCGCCGAGACTCTGCGGCGGTCGTGGTTCCGCGCGTCCCCCGCTTGGCGGCCCAGCCCCGCGCGCCGCCTTTGGGTGGAGCAATCGGCGGCGCGCGGGGCTGAAAACCCGTGGGCGAAAACCCCGCGCACCGCCACCGATCCCCTCTTCACCCGAACCGGGGTGGGTGGGGTCGCGCCGGCTGGCTACGCGGCGCCCGCGCGCCCTGAGCGTGGATCAGCGCCCGACCGGGAGGCGCGGCGCGTTCCGCCCCGCGCGAGGTGAAAACCCGGTTCGCGGCAGATGCAACGCGAAAAGACTAATCACGCACGTTTCCCCGCTTTAACCACGGGATCACCTTGTGGGTGTTTCCTAGCTCCCCCGTTCGCCTTTTTCGCTGTTCTCTTCGGTTCGTGCCCTCGGTTTGCCCGATGCCGCCCCGCCCGACCCGGCGCAAGGGTTCGCTTCGCCGCTTCGCGCCCATTGCGCCGGGTCGGGTCGGGTCGGCGGGCCGGTCGCCGGGGTGTCGGGTCGGGTCGGTTTTCGGCCTGGTGTCTCTGGTCTGGTCTCTTGGGGGTGTCTCGTGGCTCGTTCTCGGTTCTCGTTTGCGCCGTTCCCGTCGTCGGTGGTCCGTTCTGCTCGCTTCGCGTTCGCGCCCTGGGCGGGTGGTGCGCTGGGCGTTTCCTTCCGCCCCTCGTCGCGCGCCTTTTCCGGGTTTGTCGCCGTCGTGCGGTTTTCCTCGTTTGCCGCTGCGGCCCGGTTTTCGGCGTCCTGGGGTGGCCGGTTCGCCCGTTCGGGCCGCCTGGTTTCCTTTTGCGCCGTTCGCTCGGTGCCCGCCGCCGCTGGCCTTCCGCCCTCGTGGGTGGTGTCCGTTCCCGTTGCGCCGCCGCCGGTTCCGGTGTGCCGGGGTGGCGCGTCGCGCCGCTTGGCCGCCGTGTTTGCGGCGCGCTGCGGCCGGTCGTTGTCCGCTGGGGCGTAGTCGTGTCCCTGTTTCCCGCCCCCGCCGTGGTCGGGTTTTCCGGTGGCCGCCGCTTGCCGGTGGCCTTCCGGCCCCTGGTGGCCGGCGTGGTGCGGTCGGTGCTGGCCGGTGGCCGGTCGGTGGCGGTCGGGTGCGCGCCGGGCGCGGATCTCTTCGTGCGCGCGGCGGCCCCTGGCGCGGTGGTGTTCGCGGCCTCGGCGTTTGGCTCCGGTCGCGGTGCGTTTGCCGCCCGCTCGGTGGCGCTGGTGCGCGCCGTGGCCGCTGGTGGCCCCGGTTCCGGTCTGGTCGTGTTCCCCTCCTCCCCTTGCTCGCCCGGTTTGCTGCCGTCCTCGTCGTCGTCGTCGTGTTTCTGTGGGTCCGGTTCTGGGTCGTGGGCGTCCGCCGCGTTCGCGGCTGGTCTCGGTTTGCCCCTGGTCGTGTTCCCTTGCGGGTTTTCCGCCCTCCCGCCCTGGGGTGTCTGGCGGCCCGCCGCGCCCGCTGGCGTCTGGGCGCGCGGGTTCTTGTTGGGTTAGTCGCGCCCCTCTTTTTGCCGCCGCTGGCGCGGCGGCTTTCCCGCTGTTTCTCGCAAGTTCCCCCGCGTTTTTTCCTGCTGAACTCTACCTATTCGGTTTAGCTTTATAAATAATTATTATTTACTTTTCTCTACCTTTTTGGTAGAATTCTCTACATTGGAGTCATTGAGTTTGCGATAGGAAACCGATTAACCACTCTCTAGGGGATTTGCAATGAACATAGATAAATACGAAACCACTTTAGAACTTGCTGGCGTCCCCATGCCCGCAATCATCGAATACGAAATCGATGGTAGTGGCCCAGAAGGGATTTTGATTGGCAGCGTGACCTTGAAACGCTGCGTCGCTCAACGCGGCGATGTGGTTTATCACCCGGATGGTTCTTATCACAAAGTGACCTTTCCCGAATACATCACGCTGGAAATCACCAAGTTTTTGCGTGGAAGTTCAATTAAGGCGCTGGCCGAAGAAATTAACGCGGCCCTGGTAGAGGAGAACTGGAATGATGTCATGAATGAGCCTGCTCGTATTGAATACAACTTTCCAACTAATTACCCCGGAGTGCCATTATGAGCCATGACCACAATCCACTCATCGAAGTTGCCGCAAAAGCATCAGAAGTTGTTGCCCTTCATCGTTACAATCTTCTCGACAAGAGAACGCTAGATGAATTGATGAAAGCGGTCGACAAGATGAACGCATTTTATGCGGCTATTCATAAAGATTACGAACAGCAACGGCTACGCAAGGCCGTATGAAAAAAGGCGCTCGCGTTGTTGGTCGCAACGCGAGCGCCCCATTGCAACCCCGAACCGTGCGAACGAAACGAGGTAAAAGCGATGCTAACCGCAACTCAACCCGACTGGCAAGCCCTGCTTGCCGCCGATCCCGCCTATGCCACCTGGAGCGCCGCGCGCCAAGCCGAAGATCAGCGGGCGTTCGATCAATGGCTTAACAGTCCCGAAGGCCGCGCTTGGCTGGCGGACGAGGAGCGCGCCGAGGAAACCCACCGCTATCCGTATGGGCGGCCCGCACAGGATACGGGCTGGTATTGGGAAACGCCGACCTGGGGGAGCGTGCAATGATCCAGCTCTATCCTGACATGAAGCTTGTTACCGCTTGTTATTTCTTGCGCCTGAGCGGTTACCGCTTGCGCTGGAATATTCAGAAGCGTGCTCTGGAAATCGTTGAACTCTGACCTGGTGAGGCGCCCGCCAGCAATGGCGGGCGAATGAAAATGGGCAACATGAACGAGATTAGCCTTAATGATGTAACCAAACCGGAACCCGGCCAAATTATGGCGGATTCAGTACGGCAATGGCGGCCTGACTGCCAAGCGGGACAATTCAAGATCGGCGCGAGCAACTTTCGCGGATCCAAACTCGACATGGAGTTAGTCGGCGCTCAAATCTCGGAAGGGGAGTTTTTTGGATACCCGCTCCAAAATTGGCTTGCCCTTCTGTTTATCGATCCAGAAGGGGTCTTATCCTCGATCTTGTTCAAGACCGAAAGCCTCGACCAGTTCGAGGAATTGCGCCGGACGTACCGCCTTAAAGGCGAGTCGCTTTTAGGTAAAACGATTCGGGCGCACATGTGCAAGCGCGCCAGCCGCGCCAACGGCAACGGCTATTTCGCGGTGGAGTTTGAGGTTGTGAGCGCCGGCAAATACGCCGACGCCATCGCGCAATTCCGACAACTGCATTACAAGCCGGAGTTTATCCGGCTCATTGAATCGAAGCCCGCCGATAACGGCAACGGCGGCAAATAACCCAATCGCAGCGCCAAGGAGGGCGCACTTTTTGGAGAAAAGACCCATGTCAAAAACGATAGCGACTACCATTTTGCAACAACTAGGTGGAAACCGGTTTATCGCTATGACCGGAGCCAAAAATCTTGTGACCGAAGAGAACGCTTTAATCTTTAGGTTACCGGAAAATTTAACCCAAAACCGGATTAACAAAGTCGGCATTTATCTTGAGCCAAGCGACACCTACCGGATGAAATTTTTCCGACAGGAAGGAGCGCCCACTTTCGCAATCGATGTCGTTGCAGAGCTTGACGATATTTATTGCGAAGACCTCCAGCGGATATTCACGCAGATCACTGGACTGGATACGCACTTATAACCCCCGCGACCTACCGCGCCATGACTGGCGCGGTACTTTGGCGACTATTGCGCCGCTTGGAGGCCACATGAACAACCGCGATTACCAAAACCTGCAAGGTATTTCCTCGCACTGGCTGATTGAGATGCTGCGCAGCCCCGCCGCCTGCTGGCGGAAGTATCTGGACCCGCAACGGCCCGCCGAGGAGCCGACCGACCCGATGCGGTTCGGGACGCTGGTTCACAGCCTGGCGCTGACGCCGCGCCAGTTCACGCAGGAATTCCGCGTTATCCCCGAAGACCGCCGCTCCCGCAACGGTAAGGCCGAATGGGAATGGACGCAGGCGCAAGGCTGGACGCCGATCCGCCCCGCCGAACTGGACCGCGCCCGGGCCGTCGTCGCGGCCCTGCAAGCCAACCCGATAGCCCGGAAGCTGCTACGCCACGGGAAAAAGGAACGTACCATCATTCAGCCCAGGGCCAGCGGATTGCTCCCGCTCAAAGGGCGGTTGGACGTTCACCACGAGAGCAAGCGGCACGTAGTGGAACTGAAAACAACGTGGAACCTTGCAGCGGTTGAGACGGCGATGGAACGTTATCGCTATCCCTTGAGCGCGGCGTTTTATTGCGATCTCTCAAAGTCGCTGGGCGCAACATTCGTTTTTGTCCAGACCCGCGAACCGCTGCAAGTGGCGGTGATGCCTCTCACCCTCGCCCAGCTTCGGGCTGGCCGCGAGCAGTGGCAAACCGCCCTGGCCCGGTTTGATGAATGCTGGCGGGCGAACGACTGGCCAGAAGCCGAACCCGCCGAGGAGGACGACGATCCGCTGATGTTTGGCCCTGTCGCCACCCAGCGCCGATTTGAGTTGCCGGTCGGTGAACTTGCCCTATAAACCCACCCTGCCACGGATGGCTCTCGACGGAGAACGCGCCATGCCGTACTACATCCACAAAAAACACCGGTTCGGAATCCACGGCAGTCTGTACGAGGCGACTGAGGCCGAAGCTCCCACCTGCGAACGGCTGACCCCATACGACTTTGAGGAAGTCACGCGCGAAGAGTACGAAAACACCGTGCTCGATCTGCGCTACGAAGACGGCAAATGGCAACAGTAGGCATCCCCTTCACCGCGCCAAGGACGGCGCGACCACTACTCAGGATTCCTGGTGAACGTGCGAAACCCCCGGTGCCAGGCGCGACCGTTCCAGCGCCAGGAATGCCGCGACCGCCTCGCGCGCCAGCGCCTGGTAGACCGGCGTCATCTGGTCGTAGTCGGCGAGCAGCCGGCGCCGGTCGTCCGACAGCGGCAGCGGCGCGTAGGGCGTCGCGGCGTCCTCCGCGCCGTGCGGCACGTCCATCCAGCCCGGCGGCAAGCCGTGAAGCTGTTCGAGTTGCCGAGCGGTGGCGTCGCCAATCGCCTTGGTGGCGTTGATCAGGTGACCGATGCGTTGGGCGCTGACGTTCAGCGCCTCCGCAAAGTCCTTCTGGGTGCGGTAGCGCGCGAACAGCAACAGCAGGTTCTGGTGACGAATTGTTTTCGAGTCCATTGTTTTATGGTAAGGCAACGCCCCTTGCCTTGCACCCTTGAGGTTAAGCTGATGAACGACGCCCGCGATTTCCTTGCTGGCAGAAGCGGAACCGAGCTGAGCGCCATCGCCCACGCGGCCGGAACCTCGCTCTGCCATCTTCGCAACATTTGCTACGGCCAGAAGCGCGCCGGTCCCGAACTGGCGCTCCGCATCGAGCGCGCCACGGTCGGCGCGCTGCCGCGCCACCGCTTGCGCCCGGACCTGTGGAGGCCACCCGCCGCCGAGTCGCGCGGCAACCCGCTTTGAAACTCCATCCCACGCCCCGGCCCGCCGGGGCCAAACCGAGAGGAACCCGAACATGAGCGAATCACTAAACCTGGCGGTCGGTAGCCGGGTCATCGCCCAGCGGACAACCGGCGTGTGCGACGCCGGGGAACGCGGCGTGTGCTACGAGACATACACCCTTGGAAACCGACCCGGCTGGAGCTTCCTCTTCGAGTCCGGCCGGTACGACGGGTTCAGCCCCGACGACGTGGCGCTGATTCTGGAGGTTACCGGCGAAGTGTGCCGAGAGGTGGCCGATTACGAATTCCAAAGCGTCGTGCGCCTGATGGCCGACTTTCGTAGAGGCCGCTTTGCCCCGGCGTTCCCGCCCGAGCGGCGGGCGACCGTCCATTAATCTGCCGAGCATCCGATCCACGGGGAGAACCCACCATGACCGAGCTGGATACCCTGGCCGCGCGGCTCGACGCCCGCCTGGCCGAACTGTACGACCGGGAGGCGGAATGGGAACACGAAACCCGCAACCCGGCCCACGACCTGGCCATGAAAGCCGAGCGCGAACTGGAGACCGTCCGCGCCTTGCAGGAGGAAGTGCAGCGGATTCGGGAATGGGTCTTTCACTTGCGACACCACCGGGAATAACGCTACGACCGTGACCGTCGGGCGATAGCGCCCCGGCCCGACGCCACACCGCGCGGGACGCGGCGGCTACGCCCCCGCGCCCGGGAGCCGGCGCTGGCGCCCGAACCCTCAAAGGCGGCGGCTACGCCACCGCCAGGGTGACCACGGGACGGGAACGTGGCAGGCCGAGCGAGAGGGACGCCCCACGGTTCAGTGCGTCAGACGCGGCGGCTCCGGACGCAGCGCCGCATAGAACAGACGAACAGACGTGCGGGGCGTCCGGCGCGGCGGTGGGCTTTCTCCGCGCGGGATCACGTCGAACAGGCGCTCCGTCAGGGTCGAGCGTATGGATACTCCTGGATTGGTTCGCCTATAGCCATTTTGATTTCATCAATAATGACCAATAAGAGGTCGGATTGATCGCGATCCCCCGTTTTGGGGTTGAATTCGATGTGCAGATGATCTTCATGTCGCCATGTCGGGGTATTTTTGGGCGGAACGTACCTTCTGATGGTTCCATCTGGATTTGATTTCTGCCCGTTCCATACGATGAAACTGATACCCAGCGATAGGCGGTATTTGAGGAATGTCTTGAACAGGGCATCGCCTAGTTTCTTTTCGTATGGATTACTGGCATTGAGGTAGACATCAGCGGCTTTGGCCTTGACGAGCTTTCCATCCTTCATGCCTCCGAAATGGCCACCCCGCTTGGGGTCGCTTACAGGACGGCTAACTCCCCAAGGATTCATATCTTTCCCACGATTCCTAAGCACGGGAAATGCCCTTGGGAGAAGCGAGCGTAGCAAGCTAATCATTTCGACTTCGGTTGGGTACTTTGGAGCAACAATATCTGCCATACAATTTTCTCCGCGTAGCAACCAGTGGCGCTATTTCGTTACGAGCAATAAACATCAAATACTTATACTCTTAAGGATTGGCGGTTCTAGCCTCTAAAAAATCAAATACTTGCTGAATTGAACTAGCGCCATCGGTCAGTTGTTCGATTGTTTTCTTCAAGCGGCTTTCAAGCATTATTAATGCCGTTTAAACAAGCTATTGTTTCAATTAAAAATATTCCATACTATTTTCTTATGGTTATTTTAGCCCTATTTTTGTAGGGTCATTTTGACCCTTATGAGCCAAAATGACCCATTTTAACTATGGCAATTACTGGCAAATATTGCTCTCCTAATAAGAGCGCCACCGCAACTGCGCCGCTATCCATATCCTCCCGCCGTTCCCCCTTTCCCCAGCGCTGCCGCCGCTTCCCTGGGCCTGCTGTCGAAAGTGACGGCGGCCGCGAGCAGCCCGACTTGAAGGGATGGGGTCGGGGAATGTGGAGGGGGTACGCGAGATGTACAGCCGTCTCATTGCACGCGCCCAGCTAGCCAGTTGAAGCGATCCGAATTTTGGGGAATACACCGAAGCGGTGCGGTTGGCGTGAGGGTTGCAAACCTAATGGTTCGTAACGGCGACCTTGCTGTTGTGAAAGCAAGATAACAAAGCGCCGAACCGACGATCAGGCCACGTCAGGCTCGGTGGGGACCCCAAGGAGATGAGGACCATGTCTGGCACGCTCGATTTTTACCCTGAAAAACCGGACGATCCGGCAGAAGCCCTGCTAAAGGATATGGCCACGCGGAGAATGACCGCAGGTAAGACTCTAGCACTGCCTATCTTGGATTTTCACGCTTTCAAAGCATATTTGGAAAAGGAACTTGCGGATGAAGTCAAGAAGCAGGCCCGCTTGACGGAGGTGGCGCCGTTTATTCGCGAAATCCACATTTGGGGACACGGGAAGCCAGGTTATTTCAAATTCGGACGAGAGCTAATTGGCGCTGAAAATTTGAAAAAACTCGGAACGGGGACGCTCGGTCGCTATGTCAAGCCGGAGACAACGATTTATTTGAAAGGCTGTAACGCAGCGGCGGGCGACCAGGGAAAGACATTCATGTACCAGTTAGGCCGCATTATTTTTGGCGGAAAAACAGGATACTTATGGGGCAATCGGCGTCCGGTTATCAGTTTGATGGGAGTCGATCAAAGTCAAGGTGATCCTGTGAAATACAAGTATCCTACTGACTTCAAACAACCGGCTAAATAACCGGATTATAGACAACCCGAATAAGCTGGGTGTCCGGCCCGGCCCCATGACCAGCCCCCGTTGTCCCCACCGCACGGCGGGGTCAGTGCGTCCGGCGAGTCGGTATGGGGTTGCCCTGGCAGCCCTCGATGGCGTCAATCAGGGACGCCAACCGGTAGGCCACGTCCAAGGTGGTGGCCTCACCCGACAGCAGGTGATCACACAGGGCGTGTAGAACCTTCGGCAGGTTGCCGAGCAGGACCTCGGCGGTGGGGTATTCCTCGCCCGCGCGGTGACTACGCGCCAGCGCGACCAGCCGGTCGGTGGTGGCGCTCTCGGGGTCGAGGTCGTCGAGCGTGGGGCGATGCGGAGCGAGGTGGGTTTCGTCGGGCATGGCGGCCACTCGGGATTCAAGGTGGGAGGAACGGCGCGGTCCGGCCGAGCGCGCGGGCGAGTTCCCGTTCGAGTGCCACATCGTCCAAGTCATCGTTCCCGATGATGGCCGCATTCAGGTAGCGGGTCGCCAGTTCCACCAGACAATGCTCGATGCGCTCGGCGCGGTCCGGGTCGGCGAGCATGTAGCGGTCGAAAGGATCGACGGTGCCGGAGCGAATCCGGGCGGCGATCCGCCGGCGGCGGGTGGCGGGAGCGACGTCGAGCACCACGACCGTCGTTCCGGGCGGCAGCGCCGCGCGCAAGGCGCGTTCCAGCGCCGGGCGGCGAGCGAGGGCGGCCAACCCCTCCCGCTGCTGACCCAGAACCAGCGCCAGCAACCGCAGCGCGGTGTGGCTGACCACCACCAGCGGAACGACCGACGGCCGAAAGCGGCGCCGGTCGCGCGCCAGGAGCAGCCGGGCCACGGCGGGTAGCAGCGAGCGCAGCAGCGGGAACAGGCCCAGGAAGGCTCGCTCTCGAAATCGGCCCCAGCGCCCCTTGCGCTCGCTGCTGGAGCGGGCATCGGCGACCGGCGCCGCGAACCCGCCGGCGCGCTTCTCGACGCGATGGCCGGCCGCTCGCCAGCGGCGGTTCAGGAACTCGGCGACGTAATCCTTGCCAGCGGCGTCCGTGCCGAGGATCAGGAGGACGGGCGGGGGCGGAGGGAGCATCGGGGACTCCTTTATGGCCGACACAGCGACGCGCACGGTACCCCGTCGCCGTCGCGGTCCAGGCCCTTCAACCCGCACTGGGTGAGGTGGAACTTGGCCTCTTCGCACGAGGCCATTTGCCCGCATGTGGTCTTCGCGCCACAGGTCCAGCCGGAGGGATTCGCGGCCACCGGCGCGGGCGCGGGAACCGCTGGCGCGGGAGTCGTCGCCACCGGCGCGGCCTGGCCGAACAGCGCCGCGTAGTCTTCCACGAAGCGATTGCCCCGGCCCTGGATCGCCTTGATGCGGCGGGCGCGCTCGATCTCCCAGGCGTCTGGCGGGTCCTGCCGGCTCCAGGCGGTGAACAACTGCTGATCCTGCCGGGACAGGGTGAACCCATACGTGTCGGCCATGTAGAACATCACGCGGGCGATGTCGCCCATGATGTTTTCTGGCGGTTCCGCCCGGCGGATGCTGGAATCCACCTCGAAGTTGCAGGCCCCGAATTCCCGCTTCTCGCCGGGGATCATGCCCCAGTTGAAATCACTCCGTTTGCCGTTCACCTCGCCCACCGCCGGCACCAGGTTGAACAGGTCGTTGTGGGCGGCCTCGAACACGGTATCGACCTTCTGGCAACACTCGCGGCCCGATACGGTCTTGCCGCTGCCTTTGACGCACTCGGGAAAGTCGCCGGGGTTGCGCCAGCAGGGGCGGAAGTTGCCGAACTGCGCGGCGGGAAAAATGTGCTCGGCTTCGATCCGTTGCGCCCTGGGCTTGTCGGCCAGGGATTCCAAGCCGCAGCTCGCCAAGTCGATCCGGCGGTCGGCATCGTACCGGCAGCCGCAGTAAAACGTGACCCGGTGATCGGCGTACACCTGCTCGTACAGCGCCCGCTTGGCGGCGGTGAAGGTGCCGGGGGTGCGGGGCAGGTCGCCGGGCGGGGCCGTGGTGCGCGCGGCGGCCGGGCGTTCCGTGGGCGGGGCGGACGGTTTCCCGTGAAACCAGTCGGTCTTGATGCCCAAGGCGGCGAGCACAGCCAGGACGATGGAGGCCAGGATACCGGTCAGGGTTTTGGGGAAGGCGCGGGCGGTACGGGAGCGGGGGCGTCGAGCCATGGCGGCGATCCGGTCGGGATGAAGGGGCTACACTGTAGCAAAACCCGACTCCGACCTTGATCGAGGCCATCCCGATGCGCCCGCCGCTCCGCTATCGCCATACCCAGTTCGCCACCGCGATCGTGGCGCCCCTGCTGCTGGTGGCGGTGCTGGCTGCCGGCGTGGGGGGGCTGACCGGCGTGATGTTGATCACCGTGATCGGGCCGGCGCTGATGGCCGTGTTTCTGGTGCTGTTTTACGCCCTGACCGTCGAGATCGACGCCGCCCACCTGCTGTTTCGCTTCGGCGTCGGCCTGATTCGGAAGCGCGTCCTGCTGGCCGAGATCGTGGACGTGCAGCCGGTGCGTAATTCCTGGCTGTACGGCTGGGGCATCCACCGCACCCCGCGCGGCTGGCTGTACAACGTGTCGGGCTGGGAGGCGGTGGAAATCACCCTGACCTCGGGGGAACGGCTGCGGCTGGGGACCGACGAACCGCAAAAACTGGCACAAGTGCTGCGAGCGGCCCAGTCGGGGCGGTAACCGTTACAACGACCCCTGGCGGTACTGTTGCGCCCGTTGCCGCGCTTGCTGTAACTCCGCGTCGCTCAATTCGGCCTGGAGGCCGGGCTGCAACTCCAACGCATCCCGTTCGCCCTGTTCGGCGGCCAGACCGAGCCAGGCGTAGGCCTCGATCCGATCCACGGGCACGCCGGCGCCGGTCAGGTACAGCAGCGCCAGGCTGGTTTGCGCCGGAGCGAAGCCCTGAAGGGCGGATTGCCGGAGCAGATCGCCCGCCCGCTCGTAGTCCCGGTGTGGTTCCAGGGTGTGGTAGCTGCCCAGTTCAAATTGGGCGGCGGCGTTGCCTTGAGCAGCGGCTTTCCCGATCCAGCGCAACGCGGCCCGTTCGTCGGACGGAATCCCCTTGCCGGTGACGTAGCGTAGCCCCAGGTCCAGTTGGGCGGCGGCGTCCCCACGGGCGGCCCGCTGGTGGAGTTCGGCCAGGGCGGGCGGGATGGACTCATCCCGCTGCCCGCAACCGGCGAGGGTGAGGGTGAGCAGGAGGGCGACGAGGCGGTGGGTGTTCAATGCATCTTCCGGGCAACCGCCGGCGCGTTCTCGATGCTGTCGATCAGCACGGCCAGGGCATAGTCCACCTCCCCGGCGTTCATCTTGCCACCCAGCACCTGGTCGGCCAGGGCGCGCAACCGTCCCGGCAGCCGGGTAAGCAACTGTTCCCCGGTCTCGTAGGGATTGCCCTGGTGGTTGGCGTGGGCCAGCGCCACCAGGTCATCGGTGGTTGGGTCAGGTTCCGGGGCAGCGGTGGCGCCGGCTTGGTAGGGAGGATGAGTTTCCATCGCTGGATTTTAGCGACTCTGGGTTGACCTTGGGGAAATCCGATTCTACGATGAATCGTGAAATTACAAATACGGAAATCCGATGATCCTGGCGTTCCTGAATCAGAAGGGCGGCGTGGGCAAAACCACCCTGGCTGTTCACGTCGCGGCGGCGCTGGCGGGCTACGCCATTCCGGTGCTGGCAACGCACGTCGGGCAGTGGGTCGCTTTCGCCGAGAGCGCGGCGAACGGTAGCACGGTATTGGAAGACGACCCCGGCAGTCTGGCGAGCAAGGAGATTCTGGCCCTCGCCAATGAACTGCTGGGGCAAGCCATGAAGTGAGAGCCTATGAGCAAGAAAGTATCCTTCGGCGTCAAGCCGGGCGCGGCGCGGGCGGATGATGCCGCCAAGGCCGATGACTGGGTGAACAACCGCACGGAAGCCACCAAGCGGCTGACCATCGACGTGCCGGCCAGCCTGCACGCTCGCATCAAGAGCCAGTGCGCCCTACGCGGGGTGAAGATGGCGGATGAGGTCCGGGAACTGCTGGAAAAGCACTTTCAACCGTCGTAAAGGTACTTTTCAGTAAAATCACATTTCAGTAAATCTTTAAATCATGAATACCGACCATGAACCTCGATGACCTTTCGACCGAACAACTCCATGACCTGCTGCGGATGGCCGCTAACGAGGGTGGCATTCCCGCGCCGGACTACGCGGAGGACGGTCGTCCGGTCTGGAGCATCGAGGCGTTGGCCACGGTCTTTGGGATGACCCCAGCGCGGATCGATCAGGCGATGGACGATGGCTGGGCGCATCTGGCGGATGTGGCTTGGACCGGGCCGGGGCGGTGATCACCCACCTTCAGCGACGCGAGCCGGCCCACAACCGGCAGCGCTTCTACACCCTTGCCGTGGCCCGAACCTTATTCGGCTCCTGGGCGCTGGTCCGTGAGTGGGGCCGGATCGGACAGCCGGGCACGGTGCGGGAAACTTGGTTCGAGACCGAAACCGCCGCCATCGAGGCTGGTGTGAAGGTGTGCCAGCGGAAAGAGCGGCGGGGGTATCGCGCGGTGGGCGGACCACAGGGCCAGAAGAACGAAACAGAAGAAGAAATGCGGCATGAGCCAGGTCATCATCGATAACCCCGTCATCAACTCCCCGTTCGAGGAACCCCGGCGGCATTTCCGCTTCACCGACGACGGCATCACCGATGAAATCGCGCCGGGACGGCGACGGAGCACCTACTTCATTCCCATCGCCAAGCCCAAGCTCAAGGGCGCGCAGAAGCAGGGGGCGCTGGATTTGAACCTCCAGCACCGGGCCGAAGAGAACCAACTGATTAACGATCTCCGGGCACGGGTGGCGCACTGGCGGCAGGCCGGGCGGCCCTACACGACCTCCGTTACCCGCCGCTTGCTGGAGTACTGGACCCGCCCCGACCGGGAGCGGCGACTGTTCTTCTGTCAGATCGAGGCGGTGGAGACGATCATCTATCTGACCGAGATTGCGCCCCGCCACGACGCCAACCATGGCACGTTCATCCTGGAACGGTTGCGGCAGGCCAACGCCCAAGCCACCCCGGACGGTCATTCTCCGCTGCTGCGTTACGCCGCCAAGATGGCGACCGGCAGCGGTAAGACCGTGGTGATGGGGATGCTGCTGGCCTGGCAGGCGCTGAACAAGCTCGCCAATCGCCAGGATCAGCGATTCTCGGACGCCTTTCTGATCGTGTCGCCGGGCATCACCATCCGCGACCGCCTGCGGGTGTTGCTGCCGAGCGACCCCAACAGCTACTACCGGCAACTGGACTTGTTGCCGCCGAGTCTGCGGGAGGAACTGGGCAAGGCCAAGGTGGCGATCCTCAACTATCACGCCTTTCTCCGCCGCGAGCGCGACAGCGCCGCGTCCCTGACCAAGAAGCTGCTGCGGGTCGAGGGCGAAGCCAGCCCGTTTCAGGAAACCGAGGGGCAGATGGTGGCGCGGGCCTGCGCCGACCTGGGCAACAAGAAGAACATCGTGGTGCTGAACGACGAGGCGCACCACTGCTACCACCGCCGCCCGGTGGACGGAGACGAGAAACTGAGCGGCGACGACCTCCAGGAAGCGAAACAGCGCGAGGAGGAAGCGAAAATCTGGATCGGCGGCCTGGGCGCCGTGCAGAAAAAGCTGGGCGTTCGGGCGGTCTACGATCTATCCGCCACCCCGTTTTTCCTGCGCGGTTCCGGCTATCCCGAAGGCACCCTGTTCCCGTGGGTCACGTCCGATTTCTCCCTGACCGACGCGATTGAAAGCGGCATCGTCAAGGTGCCGCGCGTGCCGGTGGCCGACAACACCGACCAGGCCGAGAACCCGACCTATCGCAACCTGTGGGCGCATGTCGGGAAAGACATGCCCAAGGGCCGGGGCGGCAAGGAGGACGGGCAGCGGGAGCCGGTGTTGCCCAAGGAGTTACAGGGCGCGCTGCACAGCCTGTACAGCCACTACGAGAAGGCGTACCAACAGTGGCAAGCGCAAGTGAAGGACTACCCGGCGCTGATGCCGCCCGTGTTCATCGTGGTTTGCAACAACACCCGCTCTTCCAAGCTGGTGTTCGATTACCTCGCCGGTTGGGAGAAACCCCTGCCCGCGCCCGATCCGGCTACCGGCCAAAGCACCGTACTGGTGCCCGGTCAACTGCCGATCTTCAGCAACGTCGAGAACGGGCGCTGGTCCAGCCGCCCCAACGCCCTGCTGATCGACAGCCGGCAACTGGAATCGGGCGAGGCGTTGAGCGATGACTTCAAGGCCGTCGCCGCCCGCGAGATCGAGGAGTTCCAGGCCGAAATGCGGCAACGCTACCCCGGCCGCAACGTCGAGGAAGTGACCACCGAGGACCTGCTGCGCGAGGTCATGAACACCGTGGGCAAGCGCAACAAGCTGGGCGAGCGCATCAAGTGCGTGGTGTCGGTCTCGATGCTCACCGAGGGCTGGGACGCCAACACCGTGACCCACATCCTCGGCGTGCGGGCGTTCACCACGCAGTTGCTCTGCGAGCAGGTGGTGGGCCGGGCGCTGCGGCGGGTGAGCTACGAACTGGAAGCGCACACCGTCATCGTCAACGGGGAAACGGTGACTTTCGAGGCGTTTCCGGTGGAATACGCCGAAGTGTACGGCGTGCCGTTCGAGTTCATCCCGACTGCGGGAGTCGCCAAGCCCCGCCCGCAACGGAACACGACCCACGTTGCGACCGTGGACGCGCGGCAGGACGCACGGATCACCTTCCCAAGGCTGAGCGGCTACCGCTACGAACTGGCGGGGGAAACCTTGACGGCCCAGTTCACCCCGGCCTGTCGCCTGACTCTGACCACCCGGCAAATTCCCACCGTGGTCGAGAATGCGCCGATCGTCGGGGAGTCCAGCATTCAACGGTTGGACGATCTCAAGCGGCGGCGGCCCAACGAAGTCGCGTTCCTGCTGGCGAAGCTGGTGCTGGAGAAGTATTTCCGGCAGGACGGCGAACCGAAGACCGAGCGGGAGGCCACGCACCGGTTTGATGCCGAGGTGAAGCCGTGGCTGTTTCCCCAGGTGCTGACGATTGCCAAGCACTGGCTGGCGGACTGCCTCGACCTGAAAGACGAAACCTTCCCGCAACTGCTACTGCTGATTGAACTGGCCCATGACGCCGCTGACCGCATCTATCAGGCCATCGTGGCGGCGGACAGCGGGGCCAGCACCCTCAAGCCGATCCTGCAACCGTACAACACCGTGGGCGACACCGACGGGGTGAGCTTCAACACCAGCCGCGCCACCTGGCAGACCAACCACAAGTGCCCCATCTCCCATGTGGTGCTGGACAGCGACTGGGAGGGGAAAATGGCCCAGGCGCTGGAGTACCTGGACGAGGTCTACAGCTACGTCAAGAACCACAACCTGGACTTCCGGATTCCGTACACCTTCGAGGGTCAGGAGCACAGCTACCTCCCGGATTTCATCGTGCGGATCGACGACGGCCACGGCAAGGCGGACCTGCTGAACCTGATCGTTGAGGTCTCTGGCCCGCCACTGCCGGCCAAGGCGGCGAAGACAGCGACGGTGCAGAATCTGTGGGTGCCCGCCGTGAACAACACCGGCCAGTTCGGGCGCTGGGCGTTCGTGGAAGTGAAAGACCCGGACAGCGCAATGCAGACGGTTCGGGAGTTCCTGCAAGCCCAATCTGCCACAATGTCAAAGGCCGCTTGACCATGCCTCCCAAGAAGAAAAATCCCAATTCCGGCCAAACCATCGCCGTGGACAGCCACAAGCACACGGCCGCTACCCGCACCAACATCCCGACCGAGGAACTCCGGGACTTCGTGGCCGAGGACGAAGCCGCGCCCAAGACGATGCGCTACCCTCGCAATCCCGACCTCGATCCGCAACTGGTCTGGAAGGGCAAGGACGAGCAGGACCGCCAGGACTTGGCGGTACCGGTGGTGCCGGTCTACATCCAGGAGAAGATTCACCCGCAGGCGATCATCGAGGACGTGCGGGCCAGCGCCAGGCGGGGCCAAGCGGGGACGCTGGACCTGTTCGCCGACTTCAACGGCATCGAGTTTGACCAGTTGATCGAGTTCTACCAGCACCACCAGCACTGGCAGAACCGGATGATCCTGGGCGATTCGCTGCTGGTGATGAGCAGTCTGGCCGAGAAGGAGGGACTCAAGGGCCAGGTGCAGATGATCTACCTCGATCCGCCCTACGGCATCAAGTTTGGCTCGAACTGGCAGGTGTCCACCCGCAAGCGGGATGTGAAGGACGGCAAAGCCGAGGATGCGACCCGGCAGCCGGAGCAGATCAAGGCGTTCCGGGATACCTGGAAGCTGGGCATTCATTCCTATCTGGCCTATCTACGGGATCGGTTGCAGGTGGCGAGGGAGTTGTTGACCGAGAGCGGTTCAATCTTCGTGCAGATCGGCGATGAGAATGTGCATTTAGTACGGTGTTTACTGGATGAGGTGTTTGGGGGTGAGAATTTTGTTTCTACTATCATTTATAAAACAACAGGAAATCAAAAAGGTGAAAATCTTGAATCAATATGTGATTATATCCTATATTACGGCAAAGACTTAAGCTTAATAAAAAATCGTTCTCTATTTATAGAAAAATCAGAAGATGACGAAGAGGTCGCAAATCCTTTAATAGGTGGAGGTATGTTTGCAACTCAATTATTTGAATTTGAATATCATGGTAGAAAATTTCAACCTGCTTATAACAATAGTTGGAAAACCGCGTATTCAGGTATGAAAAGATTAGCTTTTGCTGATCGTTTGTTGCCAAAAACAACGAGTTTGCGCTATAGATCATTGAAATTAGATTTTGGCTATACACCACAAACAAATGTTTGGTTAGATTCGATGGGCCAAAAAGATAAAATTTATGTTGTTCAAACAAATGCAAAAATCGTTCAGCGTTGCATTCTTATGTCCACAGACCCCGGCGACTTGGTGCTTGACCCCACCTGCGGCTCTGGCACCACCGCCTACGTTGCCGAGCAATGGGGCCGGCGCTGGATCACCTGCGACACCTCCCGCGTGGCCCTCGCCCTGGCCCGCACCCGCCTGATGGCCGCCCGCTATCCCTACTATTACCTGGCGGATTCCGAGGACGGCAGCAAGAAGCAGATGGAAGTGACCGGCAAAATCCCGCTGGCCGAGGTCAAGCCCCAGGGCGACCTGCGCAAGGGCTTTGTCTACAAGACCGTCCCGCACGTCACCCTCAAGGCCATCGCCAACAACAGCGAGATCGACGACATTCACGCCCGCTGGCAGGAGAAGCTGGAGCCGCTCCGGGCCGAGTTGAACGGCCTGCTCAAGCAAGCGTGGGAAGAGTGGCAGGTTCCGCGCGAAGCGGGCGAGCAGTGGCCCGCGAAGGCCAGGGAACTGCTGGTGCAATGGTGGGCGCATCGCCGCCAGCGCCAGCGGGAGATTGACGACTCCATCGCCCGCAGTGCCGACACCGAGACGCTCTACGATCAGCCCTACGAGGATAAGAAGCGGGTGCGGGTGACCGGCCCGTTCACCGTGGAAAGCCTGTCGCCGCATCGGGTGTTGTCCACCGATGAAGAGCGGCCCGCGTCCGAGACCACGGCCAAGACGCAAGCCGCCAGCGGCCAGTTCGAGACCATGATCCTCGATAACCTGCGCAAGGCCGGGGTGCAGAACACCATCAAGAACGAGCGGCTGAAGTTTGACGCTCTGGAACCGTTCGCCGGAGTTTGGATTCATGCGGCAGGGGAATACACCGAGAAGGACGGGACGACAAAACGGGTGGCCGTGTCCATCGGCCCGGAGCACGGCACGGTCGGCCCGGAGCAGGTGAAGGAAGCGGCCAAGGAGGCGGTGAAGGGGATCGGCTTTGACCTGCTGATCGTCTGCGGCTTTGCCTTCGATCCGCACGTGTCGGAGGAAGCGAAACGCTACGGCAAGCTCACCGTGCTCCCCGCCAAGATGAACCCCGACCTGGCGATGGGCGAGGAGCTGCTCAAGAAGACCGGCAGCGGCAACCTGTTCATGATCTTCGGCGAGCCGGATATTCAGCCGGTAGACCCCAAGACCGGGCAGATCAAACCCGGCGCGGATGGTCGGATTCAGATCGAGATCAAGGGCCTCGACATCTACGATCCCACCACCGGGCAGATTCGCTCCAACTCCACCGCCGACATCGCCTGCTGGTTCATCGACACCAACTACAACGGCGAGAGCTTCTTCGTGCGCCACGCCTACTTCACCGGCGGCGACCAGCCCTACGAGAAGCTGCAACGGGCGCTCAAGGCCGAGGTGGACGAGGCGGCCTGGGCGGAACTGTACGCCACCAGGAGCCGCCCGTTTGACCGGCCCGACACCGGCAAGATCGCCGTGAAGGTGATCAACCACTACGGGGATGAAGTGTTGAAGGTGTTTGGGGTTTAATCGGTTTCAGTTTTGCTGTTAGGTGAGCGCAAGAATACTCATCAGCTTTTCTAGTACTTCATAGATTTTACCAATAGCGGGTATATCTATTTGCTGAAACCAGTTTTTCAGTCTATTTATTTGTGAGGAGATCACAGTGCTATCTTGTTGACTCTTTTCAAGAGAGATTTCCCCTTTAAGTTGGTTAATGAGTTGGTTTCCTATATTGCGTTGGTTTTCACTTTGTAGGCTGTTGATCGCTTCCTCAAGCTGGTTGATAAGATTTTTTAATTCGCTACTTTGAGCATGATTAATCTCCAAAGTAACTCTAGCTTCTGGGCTATTAACGGCTACAGCGGAGCCATTGATTTCCCCAATGTGAACGATATGTTGCTTGATTTCTGGCATTGTAGGCTCCTGTCTATTACCTTCGATAACATCTTTGCCATAAGCGTTGATTGCAAACCAAGAATGCTTCATCCGTTCCACTTTGTCTGAGCCTGGTATTCTCCCTGTCGGTTTTCTGACGACGAATCCTTTCTCTATTAAGTAAGCTAGATCGCTTTCAACCTGCTGATCACTTAAACTAATAAATGGAAATAGCCTTTTTATATAATTACTTAGCGTCGTACCGGCTGTTCCAAGATCATCATGATAGGCTACCTGCTGACCAGATGGATTTTGCTTATCCATTAGCATAGGCCATTGACCATAATCAATATCGTAAAGAGCTTTAAGAATTGCTACCCTAATCATTGTGCGTTGTTCATTCATAACCCTGACTCTGCATGAAGTTTCAAGAAAAAATCCTGTATGCGCCGTTGTAATTCCTTACCGGGCAGCCGTGTCAAGGGATCGCGGGCCAGCACCAGCAGCGCAGCATGAAGTGTTGCAGCCTCAACCGCTCCCTGCTCATAGGCTTGATCCAATATCCACAGAATGCCATGCACGGCCACGCCCTGTTGTTCCGCCACGCGGCGTAATCGCTGGTCGCCCGTCAGCAGAACGGCGTTCTCCGTGGTTTCGGCCATGACCAGGGCAAAGCAATCATTGAGACTCAGTTGGGGATGTTGCTGGCTGTACGCGCTGGCTTTCCCGACCTGTAGCCCGTCCAGTTCGCCCAGCACAAAACCGATGTCGAGCAATTGTTCTCGCTGATAGTGCCGCAGGTTAATCAGTTCATCCGCATACAGCACATCCGGAATCACAAACCGGTAGGGCAGTCGCAGCAGGCTTTCCAGCAACCGGGTCTTCGCCAGATCGATCAACGCCGAAGCGTCGTTAATGATGATCCGCATTCGCCGTCCCTGGCCCTTCCATCGCTGCGGCAATCACATCGACCGGCTGGCGTAGCAGTTCCGCCGCCTTGGGCAAACCGATCAATCCCTCGGCCAGCGCTCGGTAGCACAACTGCTCGAACCGTTCTGGCGCTTCCAGCGTTCCCGTTTGACCAGGTGGTTCCAGCGGTTCCAGCGGCTCCGGCTCCATCGTGCGCCAGCCCCTGGCGAAGGTCTGGAAGGCGTAGGCCAAGGCGGAAGGCGAGAGGATACCCAGCCGCTCGCAGCGCACCAGCAAGGCGGCGGCGCTGACCCGATAGCCGCGTTTCACTGGCATCAATTCCGGGGGACTGATGGCGTGGCGGTGCGTCCCAAAATCCTGCCGCACGGAAGCGGCGGGCATCAAGAAGGCGCTGGCAAAGTGCTTGGCGGCGGCTTCCGCACCTGCGGGCGAGGCGTCGTCGATCAACCGGTGGCCGAGTTCATGGGCCAGCGTCAGCCGGCGGCGCTCCAAGGTCGCAGCGCGATTGACCACGATGCAGGGAACGGCCTCCCGTTCCGGGCGCTGCACCAAACCCGTCAGCCCGTACACGCCGGCAGGCAGCGGGAGGAGCAAGACCTTGATGCCGTGCTGCTCCAGCAGTTGGGTCAGATTGGGAATCGGGTCCAGCCCCAGGTTCCATCGCGCTCGGACCTGTTCGGCCAGCGCCTCACACTCGGTTAAATCGCGGATCACCCGGCGTTGCGGATCGGGCAACGGATGATTCCAGCAGGCGCTGTCGAGTTCGAGAATCGCCTCGATCATCAGATAGCGTTCCACCTGCTCCAGCACCTCGGTTTCCACACGGGCGCGGTCTTTGGCGGTCGTGCCCGCTTTCTTGCGGAACTCCACGCCGTCCAGGCGGGCCTGCATTGGACTCAGCAGGTAGCCGATGGACACCTCCAGCGCCCGCGCCAAGGCGATCAGCACTGGCGAACCCGGCATCATTTCGCCGCGTTCGTACTTGCCGATGGCTTGGGCGCTGACCTGGCGGTTCAGGCGGTCCTCCAAATCGCGGAGGGACAGCCCGGCCCGCTTGCGCGCCAGTTTGAGGCGTTCGCCGAACATGAGGTGAGCATTTCCTGTTTACAAAATTAAAATTACTGTTTACTTGTAAACCAAACTCGGTTAAATTGCAAGGGTGTCAATAATGTGTTCAAGGAGTATCGGCAGCATGAGCAAAATGGTGATTTTTTGTGCAGATGGAACCTGGAACGGCCCAGGCCAAGATGATGATAAGGATGGTCTACCCGACCCGACCAATGTCTACAAGCTGTTCTGTGGGCTTGCCGGTTCCCTGTCCACAGACTCGCTTCGTCAGGCGGACGAACAGGAAAAGAGCGATCAGGGGCAAGTTGCCAAATACATCAACGGGGTCGGTGATTCACGCAATCCCATTATCAAAATGATGGGCGGTACTTTTGGCGCTGGGATCATCTCCCGAATTGTGCGCGGCTACACCTTCATCTCGCGGAACTATGAACCCGGAAAGGATGGAGTAGAGGGTGATGGTATCGTGGTGGTTGGGTTCAGCCGTGGAGCTTATACGGCCCGTGCGCTGGCCGGATTGATCGTTTCTCAAGGCTTGCTGGCCAAACACTTGACCCACGATAAAGAGGAAGCCTATCGGTGGGGCGCAAAAGCTTGGTATCAGTATCGAAAGAAGGCGGGCGTAGCTCGTTTGGCTGAGGTGGTCAGCAATTTACCTGCATTTTTGTCGAGGCGTCACTTGAAAGAAAACGACTTGGTGAAAGTCCATAAAATCAAGGCAGTAGCGGTCTGGGACACGGTTGGATCGTTAGGAATTCCCAGCTATGTCGGCGATGAGCGGACGGATGCTTTCCGGTTTACGGATACCAAGCTCAGTTCCACCGTTGAAAAAGGATTCCATGCGGTTGCCCTCGACGAACAGCGGGTTGATTTCACGCCAACGCTTTGGGAACCAAGGGCACACATCGAGCAGATACTGTTTCCCGGCGCTCACGCTGATGTGGGGGGCGGCTACACCACCACGAATCATGAAAGTGGCTTGTCAGACGTTGCCTTGGAATGGATGGTTGAGCAGTTAAAAACGGCTGGCGTCCAGTTCTCGCAGCCGATTTACACACCCTTCTCCCCTGACCCGCGAGGCGTCGCGCACCAACCTTGGCAGCATTGGCCGTTCAATAGGGTAGGCAAAACCAAATTGCGTGAATTCAAAGGTACGGGAATCCACGAGCATCCAGCGGTTGCGGCACGAATGAGCGCGGGGCTGGTAGTACATGAACCGGGCGAAGATCCAGCCCTTTATACCCCGAGCAACCGGCCTTGATCACGCTTGATTGAGAATCCCACGGGGATGGCGGTAATGCTGAAGATCATCAGCGGCGGCCAGACCGGCGTGGACCGGGCGGCCCTGGATGTCGCCCTGGCGCTGGGCCTGGCGGTGGGCGGCTGGTGTCCGAAGGGCCGGCGAGCCGAGGACGGCATTATCCCTGACCGCTACCCACTGGTGGAAACGCCGGAGCGCAATTACCAGGCCCGCACCCGGCGCAACGTCGAGGATTCGGACGGCACGCTGATTCTGAACGTGGGGAAACTCGACGGGGGAACGGCGCTGACCGCCAGCCACGCCCGCCAGATCGGCAAGCCGTGCCTGGTGGTGGCGCTGGAAGCGGGGATCGAGCCGACAACGTTCCGGGACTGGCTGGCGGCCAACCACATCGCCGTGCTGAACGTCGCCGGCCCGCGCGAGAGCAAACGGCCAGGGGTGTCTGCGGCGGCCTATCGGTGTTTAGATGTACTGTTACGGTGACGGCGAAAGCCGCCCTCCACCGCGCCATTCCACCCGCCACGGTTTCTGCCCGCCTGCCGCCGCTTTTCCGAACTTTGATCGACCCAAAGAGGCTCGGCGCTTCGCACGAGAGTTGGGGTTGGGTCATGTTGGGCTGATCCTTAGGCTTCTGCGCCCACCTCCAAGCATCCATCACCCCCAGCGCCACCCCTGCCGGCGTCACCGCCAAGGTCGGATGGACGTACAGCCCGTGCTGGGCCTCGTAGCTGAGCCGTTCCAGCCGACAATCCCCGGTTGCGTGGTGAAATCCAGTTCCGTCGTGTCCTGAATGCACAACACCACCGCCTGGCCGGCCATCCGCGCCACGGTCCGCGTGGTATGAACGTCCAGGATCTCGCGCCAGTCCACCGCCGGGTTGTCCAGCAATCGGTAGGCCGGCTTGGTCTCGGTCCAACCCCCGCAGGCTAGCGGGATGCTCCTGGTCGGCTGGGCCGACAAATCGTCCACCAACTTGATCAACCGGTGGGTCCGCCGCCCATCCCCCAACTCCAGATCGTGAAACTCTGTGTCCAACTCATGCCACTGGACTACCACTTGATAAAAAATTATATCTTAAATTAATAAGTTGAGATTTTCAGACTATCAGATGGCAATAGAGCTTGTGAAAAAAGCGACCGATAAAACGTTTTACAACCAGGAAACCGACGCCAGTGGCGCGGTGGACAGGCAGGATGGTGTTCCGGCAATCGATGCTCTGTCAGTAAGATTTTGACGGACCTAACCCCTAAGCATCCAAATGAGTTGAGGGTGTATATCCATCGGAATAACGGTGACAGGGCATTAGAAATCAAATTACGTAATGAGGAGAACTAGCGATGTCATCCAAAAAGATGGGTTGTTTTTTACAATACTGTTTATCAGTACTGTTCCTCTTGCTGCTTCCCGGATGGGCTGCCGCAGACTATGCAACCGATCGGATTATAGTGAAGCTGCAAAGGCAAACCACCTCGCAAATTGCCTCTGTCAACGAAGACAAAAGCAGTTATTTGATCAATCATTATCCCTTCATTCACCAGCTTACCGACCTGAAATTGCGGCAACGATCCGTTCGGAAGCCAAGAAAAATGGATAGCCTACCCGAGGAAATGACATTCGTCGCCCATCTGCTGCCAGGGACGGAAGTAGAGCAGGCTATCTCGGCCTTGCGGTCGGACCCGCAAGTGAAGTACGCCGAACCCGTGTATCTGATGCGAATCCATCAGCCCAATGATCCCGATTTCTATCGACAATGGAATCTGGATAATAACGGCGGAGCCGACATCAATATCATTCCTGCTTGGCTTACAACAACCGGAAGCTCGGATGTAGTGATCGCGGTAATCGATACAGGGGTCGATGCCAACCACCCCGACCTGAGCGGGCAATTGGTGGAGGGCTATGACTTCGTCGAGGAGGATTCCCTACCTCAGGACGAGGACGGTCACGGAACACAGGTCGCCGGGATTATCGCGGCGAAGACTGATAATGGTATCGGTATTGCCGGAGTCTGTCCCGGTTGTAGGATCATGCCGCTCCGGGTTTCTGCAGATAAACTGATCCCCCACGATAAGCTGATCTCGGCCATCGCTTATGCGGTTGAGTACGGCGCCGATATCATTAACATCAGCGCTGGAGGACCCGACTACTCGGCGATCTTACAGGAAGCCATTCGGGACGCTCAGGAAAACGGTGCCATTATCGTGGCCTCTTCGGGCAATGAGGGTAATACCGTGCCGCTCTATCCGGCGGCGTATTACGAAACAATCGCGGTGGGAGCGACCAAACCCAACGACCAACGCTGGGAGAAATCCAGTTACGGCACTCATCTGGACCTGGTGGCGCCGGGCCAGGATATTTTCAGCACCACCACGACGCTTCGGCATAATCCTCCTTATGTCAGCGATGAAGGCACCTCCTTTGCGGCGCCTCAGGTATCGGGTGTTCTCGGGCTACTGCGCACTGTGTACCCGGGTTACAAGGGGGAACAGTTGCGCGACATCATCTTGCTTTCCGCTCGCGAGCGGGTCGATTTGGCGGCTGAAGATACCTTGGGATGTGATCCCTTCCATGGTTGGGGACGTTTGGATGCTGATCAGGCATTGCGGACAATACCGCCATCAACCCCTCCCGCTGTGCCGGACGGAATGGGGGCCAGCAATGGGACTACCCCCGGAGCAGTAATGTTAACTTGGAATCCCACAAACGGAGCCACTTCCTACCATATCTACCGGGCCTACGCGCCGGATCAGGAAAAAACCTGGATAGGCTTCACCGCAGGCACACCCCGTTATGAGGACCTCAGCACCTTATCCGGTCAGACCTACTCCTACTACTATTGGGTGAGCGCCCGTAATGCTGCTGGTAACAGTGGCTACAGCGAACCACCGGTCGAAGCAACTATACTCCACTCACCCAACAACGTGGCTGCCAGCGACGGTACGTACAGTGACAAAGTGCTGATTACCTGGCTGGCCGTGAGTGGAGCCGTTCGTTATAACGTCTACGCCTCTACCGCAGCCCATGAAACCGGGAATTTGATCGGAAGCGCTGATGGTACTCAATTCGAACATACGACGGCTGTGCCGACGGTACCCTACTATTACCGAGTTACCGCAGTCGTGAATACGGGGCAAGAAAGCAAATTAAGTGAGTATGACATCGGTTACCGGGCGGAGGTGTCTATTCCTGCGCCTGCCTGGATCGATGCCAGCGGCGGCTATCCGCTCGGTATCATCGTGAGTTGGCAATCTGTACCCGGCGCCACACGTTACCTTCTCTATCGCGCCTCGTCGCCATCAGGGCAGAAGAGTGTCCGCGCTTACGTGTCCGGCACGACCTACGTCGACACCGGCATGCCCTACAATCGGGATTACTATTACTGGGTTAAAGCGCAAAGCAGCATCGGTGATCTGAGTCCATTCAGCCCTTATGACAGCGGATTTCGGGGAATGCGGTGGTAGTGTTGAATAGTCCTAGCCCTGTCCCCAGTTTCTGGTAGCCGGACGCCCGCTGGCGGTCGATCCGTCAGCGGTGACTCGGGCCGGCCCGGGCAGGGTCAGCCGGGGTTACCACTTCGGGCCGCGGCCCTTGCTTTCGCGTTCGCCGTAATCCCGCAGGGCTTCGCCGGCGGCCTTGCCGACCGCCTTGGCCGCCTCTTCGATTTTCTTCGGCGCGACGTCCGTGAGGAACCACGGCACGACATCTTTCATGTGGTTGACGAAATTGGTGTTCCCATACTGATAGTCGCAGGAGCCGTCCGTTTTGCGCTTGCAAACCGTCTGGAACTTGTCGATGTGGATGTCATGGTGGTGGGTCTGGCGCGAGGCGGGGCGGACCACGCAGACGTGCAGGGGTTTGCTTAGAGTTGGCGAAAAATCCAACGATCCTCGATGGCGGTGGCTATTCTCGATAACGGTCCATTTTGAGAATAATTTTAATATTCAGATGGTTAACACAGAATCAGGTAGTTACGATTCTCAAAACCAATTCTCGAAATTAATTCTCGAAAACACCTCACCTTCATGAAATGCGAGAATTCAGCGCCTTATTATTCAATATGTTAAGTAGGATCGTTGGATTTTTCGCCAACTTTAAATGAACCCCGTGCAGGCCCGCGCCGCCGGTGATCAGCTCGCGAAAGAACGACGAACCCCGCAGGGCTTTGAGCAACTCGTCGGGTTTGTCGCAGAGGAAATTGAAACCCTGCGAGATGTTGTGGCCCGCGGCGTAGGTCCATGGACCGATGATCGCCTGGATGAACGGCCACAGCTTGGGTTCTTTCGTGCAGCGGGCGTACACGTCGCGGATCACCGCCAAATGGCCGCCCGTATCGAGGTCGTTGATGTACTCGGCAAACAGCCGGCCCGGCCAGCCCTTGACGTATTCCTGGTGCGATTTGGCGAGCGTTTGCTTGAGGGGGTCGGGGAGTTTGTTGTAAGTCTCGGGCAGCGTGGGATCGGCCACGGGTGTTCCTTCGAAGAAGGCGACCTTTCTAGTTTAGCCGTCGTTTCCGTTGCCCCGCCAGACGCCCCTCGCAAAATCGCATTGCGGCTTCGCGGCGGCGACTGGCGGCCCGCTCTAGGGGAAGAATCCCAACACCGCCAAGATCAGCAGCAAGCTCCAGCCCAAGATCGGCAAGATGACGGCGGCGTAGGCGGGACTATCCAAGTCGCTGGGCTTGGGTCGCCCCCACCAGCCGAAGGGCAGTACGTAGGTCACCCACCACTCACCGAACCAAATCAAACTGAGCGAGAACCCGCAGGCCGCGAGCGCGACAAACCCCGCCTCGTGGCCGAAGCGCCAGGCGAACCGTGCGATCACCCACGCGGCCAACAGGATCGAGACCAAACGATTGATCGGCGGCAGGGTCATGTTAGTGGCACAGCTTCTCACACGGTACGCCATCGTGGTTGCCATCCAGGGAGCGGACGCCGCAGGTATTGAGGTAGAACTTCGCCTCTTCGCAGCTCGTCATTTCGCGGCAATACCGCTCTGCGTAGATCCAAGGGTAGCGGCCCAGCCCATGTGTTTTAGCCGTCTTTGGATCGCGGGTTGCGCTATGTTTGATGGAGACGGGTGTTCCCACGGCCTACCGCGTCGCTCGCGGGAGTATCGCCCCGGCGGGCGAGGGGACCGGAACCCGTCATGCGGCCGGATGCCGGCCAGAGGGCGATCGTGCTCCTGCGACCGGTCCAGGCCCGATCGAACAGGTAAGAAGGTTTAGCAGCGTGAGGAGGTGTGTATGACTCGATGGTTCCAACCGATTGTGGCGTGGGGTGTTTTGCTGATGGCGATACCCCCGGTTCTCGCCGACCCGCCGTGCAAACCGGTCGTCGGCCATTTCGAGGCCGTCGTGGTGCTGCCGGGCCAGGGACACTGCCCGGCAATATCCACCGCCTTTTGTACCGCCGGTCGCGTCTGGGGCGGCATTCGAGGCAACTACCAGTTCGTCATGACGGGGGAGACGCCATCCGCGCCGTTGGGCGGCTTACCCACGATCCAGTTCTTCGCGGGAACGAGCACGATCTTTTCAAGGAAGGGCGACCAGTTGTTCGGCACGGATACGGGCAGCATTGACGTGGGCGGTCAGGGCGGCTTTGCGTCGTTGATTACGTTTACGGGCGGGACCGGCGGCATGGACGGCGCGTCGGGGCAAATTCGCTTGCGCGGCGAATTCGATGCGCAGGAAGGCGCCACCAACGGCGACTATCTGGGCACGTTGTGTAAACCGTGAGGAAGGCGCGTTCATTGCCCCCGCGCCGGCGAGCGGGCTATCGGCCTTGAGGTCTGGTAATCCCGCTCGCGCGGGGCTAGGGTTAGGTCTCTGGGCGAACAGGCCAGAGCACCCTATGCACCTTAGGGCAGGCCATCCCACGGAGAGCCTGCCCGTTTTTTCAGACCCGCCGCTTTCGCGTCATCGGAAGATAGCCCGGTGCCGGGGAGGTGGGCGGTTCCGGCCCTTGCGGTTCCGGGACAGGCGAAGCCGCCACGTCGAGCTTGGGCTTCTTTTCAACCACTTGCACGGTGGGATTGGCCAGCCAAAACCCGCCCGCCATCGCTTGACCTGGCCTGCCGCTGGGCGCCGCCTAATCGCGCGGGCCGGTTTGACACAGCCTCGTCACCCCGCTTCAAGTCCCGCCCTTGCATTCCCGTGAAATCCTACCATTATTGTGGTTGTTGCCTATTGAGGCGACAGTCGACGCGCAGCGTTTCTGTCCGCATCTTCCCGTGGGGAACGGACGACACCGCCTTCCGAAGTCGCGCCATCCTGATTGCTGCCGTGGAGGACTCGGTATGAACAATCACCCTCATTACCTGATCGGATTCGTTGCCACCCTTGCTTGCTTGGCGGGCGTCGTTCTGGGCCGGGGCGCGCTCGCCGCCCCTCCAAACGCCGACCCGCCGTGCTTCGATAACGGCAATCGCTATGTCGATTGCCGCAACGGCACCGTCACCGACACCGTCACCGGCTTGATCTGGCTCAAACGGGCCGATTGCCTGGAAGCCAGGGACTATGCCGCCGCCAACGCCCAGGCCGCCGCGTTGCAGGAGAGACGGTGTGGACTGCGGGACGGGTCCAGCAAAGGGGATTGGCGGTTGCCCACGGACGCCGAGTGGCGGGCCACGCTCGGACCTCTGGGCGGATTGGGGTCCACGCCGTTCGTGGGGGTGCAGGCGGCCCCCTACTGGTCGGTCACCACGAACGTGGACCGTCCTGACACCGCCTGGGTCGCCGACCTGCAAATGGGCGCGGTCCTCACCGAGGGCAAAACCAGTCTCCACTTTGGGTGGCCGGTCCGCGGCCACCTGACAGCGAGCACCATGCCGGTCTCGCAGAGCGCGGCGATCCGCGCCGAGGTCAACACGGGCCTCGCCCTGGCCACGCCAGTGCAAACGGTGGTGACGGAGTATTTTTTAGATCAGGGCACCGTGCCTGCGAATCGGGCAGCCGTCGGTTTGGAGGACACTATCTCCGGCCCGTATGTGCAGTCGGTGGAGATCGTTAACGGCCGAATCGATATTCTCTACGGCAATGGGGCGAATGCGCAGATCGCGGGTCGGGTGCTTTCGCTGACGCTCTATTCGGACGGGGCTACCATAACATGGCGTTGTGGCAATGGGCCTGAGCCTTCATCGACGCGGGTGAGCGCCCCGAATATCACTGACGTGGATAACCTCTATCTCCCCGCGCAATGCCAGCCGTAGCGTTGCTCCCGCCGCCACTCGAAAAGTGGCGGCTTATTCACCATCCATCACCTACGCCCGCCGGCGAGGAGACCGAAGCCCTCGCGCCGGTGCTGGCCCGACTGGACCAGGTCCTGGTGGCGTATGAAACGGTGGCCTGGGCGTGGGACGCCGCAGGTGCGCGGGCGTACTCGAAGAAAGACGGTTCGCCGCAGGTGATTCTCAAGGGGTATTGAGGCGATGGGTTGGAGATTGGACAGTTCGGAACGATCTATCTACTATACTCTCAAACTCGACACAAATTGTTATAGTAGTATCTAAAATGTTTCTATCTGGAGGAGTTATTGACCAATGCTTTGGCGACCACCTTTAACAAGGGCTCAACAACATCTTCAATAATTCCCAATCCAAAGGCAACAATATCGGGATTGCCTGACATCTTCAGCTTGAACTCTGTTTTCCAGGTGTTGAGCACATCATTTTCGTCTTTATCTATCACTGTCTCAAACAGTACTTGTTCGTCATCCAGCGTGCGCAGTCGAGCGGCGGTGTCCACACTCAACAGTTTTAGATTGCCGCTATGATCATCTCTTTTTGCGCTCACTGCCAACACAACGTGGTCATCCTTGCGGGCAGTGCGAATGCGGTCGAATTTAAACTGAATCGCCCACGATTCTTTATCTAATACCAGGCTTGGACGCCACGCACGCATTTTAACTTCATCGCCACCCTTATCTGCGGTGAATTCGTAAGCTGCTCCAGACTTTGCTTGCCAACCACCCGCCGTGGACCAATTTTGAATCGCACTATCATATTTCGGCCAGTCATTCGAGATACTACCAATATCAACTCCAGAGAATTCCGCATCAAAACCGAGAACAATTTGGTTAAAAATGAGATTGGAAATTGCTGGGGTTGCCAGTTCCTCTGCCTTTTCATCCGAACTGCTTGCAATTTTATTTTGAAGCCAAAGCGAGAGCTGTACTGACATACTTGCAATGGCGAGTGCGGAATTCATCGCATTGCCAAACGTGGGAACAATTTGAATGATTGGAAATGTTTGCATCCCAAGACTTTTGCCGTCATCAAAGACCTGTGATTCAAACGTCTGAACTTTCTTATCGGGTTCTGAGTAGAGTAGCACAGTGCTAATATATGGATTGATCTTAAATTCATTTTTACCTTTATTTACAGACACAACAGGCCCCACAAAGATGTCCACATCCCATTGGCCTTCGTCATCGTTAGGCGTTGTCATCGCAATGCCATAGCGAGCGTCACCACCGGGATCAATACTTGTAGGAACCCAGAGGAAGCCAAAACTCATCTTTACTCCGATTGCTGAACCGTCTTCGAGAACAATATTTTGCTCGCTTGCTAAAGGCGTAATCCGAGAATTAATCTGGAGGGCTTGGGCAATTTTTTGTTTGAGTGCATCTTTATCGCTCAGCGTTATCCTCATCATGAACCCCCTCTATCGCAGGATCGCCGGTCTGGATGTCCATCGTCAAAGCTCAGGGGCACGCCGCTTGCGGCGCGTCTCCTGGAGCGCAGTTAGGCCATGTTTTCATTGCATTGAATGAAGGCCAATCATATTGCCTTCGGTATCCTCAACCAGTGTGTAGCCACTGGTGGCGCGCTGACGGTCGGTGAAGCCGGTGCCGCCGCTGGCGTCGAGCATGCACCCTTCCGCCAGTTCCAGAGTACCGGGAAGCCGGCTACAGGTCTTAATCCCTTCTTCGTCAGGGCGCGTTGTTGGCCTTGACGTCAACTCTAGCACTCACTGGCGGAAATGCCAGCCGGGTCAGGGCGCTCGTCCCGCTCCCTATGCCGCGAGTTATCCCCCGTGGCGGTGGATAACTTCTTCCCCGCAAGGGGGAACCGTGAAGATCGACGTGGACTTGCCGCGCGGGGCTAGGCTGGTTAAAAAAGCGGCGATAGCCTCTTTATCGTTGAAAACATCCATCAAAATGCTAAATTTGATGAATGCAAGTTCTAAAATTGAAGGTCCTGGTCGAGGCGGGGGCGGTGCGCGAGGTCGAGGTGAGCCACGAGGCGGAAGGCTGGAGCGTCTGGATCGCTTACGCCAGCCGCCACGGCGAGCGGCGCGAAGTGCTGGAGCGCCAGCGCGGTGGAGTACGAATGTTCACGACCCTCGATGCCGTGGCGCGCGGTCTGGCTGGGCTGGGCCTGACCGCGTTCCGGGTCAACGCTGCGGGCCTGGCCGGGGAGGACCCGCCATGAGATGGGGCCTGTGGCTCGGGGCGCTGTGGCTGCCGACCGTGGCGCAGGCCTGGGAGGAAGAACCGGCGCTGGGGTTCATCCTGGCCTATAACCCGGTGGTAACGGCCCAGCGCCAGGCCACCGCCGCTTACCAGCCGCCCAGCCCCACCCGGCGGGTGCTGGAGCATACCGCGTTCTACGTCCGGGCCGCGTCGGGCACCTCAACCACCGTTTCGGAGGGCGGCGACACTACCACCAGCACGCCGATGACGGTCGGGATTCAGGTCAACATTCCCCTGGCGTCCCCCAGGGAACAGCGCGAATACACCCAACAAGCCCTGGCGGAAGCCACCCGCATTGACGAAGTACGCAACCGGGCGCTGACCGACTTGTCGAAACTGCGGGAACTGGAAGCCGAGCGGGCGGCCGTGGCCGAGCGGCTGACCTTCCACAAATCCAAAGCCGATTGGGTGCAGGAGCGGATCAAGAAAGGCTACGAGGGCGACGTGGAGAAGCTCTGGGAGACCGCCCAGAAGCAGAACGCCGAAGCGGCAAGCTTGAAACGGCTTGATCTGTTGATCGACGCCCAGCGCCGCCATGTGGCGCACTTTGCCGGGGAGCAGTGGCGGCCGCTGCTGGACTACCTGAGCGGGAAACTGCGCCAACTGCCGGAGAGTTAAAGCGCCATGAAAGCCATCACCGGCCTGATCGGGCGCGACGCCCTGGTCGAGAAAGCGGTCCAGGAGGTCCGCAAGGGCCGTCACGTGCTGCTGACCGGGCCGGTCGGGGCGGGCAAGTCGGCGGTGCTGGAGGCCGTGATCGAACGGCTGGAACGGCGGCGCGGCGAGCGGACGCCGGTTACCGCCGAATCGGACGACCCGCCCGGCGAACCCGCAGGGAGCGCGCCGCCGCCGACCGGCGAGCGGCGGACGCACCGCACCCGCACCGTGATTTACATCGCCGACCATCAACCCAAAGCCCAGTTCGTGGACCTCGCCCGCCGGCTGCTGGCGGTCGGCCTGCTCGAACCTACGGCACTGGAGTTGCCGGAGGAGTATCACTACCTGCCGCCGGAACTGATTGAATGGTCGAGGATTCGCCGGCATGTGAACCGGTTGAGTATGCGGGATTTGACGGCGGCGATTATCCCGGCCCTGCATGATCACCAGGGCCGGGTCATCATCGCCGTGGACGATATGACGAGCCTGACGCCCACCCTGGTCGCGTTTTGGCTGGCGGTGTTCGAGGTCGCCCAGGTCATCGGTTGCGCCCGCCAGAAGAAAGCCAACGTGTCCAAGCTGTGGTGGAAAATGACTGAAATCGAGATTCCACCGCTCACACCGGAAGCCACCCGCGAGATCGTCCAAACCTACATCACCCGACAGGGAATGCTCATCGAGTCGCCCAGCCTGTTCGTCGGTCACGTCGTCCAGCAGTCCGGCGGCAACCCGCAGGCGATAGCGGACATGCTGGAGGATTCGAGCAAGGAACGGCTGGTGGACAAGCACAAGATTCGGGAAATGCGCCACGCGGCGGGGGTGCGCTACATCGACTTCACCCCGATCATGGTCGTCGCCTTGGCTTCCGTCGTGGCGGTGCGTTACATGGCGCGCGGCACCGGCGATACCGAACTGTACGTGTTCGCCGGCATGATCGCCGCTTTTGTTATTGCCCTGCGAGTGTTCCTGTTCCGGGGCGCGGGGAAGGCGAATTAGGGGTTATGATCGCTGCGCTATCCTGTCACCTATAATTTAGAATTTACTGCAATGGATTAGGAAATTATGGCTACTGATACTAGCTGGATCATCGTGTATCACAGTTTGTGGAAAAAACCCGCTGCCCTGGTTGGACTACAAAATAACCAATTCAGGGGCTACATCCCGCTTCTTGATCCTCGGGACGCTGACGGAGATGGAAAGGTATCGACGGGTGAATGGCTCGTTTCCAAGATGCCCATCTTCGGTAATCTTTCGCGGGAAGCAGAAATTAGTAGCGTGATGATGATGATTGCATTGGACGTGCGGGTTATGGACGTTCAGCTTCTCATCGATGGGCAACGAAAACTCTATGGTGCGGCGGTGGTGGCCATCGAGCAATCCATCTCGATGCTGTACATCAAGAAGATTGCTGGACCAGCCGCTGCCTTGGCCTTATCAGGAACCACGCTGACAGGTGTTCCTTATTTTGTCGCTAAAAAGGGATTGGAGCAGGTTTTTAAGGCAATGATTGATCGAGCACTCGGTTTACCCTAGTTTTTATCCACACTATCCGGGCTTCGCTCGGAATCGGCACGTGACTCTCGGCACCCACGTCGCTTTCGCCGCCGTCCTTTATCTGGGCGGGGCCACCCTGTTCGGTTACCGGCCGGACTGGATCGGCGGGGCGCTGGCGGCGGTGGCGGCGATCCTGCCGGACATCGACCTGCCGCCGTCCAAGATCGGGCGGTTGTTTTTCTGGGTCTCGGTGCCGCTGGAACGCCGGTTTGGTCATCGCACGCTCACCCATTCCCTCGTCGGCCTGGCCGGGCTAGCGGTCGTGGTTTCGCCGCTGTGGCTCCTCCAGCCCTTGTACTTCTGGTGCGTGGTGGGCGGTTATTGGTCTCACCTGTGGCTGGACATGCTCAACATCCGTGGCGTCGATCTGCTGTGGCCCTCGCCGGTGCGGCTGGTGACGCCCGGCAACCGCAATTGGCGGCTAGAGGTGGGCAGCAAGGCAGAAATGATTCTGCTGTCGGCGCTGCTGGTAACGACCCTTGCGCTGGTTCCGCTGAGCCAACTGGGTTTCCGGGATGCGTTGCAGGTGCTGTTGCAGAGCTTCGAGATTGCCGTGGAGCAGTACCAGCGGAACGCCGGGACGCACTGGTACGACCTGGAACTGACCGCCACGGATAACCTGACGCTGGCGCGCATCACCGGGCGCTATCCGGTGGCGGGCGTCTGGAAGGGCGGGTTCATCGTGCTGCATGAAGGCCACCCACGGGCCGTGGGCCGGAGCGAGGCCCACCATCACCTGTTGCCGGTGACCGCCCGGCTCATCGAGGGGGAACCGCTCAAGGTCCAATCGGTACGGGTGGAGATGAAGGGCCGGACGCTGCGCTGGTTGCTGGGGAAGATCGACCAGCGCCGGGTGTATTACCTGAACGGGGAGATTCAGACCGCCAGAATTGAGCCAGTGGCGAACATCGACCGTTACCAGCCGGTGATGTATTCCGGCCAAACGATGACGTTACGCTATGCCCGTGCTCAGGAACTGGGGCCGTGGCTGGATTTGGTGGCGGCGAAGGGCGAGGTGTTCGTGCAGTTCTGGTTGAGGCCGGGGGAGCAGGCGGTGGTGTTCGAGGTGGGGAATGATCCGCCCGCCGATCCGATTCCGGCGGAGTTGAGGGCGTTTTTGTAACCCGGCGGGGAAAGCGACGGTGACGCTTGGAGTGGGGCAGAACGGGAGGAGGAGCGGATACCGGAGCAGTTGAGGAGGTTTTTGCGAATAACACGGAAATTGAACAGCGCGGGCGATTCTATCGCCTGCGCCCAGCCTAACATACGGTTAGGCAAAGATTTATGCGATTGATGCGGTTCTATACTGATAAATATCCCCCGCCGGATCAACACCCCAAACCGTGCCATCTGAGGCAACCCCGATGTCCAAAAGCCCCCCGGAGCCTAAACAAGTATCGGGCACTAAAAACCATGGGTATTTATCATCTTGAGAATACCGGTAAACTTGACCCGCCGAGTTGACACCCCACACCTTGGTCTTAGAACCTACGGAAATGCGTTTCAAGTTGCCTGGAATTTGTGTCCAAGCGCCATGTTCCGAATAACGGAAGATTACTCCACTGGCGGTTACACCCCACACCGTACCGTCTGAGCCGACCCCTATGTCCTCAAGTTCTCCAGGCACAAGTATCCAGGGATTTTTGTCATCCTTTGAGTAGTGAAAAATGGCGCCATCCGCGGCGATGCCCCACACCTTGGTCTTAGAGCCTACGGAAATGCGTTTCAAGTTGCCTGGAATTTGTGTCCAAGCGCCATGTTCCGAATAACGGAAGATTACTCCACTGGCGGTTACACCCCACACCGTACCGTCTGAGCCGACCCCTATGTCCTCAAGTTCTCCAGGCACAAGTATCCAGGGATTGCGGTATTTTTGAGTGTAGCAATAAATGTCGCCATTCGAATTGACGCCCCATACGTTGGCCTTGGATCCGGCCGAGATGTGGGCGAGCTTGCCACTATACTTATCCCAGAATGGGTCTATTGTTAAAATTGTCCAACTCCCGCTGCCACCGAAAATTCCTTGAGTTCCTATTCCACCCGCTTGAAGATGACCCAGCAAATTATGATCCTTATCGTAGAAGTAAATTGCGAAGTAGACGAGGTCAGCAGTAAACATAAAGCTCGTTGTGTCTCTAATTAGCTGATCAAAGTCATCTGTATAAATGTCTCCTTGCCCTCCGCCAGCAGATATGAGTCCCATTCCTCCAGCATTTCCTTCAAATTTACAATCACTTTGTTCCCCAGACGGGGACCATACCCAAATATGCATATAGAGCAATGCGCCTATCACTCTGAATTCTCCAGTTCTATTACTAGAACTAGAGATATTGTGAATCATTGCATCAAGTTGAGTTGACTCAACCTTTCCATGAAAAGCCTGACGGATATCATTTGCTGCTCTTTCTTTTATAGAAAGCCCAGTTTCATTTATTGCCGTGTTCATAAAAACACCTCTTCTGTTATGGAGATATCGTATGCTGGCATTCAGTTGTCAGAGTCAGTAGGATACAGTAAGCGTTAGCTAATCCAAACGACACGGTTCGTTCCTCACCGTATCCTATTGAAGGATTAGCGCACTTTACCAAGTTAACGGGATGCGGATAAGCCGCGCAAAGCGAGAATGCCGCAGGCTTTTGCGCCTGAAGTCGGCTTGATCCGCGTGGTTGTGCGGCGCTTCGCGCCAAACAACCACGCGGATGCTTATCCGCCGCCCCGTTAGGCGATCTCTGCTACGAATGTTGGGGTTCACTCTCGTTTACCCCAACCTACCGCGCTAAAGATACTAACGTCGGTTGTCCTCTAAAGCGCTTCGCAACGTACCCCTCTAAAATCTTTGTCCCATCTCTTACTCTTATGAACGTCCATTTATCAGCACTATCATTTAATACCTGGACGAGTGTATTGTTGTAGAGTGTCAGCAAAAATCCTGGGTTTGGTGATGCTGGGTTAATTCTTAAGTTCTCAGCAATTATTTCTAACTCCTCTTGCGTCTTTGGACTGCTCCGTAAGTTCAGATAACCCTCTCCAACAACTTGTACCTTATGTGTAGGCGAGAAGGAAAAGGCTGGGAAGAATGGAATAAACGTGGAGATGGACAACAAAAAAAACAGTGGTCCAAAAAGCTTTATTTTTTTCTTCTGAATGTTCGAAAATTCAGGGATTTTGAGCAAGCCGAAATCTTTTCCGGAAAAATACGGGGCCAAAAGCAAAAGGAATGCAAAGCCCAGAAGAGTTTTTCCGAATTCGCTCGGAATCTCAGTCAATGACCATAGATTCTGGTACATTTGGCTACGCTTTTCTTGAAGCTAACGCGGAAGCTCACCAGCCCGCGCCCACCACGAAACCAGAAAACACCAAACAGCTTGCGGACGCGGGTCGAGTGGAGCGCATAGTTGCCATGAAAGTACCGATTTTAATCGTCCGGGGTGGTGTTCCAACGACATGATCGTTAGGTCTTGTCTTTTGCCATGCGCCCTGACTCTCACAACCTCCCCACCACCTTTTCCATCCGCTCCTGCCCGACGTTGGTGTAAATCTGGGTGGTGGCCACGCTCTCGTGCCCCAGCAGCGCCTTGATGTCCACCAATTCGGCCCCGGCATTGAGCAGGTTGGTAGCGTAGGTGTGGCGTAACTTATGCGGGCTAATTT
>JARSSO010000049.1 GCA_029624765.1 Candidatus Contendibacter sp. | reverse complement strand
CATCGGGACAGTTGGGGCTCCCACGCTGGAGCGTGGGAGCCAGGCCAAGTCATTTCATTTCTGGAAATCGCCTAAGGCGACCGCCGCTCCAATTCCAAGGCGTCTCGCGCTTGTTGATAGTGGATTTCCAACTCCCGCAGCAACTCGGCGATATCCGTCAGCCGCTGTTCCCGTCCCCTTTGCTCCAATTCCTTGCACACCGCCGCCAACTGGGTCGCCCCGAGGTTGGCGCTGCTCGATTTCAAACTATGCGTGGCTTGCCGCAACGCCTCGCCATCGGCGGCGGCGACCGCCTCCCGCGCCTTCTCCAGCAGCTTCGGCGCGCTTTCCAGATACAAGTCGATGATCTTGCTCAACAGGTCAGACCCGCCGGGTCGCTGCAAGGCGCGGATTTGATCCAGGGCGGACCGCGCCAGCACGGGAGGGGCCGGATCGGGCACGGGGAGAGAGACCGGCTCCGCCGAAGCGACGACCTTGGCGCCCGTCGGCGGCGGGGAAACGGGGGGCGACGACGCGGCGGGCGTGGGAACGGTGCTTTCGGCCAAGGGCAGCCAACGTTCGAGCACGGCGATCAGTTGTTCCTGCTCGAACGGCTTGCTCAGGTAATCGTCCATGCCCGCCATCAGGCATTCTTCCCGAAAGCCCTTGACCACGTTGGCGGTGAGGGCGACGATGGGCAGACGCGGTCGACCCTCGGTCTGTTCCCAACGGCGGATGGCGGCGGTGGCGGCGAAGCCGTCCAGCACCGGCATCTGGCAATCCATCAGGATCAGGTCGTACCGGGTCCGGGTCGCGGCTTCGACCGCTGCCTGGCCGTTGGCCGCCACCTCGGCCTGACAGCCCAGCATTTCCAGCACGGCCAGCGCCATTTCCTGGTTCACCAGGTTGTCCTCGGCGATCAGAATCCGGCCGGCGAACCGGGACGCGCGAACCGCGGACGACGGGGGACGCTGGCTGACCGGCTCGGCCACCCGGCTCAGCAGCCGGCACAGGGCGTCGTACAGCTCGGCCTGACGCACCGGTTTGTGCAGCAGCTCCTGCATCCCGGCCCGCGCCGCCTGTTCGGCCAGGGTTTCGCCGCCGTTGGAAGAGAGCAGCGCCAGCCTGAGCCTGGCCAGCGTGGGATCGGCGCGGATTCGCCGCGCCAGATCAAGGCCGTCCATGTCGGGCATCCGCATGTCCACGAGCGCCAGGTCGTAAGGTTGGCCCGCCTGGGCGGCGTCCCGCAGCCGGCCCAACGCCTGGGGGCCGTTTTCCGCCTCGTCGTTCGCCAGGCCCCACACCATCAACTGCCGTTGCAGGATTTCCCGATTGGTGGCGTTGTCGTCGACGAGCAACACCCGCAACCCCCGCCAGTTGGCCCATGCCGTCCAGAACGGCCGCACGCTCCCGATGCGCTGGGATAGCGGGAGGGTAAACCAGAATCGGGAACCTGCCCCCGGCGCGCTGCTCACGCCGATCTCCCCGCCCATCAACTGCACCAGCCGCCGGGTGATGGTCAGCCCCAGTCCGGTGCCGCCATAGCGGCGGGTCGTGGAACCGTCCGCCTGGGTGAAGGAATCGAAAATCCGGGCTTGCGCCTCGGGGGCGATCCCGATGCCGGTGTCCTGAATTTCGAAGCGCAGTCGCGGCGTCACCGCGTCATGATCCAGGACGCGTAGCCGAACGAGCACTTCGCCCCGCTCGGTGAACTTGATGGCGTTGCCCACCAGGTTCGCCAGGACCTGCCGCAGCCGCACCGGGTCGCTCCGCACCGAGGCTGGCAGATTCAGCGGCAGATCGCTGATCAAGTCCAGCCCTTTTTCATGCGCCCGCTTGGCCAGCAGCAGCATCGTATCCTCCACCAGTTCCCGCAGGTCGAACGACGCGATATCCATATCCAGCTTCCCCGCCTCGATCTTGGAAAAATCCAGGATGTCGTTGATGATCGCCAGCAGGGTGCGCCCCGAATTCAGGATCATGTCGGCGAAGCGCCGCTGCTGGTCGTTGAGCGGAGTGCCGAGCAGCAACTCGGCCATGCCCAGCACCCCGTTCATGGGCGTGCGAATCTCATGGCTCATCGCGGCCAGGAATTCCGACTTGGCCCGGCTGGCCGCTTCGGCGGTCTCCTTGGCCTGCTGCAACGCTTCCTCCGCCTGCTTGCGGTCGGTGATATCCCGCCCGACGCCGGCGAACTCGACGATCCGATGTTGTTCGTCCAGGATCGCCCGGTCGGTCCAGTGCTGCCAGCGGATCTCGCCGCTCGGCAGGATGACCCGGTGTTCGATGGTGGCCGTGGGATTTTCCCAGCTCAGAATGGCGATGTGCGCCTCCGCCCGCTGTCGGTCCTCGTCCGGAATCAACGGGATGAAACTGTGCCCCAGCAACTCCTCCCGCCGCTTGCCGAAATAGCGGCAGTAGGCTTCGTTGACGAACGTGATCGCGCCATCCGGGGCATAGCGGCAGATCAGCTCGGTTTGATCCTCGACGATGGCGCGGTAGCGCGCCTCGCTCTCCTGCAAGGCGGCCGTTTGCGTCGCGACCTGGCGTTCGCGCTCCTGCAGGCGGGCGGCCATGTCGTCGAAGGCGACCGCGACCCTGCCGATTTCATTGCGCGGATCCAGGCCGATCCGATAACTCAAGTCTCCCTGGCCGATGTGCTGGACACCCGCTTGCAGGCGCTGCATCGGTCGCAACAATTGGCCCGCGAGCAGGGTGGAAATCACTTGGCCAAGTAGCAAGCCGACGACCGGCGAGCCACCCAGCAACACCCACCAGGCGATCCGACTGGTGGCGTAAACTTCGGCCTGGGACATTTCCGCGACCGCCATCCACGTAGTTCCCGGTACCGGCGCCATGGCGCCCACCACCGGCTGGCCTTGCAAATCCCGATATTCCCCGGCCCAGGTTTCCTGGGCGGCGCGCGCCAGGGCGAACAGCTTGGAAGATCTGTCCAAGTGCGTGTTGGCCAAGACGACTTCGGGATTGGAGTGGGCGATGACGCGACCATCTTGGTCGACCAGATAGGAAAAGCCGGATTTGCCGAAATGGAGAGAGGTGACCACCTCCTGCAAAATCCGCATCCGCAGACGAGCGGCGATGACTCCACCTTGCCGGGCCGGGATGGCCAGAATCAAGTAGGCTTGATCGCCAGCGGACAGTTGTACGTCACCAACGTAGTTTTGACCCTGCCGGGCCTGGATGAACCAAAGCGATTGCGGAATGGTGAACAGATTGGCCAGCATCGCGCCGCCCTTCGGCGCATGGGCCAAGACCAGACCAGCGGTGTTCAGGTACACGATTTCCAGAAAAGCGGGATTGCGTCGCAGCAATTCTTCCAGCTCAGCCGACTGTTCCTTGATCAATTCATCGTGAGCGAAGAGGTCCAGCAGCAGCAGAAATTCCCGCTCTTGCCGGAAAAACGCGCCGACGGTATCGGCGGCCCGCCGCGCCGCCTCCTGCTGGCGGCCTTGCCAGCCCGTCAACTCGGTATGGTTGACCAAGTACGCGATCCCCGACATGCTCGCCAGCAGCATGATGAGCAGCGCGGTTCCAAACACCGCCAATAGTTGTCGCCGCAGGTTGCCCCGCAGTCGCGCCGAGGCCCGACCCTGTTTTACGGTCACGGTTACTTAAATCTATTTGTCGTCCGCGAGAAAGCGCGCCCAGATATCGGCGTAGCGTTTTTCCCCTTCCGGGCTCAGCGGCAGGATGGCATGGCCCTTTTGCAAATCCTGGTTGGGTGGATAAATCGCCGGATCGTTGCGGATTTCCGGTTTGATGAAGGAAAGCGCCGCTTCGTTGGCGGAAGCATATTTTTTTTCGTTGACCTGTTGAGCGGCGATTTCCGGGCGCAACATGAAATTGACGAAGGCTTCGGCGGTTTGCTTGCGCGGGCTGTTGGCGGCGATGACCAGGCTGTCCCCCCACAGCGAAGTTCCTTCGCGAGGCAAGACATAGGCAACTTTCGGGTTGGCTTCGTGGGCCAATTGAAAGTCCTCGGCATAGCCGTGCAGGATCGCAATCTCACCGTTCAACAGCTTGGGTACTGCTTCACTGGCTTCGATATCCACCATCGTAACGGATGGTTTCAATGCCAGCAGGCGTTGCAGCGCCGCCTCAAGCTCCCCTGGCTGTTCGGAGTCAAATGCATGCCCCAGGGACAACAGCGTCATACCGATGATTTCGCGGGGCTGGGCTCGCAAGCCGATCCTGCCAGCGTATTGCGAGTCCCATAAATCGGCCCAACGGCTGGGCGCGGGGTCGATCAGATCCGTACGCACCAAGAAACCGGTAGTGCCGTAGTCGATCGGTACCGAGTGCCTGTTCCCCGGATCGAACGCCAGGTCGCGAAAATTGGCCGAGACATTCTTGAAATTGGGTACTTTGGCAAAATCGATCTTCGCCAGCAAGCCATCCTGGACGAGCGGCTGGATCAGTTGATTTTCAAGCAAGGCCACGTCATAGGGCTTACCCGCCCGGATCTTCGCAATGGACTCCTCCGGAGATTGGTAGGGCTGATAATTGATCCAAACGCCAAACTCCCTGGTAAATGCGTCCAGCACCGATGGGGAGATGTCTTCGGCAAAACCGTAGAACACCAGTTCCTTCGCCAGCGGCGGAACGGGGGGTGGCGGTGGGCTGGAATTGTCGCAGGCGACCAGAAGGCTCGCCAGCATCAGGCCACGGAATACCGCTTGGCAAATCCGGAAAGTGGTCGTTGATGACATGATCGCGTGCTGGAAGTCGTCGGGGATGAGCCACGCCGGGCGTTGGCGCGCGAACGCTGGCCATCCATCCCAGACAAAGAGATGCGACGGTTATGATGAGCGGACGCCCTTGAACAAGGTGTGGGTCATCATGGCGGCCATGGCGATCATGCCAAAGCCGAATACCCAGAGGGCGTCAATCGGTGAACCGGTTGCATATTGTTTGGTGAAGACCAGATAGGTGTAGGATTGATTGGCGATAAAATACAGCACCAACCCCGCCAGCACATACCACCACGCCTTTCCCACCACGCCGCCGTACAGGGCGGACGCGACCTGCATGGTCACCGCCAGCAAGGCCGGATCGAAAACGGTGTAGCAAATCGAAACCAGAGGTAGAACGATTCCTTCCTCGAAGATACCCTTCCAGTTGGCCGTCACCGAAATGACCATGGCGCCGGCGAACAAAAGGACGGAAATCAATTTTCCCCACAACGGCGCGGAAACCCCCAAGGCGTTTTTCATCAGGAGCAGGGCGGTGATGACCAGTGGGACCAAGGCAAGATATCCAATATCCGAATAGTAGGGATAAGGAGTTTCCGCTCCGTCGTTCAGCAGCGGATAGGAGCTGAACAAGGCGGCGCCAATTCCCCAGGCCAACATGCCGCTGCCGAGAAATCCCCATACCTTGCGCATGGGACTGCCTTTTGGAAAATCAGCCATGGTCCGATAGCACAATATGGCGCTCAGGACCGATGAAAGCGTCTGCATGATGTTCGAGTAGTACAATCGGAACGCGGCGTCCACATCCAGGGCGGCAAACAAAAAAATGAGAGCGCCCAGTATCAGCCAAATGACTATCACGATTGAGGACGTCAGAGTCACTATATGTCTCCTTGCCTTTGAAGGTTCGTCAAGTTAAATGAGAAGCAGCGAGTGGTTGCCCGCGCGCATGAATGGGTTCAGATGGTTTTTTCATAGAGCGGCCTGAAAATTTTTTCCACCTGATCCTTGCTCAACATCAGCATGGCCTTTGCCTTGCACTGGTTCAGAAACTCGTTCGGGTTCTGATCGGGTGGATGGGATTTGGCGATCTTGTTAATTTCGCTCACTATGCTCGGGCCGTAAATCTTTTTGAGCAATACCTCGACTTCCTGTCGAAGCTCATGCCCGAGGTTAAGGGTTTTAGCGAAGACGTCATCGGAGAATAATTTCCTTTGCAGATCGATCAACACATCGGAAATGGAAAGAGCATCGGATTTTCCATCGCCGCCGTCCACATCCGAGCGCGGCATGAAGACGACTTCTTCAATCGCCAGGGACAGCAATCTTTCGAGAGCGGCCGCGCCGGTTTTCTGGGAGTAGTTGACACCCAGAATTTCTCCAAGGCCAACCTGCATCATCCCGACACGTCTGGAGCCGTTTTCCCTGGCATAGACATAAACCTTGCCGGTTTTTCTGTCGGTCTTTATCGACGAAAGTGTATGGTAAAGGTTTTGCAAGGACACGATATTGATCCTCTCTCCAATTCCTCGACCGCTCTGGCAAGGCAAGCCAGGGAGCCTGACCTCCACCGGGAGGGAATTTGCATTAAAAATATACGTTCGTTACTCTTGAATGACGACTCCGAGAGTCGATCCATAATCCACTTTATTTTATATAGGGTGAAGATGGTTAAAATGCAATTTTTTGTAAACTAATTCTGCAATCAATGGACGAAAGTTCAACATTGCGACTGGGGAATTTGGGGAGTGTCGCATCGGCGAGAATTTAGAGACTGTCCAAAAGCCCCTGACACACCCGCCCGTGGGCAGGGGGCGAGGGTTTCTTTTCAATGGATTAGCTCGCAAAAAGCGGTAAAAAAAACGCCTTTGAGCCTCGGGCGCGCTAGTGCGATCCACCGTTGAGCCGCTGCCGAATCCAATGCGCCAACTGCCTTTTGGAGTACGGTTTGGCCAACACGGGGATGGATGGCGGATCGTCGGCGGATGCAGCGTGCGCCCGCTCGCAACGGCCAGTCGTCAGTAGACACTTTGCGGCCGGACGGTGGACGGCCATCCAGTGCGCCAGATCGTAACCGTTCAAATCGCCTGGCATGACGATATCGCTGAAGACCATTTGAATGTCGGGTTCGGTTTCCAGGATCGCGATGGCTTCCTGGGTGTCGGCCGCTTCCAGCACCGGATAGCCGAGATCGCGCAGGTAACGGCAGGCCAACCGTCGCACACGGGCTTCGTCCTCCACCACCAGGATCGTCTCGGCGCCCTCCGCCGGGGCGAGGAGGCGTGGGGATGGCGGCAAAGATGGTGGCGATGGCGCTTCCCGCACGATCCGCGTGCTGGCCGGCTCAAGAGCGGGCAGGAACAGGCGGATGGTGGTTCCCCGATCCGGCTGGCTTTCGATGGCGAGCCCCCCCTGAGACTGGGTGGCGAAGCCGTACACGGTGGACAAGCCCAGACCGGTCCCCTTGCCGAAGGGCTTGGTGGTGAAGAAGGGTTCGCAGGCCCGGGCCAGGGTGTCGGCGTCCATGCCGACGCCCGAATCGGCCACCGTCACCACCACATATCGGCCTGGGATCAGATTGGCGGCCGAGGCCATCGTTTCGCTTTGGACGTCGAGGGTAACGGTGCGGACATCGAGAATCCCTCCCCCCACCATGGCGTCCTGCGCGTTCAGCATCAAATTCAGAAGCGCCGCCTGCAATTGCCCAGGATCGGTCATGACATCGGGGAGCGTCGGGTCGGTCTGCACCCGCAGGAGAATGGCCGGTTCCAGCACTCGATCCAATAAGCGCTGGAGGCCTTGAACGACTCGGTTTACCCGGGTGCGCTGCAACCGCAAGGGTTGCTGGCGGGAAAACGCCAGAAGACCGTCCGTCAATTCGGCGCCCTGTCGCGCCGCCGACAAGGCATCCTCGATCAGCAAGGCCCAATCCGAATCGGGCCAACCGTCGTTTTGCTCCCAAAGGATTTCAAGATTGCCCTTGATCACGGTCAACAGGTTGTTGAAATCGTGGGCGATTCCACCAGTCAGCCGACCAATCGCCTCCAGTTTGCGGGCCTGGGCCAACTGCGCTTCCTGATCGCGTCGGGTTTGCATCTCCCGTTCCAGAAGGGTCTTGGTTGCCGACAAGGCAATTTCGGCTTCCTTGCGTTCGGTGATATCGCGGATGATCGCGATGATTTGGGCGCCCTCCTGAAAAGGCACCATGCGCGCCTCGAAGTATCTTTTTCCCAGAGGCACGGTCAGGGGGTACTCGATGCATTCCAGCGAGCCGGTGCTGACAACCCGTTCGATGGCCTTCCGAAATTGGGGGGCCAAATCCGGCGGCAAAACCTCATCGACGCGCTTGCCTAGAAATTCCTTTGGAGGAACATAGAGATGTGAACTGTTTCCAGCCAGGTAATCCAGGAAGGCGCCGTCGCGGCCGAGACGGAAATAGATATCCGGCAGCGCCTGGAAGACGGCGACCAATTCGGCCATTGCGCGCCGCTGGCCTTCCTCGGCCTCCTTGCGCCCGGTGATGTCCCCCCCCACGCCGACGATGGCGACGACCTGGCCCTGCTCGTTCAGCACCGCGGTGTCGACCCAGCCGAACCAGCGCCAACCCGTCGCGGTCAGGGCACGTTGCTCGTGATAATCCCGATGGGGTGGCCGGAACAGGTTTTCCATGGCCTTGGCCGTCGATTCCCGATCCTCTTCGTGCACCAAAGGCATGAAGGTCTGGCCCAGCAACTCCGCCTCGGTTTTACCAAAGACTTGGCAGTAAGAGGGGCTGACGAACAGGAAACGGTTTTCTGGATCGACCTTGATGACCAGGTCGGTCTGATGTTCGACCAGAAGGCGGTATTTTTCCTCGCTCGCCCGGAGCGCCGCCTCGACCCGCTGGTGTACGGCGTGGAGCATCCTGGCGATCAAGAATCCCAGCAACAACGCCAAAACCAGGGCCGCGCCGTGCAACACAGCGATCCAGGTTGCCTCGGCGCGAGTTTGTTCCATGTAAAAATATTCGGTTAAGCCGACGATTCCGAGGACGAGCAACAGAAGAGGCGTTATCAGAACGGCGCGCGGGGGAATACCGCCAGACGGCGGCGACCGGAATCGGGACCACCACCCCAACATCACCACCCTCCGTCCTGGCGGACCCCGTGGATCGCCCGCGATTCCCGCGCCGGCCCCGGTAAGGTCGGCAGCCGATGCGGGATGTCACGTGATCGCTTTTCCAAAGCCTTACGGATACGTCTCCCCGATTTTTCAAGGAAACCTCGACTTTTCCGAATGAATATCGGGTTTTCCCGCCCCTCAATTTCAGGGTTTTCCCGATACCCAAGCTTTCCCCAGTCACATAGGCTGTTCATTGTCGCAATCATGATTGTGAATTAGATAAAGCTTCCGTGGGTTTTCCGCAAAAAAATCGTGCGGACAAGACCTGGGTAATCACTCTTTAAGGTCAATGGGTTAAGAAGCCATGCTTAACAATCTGGCTTGCGCTCGGAACCATCGCTATCACCAGGAAATTCACGGAAGGACGATTCGCAATATAAACCGAGAAGCAAGCATGAGCGATACCGCCCCCGCCATTCTAGTCGTCGACGACGATCCACGCATCCTGCGGCTGGTCAGCCATTATCTGCAACGCGAAGGCTATATAGTCCATATGGTCACCACCGTGCGCGAAGCGCGGGAACAGCTATCCGTCCTGTCGCCAAGCTTGCTCCTGCTCGACGTTGGACTGCCCGGCGAGGATGGGTTCACCTTTGCTCGCGAAATACGGTCCCAGTCCGATATCCCCATCATCATGTTGACGGGCAGGGCGCAAACGGTCGACAAGGTGGTGGGGCTGGAGCTGGGCGCGGATGATTACATCACCAAACCCTTCGAGGAACGGGAACTGCTGGCCAGGATACGCAGCCTCCTGCGGCGCTATCGCGCTTCTCCCCCGGTTGCTTCGAAAGCGCCCGGTGGCGGCATCGCCTGTTTCGCGGGCTGGCGGCTCGATCTGACCCGGCACGAACTGTTCTCCGCGACCGGCGAGAACGTGTACCTGACCAGCCACGAATTTCGCCTGCTGGAAGCGTTCGTTCTACATCCCCGTCGCGTCCTGTCCCGGGATGCGTTAATGGACCGGGTCGCCGGCCGCGACTGGAATCCCCTGGATCGCAGTATCGACGTGCTCGTCGCCAAACTGCGCAAGAAGATCGAGCCAAACCCCGCGCAACCTACCTTGATCAAAGCCGTTCGCGGAGAAGGCTACAAGTTTACCACCGAGGTGACGGTCGAGTGATGCCGATGGCAACGAGCGCCGACGGCGGGGAACCATGGCGGCATCTCCGATCCGACGGTGATCGAAGCTCAAACCCAAGGAAGGCCCCCTGCCCGCTCACACCGTCAAATACTGCCTGACCAAGCCATCGTTCAAATCGGCCATTGCCCCGGTCGCCACCGCCCGGCCCTTGTCCACGATGCAGAATCGCTGCGCGACCCAGCGAGCGAACGGTAATTTCTGCTCCACCAGCAGCACGGTCATGCCCCGTTCCCGGTTCAAGCGCTGGACCGCGACGCCAATTTCCCGAACGATGGCGGCCTGCTCGCGGACCCGGTCGATCTGTTCCTGGTTCAACTGGCGGATGACCCGGCCGATTTCCCGGACCACGTTAGGCTGAATACCCTCGGTGGGTTCGTCGAGAATCAGCAGGCGTGGTTCCAGCACCAGGGCGCGGCCGATGGCCAACTGCTGCTGCTGGCCGCCGGACAGATCGCCGCCCCGGCGCTTGAGCATGGTCTTCAGCACCGGAAATAGCTCGAAAATGAATTCCGGTATCTGGCGCGGCCGTCGCGGATTGGCCGCCAGGCCGATTTTCAGGTTTTCCTCGACCGTCAGCAGCGGGAAAATCTGCCGGCCCTGCGGCACGTAGCCGATGCCCAGCGGCGCGCGGCGTTCCGCCGGCAGGCGGTTCAGTTCCGCGTCGGCGAAGGCGATCCGGCCGGAGCGGATCGGCAGCAATCCCATGATGCACTTCAGCAGGGTGGTTTTGCCGACGCCGTTGCGGCCCATCAGGCTGATCACCGCGCCTTCCGGCACCTCCAGCCCGAGATCCCACAGCGTGTGGGACTCGCCGTAGTACTGGTTCAGCCCTTCAATGGTAAGCATCGCCGGCTCCCAGGTAGACTTCGATGACGGTTGGGTCTTCCTGCAACTCGTCCAGCCGCCCTTCCGCCAGCACCCGCCCCTGGTGCAGCACCGTAACCCGGTCGGCGATGGAGCGCACGAAACCCATGTCGTGCTCGACCACCACCACCGAATGGCTGCCAGCCAGCGAGCGGAGCAGTTCGGCGGTGCGATCCATCTCCGCCGGGGTCATGCCCGCCACCGGCTCGTCCACCAGCAGCAGGCGCGGCTCCTGCATCAGCAACATGCCGATTTCCAGCCATTGCTTCTGGCCGTGCGCCAGAATCCCGGCCAGCCGCCCACCCTGCTCGGTGAGGCCGATCCGGTTCAGCACGGTGGCGATGCGGTCGCGTTCCTCACTGGAAAGTCGGGTGGTCATCAACCCCCGCATCCGCCTGGCGCCGGACATCGCCAGTTCCAGGTTTTCCAGCACGGTCAGCGGCTCGATCACGGTCGGCCGCTGAAATTTGCGACCGATACCGATCCGGGCGATAGCGGGCTCGTCCAGCTTGAGGAGGTCGATGGTCTGACCGAAGTACACCCGGCCGGTGTCCGGCCTGGTCTTGCCGGTGATGATGTCCATCATCGTGGTCTTGCCGGCGCCGTTGGGGCCGATGATGCAGCGCAGTTCGCCGTCGCCGATGTACAGCGACAGCCTGTCGATGGCCTTGAAGCCGTCGAAGCTGACGCTGACGTCTTCCAGATAGAGGAGTATCCCGTGGGTTACGTCGACCGGGCCGACCGGCGGATGCATGCCCGCCGCGTCGAGTTCGGAAATCAGTTCGCTCATGTCGCCGCCTCCCGCCGCCGCAACAAACCGATCAAGCCGTAGGGCAACAACAGCGTGACCATCACGAACAGTCCGCCCAAGGCGAACAGCCAGACCTCCGGCAGCGCCCCGGTCAGCCAGGTCTTGGCGTAATTGACCAATACCGCGCCGACCACCGCGCCGACCAGAGTGCCACGCCCGCCGACCGCCACCCAGATCACCGCTTCGATGGAGTTCAACGGCGCGAATTCGCCGGGATTGATGATGCCGACCTGCGGCACGTACAGCGCCCCGGCGACGCCCGCCAGCATCGCCGAGAAGGTAAAGACCAGCGCCTTGACCCGCTCCACCCGGTAGCCGAGGAAACGGGCGCGGTCTTCGCTGTCGCGAATCGCCACCAGTACCCGGCCCATGCGGGTGGACACCAGCCAGCGGCAGGCGACATAGCCTCCCGCCAACGCCAGCGCGGATAGAACGAACAGCACGATCCGAGTGCCATCGGCGTGCAGGGGAAAGCCGAGCGCGTCCTTGAAGTCGGTCAAGCCGTTGTTGCCGCCGAAACCCATCTCGTTGCGGAAAAAGGCCAGCATCAGCGCGTAGGTCAGCGCCTGGGTGATGATCGAGAGGTAGACGCCGGACACGCGCGCGCGGAAGGCGAACCAGCCGAACACGAAGGCCAGCAGGCCAGGCACGACCAGCACCATCAACGCCGCGAACCAGAACATGTCGAAACCGTTCCAGTACCAGGGCAGCGCCTTCCAGTTCAGGAACACCATGAAATCGGGCAGGACCGGATCGCCATAGACCCCGCGCGTGCCGATCTGGCGCATCAGGTACATGCCGAAGCAGTAGCCGCCGAGCGCGAAAAAAGCGGCGTGACCCAGGCTGAGAATGCCCATGTAGCCCCACACCAGGTCCACCGCCACCGCCAGCAGGGCGTAGCAGAGGTATTTGCCGATCAAGGTGACGGTGTAGGCGGTCAGGTGCAGCGGGTTGTCGGGCGGTACCAGCAGGTTGAGCACCGGCACGCCGATGCCGATGATGGCCAGTACGGCGAGCAACACCAGTCCGGCGCGGTCGGAGAGTAGCCAGGGGGGTAAGCGCATCGTTTTGGATTCCGCTCGGTTAAGTTGGTTTTTATACCCTCTCCCACAGGGAGAGGGTGGCGCGAAGCGCCGGGTGAGGGCGCTTTACGATATCCCCTCGCCCTGTGGGAGAGGGTGGCGCGAAGCGCCGGGTGAGGGCGCTTTACGATGTGGGCGCCAGGAAACACCCTCACCCCCAGCCCCTCTCCCCAAGGGCGAGGGGAGCCATGCCCTCACCCCCGGCCCCTCTCCCCAAGGGCGAGGGGAGTTAAACCTCCGCCGCCCGGCCGCGCTGCGGGAACAGGCCGCGCGGCCGTTTCTGGATGAACAGGATGAGGAATACCAGCACCAGAATCTTGGCCAGCACCGCGCCGGACCAGGGTTCCAGCAACTTGTTGGCCACGCCCAGCGAAAGGCCAGCGACCAGCGTTCCCCACAGGTTGCCGACCCCGCCGAACACCACCACCATGAACGAGTCCACGATGTAGCTCTGGCCCAGGTTGGGACCGACGTTGGTCAACTGCGACAGGGCGACTCCGGCCACGCCGGCGATGCCACTGCCCAAGCCGAAGGTGAGCGCGTCCACCCGCGCCGAGCGCACCCCCATCGCCCGCGCCATCGCCCGGTTTTGCGCCACGGCGCGAACTTCCAAGCCCAGCCGGGTGCGTTGCAGGGCCAGCCACAGCAAGGCGAACACCGCGATGCAAAAACCGAGGATGACCAGCCGATTGAGCGTGACCTCCAACGGTCCCAGCAAAATGGTGCCGCTCATCCAGTCGGGGGTGGCGACCGAGCGGTTGAGCGGCGAGAAGATCGAACGCACCGCCTGTTGCAAAATCAGGCTGACGCCGAAGGTCGCCAGCAAGGTTTCCAGCGGCCGACCGTACAGGAAGCGGATGATGCCGCGCTCGATGGCGATGCCGACCAGCGCGGCGACCAGAAAGGCCAGCGGCACCGCCACCGGCAGGGACCAGTTGACCGGCAGCCATTGCTGCACCAGCCAGGTGGTATACGCGCCCAGCATCATCAACTCGCCGTGTGCCATGTTGATCACGCCCATCACCCCGAAGGTCACCGCCAGACCGATGGCGGCCAGAATCAGCACCGATCCCAGCGACAGGCCGAAGAACAGGGTTTCGGCCCAGCCCAGCATTTGCAGGCGGAACTCGGTGCGGGTCAGGGCGATGCGAGCAGCCTCCCTGGCAACGGGATCGTTGTCCTCGGCCGCCATTCGGGCGAGCGGGCCGCGAAGTTCCGGTTGCAACCGACCGCCCAGCGCGGTGGCCGCCTTGGCGCGAACGGCGGCATCGTCGCTGGCCAAATCGGCCAACGTGAGCGCCGTCGTCAACAAGTCCTTAAGCTCGTTGTCCGTTTCGACGGCCAGTCGCGCCCGCAACCGTTCGGCGCCCGCCGGATCGGGATTGCGCAGGAACGCTTCGACCGCCGCCTTGCGCTGTCGGGGATCGGTGCTGGCGAGTCCCAGGCTGGCCAGACGATCTTCGATCAGGCTGCGCAAGCGATTGTTGGCCGTGATCCGATCCAGATCGCGCTTGCCGGCTTTTCCAAGCGCCGCGCCACTGACGGCGTCCTCGATGGCGATATCGGCGGCGTCGCCAAGACCGATCACCACGCGATCCCCTTCTTCCTGATAGTACAAGCGGCTGTCGGACAGGGCTTTCAGGATGACGGCGATCCGGGGATGATCCAGCGTCACCAGCTTTTCGATCAGTTCGGTCTTGCCGTCGAAATCGGCGTCGCGCAATTGCAACAGAACCACGCGTACTGAACCGTCGTCGGCCGCATGGGCGGATGGCACGCCGAGCAGCGCCAGCAGCGCGAGTGCGAGCGCAAGGAATCCAGCGCGACTTGGCGTGCGGGAGGACATGGGCGATATCTCTCGTTGATGGAGGGGAGAAATCCCCCCGCGCTTCGCGCTCCCCCCTTTTCCAAGGGGGAAGGGAGGATTTTCAATTAAGCGCGGCGCTGATTCGGCCTACTTGTAGTTCTGACCGGAACAGGTCTTGGTGACGGTGTTGTAGTTGCCGCACTTGATCTTGGGATCGGCCCAGTCGGCGATGATGTCCTTGCTGCCGGGCAGGAAGTCGGACCAGGCGTCGCCTGGCACCAGATCCTTGGTCTTCCACACCACGTCGAACTGACCATCCGCTTGAATTTCGCCGATGAACACCGGCTTGGTGAGATGGTGGTTGGGCAGCATCTTGGCGACGCCGCCGGTCAGGTTCGGAAACTCGATGCCGATCATCGCGTCGATGACCTTGTCCGGGGCGGTGGTCTTGGCTTTCTCCACCGCCTTGACCCACATGTTGAAGCCGATGTAGTGCGCCTCCATCGGATCGTTGGTCACCCGCTTCGGATTCTTGATGAAGGCGTGCCAGTCCTTGATGAAGGCGTCGTTGGCCTTGCTCTTGATGCTCATGAAATAGTTCCAGGCAGCGAGATGACCGACCAGCGGCTTGGTGTCGATGCCCGACAGTTCTTCCTCGCCGACCGAGAACGCGACCACCGGAATGTCCTTGGCGGAAACGCCCTGATTACCCAGCTCCTTGTAGAACGGGACGTTGGCGTCGCCGTTGATGGTGGACACGACGGCAGTCTTCTTGCCGGCGGAGCCGAATTTCTTGATGTTGGCGACGATGGATTGCCAGTCGGAATGGCCGAATGGCGTGTAGTTGATCATGATGTCTTCGTCCTTGACCCCCTTGGCCTTGAGATAGGCTTCCAGAATCTTGTTGGTGGTGCGGGGATAGACGTAATCGGTGCCGGCCAGCACCCAGCGCTTCACGCCGAGATCCTTCATCAGGTAATCCACCGCCGGAATCGCCTGCTGGTTGGGCGCGGCGCCGGTGTAGAACACGTTCTTGGAGGATTCCTCGCCCTCGTACTGCACGGGATAAAACAGAATGCCGTTCAGTTCCTCGAACACCGGCAACACCGACTTGCGTGACACCGAGGTCCAGCAACCGAATACCACCGCCACCTTTTCCTTCTGCAACAGTTCGCGCGCCTTCTCGGCGAACAGCGGCCAGTTGGAAGCGGGATCGACCACCACGGCTTCCAGCTTCTTGCCGAGCAGACCGCCTTTCTTGTTCTGCTCGTCCACCAGCATCAGCACGGTGTCCTTGAGCGTGGTTTCGCTGATGGCCATGGTGCCGGACAGCGAGTGCAGGACGCCGACCTTGATGGTGTCGGCGGCGTGGGCCAGCGCAGCGCCCAGCGTCAGCGCGCCAGCCGCCAGCCAGGGGAGAAACTTCGGCATTGTCTTCGTCATGCGTAGCCCTCATATCGTGGTCGATCGGTTCGCCGGAATGCGAACTTGGAGGGCGGCATATCAAGGAATATGCCAAACAATAAATATTAAATTTATTAACTAGTTAATTAATATGCGTCGATAATGGCGGAACTTTGTGCTTCATGATGGCGCACGAGTTCGATTGCGATGACGCAAGATAGAGCGAATTTGAGAATATGCCCGGAAGTGGGGCACTAATACGGCGCACGGCGGCCTGATCGCATGGGCGGCGCTGCTAGCTTTCCTGGTCTTCCTTCTCCCGCACCAGGGCGTAATCCGTCCGGCGCACCCCGCGAACCAGCATCTCGGTCTCCTCGCCCCCCACGCCCAGGCTCTCCAGGGCTTCGGCGGCCAACCGCAGACTGGCTTCCACCAACTCGGGAAAGGCCTTGTTGGCCCCGGCTTGCAACAAGGCGCTGCTGGTGACCAAATCCCGCGCCCTGGCGACGATGATGGCGCGGGGCGTCAGGTTGCGGATGAGCCGAATGGAGCGCAGGGCGGCCTCGCGGTCGTCCAGGGTCATCACCACCAGATCGATTTTCTCGATCCGGGCGGCCACCAGGAGGTCTGCATCGGTCACATCGCCGTAATGGACTGGATGGCCCAGGCGATGGAATTCGTCCACCCGCGCCGGGTTCAGGTCGAAGGCGATGTAGGGTACTCCACTGCCGGCCAAGATGGTGCCCACGACATGACCCACGCGGCCATAGCCCGCTACCAGGGCCCGCGGGTCGGCCTCGGCCCCCTCCAACGAGAAACGAAAGACCCCACGATCCCCCAACGTCGTGGCGGCGGAAATGCGCGCCGCCAGCGCATCGCCCATTTTGACCAGCAAGGGAGTGATCAACATGCTGAAGGAGATGATGCCGATGGATAGCACGAAGGTGGTGTCGTCGAGGATGCCCATGGCCTTGGCCGCGCCAAACAGCACGAAGCCGAACTCGCCGCCCTGGGAGAGAATGAAGGCGACTCGGGTCGCCGTCTGGCGGGTCTCGCCGAAGGCTAGGCAGAGACCCAGCAGGACCGCGATCTTGATGGTCACGATCGCGAGGACCTGACCCAGGAAGAACCAGGGCGCCGCCGCTAGCGCGCCAACGTCCACCGACATGCCCACGGCGACGAAAAACAGGCTCATGAGCAAGCCCTTATGGGGATCGATGGCGGCCTGAATCTGCAAGTTGTAACGCGAACCGGAAAGGGCGACCCCCATCAGAAAGGCTCCCAGCGCCATGGACAACCCCGCCTTTTCCATGGCCCAGGCGGCGGTGAAGACGGCGGCCAGAGCGACCAGAAAGAAGGCTTCCCGATTGTTTTGGCGCACCAGCAAATCGAGGACGCGGGGAATCACGTGGTAGCCGGAGGCCACCACCAGGCCAAGAGCGACGATGACGATAACGACCTGCTGGAGGATGGGCCTTTCGTTCGCCATGAGACCCACATCCCCCAGGATCGGCACCAGGGCGAGCAAGGGGACGACGGCCAGGTCCTGCATCAAGAGGATGGCGAAGGTAGTTTGGCCGTGGGAACTGGCGATCTCGCCGCGTTCCTGCAGGATCTGCATGACGAAGGCGGTGGAAGACAGGGCGAGGGTCAGGCCGGCGAGGAGGTCGATGCCCCAGTCGGGCTCGGAAAGGCGCATGAAGAGGGCGATCGCGCCGCCGGACACCAGAATTTGCAGGGTGCCCAGACCCAGCATGGCGCGTCGCAGGGACCAGAGACGGCGCGGATGCATCTCCAGGCCGATGACGAACAGGAGCAGCACCACCCCCAGTTCGGTAAAGTGACGCACCGCCTCCACATCGCGGGTCACGACGAACCCCGGCGTATGGGGGCCGATCAGGATGCCCGCCACCAGCAAGCCCAGCACCGAACCCAGGCCAAAACGGCGAAAGATGGCCACGGCAAAGGCCGTGAACACCAGCAACACCACGGCCGCTTCGACGAAAGATTGGGGTTCCAAGTGGCCGCTCCAAGAAGTGATGTGATGTCGGTATCGGTCCATCCTCTCGCCGTTCCGGGATCAAGCCTGCTCAGCGTCCCCGGCCTGCCGGTGTTCCGATGCCGCCGACGGCGCGAAACGGCGCGTGATGCGCCGGATCATACCTTTAGACGGCTCCTTCACGCCCGGAAACTTGCGCGGCCCACCGTTACCGTAACATCCCCCGCTCGACGATGAATCGAATCACCTGTTCCAGTCCCTGCCGGGTTTTAAGGTTGGTGAACGCGAACGGTCGCTCGCCACGCATTCGGCGCGCGTCGCGTTCCATGACCTCCAGTGACGCTCCAACATGGGGCGCCAAATCGATCTTGTTGATCACCAGCAGGTCGGAGCGGGTGATGCCGGGACCGCCCTTGCGCGGAATCTTGTCGCCGGCGGCTACGTCGATCACGTAGATCGTCAAATCCGACAGTTCCGGGCTGAAGGTGGCGCTGAGGTTGTCGCCGCCGGACTCGACCAGCACCAGGTCCAGGTCGGAAAAGCGCTCGCACAACTGGGCCACCGCCGCCAGGTTCATCGAAGCATCTTCCCGGATGGCGGTATGCGGGCAACCGCCGGTTTCCACTCCGACAATCCGTTCCGGTTCCAACGCCTGGGCGCGGGTGAGGAACTGAGCGTCTTCGTAGGTGTAAATGTCGTTGGTGACCACGGCGATTTGATAGCGGTCGCGCATGGCCTTGCACAACGCCTCGACCAAAGCAGTCTTGCCGGAACCGACCGGACCGCCCACCCCGACACGGAGAGGAGATTTGTTCATGAGAGAGCCTTTCGTTCGAAAAGGAAGCCTGACCGTTGCGGCAACGCGCGCCAATCGTACCTGGTTCGGTCTTGGCGTGTCGTATCGCCATTCGCCACCAGACAGGTAATATGGTGGATGTTCGTGGATGGCCGAAGCAAGGGTGGCCAGTGATGGGAAAGCATGGGGACAACGGTAAAATCAGCGCCTTGGGTCCAGCAAGGGTCGAAGAGGGCACTGTCGCCGGCTATCTGGTCGATCCCGGTTTCCTGGTCGAAATTCCCGCTCGAACCGATACCCTGACGCCCGCCGCTCGCAGCGAACGGATGAGCCGCATTCGCAATAAGGATACCCGACCGGAAATGAAGGTTCGCCATCTCGTCCACGGCATGGGTTATCGTTATCGCCTGCATGGCGCGGACTTGCCCGGCAAGCCCGATCTGGTCTTTTCGAAGCGGCGCAAGGTCATCTTCGTGCATGGCTGTTTCTGGCACCGCCATCCAGACGTTGGTTGCAAGCTGGCCAGATTGCCCAAATCCCGCCTTGATTTTTGGCGGCCGAAACTGGAGAACAATCGGGCGCGCGATCTTGAAAACCAGAAAAAACTTGCCATGGACGGCTGGCGGGTGCTGGTATTGTGGGAGTGCGAACTACGCGATGCCCACAGTCTCCGACAAAGAATCAGGAGCTTTTTGGAAGATGAATAAAATCAAGGTCATCGAGCTTTTCGCGGGCGCGGGTGGCCTCGGCATGGGGGTGAGCCGCTCGGGTTTCGAGACCGCCGCCGTGATCGAAAGAGATCGTTATTGTTGCGACACCCTTCGCGAAAATCAGATTCGCGGCATGGAGCCAGTATGCATGTGGCCGCTGGTTGAAGGGGATGTCAGAAATTTTGATTTTCGGCCTTTCGAGGGCAGCATCGATCTCGTCTCTGGCGGTCCGCCTTGCCAACCTTTTTCCCTTGGGGGAAAGCATCGTGGTCATGGCGATTATCGTGACATGTTTCCCGAAGCCGTGCGCGCGGTTCGCGAAATTCGCCCACGGGCTTTCCTTTTCGAGAACGTCAAGGGATTGACGCGGGTTGGGTTCGCCAGTTATTTCGAGTACATCCGCCTGCAATTGACCTATCCCGAGATTACAAGGCGCTCAAACGAGAATTGGCCAGAGCATCTCACTCGTCTCGAACGCCGTCATACCCATGGCGGCTCCCTGGACCTTCAATATCGGCTGGTAAACAGAGTTTTGAATGCCGCCGATTATGGCGTTCCGCAGCGTCGGGAACGAGTGTTTTTGGTGGGATTCCGGTCGGATTTGGATATCGAATGGGCCTTTCCCGAGCCAACGCATTCCAAGGACGCCTTGATCTGGGAACAAATCCAGTCCGGCGATTATTGGGCGCGGCATGAAATTCCAAATCCTGGAAGGAAGTTGTCCGAACCCGCGCGCCTACGGAGTGAAAAATTAAAGGAAAAGCCAGTCCTGGCGCCATGGCGCACGCTCAGGGACGCCCTATGCGATCTTCCCGATCCGGAACGGAATCCACTTGCCGCCGCCAGATATCCAAACCATCGCTTTCAAGGAGGGGCGCGCAGCTATCCCGGTCATACCGGCAGCCCGCTCGACGAACCGGCGAAGACGCTCAAGGCAGGCGTTCATGGTGTTCCCGGTGGGGAAAACATGTTGCTTAGACCGGATGGTTCGGTGCGCTATCTGACCGTGCGAGAAAGCGCTCGCCTCCAGATGTTTCCCGATAACTTCGTTTTTCACGGGTCGTGGACGGAAGCGATGCGGCAGCTTGGAAACGCCGTGCCGGTCGGTTTGGCCGAGTTGCTGGCCACCCATGTTAGAAGACATTTGGAACACTCATCGTGACTCAGGGCGCATCCCCATACAATCCGCTGGACAAGATGAATCTTGGCAAGAGCGTCGCTCAAGCATTGCTGGAGCAAGCCGTGGTCAAGCCCTCCGATACTGGCGAACTCCGGGGAGCCGGGGTTTACGCGATTTACTACGCGGGGCCGTTTCCAGCCTACCAGCCCGTGGCGGCGCAAAATCGGAACGGCGAATTTGGCCAGCCCATCTATGTCGGAAAGGCGATTCCCAAGGGAGGGCGAAAAGGCGGAATCGCCGCCGATGTGAGCAAGGGAACGGCCTTGCGGGATCGGCTCCGACAGCACGCCGCTTCCATCGAGCAGGCCACGAATCTTGAACTGGGAGATTTCCATTGTCGTTGTCTGGTCGTGGACGATATCTGGATTCCCCTGGGCGAGAACATGCTGATCGAAATCTTTCGGCCGATCTGGAATGTCGTGATCGATGGTTTCGGCAACAAGGACCCCGGCAATCGTCGGGCGACGCAATACCGTTCACCATGGGATGTGTTGCATCCTGGCAGGCTCTTCGCGGAAAAGTTGGCCGATGGTGGGATCGCGCCCGAGGATGTCGTGCGCAAGCTTGAAAATCATTTTGCCGGATTACCCGTAGCCGCCATTCGAGAACGGAACGACGAAGACGGGGACGAGGACGACTGAACCGTTCCGGCTAAAGCAGCGGACCGGATCACGACCGAAACAACCGCGAATACTGCGTTTCGTGCAGCGCGCCGGCCAGCGCCAGCCCCGGTGCGGCGGCTCCAATATCATCTTCCGACAAGGTTAGACTATCGGTTACCGCCGCTGCGATCACCGGGTTGGCGGCGACCAGCAACCGCTGGCTGGCGGTCTGACCGAGCGGAATCAGGCGCGTCGCGGCGGTAACTTGATTTTCGAGCCACGCCCAAGCGTAGCCGGTGGCGGCTTCTTGAAGCGGAATTTCCCACCGCGCCGCCGCCAGGCTGAACAGGGTAGCGAAACAGACGCGCGGCGTGTCTCGCCACGGTCCAGCTTCGTCGATGCCAAGATCGCTCAGCAACCGGGCCAGCGCCGCGCCGAGATGCCGATCTTCCCGCTGCAATTCGGCCGCCTCCCGCGAAGCGTGCAGCCGGCCGTTCCAACGCCGGACCGCCTCCAGATCACTTTCCCGCCATGCGGCGTACAGCCGGGCGAATACCGGTAAATCCAGCCGCCGCACCGTGTGGTTGAGCAGACCGAGAATCCACGCCCCGGCGCTGGCCTCGTCGCGGACCCAGCCTCGCTCCACCGCGCTTTCCAGGCCCTGCGAGTAGGCATAGGCGCCCACCGGCAGGGCGGGGCTGCACAATTGCAACAGGCGCGGCAAAACGGCGGGATTAATGGTCGTGTCCGTGACGATGACCGCCGTAAGCGCCGGCTTCCGGCTCGAACGGGGCCTGCTCGCAAACCACCGCCAGCCCCAGCGCCCATACCATGCCGTCCAGCACGTGATCGTGTTGGTAACGCAACCAGCCGGGACCGAGTTGCAGCGCAATGTGGCGGTTGCCGAGATGGTAGGCGGCGCGAGCCAACAACAGCGGATCGTCGGCGTGGGCGGTGGAGACGGTTTCCGGGGCGGCGCGCACCTCGACCACCAGCCCTTCCGTGGTACGCAACCGGTCGCCGTGACGCAGAACCGTACCCCGCGGCAGGAACAGTCCGACCTCTTCGCCGCTGTCCAGCCGCGTCCGCAGCCGGCTCTTCTGGCGCTGCTCGAACGGCAGGGTCAGCGTCGCCTGGGCGGGCAAGTCGGCGCTCAGGCGTTCGACGATTTGCAGTTCAATCTGTTCGCCGGAGTCCATGCGCGAATTCAAAACAGGAAATAGCGTTGCGCCAGCGGCAGTATCCTGGCGGGTTCGCAGGTGAGCAGCGCCCCATCCGCCCGCACTTCGTAGGTCTGCGGGTCCACTTCGATCCGGGGCAAGGCGTCGTTGTGAATCAAATCGCGCTTGCCGATGGCGCGGGTGTTCCACACCGCCGCCAGCATCCGCCGCAGGCCCAGCGCATCCAGTGCGCCACTGGTCAACGCGGCCTTGGAGACGAACGTCAGACAGGTAGCCGCCAACGCCCCGCCGAAGGTACCGAACATCGGTCGATAGTGGACGGGCTGCGGCGTCGGGATGGAAGCATTGGGATCGCCCATCGGCGCGGCGACGATGAAGCCGCCCTTGACGATCAGCGAAGGTTTGACGCCGAAGAAGGCTGGTCGCCACAGCACGATGTCGGCCAGCTTGCCGACTTCCAGCGAACCGACCAGATGACCGATACCGTGGGTGATGGCGGGATTGATGGTGTACTTGGCGACGTAGCGCTTGACCCGGAAGTTGTCGGCGCCCTGGCTCCTCTCTCCCGCAAGCGGGAGAGAGGCTGGGGGTGAGGGTGGCGGAAGATACCCGCGCTGCACCTTCATCTTGTGCGCGGTCTGCCAGGTGCGGGTGATGACTTCGCCGACCCGACCCATCGCCTGGGAGTCGGAGGAGATCATCGAAAACGCGCCCAGATCGTGCAGGATGTCCTCGGCGGCAATGGTCTCGCGGCGGATGCGCGAATCGGCGAAGGCCACGTCCTCGGGAATACCGGGATCGAGGTGGTGGCAGACCATCAGCATGTCGAGATGCTCGTCCACCGTATTGACCGTGTACGGCCGGGTCGGATTGGTGGAGGAAGGCAGTACGTTCGATTCGCCGCAGGCGCGGATGATGTCGGGCGCGTGGCCGCCGCCGGCCCCTTCGGTATGGTAGGTGTGAATGGCGCGACCCTTGAACGCCGCCAGAGTGTCTTCGACGAAACCGGATTCGTTGAGCGTGTCGGTATGAATCGCCACCTGGATGTCGTAGCGTTCGGCGACGTCCAAACAATTGTCGATGGCCGCTGGCGTCGTGCCCCAATCCTCGTGCAGCTTCAGCCCCATCGCGCCGGCTTCGATCTGCTCCTCCAGCGCCGCCGGCCGGCTGGCGTTGCCCTTGCCGAGAAAGCCGAGATTGATCGGCAGCCCCTCGGCGGCTTGCAGCATCCGCCGCAGGTTCCAGGGACCGGGGGTGCAGGTCGTCGCGTTGGTGCCCGTGGCCGGCCCGGTGCCGCCGCCGATCATCGTGGTCACGCCGGACATCAGCGCTTCCTCCACCTGCTGCGGGCAGATGAAATGAATGTGGCTGTCGATGCCGCCGGCGGTGGCGATCAGCCCTTCGCCGGCGATGGCTTCGGTACCGGGACCGATGACGATGGTGACGCCCGGTTGCACGTCGGGATTGCCGGCCTTGCCAATGCCGCTGATGCGGCCGTCCTTGATGCCGATGTCGGCCTTGACGATGCCCCAGTGATCGACGATCAGGGCGTTGGTGATCACGGTATCGACCGCGCCCTCGGCTTGCGTGCGCTGCGACTGGCCCATGCCGTCGCGGATCACCTTGCCGCCGCCGAATTTGACTTCCTCGCCATGGATCGCGAAATCGCGCTCGACTTCGATCCACAGTTCGGTGTCACCCAGCCGCACGCGGTCGCCGGTGGTGGGGCCGTACATGTCCGCGTAGGCGCGGCGGTCGATGCGGCTCATGGCGGATTCTCCAGCGGTCCCGTGATCGCGGCGCGGAAGCCGTACACTTCTCGCGCCCCGGCGTATTCCACCAAATCCACTTCGCGTTCCTGGCCGGGTTCGAAGCGCACGGCGGTACCGGCGGGAATGTCGAGCCGGCAACCGCGCGCTTGTGCCCGGTCGAAGCGCAGGGCGGGGTTGGTTTCGAAGAAATGGTAATGCGAGCCGACCTGGATCGGCCGGTCGCCGGTGTTGGCCACGGTCAACCGCGCGACGCGGCGGCCGGCGTTGAGTTCGAGGTCACCGTCGGCGGTGACGATTTCGCCGGGAATCATGGGCGCTCCTCAGGGAATCGGGTGGTGCACGGTGACCAGCTTGGTGCCGTCCGGGAAGGTGGCCTCGATCTGGACTTCCGGGATCATTTCCGGAATGCCCTCCATCACGTCGTCCCGGCTTAGCAGGGTGCGGCCGTGGCTCATCAACTCGGCCACGCTCCGTCCCTCCCGCGCGCCTTCCAGCAAGGCGCAGGAAAGGTAGGCGACGGCTTCGGGATAATTGAGTTTCAGGCCCTTGGCCTTGCGCCGTTCCGCCAACAGGCCGGCGGTGAACAACAGCAGCTTGTCTTTTTCGCGGGGCGTTAGCTCCATGGATATTCTCGCGGTGGTCAGGTATTCCAAAACCGGGAGGGACAGGGCGGACGACCGAATAACGCCGGTCTGAGCAAGCCCCATGCCACGGTAAAAAACCGCTGGGCGCGCGCCGTGGACGGTCCCAGATAGCGACAGATTAGCACGCCGTCCAGTTGGCTGACGGTCGCCAGTTCCGCACCGCCCGCCGACGAATCGGGCAGCGGCCGGGAGGGGAATTCCGGCGCATCCCAGCCGGAGCGAATGGCGCCGACCAGGTCCGGCGGCGAGCCCGCGCAAACCAGCGTGGCACCGACCGGTTGGCTCCGCAAGCCCCAAGGCGCGTCCAGGACGGCGTCGCCGCCGGCATAGCGACCCCGTTCGAGATAGAGCGGTTCGCCGTCACGCCAAAGCTCGAAACCCTGCCGATACTCGCCGGCCACGAACGTTTCGCCCGCCGCCGGCCGGCCCAGACAGAAGATTTCCCAGCCCAGAAAGCCGGCGTCGCCTCGCAGTTCGACGCGGGTGAGCGCGTGGACGCGGGCGCCGCTGTAGAGAATGTTCTCCTGTGGCAACCATTCCAGCGCCGCGCCGGGGGCGACGGTCAAAACCTGCGTTTGGCGGGCGACGGGTCCGGCACTGCGATAGAACTTGCTGGCCGCCGGCGTGGTGACGAGCGCGCGAGCGCCCGCGTCGACCGAGACATCGACGCGCAGTTCGTCGCCGCCGACCACGCCACCGGGTGGGTGGAGAACGGCGACGTGGCAAACGCTCTCGCCCTCGGGATAAAACGGCCGTTGCACTTGCAAGGGGCCTTGGTGCGAACATCGCCCCAGAGCGGTGCGGGTGTTCCGGCGCTGAAAGCCCAGCGTCAGGCGGGCCTGCCAACCGGCGGAAGATGTCGCGGCGAAGGTCAAGGCGATCCCGATGGGCAGTCCGAGTCCACAATTCAGTGGGCGAAATAGGCGGCGGCGATCTGACCGTGCAATTCGCCCAGGCCGATTTGCACCCCATCGATGAAGTCGTGCAACCCTTCGCGGGCCAGTTCCGGCACCGCCGCCGCGTTCAACGTTTGCCGGAGCGCGGCGAGCGCGGCGAGCGCGGCTTCGTTGCGGGGCAGTTTGCGCAGGCAAATGTCCAGTTGCCGCAGGCAAAACGCCACGGCGCGCGGGAAATATTCGTCCTGCAACAGGAATTTCAGCACATCCGGCCCGTTGACCCGGACCCGCACCTGTTGGCGGTACACCTGATAGGCGCTGAGCGATTTCAACACGCTCATCCATTGAATGCTTTCGAATGGATCCTGCTCCTCCTGGGTGGCAGGGGCGGCGATTTGGGGTGGCGTTGAGGTTTGGGTCTGGGTCTGGCTGGCGTGCGACAGCAGGTTGGCCGACCGCACGTCCAGGATGCGGGTGGTCATGTCGGCGCGTTCCAGATAATGGCCCAGACGGACGAAATCGTAGGCGGCGGTGCGCGTCATGGTGCCGGCCAGCAGTCCGCCGATTTGCTGCGCGCCGTGAATCACCCGCCGCAGGAACTCGTAACGACCGCGCCGACTGGGCAGGTGATCGCGCGCGTAGATGTAAAGACCGTTGATCTGCTCCCAGGCTTCCTGCGGCACGGTATCGCGGGTGGTGCGCAGATTTTCGCGGGCGGCGGCCAGGCTGGAGATGATCGAGCCGGGATTTTCGCGGTCGCCGATCAGGAACTTGACCACGTTGGTTTCGTCGGCCAGCCGATGGGGGTCCTTTTCGAAGAACAGCTTCTCGGCGCCCACGATGAAAATCAGCGGCAGCCAGCCGAAGGTGGTGGTGCGCGGCAGGTCCAGCAGCAGGTTGGTGTTGACGTTGATCAGCCGGGCGGTGTCCTCGGCCCGCTCGACGTAGCGGGTCATCCAATAAATGTTCTGAGCGACGCGCGACAGCATGGTTAGAGGCCCTCGGTATCCACGATCCAGGTATCCTTGCTTCCCCCGCCCTGCGAGGAGTTGACGACCAGCGAGCCTTTTCTGAGCGCCACCCGGGTCAGGCCGCCGGTGGTGACGTAGGTGGGGGGACCGCCGGACAGGATGAACGGCCGCAAATCCACGTGGCGCGGCTCCATCCGGTCGTCGCACAGGGTCGGCGAGGTGGACAGCGCCAGCGTCGGCTGGGCGATGTAGTTGCGCGGGTCCTTCGGGATCAGTTCGGCGAAACGCTTGCGCTCGGCGGGCGTGGCGTGCGGCCCGACCAGCATCCCGTAGCCGCCGGATTCGTTGGCGGGCTTGACCACCAGTTGATCGAGATGGGCCAGGACATATTCGCGGTCCTTCTCTCTCATGCACAGGTAAGACGGCACGTTGGGGATGAGCGGGTCCTGGTCGAGGTAGTACTTGATGATCTGGGGAACGAAGGCGTAGACCACCTTGTCGTCGGCCACGCCCGCGCCGGGCGCGTTTGCCAGGGCCACGTTGCCCTTGCGCCAGGCCCGCATCAAACCCTTGACGCCCAGCGTGGAATCGGGCCGGAATACCTCGGAGTCCAGGAACAGGTCGTCGATGCGGCGGTAGATCACGTCCACCCGTTCCAGTCCCTCGATAGTGCGCATGTAGACGCAATCGTCGTCGCCGACCTCAAGGTCGCTGCCCTCCACCAGTTCCACGCCCATCTGCTGAGCGAGATAGGAGTGCTCAAAATAGGCCGAGTTGTAGATGCCGGGCGTGAGCACCACCACGGTCGGATGATCGCCGGGCCGGGGCGACAACGAGGCCAGCATGTCGTAGAGGCGCAGGGTGTAGTCGTCCACCGGCTGGATGCGCTGATGCCCGAACAGTTCCGGGAACACCCGCTTGGTCACCACCCGGTTTTCCAGCATGTAGGAGACGCCGGAGGGGACGCGCAGATTGTCCTCCAGCACGTAAATCGTCCCATCCTGGTCGCGCACCAGGTCCGAGCCGCAGATGTGCGCCCAGACGCCGTGGCGGGGACTGACCCCCACGCATTGGGGGCGGAAGTTGGCCGACTGCGCCAGCACCTCGGCGGGGAAGACGCCGTCCCGGATGATTTTCTGTTCGTGGTACAGATCGTCGATGAACAGGTTGAGCGCCTGGACCCGCTGCTTCAGGCCAGCCTCGGCGCGGTCCCATTCGTGCTTGGGGATGATGCGCGGCACGATGTCGAACGGCCAGGCCCGGTCGATGCTGCCGCCCTCGGTGTAGACGGTGAAGGTGATGCCCATCACCAGAATCGCGAGTTCGGCGGCGGTCTTGCGCTCGTGCAGTTCCTCGTCGCTCAGGGAAGCCAGGTATTCGCAAAGCGCCCGGGCGGCGGGACGGGGTCCCGTCCCGTTGGCGATCAGTTCGTCGTAATGGGAGCCAGTCGCGGCGTAGCGTTGCCACTCGATGGTCATCGTCGTTGTCCTCGGGATTGGCCTGTTCGGTGGACCTTGCGTTCGAATCAGCAAGATCCAAGCCAATATCAGCCGAAAGGTGGATTCCACCGCGCTCGTTCACAAATTAATGAAGAACCGAACCGGGAAATGAAGTGAAGCCCGATCCATCGTCCTTTACCTGGACGCTGAAGGCGATGAAGGACTGGCGGTGATTGCACCAGGCGAGTGCCGCAATGATCCGTTTGCACGGGGTGGGTGCAAGGAAGCGGGTCAATCCGTCGGAATCATCGGCAAGACCCGGTGGAATGCGACTTGCATGTAACCGTTCACTCCCCTCGCCCGCTTGTGGGAGAGGGGTTGGGGGTGAGGGCATTAGTTTCAAAGACTTACCCCCTCACCCTAACCCTCTCCCCCATTCATGGGGGAGAGGGGACTGAACGGGTACGCTTGCATTAGCCCAAGCCGATTGCAATCGCGTATCATCGCGCGCCTTGAATTTTCGCCGACAATATGAAGGACAGGCCATGGCCATCCGCGTTGCGCTTCACCATCGAACGACCTATCGCTTCGACCGGCCGGTCAACGTATCGCCGCATGTGATCCGCTTGCGACCCGCCGTGCACGCCCGCACTCCCATTCACGCCTATTCGCTCAAGATCGAGCCGCCCCGACATTTTATCAACTGGATGCAGGACCCCTTCGGCAACTTCCAGGCCCGGCTGGTGTTCCCGGAGAAAATCCGGGAATTGAACATCGTCGTGGACCTGGTGGCCGAGATGACGGTCATCAATCCCTTCGATTTCTTCGTCGAGGATTACGCCGAGCATTATCCGTTCGCCTATGCACCGACCCTGCGCCAGGAACTGACGCCGTATCTGGAGATCATGGAGAACGGCCCGCTGCTGCGGGACTGGCTGGCCGGCGTGGACCGCGATTCGCAGCGGATCGTCGATTTCCTGGTCGAGATCAACTGGCGGCTGAACCGGGAAATCGCCTACATCATCCGCATGGAGCCGGGCGTGCAGACCTGCGAGGAAACGCTGGAGAAACGCAGCGGGTCCTGTCGCGATTCGGCCTGGCTGCTGGTGCAGATCCTGCGGCGTCTGGGGTTGGCGGCGCGGTTCGTGTCCGGCTATCTGATCCAGCTCACCGCCGATATCAAGTCGCTGGACGGCCCGTCCGGTCCCGAGACCGATTTCACCGACCTGCATGCCTGGGCCGAGGTCTTCGTGCCGGGCGCCGGCTGGATCGGGCTCGACCCCACCTCCGGTCTGTTCGCCGGCGAGGGCCACATTCCGCTGGCCTGCACCCCGACCCCGCCCAGCGCCGCGCCGGTGACCGGTTATACCGATGAGTGCGAAGCTACCTTCGATTTCGCGATGAAGGTGACCCGCATCCACGAGGACCCGCGCGTCACCAAGCCTTACAGCGAGGAACAATGGGTGCGAATCGAGCAACTGGGCCATGCCGTGGATGCGCGCCTGGCGGCGGGCGACGTGCGCCTGACCATGGGCGGCGAGCCGACTTTCGTATCCATCGACGATATGGATGGCGCGGAGTGGACCATCGCGGCGGTGGGACCGACCAAACGCAAGCTGGCCGGCCGGCTGTTGAAGAAACTGCGCGACCGTTTCGCGCCGAACGGGTTTCCGCACTACAGCCAGGGCAAATGGTATCCGGGCGAATCGTTGCCGCGCTGGGCGCTGTCCTGCTACTGGCGCAGCGACGGGTTACCCCTGTGGCATGACCCGCGCTGGATCGCCGACGACGAAAAACCGCGAGGGTTCGGCCCGGAAGAGGCGCAAGCGTTCGCGGCGGAGCTGACCCGGCGCCTGGGCGTCGGCGCCGACCGCCTCATTCCCGGTTACGAGGATGTCTATTACTACCTGTGGAAGGAGCGCACCCTGCCGGTCAACGTCGACCCGCTGAAGTTCGATCTCAAGGACGACGAGGAGCGGCGGCGGCTGGCCCTGTTGCTGGAGCGGGGTTTACACGAAGTCACCGGCTATGCCCTGCCGTTGCGCTGGGATCACGCCGCCGCCGACGGTGGTTGGGTCAGCGGGCCATGGGTGTTGCGCCGCGAGCATCTGTACCTGATTCCAGGCGATTCGCCGATGGGCTATCGTCTCCCGCTGACGGCCTTGCCCTGGGTCGGGGAAACCGACCGGGAAATTCCGCATCCCCAGTCGCTGTTCGAGTTTCGCGCCGCGCTGGGCGACACCCACGGCGAGGTGATGCGCCGCTACAGCGCCTTCCTTGAGGGCGACGGGGGAACGGCGCGCGGCGATTTCCGCGAACAGCCGGCGCTGGATCAGGATTCGGTGATCCATACCGCGCTGTGCGTGGAACCGCGCGAGGGTCATCTGTACGTGTTCATGCCCCCGTTGAACCAGTTGGAACACTATCTGGACCTGCTGGCCTGCGTCGAACAGACCGCCGCCGAGTTGCGAATGCCGGTATTGGTGGAAGGCTACGCCCCCCCGCCGGACTGGCGCGTGCGCAAGTTCGCCGTCACCCCCGACCCCGGCGTGATCGAGGTCAACATTCATCCCGCCGGCGACTGGCGGGAATTGCAACGGAACGTCGATGGGCTGTACGAAGATGCGCGCCAGTCGCGATTGGGAACGGAGAAGTTCATGCTGGACGGCCGCCACACCGGCACCGGTGGCGGCAATCACGTGACGCTCGGCGGACCGACGCCCGCCGACAGCCCGTTCCTCCGCCGGCCCGAACTGCTGCGCAGTCTGGTGACCTACTGGCAGCACCATCCCAGCTTGTCCACCCTGTTCTCGGGCCTGTTCATCGGCCCGACCAGCCAGGCGCCGCGGGTGGACGAGGCCCGCAACGACAGCCTGTACGAACTGGAAATCGCTTTCCAGCGGATGCCGCCCGGCGAGGCGCCGCAGCCGTGGCTGGTGGACCGGTTGCTGCGCAATCTGCTGGTGGATTTGACCGGCAACACCCACCGCGCCGAGTTTTGCATCGACAAGCTGTACTCGCCGGATTCCGCGACGGGCCGGTTGGGCCTGGTGGAGATGCGCGCGTTCGAGATGCCGCCGCACGCCCGGATGAGCCTGATGCAGATGTTGTTGCTGCGCGGGCTGGTGGCGCGGTTCTGGGAACAGCCGTACCCGAATCGGGAACTGGTGCGCTGGGGCACGCGGATTCACGACCAGTTCATGCTGCCGCATTACGTCTGGCGGGATTTCCAGGACGTGACCGACGAACTGCGGACGGCCGGCTTGCCGTTCGAGGACGACTGGTTCCTGCCGTTCTTCGAGTTCCGGTTTCCGCACTACGGGACCATCGTCCAGCGGGACGTCGAACTGGAACTGCGCCAGGCGCTGGAGCCGTGGCACGTGCTGGGCGAGGAGCAAGTTCTGGGAGGTACGGCCCGTTACGTCGATTCCTCGGTGGAGCGGCTTCAGGTCAAGGTGCGGGGAATGGTCGGCGAGCGGCACGTGGTGGCCTGCAATGGCCGGCGGGTGCCGCTGCGGCCGACCGACGTGCCGGGCGAATTCGTCGCCGGGGTTCGCTATCGCGCCTGGCAACCGCCCTCGGCGCTGCACCCGACCATTCCGGTGCACGCGCCGCTGGTGTTCGATCTCGTGGATACCTGGAACCGACGCGCCATCGGCGGCTGTACCTATCATGTCGAGCATCCGGGCGGGCGCAATCCCGGCACCTTCCCGGTCAACGCCAACGAGGCCGAGGCGCGGCGCTTCGCCCGGTTCTGGCCCTATGGCCATACGCCGGGGCCGATGACCACGCCGGTCGAGCAGGCCAATCCCAATTTTCCGTGCACGCTGGATTTGCGGCGGCGAGAAGAATAACGCGGTTCGACCGGACCCGGCGGACGACCGACCGAGGCCCGCCGGTCGGTTGGTTTTCCCATTGCCGTTCGCCTCGCCCGGTATTACGATCCGTATTCCAATGACGATTGAGGAGCGCGGCTCGTGGGAACCAGAACTGTCCGGCTGGACGACGAGGCGGAACGGACCCTGGACCGGATTAGAGCGCTGACCGGTCTTTCCATCTCGGAGGTGTTGAAACACGGCCTGAGCGCCTACGAAACCGAGGTGCTGGAGCAGGCGCCCCGCAAGCCCTATGAAATCTTCCGTCAGTTGGATTTGGACGCCGGGGGTTACGCGATTGCGCCGGCCCGGGACGCCAAGTCGGCGCTCGCCGAGGTCATCCGCCGGAAACGCGCGCGATGATTCTCGTGGATACCGGGCCATTGGTGGCGCTGTTCGATCCGGCGGACGGCGACCACGACCGGTGCGTCGAGCGGTTGAGGGTGATCGAAGAACCGCTTTGCACGACGATCCCGGTGCTCACCGAAGCCTTCCATCTGTTGAATCCCGGCAGCATCGGTTCCCAGCGGTTGATGGATTTCATCGCCGGCGGCGGACTGGGGGTGCGCTATCTGGATGCGGCGGGATTGCATCGCGCTTTTGCCTTGATGGTTCGTTACGCCGACCATCCGATGGACCTGGCCGACGCCAGTCTGGTGGTTTTCGCCGAGACGCTCAAGGTTCGCAAGGTGTTCACCCTCGACCGCGGCGATTTCACCACCTATCGAATCCAGCATGGGCATCGACAGGTTGCGTTCGAGCTCATCACCCCCAGTCCGGCGAGCGGCGGAAAAAGTCGATGAAAGTTCTGCAAAGTTGGGATGACGGCGTGGTGGACGATGTCCGGTTGGCCGAGTTGCTGCGCCGACACGGGGCCAGGGCCACGTTCAATCTGAATCCAGGCTTGCACCCGCCGGGGCGCTCGTTCGGTTGGCGGTATGGCGACAAGGACGTTTGGCGGCTCGGTCGGGACGAACTGGTGGAGGTTTACGCCGGCTTCGAGATCGCCAGCCATTCCCTGACCCATCCGAACCTGCCCGATCTGTCGCCGGAGGCGCTGGACTGGGAAATTCGGGAAAGCCGCCGGCTTTTACAGGACTGGTTTCAACAACCGGTGCGTGGCTTCTGTTATCCCTTCGGCGGGTTCAATCCGGCGGTGAAGGCGGCGATTCGAGCTGCCGGTCATGATTACGCCCGCACCGTGGCCTATGCCGAGCCGCTGTTTCCGCCCGCCGATCCGCTGGAACTGGGCGTGAGTTGCCACTTTACCGATCCCGCCTTCTGGAATCGCTACGACCGCGCCAGGGCCACGAACGGCGTGTTTCTGTTCTGGGGCCATGGCTACGAGTTGGTCAACGAAGCGATGTGGGCCGATCTGGAGCACAAGATCGCCGGCATCGGCGCCGATCCGGCGGCGGAATGGGCCAACATCGAAAGCCTGTTTTGAGCGTTTCGGCACGCTCACCCGGCGCGACGCGCAAGCTCCTCCGATTGAGCGTAAATTTATTACACGTCACTTACTAAAAAAAGACGTGCATTTCGCTGGTAGCCGTATTACTCTTCGCGGGTGACGAAATCACTTGCGAGGTTTCCTTGGGGACTCGCGGACGACCATGAGCATTCCGAACACGTTGGCGCGTTATGAATTCAGCGAGAGACTTGCCGACATCCTCGGCGAGTCGCGGCGCGACTTGCGTTTCCGCGTCACCCTGCTGGTGAGCAACGGACTGGTTGCGGCCGGGCCGCGCGGGCGAGGGTCGCCGCCGGCAACGGCGGAGTACGCGGCGCGGTTGTTGATCGGCGCGATGGCGGCGCCGCAGCAGTCGCAGACGATCGAAGCCATCCGCTGCTATTTCGGCCTGGTGCCGATGGCCTTTGGCCAGCACGCGCCGCGCGTTCTGTTCGGTCCGCCGGCGCAAGTCGCCGACGACGACGGCGCCGGAAGTTTGTTGCTCAGGCTGGAAGGACTGTGTTTTGGCGAGGCGCTGGGCGGCCTGCTCGAACTGGCTGGCGCGGACGAAGCGCGGTCGCTGGTCTCGGCGGAGCTGTTTGGCGTCTCGATTCAACGCGGTTGTCCAGTCGCCTCGTTGCAGTTCGTGACCCGATGGCAGGGCAGGCGGGCAGTGATCAGTCATACATACGGTCTGGCGCCGGAGGCTGCTCCGCCCGCCTGGCTCGATCCGCAATGCGGTGGGAGTGCCGATCCGGGCCTCTTCCACACCGTCTTTCTGCCGGGCCGAAAGCTGATCGAAGTCGGCCTGCTCACTACCTCGTCGGATGACAGGAGGAGCCTGATGCTGAACAAACTCGGCCACCGCGTGGCCACGATTGCCCAAATGGCGAAACGCGCTGCCAGCACGCCGCACGGCAGCCGCTGGGAGAAATTGCTGTCGGCTCTGGCCACGGTGGAAGCGTGGTCCGACCAGGTCGATCAGCAGGAGCACCGGCTGACCGAAATCACCGATTTCGGCGCCAATCCGGGCGAGCTGCGGATGTTCGCCTATCTGCCGCGGCAGTTGCCGCGCAACGCGCCGCTGGTCGTCGTGCTGCATGGCTGCACGCAGAGCGCGACTTCGTACAACAAGGGCTCCGGCTGGTCGACGCTGGCCGATCGGCACGGGTTTGCCTTGCTCTTTCCGCAGCAGCAACTGAGCAATAACCCCTTGCGCTGCTTCAACTGGTTTCGCCCGGAAGACAATGAACGCGAGGGCGGCGAGCCTGAATCGATTCGCCAGATGGTCGAAGCGATGGTGCAGCGGCACGGCATCGACCGGCGGCGCGTGTTCGTCACCGGCACGTCTTCGGGTGGCGCGATGACCAACGTGCTGCTCGCGACGTACCCCGACGTCTTTGCGGGAGGCGCGGTGATCGCTGGCGTTCCCTACCGCAGCGCCAGCGGCTTGCAGGAAGGTCTTGAAAGCATTTTCCAGGGACGCTGCCGGCCCGCCGGCGAGTGGGGCGACCTCGTGCGCGGCGCGTCCTCGCACGAGGGGCCGTGGCCGCGCGTCTCGGTCTGGCACGGCGACGCCGATACGGCGGTCAAGCCGGTCAACGCCGAGGAGACGATCAAGCAATGGAGCCACGTACACGGACTCGACGCCCGCCCGACGGTGGAAACGAGCGTCGGCGGTCATCCGCGTCGCGTCTGGCACGGAGTCGACGGCGAGGAGCTGATCGAGTCTTACACGATTACCGGCATGTCGCACGGCGCGGCGCTCGATCCTGGAGCCGAGCCGCACCAGTGCGGAACCGCAGCCCCGTTCTTCAATGCGGTCGGCATTTCCTCGACGCACCGCATCGCCGATTTCTGGGGGCTGCTGGCCAGCCCGCCCGCCGCTGTCGAAGTCGCCACGGGTGAAGCTGCGGAGGTGGCTGCCAACGCTAGCGCGCCCGGCGAGGTGCAGGGTCTTTGGTTGCCGGCGGGTGGCCCCGAACCGCGCGAGTCCGGGCCGCGCGCGGCGCCTGGCGCCGATTCCGGCCGCGCCAGCGATTCCTCGGGCAGCGAGCGGCGGGGCGGCGCCGGGCGGACGCTCGGCATCGACGTGCATGGGATCATTTCCGCGTCGCTCGAAGCGGCGGGTTTGCTGAAGGGCGGCGCGGGGCGCCGATCGGAAAGCAACGCGCCGCTCGGCATCGACATTCCGGGCATCATTTCCACCGCGCTGGAGGCGGCGGGAGCGTTGAAGGAGAGGGCGCAGCGCGCCGCGCCCCCCATTTCTCCGGGAACGGTAACCGGGTCGGGCTGGGAAGGGTCGGGCTGGGAACTGCTGCGGGACGACCCGCGCGCCTTCCGCGGCGGCTCGATGTTGTACGGTCACGCTTCTTCCGGCGACAACGGCGTACTTGGCGCGCGGGCGCACGCGATCAGCCGCAGGATCGCCTTGGGCGCGCGACCCAGGCTGAGCTACGTGCGGCGGCTGGACCTCCGCGCCGCCGTCAACGACTATACGAGCGCCAGTTTCCGCATACTGGCGAACGGCGTCGTGGTGGACGAAGTCACCGCCATCGGGATGCTGCACCAGGAAACCGAATGGTTGCGCCAGACGGCGGTCGATCTGTCGCGCTTCGCCGATCAGACGGTCGTGCTGACGCTGGAGGTGGCGGCGTACTCGAACACGTGCAGCACCGTTTTTGCGAAAGCATGGATCGATCAGATCGTGATCGAGAACGCGGTCGATACAGTGACCTGCTGACTGGTAGCGGGAATGCCCGGTGGGTCCAGCCACGCGGGTGAGGGGTCATGTCCAACCCCCCCAAAAAAACGACCAGGGGGCTTCGCCCCCTGGACCCCCGAAAAGGGAAAAAGAAAAAAGATCAAAGGGTTAAGGTCCTGGCGAGACGGAACCCGGCGAGGAGGTCCAGAAGCGCGGGAAGTACCCGAAGCGAGCGGCCGACCGCAACCACAACGGACCGTCGTTCCACGCGCCGCCCCGCAGCACCCGGGGACCGCCGGAATTCGGATCGCCAGCAATCCGCGATTCGGCGCCACCATAGCCTTCGTCGTATTCCGATCCGGTCCATTCCCAGACGTTGCCGTGCAGGTCGTGGAGTCCCCAGGCATTGGCCGGAAACTGGCCCGCTTCGACGGTCTTTTGCCGATAAACACCTTTGCGTCCCTTGCCGTAAACGTAGTTTCCATCGTAGTTGGCCTGGTCCGTGTTGATCGTTTCGCCAAAAGAAAACGGCGTCGCCGTCCCCGCTCGACAGGCGTACTCCCATTCCGCTTCCGTGGGTAACCGATATCGCTGGTCGGTTTGCTCGTTCAACCAGTCCACATAAACCATGGCATCGTTCCAACTGACCCCAACCACCGGATGGGTGTCGGTTTGCGCGAATCCTGGATTCCGCCAGCTCTTGTCGGGGTCCTGTTTCCATTCGTTCCCCGTCCAGTAATAGATACCGCCCCCTTTCTCCGCCTCCGTCCGGTATCCCCTGGCTTCCACAAAGCGCTTGAACTGTCCCACCGTCACCGCGTATTGACCGATGGCGAAAACGGCAACCTGCGCTTCATGCTGGCGCTCATTGTCTCGCCGTTCCAGTTCACCCTCGGGGGAGCCCATTAAAAACCGCCCTGCTGGAATAACGACCATCACCGGACCTTCGCCACCGTCCTTGAGAGCATTGCGAAATGCCACTTCCATCGCCAACGCTTGAGCCGTTTGGCGCTGCAATGCTTGTACTTGCGACGCCGACCAGCCGTGAACGTTTTGCATGACCGGCAATGCTGGGGCAGTCGGAGTCATCACGGGCGGCGCGGCGGGCGTGGAAGACGACGAAGAAGGCGGCGGCGCCACGGCTTCGATTTTCTTGACGATTTCGACCAGCGCCTTGTTCCATTTAGGCCGGCTCATGTCGGACAACGGTTTTGCGGGATCGTGAGCTGCTTGATATTGAGCGATGGCTGTTGGCTCATAACGACAGGATTCTACCGGAACCCAAAGAATTGTTAATCCTTCCTTTTTGCTTGCCTCCAATAGCGGCGGCAATTCGTTTTTATGAATGAATTCCGACGCTAAAAACTCTGGACTGACCAGTAATACCGCTACCTTTGCCCGCGCCAAGGCTTTTTCGATTTCCTCCTTCCAAAGTTGGCCGGGTTTGATATCGGTGTCCGCCCATGGCTTGATGGTCCCATCGCGCTGCAATGGCTTGAGGTGGATCCGCAGTCGCTCCAACCATTTCTTGTCCGCATGGCTATAGCTGATAAAAACCTGATCCCTGCTCATCTGTTCGGACTCGTCGGCTTTGTTCTGAATTGTTGATCGGCTGTATCATAACGTATCAGTTCGAATTTTGCCGAGAGGGAGCGCGGGATCGCTGGCTGACGCCATTGACCCCGCGCTCTGTCGGTCCTTGGCGCGACTATTCGGCGCTCCCATCCTTGCGAGTCCCGGAAACGGACTCATGGACACCCACCCGCCACGCCCGCTACATCCGTGAACGCAGCGGCTCCGGGACTTGGTGGGCGGCCTGGCGAGACGGAACCCGGCGTTGTTGTTCCTGTTGCGCGGGTTGTTCCTGTTGCGAGCGGCCGACCGCAACCTCTTCGGTTCGTTGTTCCACGCGCCGCCCCGCAGCACCCGGGGACCGCCGTTCGGTCCGTTCCCGCCGAAAGTGTACTTCCGAAAAGATCCTTTCGCGCAATCCCAGCGTTTCCGCGTGGCGGGCGTGACCGATCCACGCCTGGACGCTGGGGTCGAAATCGGCCCAGTCCAGCCGACCCTCGGCATAGCCTTCCGCGAAAGCGTGCAACCGACGGCGGAACCGCAAGCCGTTTTCGTTGCGCAAGCGCCGCCGTTCGGGAAACAGGCAATAGCCCAGCAAATCCAACCCTTCCCGGACCTGGCTGACCTTGGCCTTGGCGGGATGCAAACGCAGCCGTATCTCCGCCAATCGTTCCGCGATCCAATCCCGCCACGCCCACAATCGCGCCTTGTCGTCGGCCAGCAGCACCACGTCGTCCACATAGCGCAGATAGGCCGGTGCGCGCAGGACTTCCTTGATGCCGTGGTCCAGGTCGTTCAGGTACAGGTTGGCGAAGAATTGGCTGGTAAGGTTGCCGATGGGAATGCCGCGCCGGTGCTCCAGCGGCGCGAGCAGGTCGTCGCTGGAAAAGTAGGCCGGTTCGGTCGGCGTCAAATCCGGGCCGTTGTCGATGATCCGCTCCAGCAACGCCAACACCCGTTCATCCCGGAGGTGTCGGCGGAGGGTGGTTTTCAGAATGACGTGATCAATCGAAGGAAAATACTGCTGTACGTCGAGCTTGAGGGCGTAGCAATAGCGCCGCGCCCAGACTTGGTAGCGATTCACCGCCGCGTGGACGCCTTTGCCGCGCCGGCAGGCGTAGGAGTCATGGATAAAGCGCTGGTCCAGGGGCGGCTCGATGACGTTCATCACCGCGTGATGCACCACCCGGTCCCGGAACGGCGCGGCGGCGATCAGGCGCGGCTTGCGCTCGTAGATCGTGAATAGCCGGTATACGCCGGGCCGGTAGTCGCCGCTTTTCAGTTCGCGTTGCAGCCCCAGCAGGTTGGCTTCCAATTCCATCTCGAAGGCCACCGCGCCAGCGGTGCGAGACTTGCCCCGCCGGGCCTTGCGCCAGGCCCGCCAGAGGTTTTCGAACGCCACCACCTGCGGCCACAGGCCATCCAACCGCTTCATGGAGCGTCGTTCCGCGACCGCAGCCAGCCGCCGATCTGCCGGCCCAGGTCTTCCATCAGTTTCGCTCCATGTTCGTAGCGTTTCAGGCTGATCACCTTCAATTCCAGCGCCAGCCGCCACAAATGCCGGTTCACCGCCAGCCGGAGGTTGGCGCGGGCCAGCGCGGCGCGCTTGTCGCGGCTGTAAGCCGCTTCCACCAGCGCTTCCAGCACGGCGAGCAGGCCGGTTTCCAGTCGTTCCCCCAAGGTGAATCGGCGCGAACGCGGAAATTGATCGAGCAGCGGAATCAGCCAAGCCAGCAGTTCATGGCAGGCTTGCACGGCGCGCGGCGTTCGCTCATCGGTTTTTTCGTCCATGCCCTACCCGCTAAAAAAACGACCAGGGGGCTTCGCCCCCTGGACCCCCGAAAAGGGAAAAAGAAAAAAGATCAAAGGGTTAAAGTCCTGGCGAGACGGAACCCGGCGATGACGCCCCCGTAGCGCGGGTTGGTCCAGTCGCGAGCGGCCGACCGCAACCACCCCGGAGCGTTGTTCCACGCGCCGCCCCGCAGCACCCGGGGACTCTCATCGGAAACGTCGGCATTCAATACCGACAGACAAGCGCCACTGTAATTTTTTGTGTACTCCGAAGCGGTCCATTCCAAGACATTCCCAGCCAAATCCTGCACCACACCCATCTCGGGCTGTATTCCCTGCCACCAATCCGCCACACCGCCCGGAAAACAGCCGACCACGCTGGTGCGTCCGATACCGGATTCCACGTTATTACAACGCCACGTTTCCCATTCACCCTCCCATGGATAACGTCGGCTTTCCGGTCCGCGCGCCGCCCATTCCCATTCCGCTTCCGTCGGTAGCCGGATTGTTCCCGGCAGCAATTCCAGGCGTTTGTTCAGCCAGTTGCAGTACGCCTCCGCTTCATACCAGGTCACCCCTACCACTGGATGATTGGGCAAGTTCCAGATAGAGTCATCCCACAGACCCGGCGCCTCCCTGTTCTCTTCAGTGCGCCATTGCCAGCCGTTCTGGCTCCAGAAATTTTCATCCCGATAGCCATCCATTTCCACAAACGGCCGAAATTGCGCCACGGTCACCGGATAGGCAGCCAATTCAAAATCGGCGATTTCCAAAGGCGCGGCTTTTCGAGGCCAAGTCTCATTGGAATCTGCCTCGGGATCACGCTTGGCTCCCTTACCGAGTTTCAACCCCTTGAAACCTGGAAATCGGCCGCTTTCGCGCACCGCGGCCGTGCCGGGAATCCGTACCCATAACAGCTCGGGTAAGCCATCTTCTTGCAAACCCACCCCAGGGCGCGGGTCGCCTAGGATTGCCAAAGCGCGACCTGCTCGGCACCGCACCTCGGCGGGCACTTCCCGATCTCGGGGCAAGGTCGCCACCAAGGCGGCAACGACCCGTTCCCGGCTTGCCGACGGAACGCCCACCGGACAGGCATCGATCACCGCTTCGCCGGCCAGTACGACCGCCGCTCCCGCCGGCCCCGGTTGCTGGGTTACCAAAGCTTCCACCGCCTCGCCCGCGACGCGATCCAGTTGTTGAATCAACCCGACATAGCCCACGGTCAACAAACCGACTTCATGCCATGCCGGCTCACCCACATGAGCGCCGAGCGCCTCGACCAACGCTTTCGCATCGCCCTGAGCGTGCAGCGCAATCGCCACCGCCGCCTGGTATTCCTCGAAGGTCAGATGGATGAAGCCATATTCGCCGGGTCCCCGTTCCAGCAGCAGGCCAGCGTAGTCGCGCACATCCTCTAAAAACTGACGAGCGCTGGCTTCCGGGTTGGCTTCGCCACGGCGGGTATAAAGAGCCTCCAATTCCCGCCGCAAATCCTCCCGCTTGACCAGGCCGACGCCCGGATTGACCTCGTGCATCCACAGCGCCAGCGGTGCCAGAACCTTGACCGTCTGCACCGGGTCCAGATCGCGGCTGGGCGGCCGGCCCAATCCGCGCGCCCGGTTCCAACTGGACAACAGGGTTTTGACGTATTGCTCGTAAAGCTCCACCCGCCGCTCCGGCAATGTGATTCCCTGCCGCTTCATCAGCGCCAGAATGGTGAGCAGCAGCGGGTTGGCTGCCAGTTGTCGCACCCCGGCGTTGCGCTGAACCGCCTCCAGCAAATCATGCCGCTCCCGTTCGGCATCGGTACGAGCCAGCGGGCTGTCGCCTTGCGCTTGCGCTTCCAGCGCCTGCGTCCAACGCGCCACGAAATCGGCGATCTCGTCATCGTCGAAATCCACCAGCGTACATTCGGCCAATCCTGGCGCGACCGGGCGCACTTCCCGATAACCGATGATGCGGCTGGTAAGCACGAACTTGTTGCCGGCTTCTCGGTGCGCGTTGTAGAAACTCACCACTTGTTCCACGACCAAGTGCCGCAAATTGCAGTCCTGGACTTCGTCCAGCCCGTCGAGCAACAACAAGGCAACGCCGCGCTGCAACGCATCGGCCAGCAGCGCCTTGACGGGAAAGTCGGCGCCCAACTCGTGGAAATGGCCAGCGATAAAATCGTCCAGCCGGACGGTCTCCTTTTCCAAAGCATTGGCGTAACCGGACAGCGGCGCCAAAATCGGCAACTGCTCGCCCAGATTCAATTCGGTCCCTTCGCCCTTCGCCAGTTTCAGCGCCAGATACTTGAGAAAGGTGGTCTTGCCCGCGCCCGGATCGCCCAACACGATCAAACCACTCTGGCGTTGCAGCAGTTCCAACACTGGTTGGGGTTTGCTCAAACGGCCAGTAAGAGCTTCTTGCTCGTCCGCCGTCATCGTTCGGCCCGCCAACTTGAGCGAACGGCGTTCGTGGTGACCCCAGGTTTCGCCTCGTGGCAATTCCACTCGCGCTTGTAAAGGCACGTACAAATCCAGCAATGGCAGTTGCAGCGGCACCCGCTCGGAAAAGCCCATGCCTTTCAATTGAAGAAATTGGTGGCGGCTTTGCAGATAATTCAGGTATCCCGTGGCGGCAACGGATAAATCGGGTTTTGGGATAACAGCCGATGGCTTTCTTGGTGATTTCCCAGCGGGAGTTGGAGGAGTGCCTGACAACCAATTGCGCAACGCTTCCGGCAACCGCTTGGACGTGATCGAAACCGCTCCATTTTGCTTCATCCCTTTGAAGCTGTTACGGTCCGATACAAAGCCGTATTGTATTTGATTCCAGGTACGGGGAAAGTAATCCAAGCCTGCCGGACTCAAGCGTCCCCACGCATAGGCATGTTCGGGCGGCTGGCCAGGATCGACGTGACCGGCGCCAGCGACCAGTTCCAACCGCGCCCCGCCATGCAGGGGACTGCTGAGCAACCCGCCCTGTTTGTGGACATGCCCACAGAACAAAATGTGGGCGCGATCCTGAAGCATGGTGCTTAATGTGGACCCATCGGTCAGCCAACCGGGCGGATGGTGTTGGAGCACCAACAGGAGTAAATCGCGCGGTTGCGAATGAATGGCTTGCTGGAGTTGGTGAGCGCCCAATGCCAAATTCTTCGGATCATCCTGGTCGTCGAAACTTAGAAGATTGGTATTCAAGCCCACAATCACGATTGCACCGAGCGCGGTATCGTGCTGGCATATCCAATAAGGATTTTCAGGCGTCAATTTTGGTGAGGCAAAAGCGGTCGAAAATTCCGAATAAGCTTCAAACTTTGGCCAAATAGGAGCCATTTCTTCGGGCTTATCCAGGTATTCATCCAGGTCAGGCGGGTTCGCCCGTAGCGATTTATGGATAGTTTTTCGAGTAGGGCCAGACAGCGCCTTAATTCGATCCACATCATGGTTTCCCGGCACCAAGTATAGCCGATTTTTATCCGCACTGACTGTAGCGAGTAATTGCTCGATCCATTGTCCAGCCTGCTCGTATTCTTCTTTACTTGCCTTGAACGCGATATCGCCGGTGATCAGCACCAGGTCGGGCGGCCCCAATTGTTGGACGACTTTTCCCGCATCCCTGAGAATCTCGTCGCAAACGATCTTTTGATCGACTCGGTGACGAGTCTCTTTGCCGTGACCGAAATGAATATCGGAAATATGCAGCCAAGTGAGGGTGTTGTTATCCATCATTTCCTTTCCTTCGCAGTGGATAGAGGGAACTCAAACCGGTTGCTGTGGAAATAACGCCGTCCAGCGCCGCTATCCCCCCAAATCCGGCTCGCCGCAATGGCGCAGAATCGCCGCCCGCGCCGCGTCCCGCAACCGGATCGCCGCCGCCCAGTCCCCGCCGTCGAGCAGGAGCGGCGCCTCGACGATCACCTCCAGCCGGCCCCGGCGCGGAAACCACGAACCGGCCCGCAGCATCGAGCGCGTCCCGCGAATCGTGACCGGCAAGATCGGCGCTCCGGCCTGCGCCGCCGCCAGGAACGCGCCCATGCGGAAGGGCAGCAGACCCGGCATCCGGGCGAAGGTCCCTTCCGGGAAGAACCCCAGCGACTGCCCGGCGCGCGCCGCCTCGGCGATCTGGCGGGCCTCGTCCACCCCGCGCTGCGCGTCGAAGCGTTCGACGAACAGCGTGCCGATCCGCGCCAGCGGCCGGCCAAGCCAGCGGTTATCCAGCAACTCCCGCTTGGCGACATAGTGGAATTGGCGCGGAATCGCCGCCATCAGCACGTAGGCATCCAAATAACTGGAATGATTGGCGACCAGCACGCAAGGACCGTCCGGCAGATGCTCCAGACCGCGCACCGTCAGCGGCGTCCCGGTCAACTGGGCCAGCAGCCAGGTCGCGGCGCGGCCCAGCGCCCAGCGCCATTCCGCTCTCGGCAGGATCATGATCCCGAGCCACACCCCCGGCGCGAGCACCCCGAACATGCTCCAGCCATAGGCCGCGTACAGCCGCTCCCCCACCCCGCGTCCCAGCCGCCGCAGCCGCGCCCAGCCCCCGACCAGCGCGATGCGCGTCAGTTGCAGCCACAACGCCCGCCCGCGCCGGCCGATCAGATTGCGCTCGTACAGGTCCCGGATGGCCACGCGGCGAATCTTGCCGCTGGAGGTTTTCAACACCGCGTGCGGCGGCGCCAGCACCACCGCGTCCGGCGGCAGACCCAGCAAATCCACGCCGACGCCCTGAATCCGCTGGCGCAGGGCGGCCAGCGCTTCCGGCTGGGTGGCGCGGGTTTCGGCGACCACCACCAGCCGCTCGCTGCCGGTGACCGGATCGGGGCTGGCGAACACCGCCACGCAGCCCTTGCGGATGCCCTGGATTTCCCCGACCGCCTGCTCCAGTTCGTAGGGATAAAGATTGCGCCCGCCCCGGATGATCAGGTCCTTGACCCGGCCGGTCAGATACAGGTCGCCCCCGGCCAGGTAGCCGCGATCCCCGGAATCCAGCCAGGCGTCGCCGTGCGGGAACAGGCGGCGGGTGGCCTCGGGATGGCGATAGTAGCCCGCCGTGGTGGACGGTCCGCAAAACTCCACCCGCCCCTCCTGGCGCTCCGGCAATTCCCGGCCCTGATCGTCCACGATCCGAATCTGGTGGCCGGGAATCGGCTGGCCGCAGGCGGGGAACAGCAAGGCCGTCGCGTCGTCGGCATCGGCCGGCTTGGCCCGGCCGGTCGCCATGAACCGGTCCCGCCGCACCCGGTCGATCACCGGCGCCCGGCCGGGCCGCTGCAAGGCCAGCCCCACCGAGCACTCCGCCAGCCCGTACACCGGCGCCATCGCCTCGGGCCGAAAGCCGTAACGGCCGAAGCGGGCGATGAAGCGCTCCAGGGTCGCCGGGCTGACCGGTTCCGCGCCGTTGAGCGCCATCCGCCAGGAACTCAGGTCCAGACCCTCGATTTCGTGATCCTGGACCCGCGCGCACAATTCGTAAGCAAAGTTGGGCGCCGCCGACAGGGTGCCGCGATGGCGGTGAATCGCCCACAGCCAGCGCGCCGGCCGGGCCAGGAAGCTCAGCGGCGACATCACCACCAGCGGGAAGGCGTAATACAGGCTGCCGAGACCGGCGCCGATCAGACCCATGTCGTGATACAGCGGCAACCAACTGACGAACACGTCGCTGGAGCCGACGCCCGCGTGGGGACCCATGGCGCGCAGATTGGCCAGCAGGTTGGCGTGGGTCAGCATCACGCCCTTGGGGTCACCGGTGCTGCCGGAGGTGTATTGCAGGAAGGCGAGATCGGCGGCGCCCACCGGCACGGGGCTCCACGCCGCCGCCGCGGCTTGCAGTTCGGCCACGGTGACGATGTGGCGTAAATCGTCGACTTGCGCCTGGAGCAGCCGCGCCACCAGCGCCGCCTCGGGCACGGTGATCAAGGCCACGGTCTGGGCGTTGTTCAACAGGCGGGTGTGGCGGAGCAAATGTTCCTCGAGCTGCGAGGGTCGAACCGGCGGATAGATCGGCACCGGAACGCCACCGGCCAGCAGGATGCCGAAGAAACCAAGAAAATAGTCGGCTCCGGTCGGCAACATGAGGGCCACGGTCTGGCGCGGTTGCAACCCGCGCGCCTGCAATCCCCCCGCCACCGCCCGCGCGCCTTGAACCAGACCGGCGTAGGTGAAGGTGGTGGCGATCCGCTCGTCGTTGCCGTAAATCTGGATCGCCACCCGGTCGGGATTGAACCGGGCGTGCCAGTCCAGCATCTCCACCAGGGTCGTGGCCCGTTCCGGGGTTTCGGTCCCCGCGGTTTCCCCCGCCGGCGCTGGCCCGGCGGTCGCCGCCGGCCCGGCCGGCTCGCCCCCGCCCCCCAGGATCAGCCCCAACAGATCGCGCGGGGTTTCGGCCAGCAGCATCCGCTCGTCCAGGCGCGCGTGGAAGGTCCCCTCGATCCGTTGCAACAGTTCGGCGCGGGCCAGGCTGTCCAACCCCAGTTCCCGCTCCAGATGGCTGTCCAGGGTGAGGGTCGTCGCCAGCCGTTCCGACGGGCGGATTTCCCCCATGAGTTCGCGCAGCAACGCCAACAGGCGGGCCGCCGGGTCCGGAGCGGCGTCGGGGATTGTGCTGGACGCCGGTTCGGCGCTGGGTGGCAAGCCATCATGATCGGCGGGCATGGGAAGGGTCCGTGAAGTCGGGTGGATTTCGACTGGCTTCCGGCGGGGATCGCCAGCAGGGCTGGCCAACATTCTAGCGAGAATGGGTAAAATGGCGACGATGCGTCGCGGTCGGCGGAAATCGACCCGGCCATACCGCCGCCCGCCCCAGAGGAGTGGATCCGTGATCCCAAAGTTCTTTCGTTGGTTGCGCGCCTGGCTCGGCACGTCCCCGACAAGCGCCCGAAGCGCGCCCAACCGGAGGGGAAGGCATCGGGAGGGGCATCCCGGACCCCATCGATCTGGCGGGAACGCATCGGCCTGGCTGGTTCTGGCCGTCGCGCTGGCCGGGTGGCCGCTGGCGCGCGCCGAGCGGCTGGAACCCCTTGAACCGTCGAAAGCCACGACGCCGCGATGGATCGAGTCCGGGGTCAACCCGCTCTGGCTGTACGGAATCCCGGCGACAACGATGACGCTGGCGCTGCTGGGCGGCCTGGCCGTGCTGCACATCCATCGCCTCAACCGCCGGTTGCGGCGCGAAGTACAGGAACGCAAGACCGCCGAAGCCAAATTTCGGGGTCTGGTCGAACAATCCCTCGTGGGAATCTACATCATCCAGGATGACCGCTTTGTCTATGTCAATCCTCGATTCGCCGCCATGTTCGGCTACACGGTGGAGGAGATGGTGGGGCGGATGGGACCGCTGGATTTGGCCGCCCAGGCCGACCAGGATCAGGTCAAACACAATCTTCGGCCCTGCCTGGCGCATCAAGCCGGCCATGTTCATGCCACGTGTAGCGCCGTTCGCCACGATGGCCGCCTGATTGACATCGAGATCAATGGCGAAGTGGTCGAGTACGAAGGGCGTCCCGCCATCGTCGGGGTGGCGCTCGACGTCACCGAGCGGAATCGCATCCAGCGGCAATTGAATTATCTGGCGTTCTACGATCCGCTCACCGACCTTCCCAACCGGGCGCTGTTCTTCGACCGGCTCCGGCAGGCGCTGATCCAGAACAAGCGCGACCAGACGCCGTTCGCCCTGCTCCTGCTCGATCTGGACGGTTTCAAGGCCGTCAACGATACCCACGGCCACGAAACCGGCGACGCCCTGCTGCGAGCGGTGGGCCAGCGCCTTCGCAACTGCGTCCGCGAGTCCGATACCGTGGCGCGCACGGGCGGCGACGAATTCACCATTCTGCTGCCCCGATTGAGGGAATTGAGCGCCGCGGCGCGAATCGCCGACAAGGTGATCGAAACGCTGGCCGAGCCGTTTCGCCTGGCGGGGCACGAGTGCCGGGTGGGGGCCAGCATCGGCCTTTGCATCGCCCCGGACGACGGCGACGATATGGAAACCCTGCTTGGCCGCGCCGACGCCGCCATGTATCGGAGCAAGGCGCGAGGCAAGAACGTCTGGACCCGGTACGAACCGACGCTGCTGAACGGAAACCCGGTGAAGATGGCGTTCCTGGAATGGAACGAGGAATTGTCGATCGGGGTGCCGGTCATCGATCATCAGCACGCCGAGCTGGTAACATTGCTGAATCGCGTCGGCGACGCCGTGAAAACCGGCCAGGAGGCGGGGCGAATCATGGCGCTGCTCGATGAACTCATCGCCCTCACCCGCCATCACTTCGCGACCGAGGAATGCCTGATGGACCGGTATGGCTACGCCGACGCCATCGCTCACCGGCAGGAGCACCGCAAGCTGGTGGAAGATTTGCTCGGCATCCAGCGCCAATTCGACGACGTCAGCCTGATGCTTACCTTGCAAGCCCTCAAGGAGTGGTTGCGCAAGCATATCCATGGCGACGATCGCCGGCTGGGAGCGGCGTTGATTGCCGCCGGGGCGGCGAAATCGCCAATTGGATGACGATGTCGGCACCGCGCCGGTTCCACTGGATTTCATCGGCCCCGGTACGGGTTATCCCCCTGGCGCGCTAGAATTAGGCCATAATGATCACGATGCACTGACGCCAGCGGAACCACGTCTGGCCGCGCCGCCACCCGCTTCGGAGGATTCGTTCATGACCCGCAAACCCTTCCGTTCGATGCGCGCCCTGCTTGGCGCACGCTCCACGGACGCGCGCGCCGTGTCCAAATTCGCGCCGGCCGGTCTGGCCTGGCTGACGCCGCTGTTGCTGGGACCCGCTTGCGCCCTGGCGCTGGACATCGGCGAAATCCAGGTCCATTCCGCCCTGAACCAGTTGTTCGACGCCCGAATTCCGTTGCCGGCGCTGAGGCCGGAGGAGCTGAACAAGGTTTCGGTGAAACTGGCGCCCGCGCCGATGTTCAAGGAGTTCGAACTGGAACGGGCGCCCGCGCTGGCGAATCTGGTGTTTTCGGTCGAATACAACGCCGAGGACCAGGTTTACGTCAAGGTGATTTCGACCCGGCCGATCCAGGAACCGTCGCTGGGATTGCTGGTGGAGTTCGCCTGGCCGCGCGGCAAGACTTTCCGCGAGTTCACCGTCTTTCTCGATCCGGTTCAGCGGCTGGCCAAGCGGCCCGGCGACCGCAGCAAGACCGTATTGAACACTCCCGCTCCGGCCGCCGCGCCGCCCGCCGAGCCCGCGCTGGCCGCTGAACCCGCGCCGCGTCCGGAACCGGTCCTGGCCACCGAACCCGCGCCGCGTCCGGAACCGGTCCTGGCCGGCGGGGCCGCGCCGGCCGAACCCGACCGGAGCGCGCGGCGCGACGGCGGCAACGAACCGACTTCCAGGCCGGCGGCCCTGTTGACTCAAACCAGCGGCGGAACGCCCGAGGCGGCGCCGCTCCCGGCGGAGACGGCGTCGGCGCCGGTGCGGATCTATCGGCCGGGCGACACCTACGGACCGGTGGCGGTCGGCGAGGGGCTGTGGGGCATCGCGCTCAAGGTGCGGCCCGATCCCGCCATCACCCGCGAGCAGATGATGCAGTCCTTGTTCCAGGCCAATCCTCACGCCTTCGGCAAGGCCGGAATCGGTGGGCTGCGCATCGGCGCCACGCTGCGCATTCCCAGCTTCCGGGAAATCGCCGACATGACCGGCTCCACCGCCGCTCGCCATCTGGCCGGAGTGGAGCCGTCGGCGGCCGTGGCGGCCACCGCCGCGTCGCTTGGTCCCGCGCCCACGGCGACCGCATCGCCGGCGCGGGCCGCAACCAGCGCGCCGCAGGTGTTCCCGCTGGAACCGCCGGTGTCCCTGGAACCAACCGTGGTGGCGGCTGCGCCGCCCGCTCCACTTGAAACCGCCGCCCAGCCAATCCCCACGCCGGTTGCGGTCGCGCCGGAGACGGTCACGCCAACCCCCGAACCGACAGTCGCGGCCGTGGTCCCGGAACCGGACGTTCCCGGTACCGCCCCGTCGTCCATCGGCGGTCTGGTGGAACCGGTCTCGGTCAGCCCACTGCTGTTCCTGGCGGTTTCGGAGATGGTGACGGCCATCGGCCAACCGCCCGGGCCGATCGCTGCGGAAGCCGAGGCTACGGCCCCAAAACGGGAACTGGAGGCGTCCACCCCTCCCCCGCCGCCAGTCGCCGCTTCCAGGACCGAGGAATCGGGACCGAGGCCAACCGCCGCGCCGGAGCCGCCGGCGATGCCCATGGATACCACCACCCTGCTGGCGGCGGTCGACAAACACGCGCCGCGCGAGGAACGGGATTCGTTGTCGCAAGCGTATTTGGTCAGCGACGTGTCGGTTCCCATGGTCGCCGCGTTCGCCGAGTCCCTGCCGACCCCAACCACGCCCGCCAAGGCGGGAGCCGCATCTCCCGCCTCCACGATTTTAGAGTCGTCGCCGCTCGCGGCGGCCGGTTCGGCGGAACCGTCGACCAAGACGGTTGAGCCGCCCCCGCAATCGTACAGGGGCGGCGATCAATACGGCCCCGTCGCGCCGAACGAACGGTTGTGGGATATCGCCATCAAGGTTCGCCCCGACCCGTCCATCGGCAAGGAGCACATGATGAAAGCTCTGCTAAAGGCGAATCCACGGGCGTTTTCCAAAGCCAACAACATGGACAGCTTGAAGATCGGCGCAACTCTGCGGATTCCAACCTTACGGGAAATCGTGGATTACACAGGTTCCAGGGCAGCCAGCCAGCTATTGGAGCAACAGCAAGCCGCCGAAACGCCTCCGGCTGCCGCCACGCCCACGCCCGCCGCGCCAACCCCCGCCGCCACCGCCGCGCCCGCCGCAATGCCCGCGTCCGCTACCCCGCCCGCGCCCGCCGCAATGCCCGCGTCCGCTACCCCGCCCGCGCCCACCGCCGAGAAACCACCAACCGCGGAACCCGCGCCGCCGACGCCCATGCCCGCTGTTTCCACCGCCGAGGCGCCGGCCGCCCCGCCCGCCACGCCATCGATTCCAGCGCCCCCGCCCGCGCCCCCGCCCGCGC
>JARSSO010000048.1 GCA_029624765.1 Candidatus Contendibacter sp. | reverse complement strand
TCCGATGCCACACCACGACATCTTGTGGCCTCCACGGGAGATCTCATTGAGCCCACAAATCAATGACCGGCTTTAGCTAAAGCTTATAAATCTAATAATTTCCATCGTTGATTATCACCCCGATGAGGTCTATATGTAATAACTTCCACATTATTGCTTTTTCTTTCTCCACAAACATCTAAACATCCGTGACTTTTATTCAGTATTAGGAAAAAACCATCCATTAAATCTTCAAACCTCCATTTTTGTGAGTCATTACCATCAATATTTAGCATTGATAATCCGTTAGGTGTATATGTTAAACATTTTCCAGTGCCTTTGCTTATTATAAAATACCATTCAATATCATTGCTTGGGATAAATAGCCATATCTGATTTATCAAGTCATATATTTCATGTTGAACAACTGTGCTACCCCCTCCTGTAATAGTAATAAACTTCCCGCTGTGTTTCGCCATTAAATAGTAATAACTGCATACTTTCATAGTGATTCTCCTTTTTGGAGTGGGATTTATATGCCTAACAAGTGATTATGCAGTTTCCGCCCATCTACCAAAATCGGTCATGGTTGATAGGAAGTATTTGATCTTACTTAGGTTTGCCAGCGGTATAACTCCCTACACCGGCCCTTGTGGACGCCTTGGAACCCCGCCATGTTCGCCGTCCCCCTGAAGCAGATCCGGCACTAAAAGACACCTAACATATAGAGCATCTTCCATGCCACAGCCGTGCCCGGTGTGAATGGTGTTATCCGTGAAAGGGTTATCGGCGCTGGTTCATTGTTTTGACTGCCGAGGCGGTTTCAATTTGAAACGGGGAGATTTCACGCCGTTTCAATTTGAAACGAGTGCCTGGCAATCAAGGAGGGCCATCCGCCACGCCCGCGTTCAACGCTTCCGCCAGTCGCCGGGTCCCTGGATAGTCCGGTTTGCCGGAGCCGAGCAATGGAATCTCGCGCACGATCAGGACGCGCCGGGGGAGGTAAAGATCCCCCAAGCCTTCGCGGTGGGCCGCCGCAACCAGTTCCTGGCGATCGGCGTCCCGGTGGGTGGTCAACAGCACGATGGTTTCGCCCTTGACCGGGTCGGGCAGATTGAGGGCGGCGTGCTGGTCTTCCGGCCAGCACTCGGCGGCCAGTTGCTCGATTTTGGCCAGCGAGATCATTTCGCCAGCCAGCTTGGCGAAGCGCTTGGCCCGGCCGAGGATGGTGACGAAACCCTCCGCGTCGACGCGGACGATATCGCCGGTATCGTGCCAGCCCGGCCCGCGCCCGGTGCGCGGCGGGACCAGCCGGTCCGGCTGGCCGGGCAGCAGGTAACCGGCCATGACGTTCGCGCCGCGCACGCACAGCAGCCCACCCTCGGCGATGCCCTCCACCGGTTCCAGGTAATGCTCGATGCCCGGCAACAGCTTGCCGACCGTACCGCCGCGATGATGACGGCGGCTGTTGGTAGCCAGCACCGGACTGGCCTCGGTCAGGCCATAGCCCTCGCTGATGCGAATACCGAATTTCTCCGCCCACAGCCGGCGCGTCTCCTCGCGCAACGGTTCGGCGCCCATGACGACCAACCGCACGCTGAAAAAATCGTAGGGATCGGCGTGGCGACCGTAGCCCATCAAAAACGTGTTGGTGCCGAACAGCACCGTGGCGCGGCGCTCGTAGCTCAGTTCCGGAATGACATGGTAGTGCAGCGGCGAGGGATACAGGATTAGCCGGGCGCCGAGCAGCAGCGGCGTCAGGGTGGCGGTGGTCAGACCGAAGGCGTGGAACATCGGGAGTACATTGAGGATCACGTCGCGGGGCATGATGTCCAACACGGCCCGCGCCTGGGCGACATTGGCCAGCAGGTTGCGGTGGGTCAGCACCACGCCCTTCGGCGCTCGCTCGGAGCCGGAAGTGAACAGAATCACCGCCGGGTCGTCGGCGCGCACCGGCCCGGCCCACCGGCGGAAGCTCCACCCCGGAACCAGGGCCCGCGCCAGTCCGCGCAAGCGCGCCGACAAGGTGGCTCGTGGGCGCAGATCCTCCAAAAACAGCACCTGAACGTGTTCGCCCAGCGCGGCGATGGGCGCGTCCAGATTGGCGGCCGCCACGAAGGCGCGCGAGGTGCAGACCGTCCGCGTCTGGGCGGTGCGGCAGGCGCCGATGAGTTCGTGAGCGCCGACGGTGAAATTGAGCACCACCGGCGTCCAGCCCCGCAGGTGCAGGGCCAGGAAAGCAATGACGGCGGCGGCGCTGTTGGGTAGCAGCAGACCGACCCTCACCCCCGGCCCATCGGCCCTCACCCCCGGCCCATCGACCCTCACCCCCGGCCCATCGGCACTCACCCCCGGCCCATCGGCCCTTACCCCCGGCCCATCGACCCTCACCCCCAACCCCTCTCCTAGTGGGAGAGGGGAGTGATCGAGTAGGTCGGCTAGGATGAAGGCACGGGTGAACAGCGCCCGCCAGCCGAGCCGTTGTTGTTGAGCGTCTTCAAGAATCACTCGCCTCCCGCCGTGCCGCTCCCAGGCTTCCAGCATCGCCGATACCAGCGGCTGGTCGATGTTCATGCCGGCGTAGGCCAGATCGACCATAAGCTCATCCAATTGCCGGCCGAGTTGCTGGCGGCGGGCGCGACCGCCGCTGGCGGTTGCGGACAGGCGGCGCGGCGGTAGCAGGGTCAGGCGGATGCGCGGGAACGGCCGTCGGCGCACGATGCCTTGCAGCCGGGACAGCAGGCTGTACTGGGCACCCTCGATATGGACCGGCAGCAGCGCGGCGTCAGCCTTGTCGGCGGCCAGCGCCGGCCCTTCGTAAATCTTCATCAGCGCGCCGGTGACGCTGATTCGGCCCTCCGGGAACACCGCCACCCGCTCGCCGGCCTTGAGGTGCTGGATCAGGGTCTTCAAATAATGCGAATTGGTCGGGTCGATGCTGATGTGGCGAGTGACGGCGATGAATGGCTTGACCCACCAGTGCCGGGCCATGTGGGTATTGATCACGAAGATCGGCACGTCAGGCAGAAACGCCGCCAGCAGCGCCCCATCCAGATAGGAGGTGTGGTTGGCGACGATCAACAACCGTCGTTCGTCGTGCGGATATTGTTCCCAGCCGCGCAGTTCGACCCGAAACAACCGGCGGAACAATCCACGGGCCAGCCGTTGCAACACGTGGCGCATGGTTCAGCGCAAGCCGTGTTCGCGCGTGGCGGCGAAGCGCACCTCGGGCCAGCGTTCCTGGGTCAATTGCAGGTTGACCCGGGTGGGCGCGATGTAGACCAGCTCGCCGTGATGGTCCAGCGCCAAGTTGTCGCGCAGCTTGGTCTTGAAATCGTCGAGCCGTTTGGAATCGGCGCAGCGCACCCACCGGGCGGTGGTGACGTTGACGTTCTCGAAGCCGCACTCGACCCCGTATTCACTGCGCAGCCGGAAGGCGGCCACGTCGAATTGCAGTATTCCGACCGCGCCCAGAATCAAGTCGTTGCTGTTGAGCGGGCGGAACAGTTGGGTCGCGCCCTCCTCGCAAAGCTGCTCCAGGCCCTTTTGCAGCGCCTTCATTTTCAACGGATCGCGCAGCCGGGCGCGGCGAAACAGTTCCGGGGCGAAGTCGGGGATGCCGGTGAAATTCAGGTCCTCGCCCTGGGTGAAGGTATCACCGATGCGGATGGTGCCGTGGTTGTGCAGGCCGATGATGTCGCCGGGATAGGCTGCTTCGACGTGCTCGCGCTCGGCGGCCATGAAGGTGAGGGCGTCGGCGATCTTGATCTCGCGGCCGAGGCGGACATGACGCGCCTTCATGCCCGGCTGGTAGGTGCCGGAGCAGACGCGCAGGAAGGCGATGCGGTCGCGGTGCTGCGGGTCCATGTTCGCCTGAATCTTGAACACGAAACCGGTAAAGGCTTCCTCCTCCGGGTGGACCGCGCGGGTGGCGGTGGGGCACGGCCGGGGCGGCGGCGCGTGCTCGATGAAATCGTCCAGCATTTCCTGAACGCCGAAATTGGTCAGCGCCGAGCCGAAGAACACCGGGGTCAGGCGGCCGGCGCGGTATTCGGCGAAATCGAAGGCATGGCTGGCGCCCCGCACCAGTTCGATTTCATCCCGCAAGGCTTGCGCCCGATCCGCGCCCAGCGCCGCGTCCACGTCCGGGTGGTCGAGGCCGTGGATGGTGCGGCCGGTGTTGATGCGACCGTCGCGGGAGGGATCGTAGAGGTGGATGAAATCCTGGTCGAGATGGTAGACGCCTTTCAATTCCCGGCCCATGCCGATGGGCCAGGTGACCGGGGCGCAACGGATTTTGAGAATCTCTTCCACTTCGTCCAGAAGCTCGATGGGTTCGCGGCCGTCGCGGTCCAGCTTGTTGATGAAGGTGAAGATCGGGGTATCGCGCAGCCGGCAAACCTCCATCAGCTTGATGGTGCGTTCCTCGACGCCCCGGGCGCAGTCGATCACCATCAATGCCGAATCCACAGCCGTCAGGGTACGGTAGGTGTCCTCGGAAAAATCCTCGTGGCCGGGGGTGTCGAGCAGGTTGACGATGCGGTCCCGATAGGGGAACTGCATCACCGAGGAGGTGACCGAGATGCCGCGCTGCTGCTCCAGCGCCATCCAGTCGCTGGTGGCGTGGCGGGCGGCCTTGCGGCCCTTGACCGTGCCGGCCATCTGGATCGCGCCGCCGAACAGCAGCAGCTTTTCCGTCAGGGTGGTTTTGCCGGCGTCGGGGTGGGAAATGATGGCGAAGGTGCGCCGGCGGTGGAGTTCGTCGCGGAAGGTGGTCATTACGGGTTGGGTAAGGTATTGAAGTTGGAATGTGTGGCGCGATTTTAACCGATTGGTGACGGGAGCGGGTCAGCCAGCAAGGCGCTCCAACCGGGTCAGCCAGGCATCGAAGCGCGGGCAGGCGGCGCGAATGGCGGGCAGGCCAGTTTCCATGGCCAGGAGTGGACCGTGGAAGGTTTTGTCGTAGCGTTGCGCGAGATGCTGGTGGAACGCTGCCTCAATGCGCTTTGCAGGGGTGGTTGCCGGATTATCGTTTACTGCTTCGGGGCTGCCGCACCCAGCGACTGCCTGATGCAATGTTTCTCCGATGGCTGGACAACCCAGAAAGCGAGCGATGAGGGTTGGGGCGGCAAACAGCAGGGCTTCGAATTCGTGGACCTGCAGGTAAGGAGTGAAATGATGTGGACTTTCCAGAGCTTCCGCCAGGCGGTCGCACAGAGTGTCGGGCGACTCGCCCGCGACGCGGCCCCGGAATCCGTAAAAATCGTATAGCGTGGTCACATGATCGAAGGAGGACAACAGCGGTCGAACCTCTCGCTTGCATCGGTCCAGCGAGACCGATCCCCCTTTGGCGTTCGGGCCAGCGATATTACGTTGGGTGACAACGATTTTGGGCTCCAGGTACACATCGAAAGTCCGCAAGTGTGGACCCAACACTTCCCGGCAAAACTCGAACTCGGTATGACCTTCCACCGAAATCGCGAGGCGCACGGTCACGGTGTTCCCCCGATGATGTTCTTCTCCCACAATTCCCCGATACTGAATTCATCGAGCCAGGCCGCGACTTCTGTTTGACTCAGACGGCGGAATTGGGAGGCATCGTTGACGCGATCCACCACAATTAAGTCTTCCCAGGAGAACTGGTTAGCCAGCGTGACCGATTGTGTTGACGCGATGATCTGGGTTCTTGAGGAGGTGGCGCGCATCATGCCGGCCAACAGATACAGGGCATGGGGATGCAACCCGAGCTCTGGCTCGTCGAGCAGAATCATGGTCGGGAGCTTCGGTTGCAACAGCAGGGTGGTTAGGCAAATAAACCGCAAGGTACCGTCGGAAAAATCGCTGGCGTCGAAGGTGTCTTCCGATCCCCGGTGTTTCCAGCGCAGGCGGATGAGCTTGGGATTGTCCCGTTCCGGCTCCAACACAAAGTCGAGAAAGAACGGCGCCACCCGCCGGATGGTGCGCACGATCAGCTTGTAGGCGTCGGTATCGCGAATCGAGCGCAGGAAAGCGGCGAGATTATCGGCCTGGGGCAACAGGATATCGGTCTCGTCACCGCGGCCCGGTTGCTTGACCCTGGCCGACTCGCTGGTGTCGTGGAAGTGGTAAACCTTCCAGTCGCGCAGATAGCCGACGACATGACCGGCCGGCGTGGCGGTGTTGGGGTTGTCGGGCAACCCGGATTCCTTGTCGCCGGCGGCGGCGAGCCGATGCCTTTTGGTACCGCCTTGATAACCAATCCTGTCGCCGAAAAACTGGCAATCTTCTTCCGCGAACACCAAGCCGCCGGAGGCATCGGGCGCCAGCGTGCAGCCGTAGGCGTTCGGGGTGAATTCCAGATGGAATTTCATGGCGTCGGTGCGCTTGCGCCCGAAGAACAGCAACCTGTCGGCCCCCAGTTGCTGCGCCACGTGAAATTGCAGATTTTTCTCCAGCAGCTTGTTCATGAATCTGAAAAAGCTGATGAAATTGGATTTGCCGGCGCCGTTCGGGCCGATCAGGATGTTGAGTGGCCGCAGATCCAAATCCAGATGTTCGATGGACTTGAATCCGCTAATCCGCATTCGGTCCAGTTTTCCCAGGCTGCTCATGTTAGGTTCCCCTTGCTGGATCGTCGGCGCGCGTTCCTTCCACGGGCGAATACCGCAATGCCCCGGCATCGGCCCGATCCGGCAAGGATGGCCAGCGCCCGCCGCTGGTTCGACCGATCCCGGCCGCGTCCCGATGGTCGCTCACCGCGTCGAAGCCGCGTTCCCGCAGCAGCGCCGGAACCGCCTCGCCCTGATCGTAACCGTGTTCCAGCAGCAGCCAGCCACCCGGATTCAGACAATCCGGAGCCTGGGCGACGATGGCGCGCAGGGCGGACAAACCATCGTCGCCCGCCACCAGCGCCGCCGGCGGTTCGAACCGCAATTCCCCTTCCCGCCAGCGCGGATCGGCGGCGGCGACATACGGCGGATTGGCGGCGATCAGGTCGAACCGTTCGCCTTCCAGCGGCGCGCACCAGTCACCCTCGCGAAATTCCACGTTGCGAATGTCCAGCCGCTTGGCGTTACGCCGGGCGACAGCCAGCGCCGCCGAACTTCGGTCGGTGGCGATAATCCGCGCCAGGGGCCGCTCCACCGCCAGCGCCAGGGCAATCGCGCCGCTGCCCGTCCCAAGGTCGGCGACAGTCACCGGCTGGTTCTTCGGCAAGCGCGCCAGCGCCAGTTCCACCAGCAATTCGGTTTCCGGGCGGGGAATCAGCGTATCCGGGGTAACTTCCAGGTCCAGCGACCAAAATTCCCGTCCGCCGAGAATGTAGGCCACGGGTTCGCCCGCGATCCGGCGATCCAGCCAAGCCGTGAAACGGGCGAATTGCTCAGGTTCCGGCGTCCGTTCCGGCCAGGCGTGCAAGTAACCGCGTGGCCGCTCCAGCGCCGCCGCCAGCAGAAGTTCGGCGTCCAGGCGCGGACTGTCGCTGATTTCGATCAGGCGCCGGGCGGCGTGGGCGAGCAATTCGCGGAGAGCGGCGGCGCTCACTCGGCCAGCGCCGCCAACTGGTCGGCCTGATATTCCTGAATCAGCGGTTCGATGACGGGATCGAGATTGCCGGCCAGAACGTCGCCGAGCTTGTAGAGGGTGAGGTTGATGCGGTGATCGGTCACCCGCCCCTGCGGGAAGTTGTAGGTGCGGATGCGCTCGGAGCGGTCGCCGCTGCCGACCAGCAGTTTCCGGGTCTGGGCCTGGGCGGTCTGCTGCCGCTCCCGCTCCCCCGCCAACAGCTTCGCTTGCAGCAGGGCCATCGCCCGGGCCCGGTTCTTGTGCTGGGAGCGCTCGTCCTGACACTCCACCACGATGCCGCTGGGCAAATGGGTGATGCGAATGGCCGAGTCGGTCTTGTTGACGTGCTGGCCGCCGGCCCCGGAAGCGCGATAGGTGTCGATGCGCAACTCGCCGGGATTGATCTCGATCTGTTCCACTTCCGCCAGTTCCGGCAGGATCGCCACGGTGGCGGCGGAAGTGTGGATACGGCCCTGCGCCTCGGTGACCGGCACCCGCTGCACCCGGTGCGCCCCGGACTCGAATTTCAGCCGGGAATACGCGCCCTGGCCGATGACGCGGGTGATCACTTCCTTGTAGCCGCCGTGCTCGCCGGGACTTTCGCTGAGAATTTCCCACCGCCAGCCGCGCAGTTCGGCATAGCGGGCGTACATCCGCAACAGATCGCCGGCGAACAGGGCCGCCTCGTCGCCGCCGGTGCCGGCGCGGATTTCCAGGAACACGTTGCCCGCGTCGTGCGGATCGCGCGGCAGCAGCAGCAGTTGCAGCGCCCGTTCCTGCTCGGCGCGGCGAGCCTCGGCCTCCAGTACTTCGTCCTGAGCCAGGGCGCGCAGGTCGGGGTCGCTGTCCCGACTCATCTCGCGGGCCGTTTCCAGATCGTTCAGGATGCGGCGATAAGTCCAAAACCCGCTCGCGACCGGCTCCAGTTGCGCGTATTCCACCGACAGAGCGCGGAAACGGTCGCTGTCGCCGATGATTGCCGGTTCGGCCAGCAGCGCGCCGACCTCCTCGTGCCGGGAGGCCAGTTGTTCCAGCTTGACCAGCATGGAGGAATTCATCGGCAGGGAGTGCCGCCGTTCAGGCGGTACAGGCTCTTGATCAGGTTCAACCGGTCGAGGTCGCCCTGGGCGGCCGCTTCGCGCAGGCTGGCGCAGGGCGAATGAATGAACTTGTTGGTCAGGAGACTGGCGAGAAGCTCCAGCACCTCGCCCGGATTCTTGCCCTGAGCCAGTTGGCGCCGGGCGCGGGCCAGGGCTTCGTCGCGAATCGCCTCGGCCTGCTGGCGCAAGGCACGGATGCTGGCGACGCTGTCCTGGGCGCGCAGCCAGCCCATGAAATGCTCGACCTGATGGTCGATGATCTCCTCGGCCTGCGCGGCGGCGGCCTCGCGGGAACGCAAGTTCTCCTGGATGATGTCCTTGAGATCGTCCACCGTGTACAGGTATACGTCGTCCAGATCGGCGACCACCGGATCGATGTCGCGCGGCACCGCCAGGTCCACCATGAACATCGGTCGACGACGGCGCTGTTTCAGGCAGGCCCGGACCCGCGCCGCGTCCAGCATCAGACCGGGACTGGCGGTGGCCGCGATCACGATATCGGCCTCGCCCAGATGGGCGGGGATTTCGTCCAGGGCGATGGCGTAACCACCAAACGGCGCGACCAGGGCGTGCGCCCGCTCCAGAGTGCGATTGGCGACGATCAGCCGGCCCACGCCGTTTTCATGCAGGTGGCGGGCGACCAGTTCGATGGTGTCACCGGCGCCGATCAGCAGCGCGGCGCGCTTGGGCAGGTCGGCGAAAATCTGCTTGGCCAGGCCCACCGCCGCGAACGCCACCGATACCGGGCTGGCGCCGATGCGGGTGTCGGTGCGCACCTGCTTGGCCACCGCGAAGGTGTGCTGGAACAGGCGCTCCAACCGGGCGCCCAAAGCTCCGGCGCCGTTGGCGGCCTGATAGGCGGCCTTGACCTGACCAAGAATCTGCGGCTCGCCCAGCACCAGGGAATCCAGCCCGGAGGCCACCCGCAGAATGTGGCGCACCGCCTGCTGGTCGGCGTACCGGTACAGATAGGGCTGTAAATCCGCCGTCCGCAGCAGATGATAATGGCCCAGCCACTCCACCACCTGGCCACCGTCCCGGTCGTTCAGGCCGCAATACAGTTCGGTGCGATTGCAGGTCGACAGAATGGCCGCTTCGCGGGCGCCGCCACGGTCGAGCAAATCCCGCAGGGCCGTGCCCACTCGGTCGGGCGCGAACGCCACCCGTTCGCGCACGCCGACGGGAGCGGTCCGGTGATTGAGGCCAAGGGCCAGGAGCAGCATGGAACGTGGTCGGATAAGGCCGGAAAATTAAACTCATTCTGCGGGATAAAACCGGCGAATGGCAAGGTCATACCGCCATTGGATTATACTTTGAACGGGCAATGATTCCGTGGGCGCGGCCGGTCGCGCCGCGAGACGGAAATCGACGCTCCGGCCCCTGCCCTCTTTTCGTTTCGCGCGGCTGTTCCAGCCGCCCGACCTTGACGCGCGCTGGCAATGAACAGACTTTTGAAGGCATTGGGTTTTAGCGGCCTGCTGCTATTGAGCGGTTGCGCCACGGTGGTGGACGCGCAGGCGCCGGTCGAATCGGAATTTCCGATCCGGCCCGTCATGCGGCCCAGCCCTCGCGCCGAGTTGATGTACGAGGTGCTGGCGGCGGAACTGGCCGGCAAACGCGACCAGTTGAGCGTGGCGCTGGACCATTACCGCAAGCTGGCCGTCACCAGCGACGATCCCCAGGTGGCCGAACGGGCGACGATGCTGGCGCTGGTGGTGAAGGACAACCCCGCCGTCCTGGAACTGGCGCGTCGCTGGCACGCCCTGACCCCCACCAGCGACCCGGCCCGCCAGGCGCTGGCGCTGGCGCTGCTGCGCAACGGGCAGGTGGACGAGGCCGCTCCCTATCTGGAAGCGGTGCGGCAAGCCGCCGGCAAGAAAGACCGGCAGCAGGGCTTCGCCACCGTGGCGTCGCTGCTGAGTCAGGTGGACGACAAGCAGGCGGCCCTGCGGGTGATGCGGCGGTTCGGCGACCGCTATCCGCGTTCGGCCTTCGCCCAGTATTACCAGGCGCTGCTGGCCGCCACCGCCGGCGACCGGGCGCTGGCGCTGACCAGTCTGGACCGGGCCCTGGCGGCCGATCCCAAATTGGTCCAGGCCCATCTGCTGCGCACCCGCCTGCTGATGGACCAGGGCAACCGCGCTGCGGCGTTGGCGGGACTGGCCAGGGCGGTCGCCATCCTGCCGCGCGATCGCAACCTGCGCATGAATTACGCCCGTCTGCTGGTGGACGCCGGACAACTGGACAAGGCCCGCCGCGAATTCGCCACCCTCCTCAACCAGAATCCCAAGGATACCGATTCCATCTACGCGCTGGGAGTGCTAGCGACCGAAACCCGTCAGTTCGACTTGGCCGAAAGTTATTTCCTGGACTTGATCAAGCGCAATGTCCGGCTGGCCGACACCTATTTCGAACTGGGCCGGATCGAGGAGCAGCGCGGTAACTACGCCAAGGCGAACGAGTGGTACAGCCGGGTGTCCGGCGAGGAGCGCTACCTGACGGCCCAGTTGCGCAAGGGCATCATGCTGGCCAAGGCCGGCGAAACCGTCGCGTTTGCCCAGCATTTCGAGACGCTGCGCCGCGATCAGCCCCAAAACAGCATCACCCTCTACATGGCCGAGGCCGAGGCGTTGCGCGAGGCCAGCCGCTATCAGGACGCTTTCGACACCCTGGAGCGGGGATTGACGTTGCATCCCAACGACAAGGAGTTGCTGTACGCGCGGGCGCTAGCGGCCGAAAAACTGGACCGGCTGGACGTGCTGGAGCGGGATCTGCGCGCCATTCTCGCCGCCGACCCCAAGAACGCGCAGGCCCTCAACGCGCTGGGCTATACCCTGGCCGACCGCACCACCCGCTACCCGGAGGCGTTGGGCTACATCGAGCAGGCGCTGGCGTTGTTGCCCGACGATGCCGCCGTGCTCGACAGCATGGGCTGGGTGCAATACCGGCTGGGCGATCACGCCAAGGCGCTGGAATATCTGCGCCGGGCCTATCAGGCCAATCCCGACGCCGAAATCGCCGCGCATCTGGTCGAGGTGCTGTGGGCCAGCGGTCAGCGCGAGGAGGCGAAGAGGACCTGGCGGGAGGCGTTGCGGAAAAATCCGGACGACCCTCACCTGCTCAAGCTCAAGGAAACATTGGGCGAGTAGCCATCGTTCGTCCGCCGTGAACCGATATCTTCCACTTCGCCCCACCCTGCTCGCCGCCGCCCTGGCCGCGTCACTGTTTGGTTGCGCAACCCCCTACCCGGCCCCGCCCCCCGCTCAGGACGCCTGGATCGCCCGGCAAGCTGTTCTAGCGCAACTGACTCTCTGGCGTGCCGAGGGCCGCATCGGCGTCGTCACCGGTCAGGACGGCTGGCACGCGAGCTTCCAATGGACGCAGCAAGGCCCCGGTTATCGCATCGACTTGAGCGGCCCGCTCGGTCAGGGTCGGGTCATGGTCGAAAGCGACGGGTCCCAGATGCGCATTCAGGCCCAGGACGGCCGGAGCTGGACCGCGCCCGACGCCGACGAACTGCTGGAACAGGCGCTGGGAGTGCGCCTGCCGGTCAATGGCTTGCGCTACTGGGCGCGGGGTCTGCCCGAACCCGGATCGCCGCCGGTGGTGCAAACGGATGCCAGCGGTCGCCTGACCCGATTGGAGCAGCAAGGCTGGATCATCGAGTATCCCGCTTACGCCCCGACCTCCAGACTCAACCTTGACCTGCCCGAACGCATCGTCGCCCGCCGGCGGGACCTGAGCGTCAAGCTGGTGATCGAGCAATGGACGCTGTAACGTCCGATTCCACCGCCTGGCCGGCCCCGGCCAAGCTCAATCTGATGCTGCGTATCGTCGGGCGGCGGCCGGACGGCTACCACCTGCTACAAACCGTGTTTCAGTTCCTGGATCACGGCGACTGGCTGTGGTTTACCCCGCGTGCCGACGGTGTCGTCGCCCGCCACGACGAAATTCCCGGCGTGCCGATGGATACCGATTTGACGGTGCGCGCCGCCCGTTTGCTGCAACAAGCCGCCGGCGTTCGCCAGGGCGCGACGATTCGCCTCGCCAAGCGTCTGCCGATGGGCGGCGGGCTGGGCGGCGGCAGCTCCAACGCTGCCACGACCCTCGTGGCGCTCAACCACCTGTGGCGCACCGGACTGACCCTGGCGGAACTGGCGGAACTGGGTTTGACCCTGGGCGCCGACGTGCCGGTGTTCGTCCATGGCCGGGCGGCCTGGGCCGAGGGCGTGGGCGAACGGCTGACGCCGGTCGATCTGGCCGAACCCTGGTTCGTGGTGCTGGTCCCGGCCCGCCAGGTCGCCACTGGAGCAGTGTTCGCCGACCCGGATTTGACAAGGAATTCGTCGCCGATCACAATTGCCGACTTCGCGGCGGGCGCGGGCGGCAACGACTGCGAGGCGGTGGTTTACCGCTGCTATCCCGAGGTGGCCGCCGCCGCGCGGTGGCTGGCGCAATTCGGCCAGGCGCGATTGACGGGCACCGGTGCGTGCGTGTTCGCGGCCTTCCCGAACGCTCCCGCCGCCGAACGGGTGCTGGAGCGGTTGCCCGCCGGCTGGACCGGTTTTGTGGCGCGCGGTTGCAACCGCTCGCCGCTGCGCGAGTATCTGAGCGGGCAGCAAACCGCGTCCGTCTGACACACTTCCAAGTTTCTTGGGCCGTGGCCAAGTGGTAAGGCACCGGATTTTGGTTCCGGCATTCCCAGGTTCGAATCCTGGCGGCCCAGCCATCTTACCCAGCAAAGCAGACCGACAGCGGGGGAACGGGTCGTGTATGAAGGTCGCATGATGGTGTTCGCGGGCAATGCCCATCCGCGTCTCGCCAACGAAATCGCCAGCCACCTGCAACTGCCCCTCGGTCAAGCCGTCGTCGACCGGTTCAGCGACGGCGAGGTCATGGTCGAATTGATGGAAAACGTCCGTGGCCGCGACGTGTTCATCGTTCAGCCGACCTGCCATCCCACCAACGACAACATCATGGAACTGCTGGTAATCGCCGATGCGCTGCGGCGCTCCTCGGCGGTGCGGATCACGGCGGTCGTTCCCTACTTCGGCTATTCGCGCCAGGACCGCCGCCCGCGCTCGGCGCGGGTGCCGATTTCGGCCAAGGTGGTCGCCAACATGATCACCAGCGTCGGCGTGGACCGGGTGTTGACGGTGGATTTGCACGCCGACCAGATTCAGGGCTTCTTCGACATCCCGGTCGACAACATCTACGCCACCGCGATCATGCTGAACGACTTACGTGCCCAAAACTTCGGCGAGATGACGGTGGTATCGCCGGACGTGGGCGGCGTGGTGCGGGCGCGCGCCCTGGCCAAGCGGCTCGACGACGCCGATCTGGCGATCATCGACAAACGCCGGCCCGCGCCCAACCAAACCAAGGTCATGCACGTGATCGGCGACGTGGAGGGCCAGCACTGCATCGTGGTGGACGACATGGTGGACACCGCCGGCACGCTGTGTCTGGCCGCCCAGGCGCTGAAGGAGCAGGGCGCCGCCTCGGTGCGGGCCTACTGCACCCATGCCGTGCTGTCCGGACCGGCGGTGCGGAATATCAGTGAGTCGGCGCTGGACGAACTGGTGGTGACCGACACCATTCCGCTGCGCCCCGAGGCGGAAGCCTGCCCGACCATCCGCCAGATCGGCGTGGCCGGCTTGCTGGCCGAGACCATGCGGCGCATCCACATCGAGGAATCGGTCAGCTCGCTGTTCGCCTAATCCGCGGGCGTGATCAAATTTTCCCTCCTGGGCCAGGCAGGAGCGGCGCAAAGCACCGAGATGGTTGGACGTGGCGGCCCTCTGGCCCGTCAGCCAGGATCGCTACAGTTTTTCACCAAGAGCGACGCGCCTGGTCGCGGGTGCGTCGTGTTTTTATTTTCACCGTTTGGAGTTGAAGCCATGAGTGTCATGTTTGAACTGAATGCCGAGCCGCGTGGCGATCTGGGGAAAGGTGCGAGCCGCCGCCTGCGCCGCGCCGGCAAGGTGCCGGCCATCCTGTACGGCGGAGGCCGGGACCCCCAGGCGCTGACCCTGGAGCATTTGGAATTCACCAACCTGTTGCAGAACGAGACTATTTACTCCCACATTCTGACCCTGAAGCTGGGCGACCAGGTCGAAAGCGCCGTGCTGCGCGACTTGCAGCGCCATCCCTTCAAGCCGACCATCCTGCACGTCGACTTCCTGCGGGTCAGCGCCGACCGCAAGCTGCGAGTTCACATTCCGTTGCACTTCGTCAACGAAGCCGGTTCCCGGGGCGTCAAGCAGCAGGGCGGAATAGTCAGCCACGCCCTGATCGACATCGAAATCGCCTGTTTACCCAAGGATTTGCCGGAATTCATCGAGGTGGACCTCACCGACCTTGGAATGGGCGAGGCGCTGCATCTGTCCGATCTCAAACTGCCGGTTGGAGTGGAGCTGGCCACCCACATTGCCCCTGGTTCCGAACTGGACGCCATCGTCGTCAGCATCCATCACGCCCACGGCGGCGAGGAAGGTCCGAGCGTCGCCACGCCCACGACACCGACGGCCTAAAGCCGGATGGGAGTCCCCCGTTGCCCGCGACTCCCCTGATGAACTCCAATATCCCTCCCCCGCCCGGCGAGGGGAGCGAACGGTCGCCGACGTTGCGGTTGGTGGTGGGGCTGGGCAATCCCGGCCCCCAGTACGCCGATACCCGGCACAACGCCGGATTCTGGCTGGTGGACGAACTGGCCCGTCAGCACGGCGGCCTTTTTCGCCCGGACACCAAATACCACGGCGACACCTGCCGAATCGCGCTGGCCGATCAGGACTTGTGGCTACTCAAGCCGATGACCTTCATGAACCGCAGCGGTTTGGCGGTCGCGGCGCTGGCGCGGTTCCACCGGATTCCGTTGTCGGCGCTTCTGGTGGCCCACGACGAGCTGGATCTGCCGCTGGGGGTGGTTCGACTTAAGAAAGGCGGCGGTCCGGGCGGTCATAACGGCCTGCGCGATCTCATCGCCCATCTGGGCGGCAACGATTTTCTCCGATTGCGGCTCGGCATCGGCCATCCCGGCGCCAGCCGCGAGGTGTTGGACCACGTGCTGCGCCGCCCTCCTTCCTCGGAACGGGCGCTGGTCGAGCAGGCCATTGCCGACGCGCTGCGCGAACTGCCGCGCCTGGTCGCCGGGCAATGGGACCGGGCGGTCCATGCCCTGCACAGCCGGCGTGTCGAATCTCCTTCCGATCCTTCCTGAACCGGGCAACCATGGCTCTCAAATGCGGTATCGTCGGCTTGCCGAACGTCGGCAAGTCCACTCTGTTCAACGCCCTCACCAAGGCCGGCATCCAGGCCGAAAATTATCCATTCTGCACCATCGACCCCAATGTCGGCGTGGTGGCGGTGCCCGACCCGCGCCTGGACGCGCTCGCCGCCATCGTCAAGCCGAAGCAGATCATCCCCGCCACGGTCGAATTCGTGGACATCGCCGGACTGGTGGCCGGCGCGTCGAAAGGCGAGGGGCTGGGCAATCAGTTTCTCGCGCACATCCGCGAGACCGATGCCATTGCCCACGTGGTGCGCTGTTTCGAGAACGACGATGTGATCCATGTCGCCGGGCGGGTGCGGCCGCGCGAGGATATCGAAACCATCGGTACCGAACTGGCGCTGGCCGATCTGGCGACGGTGGAGAAAGCCCTGCAACGCGCCGAGAAAGCGGCCAAGGCCGGTGGCCGGGAGGCGTTGGAACGCAAGGCGGTGCTGGAACGGGTGCGGACGCATCTTGACACCGGCGCTCCGCTGCGGACGCTGGAACTGGCGGCTGCCGAGCATGAATCCTTGCGCGATCTGTTTCTGTTGACCGCCAAGCCGGTGCTGTACATCGCCAACGTGGCCGAGGACGGTTTCAACCACAATCCGCTGCTGGATCAGGTGCGGGAGATCGCCCGCCGGGAGGGCGCCGAGGTTGCGCCGGCGTGCGCGGCCATCGAGGCGGAGTTGGTGGAGCTGGACGAGGCGGACCGAACCGAATTCCTGGCTGATTACGGGTTATCCGAGCCGGGTTTGGACCGGGTGATCCACGCCGCCTACAAGTTGCTGGGGTTGCAGACCTATTTTACCGCCGGTCCCAAGGAAGTCAGGGCCTGGACGGTGCGGACCGGCTCCACCGCCCCTCAGGCGGCGGGGGTGATTCATACCGACTTCGAACGGGGCTTTATCCGCGCCGAGGTGGTCGCCTACGCCGACTATATCGCCCACGGCGGTGAGGCCGGCGCCCGCGAGGCCGGCAAGTGGCGGCTGGAAGGCCGGGACTATGTCGTTCAAGAGGGCGATGTCATGCACTTTCGGTTCAACATTTAGCGCGAATGTGTTCAACTCCACACTGCTAACCACGAAGCAAAAAGGCTTACCGATAGATCGGTAAGCCTTTGTTTTTTCTGGTGCCGGAAAGAGGATTCGAACCTCCGACCTACTAATTACGAATCAGTTGCTCTACCGACTGAGCTATTCCGGCGTGCTAGGGGGCAAGACTATAGCCGACTTAGCCCCGAACGCACAAGATTCAATTCGCCAGTCAAGGTTCGCCGTTTGAACCGTTCAGATTTCCCTGAGGAATTGGCGAATCGCTGGAAGATGACGACGACTGACCTCCAATCGGTCGGGAATACCCTGGAAAACCAAGCTTATACTGCCATCCACGGCTTTCTCCAACCCCGCCACCTGCGCGGCCATCGCCAGCGCATTGCGATGCACCCGCACCACCCGCTCGCCCAGTTCGGTTTCCAGGACTTTCAACGATTCCTCGATCAATACGCGTCCCTGGCGGTGGCGGACCGTGACATACTTTTGATCGGCCTGAAAGTAAAACACATCCGCCAGCGGAATCCGCTCCAGCCGCTGGCCAAGGCGCGCGCTGATGTAAGCACGGCCGGCGACCACCGGCTCCGCCGCCAGACTGGCCAATTGCGCGCGATTCAGACGGCCGGCGCTGACCAGCGCCTGTTCCAGCCGTTCCAGTCGCACCGGCTTGAGCAGATAGGCAACCGCGTGAGCATCGAACGCCGCCAGCGCATGATCGCCGTAAGCCGTGACGAAAATGATGGCGGGAGGGTGAGCCAATCCCGCGAGCCGGCACGCGGTTTCCAGCCCGTCCAGGCCCGGCATCTGAATATCGAGCAGCACGATGTCGGGCTGAAGGCTAGCGGCCAGCCGCAGTGCCTCGGTGCCGTTGCCCGCTTCGCCGCAGGGTTCGTAATCGGGCAGGCGATTGAGCAGTTCACGCAACCGGTCGCGGGCGGGGGGCTCGTCGTCGACGATCAGCACCTTCATAAGTCAAAACCAGTCTGGGAGTACATCACGCAAGTGTAGCAGGCGCTCCGTGGCGAAACTCGAACCCGCTAACCGGCCAGCGACCCGCTCGACAGCGGGAGGATGAAGGTGACCTGGTACCAGTCGGGCGTCTCGACGATATGCAGTGGATCGCGGGTTGCGTAGGCCAGTTGCAGCCGCTGCCGAATATTGTCCTGAGCGAGGTGTTGGCCCGGACCGCGAAACGGATCGCCATCGACCCGCTGGCGGGGGTTGACGACGGTAATCCGCAGGTCGTGGGCGCGCCGCTCGATTTGGACCGTCAAGGCTCCACCTTCCGGCAGACGTTGAATACCGTGATGGATGGCGTTCTCGACCAGCGGTTGCAGCACCAGGGCGGGAATTGGCAAATCGAGCGGCAAATCGGGATCCAGCCGCCAGTCCACCCGCAACCGGGCGCCCAGGCGCAAGCTCTCGATAGCCAGATAGTGTCGGGTCAACTCCAGCTCTTCACGCAAGGCGATGGTTTCGCGCTGAGCCAGCGCGGACCGGAGCAGATCGGCCAGGGCCAGCACCGCCTGTTCGGCCTGGTCGGGCTGGCCACGGATCAGACTGGCGATGGTGTTGAGGGTATTGAACAGGAAATGCGGGTGGATTCGCGCCTGCAGGGCCCGCAAGCGGGCGCGCGCCTCGGCCTGGACCTGCTGTTTCCATTGGTGCTGGACATAGAAATAGCGCAACGCCATCAATGTGATGATACCGCTGATGGCCTGATCGCCAATGATGACCGGCAGCATGGCCGAAGCACTGGGATCGCTCGGATCGGCCCCCAGCCATAACGCCGCCAAGGAGCAAGCCAGCGTGATCAACTGGGCGACGCCAAAGGCCACCAGGGTTACCGCGGATGGACGCAAGCGGGCCAGCCAGCGACGGCAATGGCACAGCACCAGAGCCACCGCCAAGGCCACCCATTGCATGAACAGGGAAGTCAGGGCCAATTCGGTCCAAAAACGCTCCAGCGTGCGGCCCTGGGCCAACGCCAGTACGAAAGCCAGCAGTTCGACGATCAGCACGATCAGGAAAATCGTCTGGTTGTCGCAAAAGTCGGGCAAGAATCCCGTGGCCGCCTGGGATGCGGCGCCAGGCTGAGGTGAACGGGAGCGGTCGGTGGGGTCGAGGAAGCGCATGGAGAGCCTCCGGCGGACAGGAAACGAAGTCGTTCCTTGGGTAGCGCGAACTCAATCGAAGCCCAAGAAAAAAGGGGTTGCCGCGTTGGCAACCCCTCTTGGCCTGGCTGGGGGACTAGGATTCGAACCTAGGTTGGTGGAGTCAGAGTCCACAGTCCTGCCGCTAGACGATCCCCCAGAAAGACGGTTAGCGCTTGGAATACTGAGTCGCGCGGCGGGCCTTGCGCAAACCAACCTTCTTGCGCTCCACCTCGCGGGCGTCGCGGGTGACGAAGCCGGCCTTGCGCAACGGAGCGCGCAGACTTTCGTCGTATTCGATCAAGGCACGGGTGATGCCGTGGCGGATCGCGCCGGCCTGACCGGTGATGCCGCCGCCCTTGACCGTTACGTAAATATCGAATTTTTCCTTGAGATCGACCGCTTCCAGCGCCTGGTTCACCACCATGCAGGAGGTCTCGCGCCCGAAGTATTCGTTCAGGGGCCGCCGGTTGACGAGGATGCTGCCCGTGCCGGGCCGCAGGAACACCCGCGCCGCGGCGGTCTTGCGCCGGCCCGTCCCGTAATGCTGGTTTTCGATCATGCGTGCCTGTCCCACTTCGGTGAATGCGTCAGCCGGTCAAAAATTCAGTTGCAACGGTTTGGGTTGCTGCGCGGCGTGCTGGTGCTCGGCGCCCGCGTAAACCTTCAGCTTGCGGAACATCGCCCGCCCCAACGGATTCTTGGGCAACATCCCCTTGACGGCGATCTCGATGATTCGCTCCGGAGCCTGCCGCAACAGCTTGTCCATCGAAATGGACTTCAGGTTGCCAACGTAGCCGGTGGTCCGATAATAGAACTTGTCGGTCTTCTTGCGGCCGGTCGCGCGCACCTGCTCGGCATTGACTACGATGATGTAATCGCCGGTATCCACGTGCGGCGTGTATTCGGGCTTGTGCTTGCCCCGCAAGCGGCGGGCAATTTCCGACGACAGCCGACCCAGAACCTGGTCCTTGGCGTCGATTACATACCAGTCGCGCTTGACCTCGGCCGGCTTGGCGCTGAACGTTTTCATTGGATGACGGGCTCCGAAAAATCCATGTCCGCTTGGAAGGTCGCGCATTTTACCCAAGCGGCTTGGGCGCCGCAAGCCTTCGCAACTCGGTGCTGGTAAAGCCGGGACTGGGCCAAGCCATCTCCCTGGGGCCAGAAGCGGTCAGGCGCTGTATTACAACGCCTTTGCCACTCGACGGTCACCAGGCGCCGAAGGTCGTCGCGGTCGGGCGCAGCCCTTACCTGCGTTTCAAGAGCTGGGGCCTTGATGGCGTCCATGGCGCAAACCTTGATCTGGCTCCCCCACAACACCGGGCAAAATCGCCAAAATGAGAATTGCTGGCCCTCCGGGATGCAATCCGCCATGCGTCTGATAAATTTTAAGGATACGTAAATCTTGCAATGGGAATCCTGGCGCTTTCGTGGAGCGCCGATCGGGTCGACAACCACCAACGACGAGGAGAAGCAGCACATGCAGCGCCGTGAATTCATCAAGAAAACCGGTCTGGGTTTGGCCGCCGCCGCCGGCGCGGCCACCGTTCCCGCCATCGCCCAGTCGCCAGCGCCACCGGCGGCTCAGCCCCAGGGACAGGGCTTGCCCATCATCAAGTGGCGGATTGCCTCCAGCTTCCCCAAGAGCCTGGATACGATCTACGGCGGCGCCGAGGTGCTGGCCAAGCGGATTGCCGAACTGACCGAGGGCAGGTTCGAGATCCGCGTCTTCGCCGGCGGCGAGATCGTGCCGCCGTTTGGCGTGCTGGACGCCGTGCAGCAGAACACGGTGGAGTGTTGCCATACCTGCGGCTACTACTTCCACGGCAAGAACAAGGCGTTTTCCATCGACACCGCCATCCCGTTCGGGCTGAATGCCCGCCAGATGAACGGCTGGTACTACTACGGCGACGGCCTGCCTCTGACCCGCGAGTTCTTCGCCAAGTACAGCGTCGTCAACTTCCCCGGCGGCAACACTGGCACCCAAATGGGCGGCTGGTTCCGCAAGGAAGTCAAATCGCTGGAAGACCTCAAGGGCCTGAAGATGCGTATTCCGGGGTTCGGCGCGGAAGTATTCTCGGCCCTGGGCGCGGTGCCGCAAGCCCTGCCGGGCGGGGAAATCTATCCGGCTTTGGAGCGCGGCGCCATCGACGCCGCCGAGTGGGTCGGCCCCTACGACGACGAGAAACTGGGGTTCTACAAGGTCGCCAAGTTTTACTACTACCCCGGCTGGTGGGAGACCGGACCGCAGATCAGTTTCTACGTCAACAAAGAGCAGTGGGAGAAGCTGCCCAAACCCTATCAGGCCGCGTTCGAGACCGCCGCCATCGAGGCCAACCTGCGAATGATGGCCGCTTACGACGCCAAGAATCCACCGGCCATTCAGCGGCTGGCGCAAAACGGCACCCAGCTCAAACGCTATCCGGACGATGTGCTCAAGGCCGCCTATGACACGGCCCAGAAACTGTACGCCGAAGAATCCGGCAAGAATCCGGATTTCAAGAAACTGTACGATTCGCTGCGCGCCTTCCAGCAGATCTCCGATGTCTGGATGAGCTTGCCCGAGGGCGCGCTGGCCAACTTCATGCAGGCGCAGATGCGCGCCAAGAAATAGCTTTCGATCCGCCTTGGCGTCACGAAACCCGGCGTCGATGACGCCGGGTTTTTCTATGCCCGTTTATTGAGCCGGCTTGGGCAACTGCTTGAACAGATCGGCGGCGTCTTCCTGGCCGGCGGGCGGACTGGACGAGCCGCCGGCGTCCTCGGGCGAACCCAGCATCTGCACCTGGGCCGGCTTGCCCGTATCGACCGGGCGGTCGAGGCCGACGGTCACCAGCGCCGGGAAGATGATGATCAGCGCCACCATGATGACCTGAATTACCACGAACGGCACCGCGCCCCAGTAAATGTCGACGGTGCGCACCGCCGGCGGGGCGACGCTGCGCAGATAGAACAGGGCGAAGCCGAACGGCGGGTGCATGAACGAGGTTTGCATGTTCACGCCCATCAGGATACCGAACCAGACCAGGTCGATGCCCAGCTTCTCCGCCACCGGCGCCAGCAGCGGCAGGATGATGAAGCTGATCTCGAAGAAATCGAGGAAGAACGCCAGCAGGAACACCAGCGTGTTCACCACGATCAGGAAGCCCAACTGACCACCGGGCAGGTCCAGCAGCAGGTGCTCCACCCACAGGTCGCCGTTGACGCCGCGAAACACCAGACTGAACACGCTGGAGCCGATCAGAATGAAGATCACGAAACTGGTGATCTTGGCGGTGGCGGTCATGGCCTCGATCAGTAGTTTGCGGCTCAGCTTGCGTTTGCCCAGTGCCAGCGCCAGCGCGCCGACCGCACCCAGCGCGCCGCCCTCGGTGGGGGTGGCCCAGCCGATGAAAATGCTGCCGAGCACCAGGAAAATCAGCAGCAGCGGCGGGACCATCGCCACCACCACCCGCCAGGCCAGCGCCCAGCCGCGCAGGGTGCGGGCTTCCGGGGGCAGGGCCGGGGCCGTATGCGGCCGCAGAATCGTGTTCCCCAGCACCCACAGGACATACAAACCGGTCAGCACGAAGCCGGGGATGAACGCGCCCTTGTACATGTCGCCCACCGAGCGGCCCAGCACGTCCGCCATCACGATCAGCACCAGCGAGGGCGGGATGATCTGCGCCAGGGTGCCGGAGGCGGCGATCACCCCGGAGGCGAGCGCTTTGTCGTAGCCGTAGCGCAGCATGATCGGCAGCGAAATCAAACCCATGGCGATGACCGAAGCGGCAACCACGCCGGTGGTGGCGGCCAGCAGCGCGCCAACGAAGATTACGGCGTAGGCCAGCCCGCCGCGAATGCCGCCGAACAACTGACCGATGGTGTCGAGCAGATCCTCGGCCATGCCGCTGCGTTCCAGCACCAGGCCCATGAAAGTGAAGAACGGAATCGCCAGCAGGATTTCGTTCTTCATGATCCCGAACACCCGGTCCGGGAACGCTTGGAGCAGGTTGGGAGTGAGCAGGCCGAGTTCAATGCCGACCAGGCCGAACACCATGCCGACCGCCGCCAGCGAGAACGCGACTGGATAGCCGATCAACAGGAACACGATCAGCGCCGAGAACATGATCGGCGCCATGTTGGCGATCAGAAATTCGGCCATGTCAGTGCCCTCCCTTGAATTCGGGCATGGGCCGGTCGCCGGTCAGCACCGCGACGTTCTTGATGATCTCGGACAGCCCTTGCAGGCTGAGCAGGATGAAGGCGGCCGGAATCGCCAGCTTGATCGGCCACCAGAGCAGACCGCCGGGATTCGACGAGGCTTCGTTGGTTTTGTAGGCGATCAGGAAGAAATTCCAGGAATCCACGGCGATCAACACGCAGACCGGCAGCAGGAACAGCAATCCGCCGAGGATGTCAATCCAGATCCGCGCCACCGGCGGCAGCTTGGAGGACAGGATGTCGATGCGAACGTGGCCGCCTTCCCGCAGAGTCCACGCCGAGCAGAACAGGAACACCAGCCCGAACATGAACCATTGCGATTCCAGCAGGGCGTTCGAGCCCCAACTGAAGACGTAACGCAGGGTAGCGGTCAGGGCGCTGATCAGGACGCAGAACAGGATCAACCAGATCGTCCAGCGACCAATCGCCGTGTTGAGGGCATCGATGGCCGTTGAGACGCGGAGCAGGAATTTCATGTCGCCTCCTGAAAGTGGGCGCGACGGCAGGGGAGCGGCGTCGTTGGGAGATCGGACACCTCGCGCTAGCCGGTTTACGGGCTTCTCTGGCGGAGGCTACCCAAGTGTAGTCGCCGGTATTGAAGGTTCCACCTGAAGGAGTGCGAAAACGCGCCGACGGGAGGCGAAAACCCCGCGTCGGCGCGCGGGGCGGTGGGGAAGTCAGTTGGGGAGTGGGATTGCGGTCGCTAGGCGGCTTGTTGGAGGGAGCTGGAGTCGGATTGGCGCGGGCGAGCGACAGCCGCGACGGCCGGATCGGGCCAAGGATCGCCTTCGCCCAGCGGGACGAATCCGGCCCAGTGAATCGCATTGCGAAGGAGGTGTTTCGGCAGTCTGGCGAGAAAGCGGACGTAGTAGTATGGCCGACCCGGAAGCCAGCCCTTTCGTCAGAGGATTTGGGAAAGAAAAAAGGGCCGCGAATCGCGGCCCGGAATTTAAATGCCCTTTATGACACTTGGAGAGCGGCTAATGCCCGATGAGCGTATAGGCCGTCTCCGTTACCTCCGAATCCGCCCAGCCTTCCTTGAAGGCAACGGCTTTCAACTTATAAATGATGCTGGCCTTGGAACTGCTCGGGCAAGCCAAGGTGATGGACTGACCATTGGCGAGCAACGTACCCGATGTCGACGTTGGGATGCTGCCATCCATCGTGTAGCGGATTGAGGCCCCGGCTGTCGGGCTGGTGATGGTCACCCTCAGGTTGCCCTGATAGAAGCCGCTCGGTGGATCGAAGGACGGCGCGGCCACCGTCGCCAGCGGTCCCATGAACTGACCGAAGGCCCACGGTCCCAACCCGACCGGTATTTCGGCGATGACCTGGTTGCTCCGGCTATCGACCACCGACACCGTGTTGCTGGCGGTATTGGCGACATAGATCCGCCGGCTGTCCGGGCTGACCGATACGCCGTAGGGGACCCTGGGGTTGTTGTCCAACCGCAACTGGACGATGCCGACCACGGCATGATTGGCGGTGGTGTCGATCACGAACAGCCGGTCGCCGGCGCCATCGGTGACATACACCCGGTAGCCATCCGGGCTGACCGCGACCCCGCGCGGCACCAGCGGTTGTGGGGCGCCGCCAAACTCATCCAGGGCGATGACGCCGACCACCCGGTTGTAGACGGTCTCCATGACCGAAACGGTCCGGTCGCCGGAATTGGCGACGTACACCAGCGCGCCGCTGGGATGGACCGCCACGCCTTCCGGCGCCCAGCCGACCGCGACCGAGCCGACCTGCGTCTTCAGCTCCACGTCGAAGATCGACAGCGAGCCGACGCACTGATCGGGATTGACGTTGATCGGCGGCCGCGCCACCAGGGCGTCGCATTGATCGACGTAGGGATTGGCCGCGTCGTCCGAGAACGAGTTGACCGTGCGGTTGGTAACGTACACCAGCGGCTGCAACGGGTTGGGATGCGCCGCCACGCCACGCGGGTACGGGTTCGTCGACACGTTCAGATTCGACAGGTTGGGGACGTTCATGTCGATGAACGGCTGGTTGGTGGTGGTATCGATGACCGACAGACTGAAGCTGCCCTCGTTGGCCACGAACACCCGTTCGCCCGTGGGATTGATGGCGACGCCCAGCGGCGCGGCGCCGACCGGGATGACGGCGATCACCTTGCGCTCGGTCAGGTCGATCACCGTCAGCGTGCCGTTCGCCTTGCCGAACCTGGCGCGATTGGCGACATAGAGGCGGGTGCCGTCCGGGCTGACCGCGATGCCACTGGGACCGGCGTTGTTGATGCCCGCCGGGATATTGTCAACGACCTGGTTGATGTCGGGGTTGATGATCGACACGGTGTCGCCGACATAGTTGGTGATGTAGGCCGGCCCGCTGAACAGGCCGTAGGCATACGGCCCGAAGGAAATGATCAGGTTGACCTTGCTGCTGACGGGCAACGTGACATCCGGCGGCGGATTTTGCCGGATCACCTGACCGACGGGCACATCCTGGCTGCGCTGGTTGGCGACCAGACCTACCTGCAAGCCGGCATCGATCAGCTTGGCGGTGGCGGCGGCCAGCGACAACCCGGCAACGTCCGGAACTTGCGTGGTCGGCCGGGCGCCCGGGTCCTGGGGAACGGGGCCGAGCGACACCACCAGGTTGATCTTCCAGCCCACCGGAACGAGGGCGGTCATCAGCGGGTTTTGACTGATCACGCGACCGGCCTCGACCATGTTGTTGGTCTGGCGAGACACGAAACCCAGTTGCAGGCCGGCGGCCTGGAGGATGGCGGTGGCATTGGCCAGGGTCTGCCCGACCACGTTGGGCGTCGCGACCGGCGGTTGCGTGCCCGAGGATACGAACAAATTGATGGTGGTGCCGTAGGCGACCAGCGTGCCGGCGGTGGGGCTCAGGCCGGAGACCCGACCGGCGGGAATCGTGTCGTGGGGTTGCACGGTGATGGCGCCGACGCGGAACAAGCCGACCGCGAACAGCGCTTCCCTGGCGTTCTCGACCGTCATGCCGATCACCTCGCCGGGCACGGCGACTTCCTGAGGCTGGGAGAAACCTTCGGAAACGATCAGGGTGACGGCGCTGCCGAGCTTGACCTGCGTGCCGGCCACAGGATCGGTGCCGATGGCGCTACCGGCCGGCATGGTCGGATCCGGCTGCCTCAAGGTGCTGCCGACGGTAAGACCGGCGTCTTGCAGGACGGATTTCGCCACCTCCTCGGGCAAACCCCTTACGTCCGGAACCTTGACCACCCCGGCGGGACCGAGTGAGACGGTCACGGTGACCGGAGTGCCCACGGCCACCTTGGCGCCGGCCGCCGGACTTTGGGCCAGGACGATGCCGGCGGGGACGGTGTCGCTGTACTGCTTGAGGACCGCGCCGAGGCTCAAGCCCACGCTGCGAATGGTATTGGCGGCGGCGGTCTGGGTCAGCCCAACCACGTTTGGAACCTCGATGGCGCCCGGTGGGAATGGCGGATTGATCGGCGCTTCCTTACCCGAGGAGATGACCAGGTTGACGGAGGTTCCAGGCGCGACCAGAGTACCGCCACCCGGATTTTGGCTGATGACGTTGCCGGCGGGGACGGTATCGCTGGCGGCCAGGGTGACGGCGCCGACCTTGAGGCAGCCGGATGAGTCAGCGCTGCACGTGCCTTCGATCGCGGAACTGGCGGCCGCCAGGGTCAGGCCGACGACGTTGGGAACCGCGATGGGCGAACGCCCCGAGGAGACGACGAGATTGACGGCGGTGCCGACGCCAGCCTGGAAGCCGGCGGGAGGGTCCTGGCTGATGACGCTGCCAGCGGCGACGGTTTCGCTGGTTTGGAAAGTGATGGTGCCGACTACCAGGCACTGGGTAGTGCCGGCCACGCAGGTGGTTTTGATCGCGGTCTCGGCGTCGAATTGCGTTTTGCCGACCACGTTCGGAACGGTCAGGAGGGGCGGGCCCGAGGAAACAACCAAGTTAACAGCGGAACCCGCGGGAGTTAGAAAACCGGCAGCCGGATCCTGACGGATAACGTTGCCCTTGGGAACGGTGGCGCTGGCCTCCTGAGTGACGGTTCCAACTTTCAAACACTGGGTATTGTTACCGGGCACACAGGTATTTGTGATGTTGAGCGAGGCAGTGTTCTGAGGTTGACCGACCACATCAGGAACCGTCAGTCGATTGGATACGACGATATTGACAGTGGTGCTGGAGGGGACGGACGCACCGCCTGCCGGGCTCTGGCTGATGACGGTGCCGGCGGGAACCGTGGCGCTGTAGGCATAGGTGACAGTGACTTTCAAGCACACTGACGGAACTGGAGGATCTGCAAGCGGGTCGCCGGGATCACACGTTCCCGTGATTGTACTTGTAGCATTGGCCTCAGTCTGCCCAACCACATTTGGGACGTTGACATTCGCCGCCGAACTGATTTGTGGGTAAGCCGACAGAACAAATCCGATGAAGATCAATAGAAAAGATGCGAGAAAAGACGTGGAAAAAAGCCTGTTTCTTGATTTCATAAGGAAGCCCCACGCTTAGGCATGACAGCACAGGTACACTGGCCCTGTTTGGAAGGCGCGGCTCGGTGGAATCGCGTCATCCCCCCCTTCAACACAAGCCAAGTATAGCATCATAATATTTTTCAGCGGGGCTAACGCGGTCGGTCGAAGGCAGGGCAATCGCCCTAAAGTGTTTCGCTGGGTATTTATCAAGCGGCTGTAAATAAAATACATTAAATATCAATATATTGAACATTTAAATCAATATCTTGTCCTGGTATAGGGCGATGGCCCTGAATCGGCCAAACGGTTTCTGGCACAATGAACCAGACCGGGCTAAGCGGATATCACTTTGATGTATCAAAAGTTCAGGAAACCACACCATGCCTTTCAGTGTCGCCCTGTTACGCAAGATGGATAGCGTCCCGCCAGACCTCAAGGAAGTATTGTGGCTGCTGCTTGAGGAAATCGAGCAGCAGCGGGAAGCCGCGGTCACGAAAACCGACTTCAATCAACTCAGGGATATCGTCCGTGAACTGGCCGAGGCGCAGAAGCGGACCGAGCAGCGGGTGGATACCCTGGCGGTTCGGATGGAGGAACTGGCCGAGGCGCAGAAGCGGACCGAGCAGCGGGTCGAAGAACTGGCCGAGGCGCAAAAGCGGACCGAGCAACGGGTGGATACCCTGGCGGTTCGGATGGAGGAACTGGCCGAGGCGCAAAAGCGGACCGAGCAACGGGTTGAAGAACTGGCCGAGGCGCAGCGGGAAACTACCCGGGAAATCGCCAGCCTGAGCCGCGCTCACGACAATACCCGAAGCCAGGTGGGCGGACTGGCGCGCACCATGGCCTACGCCCTGGAGAACGAAGCCTACCGGATGCTGCCGGCGTTCCTGAAGACCCAGCATCAACTGGAAGTCAGCGAACGCCTGGTGCGAACCTGGATCAACGGCGAGGAAATCAACTTCTTCGCCCGGGGACGGCGCGGTGGCGAAAACGTGGTGATCGTCGGCGAGAGCGTGATGCGCCTGGATGATCGCGGCAAGCTGAGCCAGCTTCAGCGCAAGCTGGACGCGGCGCGGGCGGTGGAAACTTCGCCGCTCGTGCCCCTGCTGGTGACCCATTTTGCCCATCCAGAGCTGCTGGAACAAGCGCGGCGGGAAGGGATCGTGGTGGTGCAAAGCTTCGAATGGGGCTAACCGCTGGTTAGCACCCTGCTTGCCGCTCAGGCCACCGCCGCGCACGCCCGCAGCGCCGCCTCGTCCAGCGCGTTCCGGTCCACCTTGAGATAGGCCACGCCCTCGGCGGCGACCACGACCGCTTCGGCCACTCCAGGCACCTGGGTCAGTTGCCGGGCCAGCAACTGGGCATCTACCTCGTCAAGTTCACCCACATTCAACAGATAGCTGCTCAGGTAGCGAGGGTTCTTCATGGTCCAGGCCACCAGCAGCCAGATGAGGGCCGCCAGGGTCGCGAAGGCGAGCGCGCCCTTCAATCCAAACAGCCCGCGCAGCCAACCACCCAGCGCGCCGCCAACGAAAGCGCCCAGGAACTGACTGCTGGAGTACACGCCCATCGCCGTGCCCTTGGCGTCGGGTGGGGCCATCTTGGCGATCAGCGAGGGCAAAGTGGCTTCCAGAAGGTTGAACGCCGTAAAAAAAACCACCAGCAGCGCGGCGGCTTCCAGGGTGGTATCGTGCAGGGCCAGCAGGCCGAACTCGGTCAGAACCAGCGTCGCAATCGCTCCCAGGAACACCGGTTTCAGCCGGCGGTGTTTCTCGGCGAGCACGACGAACGGGATCATCGCCACCATCGAGAACACCAGCGCCGGCAGATAAACCTCCCAATGCCGGTCGCTCGGCAGGCCGGCGTCGCGCAAGGCCAGCGGCACGGCGACGAAGGTGGCGGTGAGCAGCAGGTGCAGGGTGAAAATGCCAAAATTCAGCCGTAGCAACTGCCCGTCGAACAGCACCCGGCCGAACTGCGAGGCGACCGGCTCGGCGTCGCGGTGAATCCGGCTCTCCATGGGATCGGGCACCCGGAACCGCACCACGGCGATGCCGAGCAGGGCCAGCGCCCCCGTCAACCAGAAGATGCCTGGCACGCCGATCCAGCCGTTCAGTACCGGCCCCAACATCATCGAAACCGCGAACGAAGCCCCGATGGTCACACCGATCACCGCCATGACCTTGATCCGATGCTCCTCGCGGGTCAGATCGGCGGCCAGCGCCATCACCACCGCGGACACCGCGCCACCCCCCTGCAAGGCCCGGCCCAAGATCGCGCCGTAAATCGAATCGGCCAGCGCCGCAACGACACTGCCTACGGCGAAAATAAATAGGCCAATATAAATCAATCGCTTGCGGCCATAATGGTCCGACAGGAAGCCGAAGGGAAGCTGAAACAGCGCCTGGCTGAGGCCGTAGATGCCGATGGCCAAGCCAGCCAGCGCCGGGGTGTTGCCGCGCAGGTGTTCGGCGTAAAGGGCGAACACCGGCAGGACCATGAACAAACCCAGCATGCGCAGCGAAAAAACACCGGCCAGCCAGAATGCCGCCTGGCGTTCGGCCATGGTCATCCCGCTGCGTATCAAAAAATCGGCCGCCTTCATCCCGCTTCAAGCTCCCGTGTGCGTTTTGAATCAAGGCCGCCAATAGTACTACTGTTCCGTCGACATGAATTTGATGCGTTATCCCGGTGATGCGGCGAACGGCGCTATCGGGCCGTCGCCGCTGGTTAGGGGGCGTCGCTTAGGCGGGAACCTCGCCCAAGGCGATGCCGAGCAAATCGGCAATACCCTTGCCATAAGCCGAATCGGCCTTCAGGCAGTGGCCGATATGGCGGATCTGAATGTCACGTGGCGCTTCGCCAATGGAACGCGCGGTGTTCTCGAACAGTACCTGCTGCTGGGCCGGCGTCATCAGGCGGAACAGCGCGCCCGGCTGCGAGTAGTAATCCGTGTCCTCTCGATGGTTCCAGTGGTCGGCCGCGCCTTCCAAACTCAATGGCGGCTCGGCGAAATCCGGTTGCTCGGCCCATTCGCCCTGGTCGTTCGGCTCGTAACCCAGCGTGCCGCCGTGGTTGCCATCGACCCGCATCAGGCCGTCGCGATGGTAGCTGTGAACCGGGCAGCGCGGCGCGTTGACCGGAATGAGATGATGGTTCACGCCGAGCCGGTAGCGCTGGGCGTCGCCGTAGGAGAACAGCCGTCCCTGCAACATCTTGTCCGGCGAGAAACCGATGCCGGGCACCACGTTGGCGGGATTGAAGGCCGACTGTTCCACTTCCGCGAAAAAGTTTTCCGGGTTGCGGTTCAACTCCATCACGCCGACTTCGATCAGCGGATAATCCTGGTGGGGCCAGATCTTGGTCAGATCGAAGGGGTTGTAGGGCACTTTGGAGGCGTCGGCTTCCGGCATGATCTGCACCTTGAGCGTCCATTTCGGGAAATCGCCCCGTTCGATGCTTTCGTACAGGTCGCGCTGGTGGCTCTCGCGATCCTTGCCGATGATCGCCTCGGCTTCCGCATCGGTCAGGTTCTTGATGCCCTGGTGCGATTTGAAATGGAACTTGACCCAGTAGCGTTCCTTCCTGGCGTTGATGAAGCTGAAGGTGTGGCTACCGAAGCCGTGCATGTGGCGGTAGGTCGCCGGAATGCCGCGATCCGACATGACGATGGTGATCTGGTGCAGCGCTTCGGGCAGCGAGGTCCAGAAATCCCAGTTGTTCTTGGCGCTACGCAGGTTGGTGCGCGGATCGCGCTTGACGGCGTGGTTGAGGTCGGGGAACTTGAGCGGATCGCGCAGGAAGAAGACCGGCGTATTGTTGCCGACCATGTCCCAGTTGCCTTCCTCGGTATAAAACTTCACCGCGAAACCGCGAATGTCGCGCTCGGCGTCGGCCGCGCCGCGCTCGCCGGCCACGGTGGTGAAGCGGGCGAACAGCTCGGTTTTCTTGCCGACCTGGGAAAAGATTTTCGCCCGCGTGTACCGGGTGATGTCGTTGGTCACCGTAAAGGTGCCGTAGGCGCCAGAACCCTTGGCGTGCATCCGCCGTTCGGGGATGACCTCGCGGTCGAAATGGGCGAGTTTTTCCAGGAACCAGACATCCTGCAACAGTTGCGGGCCGCGCGGTCCGGCGGTCATCACGTTCTGGTTGTGGGCGACGGGACAGCCGGCGCTGGTGGTCAATTTCTTTTGGTCAGTCATGTTGCACTCCTGGCTCGGTTGCGGATCGGTGCGTTACGGCAAGCGATATCGCCGGCAACGGGGCGGCGGCGATGGCTTCACAGTATCCTGTAAAGCAGGGTTCATTACTAATTGAATGGAATAAAAAAACCTATAGCCGATATCTATTGGGACATGGATCGACGCATCGCTTCCAGACTGACGATGAAGAACTTTCGACGGCGCGTGCTCCGGCCAGCGGAGGGTGTGTTTCTGTTTCATCCCCGCGCGCTGGAACGTCTGATCCGCCGTCACGTGGGCGGCGACTCGCGGAATCTGGCCATTTCGGCGCTCCGCTACTATCTGATGCCGCGCACGGTTCTGTTGAACGGTCTGGAGGACGAGAATCCCGATGCCCTGGCGATCATCGAGGGGCTCAACCTGCCCGATTGGGTGATTCTTTTACCCATGCCGTCGGCCCAGGAATTGGCCGCCGATCCCCCCGAACGCTGGCTCCGGGGATACTGGGGACGCCGGTTCGAAGCCGAGGTGGCGCGGACCTGGCGGATGGCTCGCCACGATAATCAGGATCACGATTCGTTTGGCGCCCGAGGATTGGTCGGCGTGATTGGCGAACGAGCATTGCGCGAGGCGCGGACACTGCTCGAACAGGACCGGCGGGTGGTGTTGGGTTTGGACGACGAAACATTGTGCCGCCAGTTTGTCGGCTTCGTCACCTATCTCCGCTATTTTGCCCCTGGCGCGCGCGCCTACTTTTTTCCCGCCATCCGGGACTGGCGCGGGCTGGATCGCTGGCTGAAGGACGGGGGGTTGGACCTGCCACCGCCCCGGCACGGTCAACGCTGGCCGCAGCTCCTCACCCGCAGTCGCCCATCCGGCTTTCGCGGCATGCCCGATTACGAGCCAGAATTGCCGCTTGGCTTGCCGTTCGGTCGAAACGATCCCGACTTGGTCGATGGCGCGAACACGGTCCTTCCCCTGTTGGCGAAACCGATTCCAGTTTTCGGTGGGCAGGTCCGAACCGGGACCAGTCCGAACCGGGCGGTGAAAAATGACCAGGGGACGGCGTGGATCAAGGCGCGCTGCCAGGAAATGTTGGGTCAAGCGGTTGCCCTGACCCGGAAACCAGGTTGGCTTGCCTCGATCCGGCGCGATTTGACCGGACGCTTGACGCCGGTCGCGGAACGGCTGGCGACGCTGCTGGATCGCGGGTTTCCCCGTGGAGACCGCGCGCCACCGGCATGGGTTCGCACAGTCCGCCTGGGTCTTTTCGGCCACGAAGTTCAGGCCGCTTTCAAGGCCGAGATGGCCGGACGCTATGGCGCCGCGCTCCGACATCTGCGCATGGCCGCTCATCAATATCGGGATATGACCCTCTCCTCCTCGGTGGACGAGGGTTGGGAGGGGGAAGATGCCGTCAAGCGCGCGTTGGGAGAGCGCCAGCACGAAATCGTCGAAGCACTGGCCCACAGCCTCGCCGCAACCTGGAAGCTGGATTCCCGCTCCACCCAAGTGCTGGAACACTTGGTTGAGCGTTTGTTGGATGAGCCAGCCACCGCGCGATTCTCCAGTCCATATTCCCGGTTGTTGCACGATCTGGAGCGCATACTGCTGGAAGGGCGGACCGAGTATTACCGCTTGCAACCAGTCGCCTGGTTATGGCATGGCGGCCGGCGACCGTTGCGGCTGGGGTTGCCGTTCCAGGGTCCGCTCAAGGCCTTGCGTGCGCTGAACGCCGCGAAAATCCGTCTTGACCGGTTACCATGGTCCGGGGCCGAGACCGCGTATTTCAGCGCGCCCCTGCGGACCTTGGGCGATCTGATCGGCCAGCGGTTCCGCCAGCAGTTGCAACCGCGCCTGGGTGGCTTGCTCGACGCCGCTGGCTTTCTGCCCGGCGACCCTCGCGGGCGAGTCGCGCGGAATGTACTTCAGGAGGAGCTATTCCAAACCATCCTCCACCGCTGGCATCTACGCTTCACCGACTTGCGGGATGCCGTGGCCCGTAACGAATGGCGCTTGCCGGACCTGGACTGGGGTGGATCGTTGCGGGGAGATCGGCTGGCGCGTTTCGACCGCCAGGCCAGCACCGCGTTACCGGGAGTTTATCAACCTGGCGAGTTTTACCTGAAAGGTTTGCAACAGTTGAGCGCCCCGCTGTTTGGCACGTTCGCCGGCCGATGGATCACCCGCTTTCTGCTATTTCCCTTCGGCATTGCCTTCATCGGGTTGGAATCGTTGGGATTTCTGCTGAGCCTGGCGGGGCGGGATTCGGTACGGCTGGTCAATCCGGGGGCGGTGCTGGCGGTCGGGGCCGGATTGAACGTCCTGATGCATACCGAGCGGGGACGGAAGGCGGTAGCCGCCCTTGGCCGAAGCTGCCGCTGGTTGTTCGCCGACTTCCTGTATCGCCGAGTGGGGCGATGGACGCACTGGAGACGGGCGACCCGCTGGTTTCGTTATCCGCTGGTTCGACGAGTTTCCCGTTATGTGCTGGAACCGTTGTTAATCGGCTTGGTGTTTGCGCTACTCTCGATCAGCGTCGCAAAAGAACTCGGTCTCGATACCGGCGGACTGCCCACCTTCCTGCTCGTGCTTGGCTTCATCCTGGGCAGTCTTCTGCGCAACAGCCAATCTGGACGCCGATTGCTGGACGGTGCCATCACCAGATTCATCGCCTTCTGGCGGCGGGTGCGTCATGCTCTGCTTGTGGGTCTGTTTCGCTGGGTGGTCGATCTGTTTGACGGGTTGATGCGTGGCGTTGAGCAAACTCTGCATCGGGTGGATGAGGCAGTCAGCCATCACCGCGACGAGGGGTTGGGCGTCATGGCGATCAAGGCCATCGTCGGCCCGGTGTGGCGCGCGTTCAGCTACCTGATCCATTTCTACGCGGCGGTTCTGGTCGAGCCCCAGATCAATCCGGTCAAGCATTTCCCGGTCGTCATGGTGGCCGACAAGCTGATGCTGCCGTTTTTTCCCGCGTTGACGACTACCCTGCTGGCGCTGTTGGATCCAGTTTTGCCACGATTCGTCGGCTTGCCGCTGGCCACCGCGACCGTGTTGCTATCGCCCGGTCTGTTCGGATTTCTAGCCTGGGAACTGAACGAAAACTGGAAGCTGTATCGCGCCAACCACTCCGACCGCGCGCAACCGGCGCGGTTTGGACCCCACGGGGAAACGCTATATACCCTGCTGCGGCCCGGTTTTCATTCGGGCGCGCTCCCGTCGACATTCGCCGAACTTCGAGCGGTGATCGGGCTGGAAAGCGAGCACGAACGGCCCTATCCGCAACGTTTGCGCCAAGCCGAGGCGCGGCTGGGCGAAGTGCTGGAATCCCTCCGGGCGTTCGTGACTCGTGAACTGGTTTTTGCCTTAATCGAGCGGTGTCGGGCGGCGGGTTACGAACGAGCCGAGGCGGCGGCGGACCTGGAAGCAGCCACCGCCGCGCTGGATGTGCGGGTGGCGTTGTATCCACTGGGTCAGGAAGGGACCGTGGATGAGCCGGTAAAGCTGGATTTTCGTTTCGATCTTCGGGCGGATGAAATCCAAGGCATCGTAACCTTGACAGGCCCGGCGGCGTTTCTCGGCGGCGAGGGAAAGGGTTGGCTGCACGCGGAGGTGGCGCGCTTCATGGAACGGGCGGCGACGCGGTCGTGATCCTGGCAGCCTCTGGGCGCGCGTTTCAAGAACGCTTAAATCGCTACCACGCCGACAGCATTCTCCACGCTGACAGGACTGTGCTGTTCCCGGATCACCTCCGCCAAAACCGCCATGCCACGCTCCAGTTGTTCGGGCGTGGCGTGACTGAAGTTGAGTCGCATGAAGGCGCCGTGTTGCGCGCTGGCGCTGGCGAAGAACGCTTCGCCGGGCATGAACGCCACCTTGCGCTCCAGCGCCCGCACCAGCAGGGCGCGGGTGTCGCCACCGCTCTGCAAGCGCGCCCAGAAGAACAGTCCGCCGTTGGGCATGGTCCACTGCGTCAGTTCGCCGAGGTGGCGGGTCAGCGCCGCTTGCATGGCGTCGCGCCGTTCCCGGTAAAACGCTCGCAGCCGCTCCAGGTGCGCTGGATAGCCGGGCGAGTTCGCGAACCGGGCGCACCACCATTGACCGATGCGGTTGGTGTGCAGATCGGTGGACTGTTTGAGCCGTACCAGATAGGGATGCGCGTTCTCCGATGCGGCGACGTAACCGACCCGCAGGCCGGGAATGCCGGTCTTGGAAAACGTGCCCATGTACATCCAGGTGTCTTTCTCGCCCAAGCGGGCGCAGAGCGGGGTACGGTCCACCGGTTCGTAGACCAGTTCCCGGTACGGCTCGTCCTCCAGCAACGGCGTGCCGGTTTCCCGCAACACCGTCGCGACTTCGGCGCGAGTCGCTTCGTCGTAGCAGACGCCGGCCGGGTTCTGGAACGTCGGGATGAGGTAGACGAACGCCGGTCGGTGGCGGTGAACGACTTGGCGCAACTGCTCCGGATCGATGCCACGCGGCGTCAGCGGCAATTCTTCAAACCGGGCGCCGAACAGCCGGAACGATTGCAGCGCCGCCAGATAGCTCGGCGCTTCCACCGCGACCGGCGTACCGGGGTCGATGTAGAGTTTGGAAACCAGATCGATGCCCTGCTGGGAGCCGGTGGTCACCAAAACCTGCTCCGGCCGGCAGCGCAGGCCGAGAGCAGACAACTGCGCGGCGATGACCGCCCGCAGTTCCGGCTCGCCGTCGGTGGTGCCGTACTGGCTCAGGTCGGGCGGTAGATCGACCAAATCCAGTGGCGGCATCGCTTCGCGGGCTGGCAGGCCACCGGCGAAAGAGATGATGTCGGGTTTCTGGGTCAGGGCGAGCAGTTCCCGGATCAGGGAGCTGGTCAGACGGTCGATGCGTTCGGAGAACATGGGTCGAATTTCGCGCGGTTCAATGTTTGATGCCCAGCCACTCGTCCTGACGCGGCATCTGCAAGTGCCAGCCCCGTTCCTGGAGGTTGCGCAGCACTTCGGCCGTGTCCTCCTGCGCCAGCTTGCGCTCGGGAGAGAGAGATCCAGGTCCATGACGTGAATCGGTTCCCCGATCAGTTTCAGCAGGGTTTCGGGAACGTGGGAAAAGTCGTCCCTGGCGGCCAGATAGAGATAAGTATCCTGCTTTTTGCGGCTTTTGTAGATCGCGCACTGCATGGGGCCTCTCTGGGCGGAAGGTTGGGAAACGACAGGGTATAATGCCAAATCGGCCAAGGCTGACGAATGGTACCCCATCTGGAAAACAGCGAACCGAAGCTTGAACCCCCACCATGATTTCAGCACCGAACCTCCCCCCGACGATTCCCGTCGAGCACATCGACCAGCGCGTTCGCCTGCACGGCATTAGCTGGGAAGGTTACGAATCCTTCCTGGCTCTGCGCGGCGAGCAAAGCGGCGCGCGCGTGACATACCTGGACGGAGAGCTCGAACTGATGTCGCCCTCGATCAACCACGAGATATTTAAAAAGACCTTGGCCCGCCTGCTGGAAGCCTACGCGGAGGAGCGAGGCATCGAGCTGAACGGCTATGGTTCGTGGACGGTCAAGTCCGCCAAGGACAAGCTGGGCGTCGAAGCCGACGAATGCTATGTCGTGGGGCCGCGGGATGCCGAGCCGACCATTCCGGACATCGCCATCGAGGTAGTTTGGACCTCGGGCGGCATCGACAAGCTGGAGGTCTACCGGGGTTTGCGGGTGCCGGAGGTGTGGTTTTGGCAGAAGGGCGCGCTCCGTTTTGTCGTTCTCCAGGACCAGGAGTATCTCGACAGCACGCGGAGCCGCCTCCTGCCCGATCTCGATCCCGCGCTGATCGCCCGTCGCATGGGCGAATCGAGTCAGACCCAAGCGGTGCGCGCCTTGCGCGCCGCGCTCCGCGATAACAGTTCCCACAATTAAACTTCTCTTTTCGACGCAACGGACTTTCGCATGAATTCAACAACCGCTCTTCCCATTCGCCGCGCCCTGATCAGCGTTTCCGACAAGACCGGCATCGTGGACTTTGCCCGCGCTCTGGTCGAACGGGGCGTGGAGATTCTTTCCACCGGCGGTACCGCCAAGCTGCTGGCCAGCAACGGTATTCCCGCCATCGAAGTCGCCGATTACACCGGCTTCCCGGAAATGATGGACGGCCGCCTCAAGACCCTGCACCCCAAAATTCACGGTGGCTTGCTGGGCCGGCGCGGCGAGGACGACGGGGCGATGGCCGAGCACAGCATTCCACCCATCGATTTGCTGGTGGTGAACCTCTACCCGTTCGAGGTCACGGTCGCTAAACCGGGTTGCGCCTTGGCGGACGCCATCGAAAACATCGACATCGGCGGGCCGGCGATGCTGCGGGGGGCGGCCAAGAATCACGCGGCGGTGACCGTGGTGGTGGATGCTGGCGACTACGGACGGATTCTGGCCGAAATGGGGGATAACGCTGGGGCGGTGAGCGCCGCCACCCGGTTCGATCTGGCGGTCAAGGTGTTCGAGCACACCGGCCGTTACGACGGCGCGATTGCCAACTATCTGGGTTCCATCAAGGCCGACGGCCAGCGCGATCCGTTTCCGCGGACCTACAGCGTCCAGTTCCGCAAGGCCCAGGAGATGCGCTACGGCGAAAATCCGCACCAGGGCGCGGCGTTCTACGTCGAACCGAAACCGGCGGAAGCCTGCATCGCCACCGCTCGCCAGTTGCAGGGCAAGGAGTTGTCCTATAACAACGTCGCCGATACCGACGCCGCGCTGGAATGCGTCAAAGGCTTCGACGTACCGGCCTGCGTCATCGTCAAGCACGCCAATCCCTGCGGCGTGGCCATCGGTTCGAGCATTCTGGAAGCTTACGACCGCGCCTATAAAACCGACCCGACCTCGGCTTTCGGCGGCATCATCGCCTTCAACCAGCCGCTGGATGGCGCGACCGCCAGGGCCATCGTGGATCGGCAGTTCGTCGAGGTCATCATCGCCCCGGAAGTGACGCCGGAGGCGTTGGCCGCGACCGCCAGCAAGCAGAACGTGCGAGTGCTGGCCTGCGGCAATTGGGGCGATGTTCGCGCGCCGGGCTGGGATTTCAAGCGGGTCACGGGCGGCCTGCTGGTGCAGGATCGCGACCTGGGCCAGGTCGCCAGGTCGGACTTGAAAGTGGTAACCAAGCGGCAGCCAACCGACCGGGAGATGATCGACCTGCTGTTCGCCTGGCATGTGGTGAAATTCGTCAAATCCAACGCTATCGTCTACGGCAAGGATGGCATGATTCTCGGCGTCGGCGCCGGCCAGATGAGCCGGGTGTTCTCGGCCAATATCGCCATCATGAAAGCGCGAGAGGAGAAGCTGGAATTGAAAGGCGCGGCGATGGCCTCCGATGCGTTTTTCCCGTTCCGCGACGGCATCGACCTCGCCGCCGAACAGGGCATCACCGCCGTTATCGAACCGGGCGGCTCCATGCGCGACAGCGAGGTGATCGCCGCCGCCGACGAGCACGGCATGACGATGGTATTTACTGGAATGCGGCATTTCCGGCATTGAGGAATCCACTATGCTCGATTCACTGTTTGTCAAAAACTTCCGGCTTTTCAGGAAACTTGAGATCGGACGATTGAATCGAGTCAATCTTATTGTCGGTAAGAACAACTCAGGGAAGAGTTGTTTGTTGGAGGCTTTATACATCTATAAGAGCAATGCTTTGGCTTTACCTAATGTTTTATGGGAGTTGCTTTCCCAGCGCAATGAATTATGGGAGAAAGACATAGAAGATGAGAATATCATATACAGATTTGAACACCCTTTTAGGTATTTATTTTACGGTTACCACTTGCCAGATTCGGATAAAGATCGAATAGAAATAGGTTTATTAAAAAATGAAAAATCTTATAATTTGTATATTTATATAAGCATAGAATCGAATACTATCAATCTTAATTTTAAAAAAGGGGGAATAAATATATTATATTCCTTAAAAGAGCCAGGAAGTATAGCTCAGATGAGTGGGAGGGTTCGTAGAAGCCAGCTAAGCTACAAAGAAAACATTCAAATCATTTCTGCTAGAGGAATGAGCGAGGAAAAAATATCATTGCTATGGGACAAAATTAATCTTACAGATACACAAGATGAGATAGTCAATGGTCTTAAGCTGATTAATTCTAATATAAGGGGAGTAGCGCTGGTTGGTGCTCAAAACTCTGATAAATATAGAATACCTATTGTAAGACTCGAGCAATCTTCTGAACGCTTTCCACTTAAGAGCATGGGCGATGGTATGACTCGCCTCTTTCATTTGATACTCGCGCTTGCCAATGCCAAGGATGGTACGCTTTTGGTGGATGAGTTTGAGAATGGATTGCATTGGTCAGTGTTGCCAAAGGTATGGAATACTGTTTTCACTTTGGCAGAAAGATTAAATGTTCAAGTATTTGCCACTACCCACAGTCGAGATTGCATACAAGGATTCAAGCAAGCTTGGGAACAGAACGAGTTAATAGGTAGTTTCCACCGTTTAGATTCTGATCCAGACAATGACGTAAAATCTATCGCCTACTCTCTCGAAACGCTCTCCGATGCCTTGGATATGAATGTCGAGGTGCGTTAAGTGAGAGCCAAGGAACCTTGCAGATACGAAGGCAAGCATGTTTTACTGGTCGAGGGGATTAATGATTGTCATGTTATTATGGCTTTGTGCGGCGTTTGTAGTGTTCCCGAAAATTTTGGAATCTACCAGTGCGGGAATGATATTGAAGCTTTGAGGCGTTTAAATGCGCTGATTTTACAATCGGATGGACCAGAAATAATTGGTATTGTGGTTGATGCCGATTCGCCAGATGTCATGGGACGTTGGCGGCAGATTAAAGAGAAGCCGGAACTTAAGGCTTATCCTTTTCCAGATGAGCCGACTCCAGAAGGCGTCATCCTTGCTGGACAAAATGGCAAACCGAAATTAGGTGTTTGGCTGATGCCGGATAATAAAAATCCGGGAATGCTGGAGGATTTTTTAATTGATCTGGTGCCCCAAGATGGAATAGATTCGGCTAAAAACTGTATTGCTAATGCAAAAAGCAAGCAATTGACATCTTTCAAAGAAACTCATCTCAGCAAGGCTGTGATTCACACTTATCTGGCGTGGCAAGACGAACCCGGAAAACCATTGGGTCAAGCCGTCACCGCCCAAGTATTACAGCCTCATACCCAAACCGCCAAGGCTTTTATCGATTGGCTAATGAGACTATTCAATCCATGAACATCCTGATCGTCGGCGGCGGTGGCCGCGAACACGCCCTGGCCTGGAAAGTGGCGCAATCCAGCCGGGTGAGCAACGTCTACGTCGCGCCCGGCAACGCCGGCACCGCCCGCGAACCCAAGGTGACCAACATCGCCATCACCGCCGACGATCCGCCGGACCTGCTCAAGTTCGCTCAGGGCCATCAGGTGGACTTGACCATCATCGGTCCCGAGGTGCCGCTGGTGCTGGGGATCACCGACCTGTTCGCCAACGCCGGCCTGCGCTGTTTCGGGCCGAGTAAGGCGGCCGCGCAACTGGAAGGCTCCAAAACCTTCACCAAGGATTTTTTGGCCCGCCATCGCATCCCCACCGCCCGCTACCAGAGCTTCACCGATCCCGACGCGGCGGAAGCCTACATCCGCGAGATGGGTGCGCCGGTGGTGGTCAAGGCCGACGGGTTGGCGGCGGGCAAGGGTGTCATTCTGGCGCAGAGCGAGGACGAGGCCATCGCCGCCATGCGCGGGATGCTGAGCGGCGCGGATTTCGGCAAGGCCGGCCATCGGGTGGTGGTGGAGGAGTTTCTGCACGGCGAGGAAGCCAGCTTCATCGTGATGACCGACGGCGAGCACATTTTGCCGTTCGCGTCCTCGCAGGATCACAAGGCCCGCGACAACGGCGACCGAGGCCCGAACACGGGCGGCATGGGCGCCTATTCCCCCGCGCCGGTGGTGACGCCGGAATTGCACGCGCGGATCATGGCCGAAATCATCGAACCGACGATGCGCGGCATGGCGGCGGAAGGCTGTCGTTACGTCGGCTTTCTCTACGCCGGCTTGATGATCACCGCCGACGGCCCCAAGGTGCTCGAATACAACTGTCGGTTGGGCGATCCTGAAACCCAGCCGCTGATCATGCGGTTGCGCTCCGATTTGGTGGAATTGTGCGGCGTGGCGCTGGACGGACGGTTGGATGAAATCGAGGCGGATTGGGACCCCCGACCGGCGCTGGGCGTGGTGATGACCGCCGCCGGCTATCCGGGCGCTTATCGCAAGGGCGATGTCATCGCCGGTTTGCCGCGCCACGACGAGGAGTTGGCTGGTGACGCGAAGCTGTTCCACGCCGGCACGCTGGAGGCGAAGAGCGGCCAGATCGTGACCCACGGCGGGCGGGTGCTGTGCGCCACCGCGCTGGGCGGCACGGTCGCCGAAGCGCAAAGCCTAGCCTACAACCTGGTCAAGCGGGTGTGCTGGGACGGGGTTTATTATCGAACCGACATCGGCTATCGGGCCATCGCGCGGGAGCGGGGGGAGTGAATATGGCCGTTTCCGCTCCATCCTCGCAACCGAAGCCCCTGGAACTGGTCTGTCCCGCCGGTAATCTGCCCTCGCTGAAAACCGCCGTGGATCACGGCGCCGATTCGGTTTATATCGGCTTCCGCGACGACACCAACGCCCGCCATTTTCCCGGCCTGAATTTCGACGCCAAAACGGCTGCTCAAGGAGTCCAGTACGCCCACGCCAAGGGCCGGCGAGTGTTCGTCGCGCTCAACACCTTTCCCCAGCCCAGCGGTTGGGAACGCTGGCAGCGAGCGGTGGATCAGGCGGCGGAACTTGGCGTGGACGCGATCATCGCCGCCGACATCAGCGTGCTGGAGTACGCCTGTAGCCAGCACCCGAATTTGCCGCTGCATCTGTCGGTGCAGGGTTCCGCCACCAATTACGAAGCCATCCGCTTTTATCACGAACATTTCGGCATTCGGCGAGTGGTGTTGCCCCGCGTGCTGTCCTTGCCGCAAGTAAAACACGTCTTGGAAAACAGCCCGGTCGATATCGAGGTATTCGGCTTTGGCGGGCTGTGCATCATGGTGGAGGGCCGCTGTTTGCTGTCGTCCTACATCACCGGCGAATCGCCCAACATGTGCGGCGTCTGTTCGCCGGCCAAGGCCGTGCGCTGGGAGGAAACACCGCGAGGGCTGGAAAGCCGGCTGAGCGGTCTCTTGATCGACCGCTACGCGCCGGGCGAACCGGCCGGTTATCCGACCCTTTGCAAAGGCCGGTTCGAGGTGGCGGATCAGACATATTACGCCATCGAGGAGCCGACCAGCTTGAATACTTTGGAATTGTTGCCGGAGTTGCAGGAAATGGGCATCGCGGCGATCAAGATCGAAGGTCGCCAGCGCAGCCCGGCCTACGTGACCCAGGTGACCAAGGTTTGGCGCGCAGCCATCGATGCCTGCCGGCGCAATCCGGCCGCCTACGTCCCCAAGGCCGAATGGCAGCGGGAATTGGGCAAGGTGTCGGAAGGTCACCAGACCACCTTGGGCGCCTATCACCGGACCTGGCAGTGAGGGCGGCGATCATGACCGAACATCAACCCAAACTGGCGCTGGGGCCGGTGCTGTATTACTGGCCGCAGGAAAAATTGCTGGATTTTTACGAGCGGATGAGCGCCGCGCCGGTGGACATCGTTTATCTCGGCGAGACGGTGTGCTCCAAGCGCCACGCCATGAATACTGCTGATTGGCTGGCGTTGGCGGGACGGATGAGCGCGGCGGGCAAGGAGGTGATCCTGTCCACGATGGCGTTACTGGAAGCAGAATCGGAACTGAAGACGCTGCGCCGCTTGTGCGAGAACGGCCGGTTTACCGTGGAAGCGAACGATATGGGCGCCGTGCGGCTGCTGGCCGAAAAGGGAGTGGCATTCGTCCTGGGTACCGGTATCAACGTGTACAGCGGTCGGACTTTGCGCTTCCTGGCCGGGCTGGGCGCTAAGCGGTGGGTGATGCCAGTGGAGTTGTCGCGGACGACGCTGGCCGCGATTCAGGTCGAGCGGCCCGACAAGGTAGAAACCGAGGTGTTCGTGTACGGTCGCCTGCCGCTGGCGTATTCGGCCCGCTGTTTCACCGCGCGACATCACGATTTACCAAAGGATGATTGCCAGTATCGCTGTCTCGATTACCCCGAAGGATTGACCTTGAGTACCCGCGAGGGGCAGGCGTTTCTGGCGATCAACGGTATCCAGACCCAATCGGCACAGACCTGCAACCTGCTGCCAGAATTGGCGGAATTGCGGGAATTAAAGGTGGATGTGCTGCGGATCAGTCCACAGACCGAGGGAACGGAAACGGTGATCGAGGCGTTTACTGCCTGTGTGCGTGGGAAACGCAATCCATTGGAGGCAGCACGGGCACTCAGTGCCAAATTGCCGTACGGCGCTTGTGATGGCTATTGGCGGGGGGAACCAGGATTGAGGCAGGTAGCGTAAATCACCCAAGCCCAGGCATCACTATGGTATCCCCATCTGGCTTTTGGAGTCGCTGTTTCAAACCACCCCGGTCACTTGCGCCATCCCTTCCTATCGAAGGAGGGGAATTTCCACAGTCGGTAGGGAACGCCATAGACGCAAGCTGGGGCATGGTCTCCCCAATAACCATCACAACGCGATACGTTTATATTCAGTTTGGTTTTCTAACGATATGGCTGCGATAATCATAAATACGTCTCTGTTCGGCAAGTAGCAATATTTGAGCTGCCTGATCTTTATTTGGATATAATAAACCATCCTTGTTATCATCGTTGAATTCCGCAACACTAGTAAGCCGTTGATTCTTCATGGTTAAGAAATAATGATCACGCTCGATAAGAACAAAACTGACTCCCCAAAAAAATACCGCGCCCACCACGACACTAAGCGATACATTCTTACCAGTACCAGTCACCCTGGATATTTTTGAGGAGGTGGCCAAAACGCATATGGATGTCAGGACGAGAAGAGGAAATAATGAATATCTTGAGGATATTGCTTGCTCAACCCCGAAGCCACTGCGCGTGACGGTCGTCAACGAAGCGATCATCACGGCAAAATATATGATTAATTTCCAGAAAAGATTGTCGCATTGCTTAAAGATAATATAAGCGGCCAGCAAACATAATAGCAGCCCAATGGGCAAGGTTGAGTATTTAGTTTGAAATGGAAGGATATTTCCCAGAAACGTGAGAAAATAGGCCATCGTCCTGAATGGATTCAGTGCTACTTCCAGTATGCTAGGATGATAGGGCGGCTTGTAATACCCATGGAAATAAAAAATAACGCAACAGGTCGATACTGCGAAAAACAATACGAAGGATTTCCATTTTCTTCGCAGGACCAGGAAGAGATTGCCAAGAGGATATAAAACAACCCACCCGCCGGAAGTCAAAAGCGCCATTATAAAGAAAACACAAGACAAGGTAATCTTGTTCTTCGATAAGGAAATCAGGAACGCGATGGTAAAAAAGATAAACCAGTAATTTTGGATAGCCGCCATCGCGAAGAACATGTTTTCCCAATGGCTGAATGATAACAAAAAATATGGAATTGGAATTAAACAATACAAGGAACTCGAACTTTTTTTCAGGTACACCATCAGCATTGATACGGTAAGCACCCAGCCAAGGTTTCCAAAAATTATAAGAGATTTGAAATCAATTTCATCAAACAGATAGTAATAGCATAGCGTAATAATACGGTCGAAAACTATACGGTGTTCGTTATGCTGAAGAAAAAATAACGAAATTTTCTCCATCACTGTCCCGGTTTGGACAAATGTATTCATGAAGTTCAGAATGACATCGTAATCGTCATAATAAGGAATATTGACTGCGTATCGAAAAATAAATAGCCCATAAATAAGAAATGGAATAAATAAAATTATCCATAGCGAAATCATCTCGGGACGCGCGCGGCCAATCCAATCGATTTTTGAGCAAGGTGACAGTTTTATCATTATTGATCCCAATGTGTGACCCATTCCTCCATGAATTTTTGAACCCAGAGCCTGGCCGCTTGCAATCAGGCCTGTTTCTTCTGTCGAAGAATACACAAGCAAAAATCGGTTTCCATACCACCCGGCAAACTCATCAATATGGCTTCGAATTCCAGCAACAACCTGATTATCGTTTCGCTTTTCGGCTCCTTGGCGGCTAGCTCGTCGTGATTCAGCAGCGGATACAGCGGATGGAGTATTCCCCCTCCATAGGGTCGATAAACTTCAAAATCGAAAAATTCTCCAAGCAGTGGAAGTATGAGTTTCGATCGGATTGATTCGGAAGGATCGGCGGTGAATACTTGTTGTATCGTCGGATTGCGGAATTTTTTTGCCGCGCCTGATCTCAGGCTATCGGGAAAGCATTCATACAAACGATTGATCAATTGGACCTGTCGCTGGCTATAAATATTATAGCAATCTCCCACGTACTCGTTGACGATAAAGTAACCCTCGGGCGTCAGGTTCCGCTGCACGATGGACAACAGCCGCTCCATTTCCTTGACATGATGAAGTGAGCCAGAACAGAATATCAAATCATATTTCTGATCCTCCTCCAAATCGAATTCATTGAAATTATCTTGATAAAAATTAATTCTTACCCCGGCGGTCTCAGCCTCCTCCCTGGCGATTTTCAAGGAAGCTTCCGAAAAATCAAAGGCATCGATTTGATTGACCAATCCCAGCCTGGCCATCAATATTTCATGATTGCCGATCCCGCAGCCAATCGAAAGCATCCTTTCAAATTTACGATCGGCGAAAAAATCCTCGACCAGCCAGTTGAGCCAATACCTCGTCGTCTGGCCACCAGACATCTTCTTAAAAATCGCTTTGGCGATAACAGGGTTTTTTACCCACTGGCTGGCAGTACCAGCCCTTGGGTTGTTTTCCCAGTAGTTCTTCGCTTGCGAGTCTTCTTGCATGATTCCAATCCACCGATACTTATCTAAAGGTTGACATCTTCGATCCGGACTTCACCGACGCAATTCGATCCGGTAGACACGATACTCGCCCGGCATCTCGCCCGGATCGAGGCGCAATCGTCCGGTCACGCCCGCTGGTAATTCCACCAGGAGCAGATTACGGCCGCGATAAATCGGCATACGAATTGATCGTTCCTCCGCGTAATCATGTTGTTCCCTGGTTGTATGGAAAACCTGTAAAATGGAATGGCTTGGTGCGTCGATATCGATCTTCATGATCGCTCTTGGCAACGGCGCGTCGAGGGGTGGTAAATAGAGATAAGGGTCGTGACCACTCGCCTGCAGTCGAAGATGATCGACTCCATGGGCGATGCTGACCTGGTTCGCGGGCGCCAGCGAATCGGCGTCGCTACCCGAAATAACCCACTCCACCTTCTCAAGGCGCTCAAATTCCTGTAACGATCGGGCGCGTTGCATCGGCGAGTCCACCTTGACGTCCGCGTAGTTGACAAGGAATTCCGTCCGGGAGGCCAGTGGGATTAACGGCTCGGTCGGCAAGGCGCCAGTGGGCTTGCGCAGAATCACGTTCAATACAAATCGGGCAAAACCGATCGGTGCCGGAACGTCACGCGCCAGAAAAAAGGTCTGAAGCAAACGCTCCTCAAGCGTGATGGGAAACCATGCCAGCATTTCGGGTTCGTAGCCATCAGCCACGAGCACGGCTCCCAGATCGTCGATCCCAAGCGCGATTTGAAACTCATGGAAGCTGATTCCCGTGCCAAGCCGGATGCGCGCCAGCTCGGCTTCCCGCTCGGAGCGGCGGGCGGCGTCATCGAGGGTGGTGAGAACCCGTCGGCGTTGGGTTCGATGGTAATACCGCAGGGCGATATGATCGGGTAGCAAATGAAAAAACGGTAAAAAGGTGGTGTGAACGTCCATGTAGCCAAATCGATTAGGGGTTTCGATGACCACGAGATGGCCGCCGGGACGCAGCAGATCCCAACTCGTCCGGATCGTCTCCAGGCACTCGGCCGGTGTGCAATGTTCGAGCACCGCATAGAGCAGCACCAGATCGACCTGCCCCTTGCCGTGGCGGCGGCGAATTTCGCTCAACAAGCGATCGGGAGCGACGGCATGGCACGCAACATTCGTCAGGCCGAGCAGCCGGGCGCGAATACGCGCGCCTTCCACCGAGGCAGGTTCGATATCGTAGCCATCCATCCACTCGGCCAAGCGGGCAAACGCGGCGGTGCTGGAGCCGGGTCCGCAACCGATCTCGACCATTCGGGAACCCGCCAACGGCGCGGCGCGGTTGACCCACGGAACCGCATACTCGGCTGCCTGGTTGTAGCGACGGAACACCGCGTTTTCGACGGCAAGCCGACCCTCGGCGGATTCGCGTTCCAACTTGCCCAAATGAGCAATCAAGTAGGGCTCGTTCAAGGCCGCTTCGATTCGACTAAGCAGATCGGCGTCTTTTTGTGGATCCAGGAGCATGTTTTTCCCACGCGAGATGAAAGTTGGCTCACACTGATCCATCCAAGCCTACACCTCGGGCACGCTGGCCACGGCGGCTTCGTAAAACAGTCTGGCATAGCTGGCTCCCATTTCCTCATGGTCGGTCAACCCCCGCAGCACCACCGGTGATGCAGCGCGATAACGTTCCCGACGCTGGTGATCTTCGATCAGGGCGGTCAAGCGCGCGGCCAACTGGCGAATATCACCAACCGGGAAATAATCCGCGTTGATTCCCTCGCGCACTTGTTCCACCACGCCATTCACTGGCGTGGTAACAATCGCCAGCCCGGCCGACATTGCCTCCAAAATCACCCGTGGGTAACTTTCCATGCCGGACGTCAACACAAAAATATCGCCAGCATGGTAAAAAGCGACGACATCCGGGGTCTCCGGCAGGACGGTCAACCGCTCGCGGCGTCCTGGTGATAATGTTTCCATCACCGCATGCATCCGACTGCTGTATTCATTATCCCGATCCCCGACGATAAAGAAACGCACCCGTCGCGACTTGAACAGATCCTCACGCAGGCGGGCGATGGCTTCGACCAAATCCAATTGCCGTTTGCGCTCGCAAACGGTTCCCACCGACAATACTCCGATATCGTCTTCGCCCAGACCCAGGGCACGACGGGCAGCCTCTCTTTCCGCTCCACTCGGTAAATCCACCAAGCCCGGCTCCAAACCGTTGGGAATAACCATAAAATTGTGATACAAATCAAGTGCGCGATAAATTTGCCGGGTTTGTTTGGCGACGAATACGACTCGATAAGGATAAGTAAAACACTCGATGGGGCGCGATCGAAGAGTGGGTGGCACGAAATCAAAGTAATGTTGCCAACCTTCGCTCTCATGAATGGCCCACAGGCAAGGCAACCGCGCCTCACGGGCCACATCGACCGCAACGAAGCCATGCAATGTATTGGCGTAAACCACATCGACGGCTTCATCCGCCAATAGAGCACCGATTTCGCCAAGCGACTCCAGATATCCTGGCAAGGCATGATGCTTGATCAATGGGTGCGAAAATATTCGCACCCTGATCCCCATCTTTTCATACTGATCACGCAATGGCCCATCCTTCGGAGAGAAAATCAGCGGTTTGACCATACCCTGCCGCTGGAGATATCCAGCGATCTCCTGCATTTGCTTTGGTGCGCCTTCCCAATTCAGATTATGGGTAAACATCGCCACTCGCAACACCTGACCAAAATCCCGCCGCACTCGGCGTGGCGTGATTTCAAAACACGGATTTTCCCGCGACAGATTGGGATTCAGATAGGGATCTTCAAATGTTTTGAATTGCTTACGATAGGCCGCTACCTCTCGCGGTTTGTCACTGAAACCGCGGGTTTGCCCTTCAAAGTGAAAAAGCTCGGCGTCAGGTGTATAAACCACTCGATAGCCGCGATCGCGCAACCGATAACAATAATCCGGGTCATTGTAGGCAACCGCGAATTGGTCGACGTCAAACCCGCCCATTTCCAAAAAAAGCTGACGGCGCGTCAACATGCAAGCCGCGGTTACCGCCGAGCAGTTGCGCGCCATGGCAATGTAGGACAAATAGCCATTGTCTCCTCGCCGCGTCAGCTTGAACGCATGATCACACAAGCCATCCATGCCATGCACGACGCCGGCATGTTGAACCTTGCCATCCTTATAGCGCAACAGAGCACCCACGGCCCCCACGCCAGGAAGTTCCGCATAACCGACCATGCTAGACAGCCATTCCGGGGTAATCACTTCCGTGTCGTCGTTCAAAAAAAGAACGTAGTCGGTACTGGTTCGGCGCACAGCCTCGTTCATCACGTAGCTGAAACTGAACCCTTTACCGCGTTGATTAGGAATATGAACCACTTCATGGTTGAGTTGCCGCAAATACTGCTGGGATTCGGCTTGGTCGCTTTCATTATCGACCACCATGACCCGATAATTACGATAGGTCGTCCGCTGCAACGATGTCAGGCATTGCCGCAGTAAATCAGTTCGGTTATGGGTCGGAATAATCAGGGTGACGGACGGCCCCATATCTGGGAACCGGATGTGATAGATGCCGTTACCATTTCGCTTCGCCCAATCCGGCTGATAGGCCTGGCCTTGGCTACCTCGGCGGTCAAGCGCCGACTGAACCGCCTTCAGGCCCGCTGTAAAGCTATAAGGTTTTTCGTGACCAGAGAAAGCGGTCGACCCACGAAAGCAACGCCAGTGATAGAGAACAGCCGGAATATGGCTCACCTGGCGAGCGACCTCTCCCGCCCGCAGAGCAAGATCATGATCCTGCGATCCCTCGAAACCCTGCCGCACCCCCCCAATCCGTTCGAACAAACTTCGGCGGATCATCAGTACCTGTCCAGCATACATGTACGACAACAGCAGTTCTGGAGACCAGTCCGGTTTGAAATGTGGATCGTAGCGATTCCCTTCGGCGTCGATTTTGTCACAGTCGGAATAAAGTAGGTCGGTTTCTGGATGATCGGCAATCGCCAGCGCCACTTCCGCCAGTGCATTGATCGCCAGTTCGTCATCCTGATCCATGAGCAGAATGAAGTCACCCGTCGCCAAGGCGGCCGCACTGTTGGTCGCCGCGCTGATATGACCGTTTTTTTCACGGAAACAAATGACGATACGCGAATCTCGCGCGAGTTCCTCCAAATAGGGCCGCACGCGCTCATCGGTGCTGGCGTCATCGGCGATACAAAGCTCCCAGTGGGTATAAATTTGACAGCGTATGGATTGAACGGCGCGCGTAAGGAAACGAATGGGAGGATTATAAACTGGCATGACAACCGAAATCTTTGGCGACCGTGAATTACATATCGCCAGACGGCGATAAAGCTCGCTTTCCGAGCGTGAGTTCCAATGATTGACTCGTAGCCACGCTGCATAACGATCCACTGGGGTCAAGGGAGGTGATGCCGATGATTTGGCCCCTGATTCAAGTGCTCGCGAGCGATTGGGTTGATCAGCTCTATTCCATCGAATGGATTTTAACCACTCCACCCATTCCGGGGCTCGGTGTATTTGACGATCCAGCCAGGGAAATTGAAAACCGATGGCGCGTACTGGCGTGGTCATCCGCCAAGAGAGGCTGTTATGAATATCATCGATTTCTCGCGTCAGCACGATGGATTGTTGGCGCGCGCCTTCCAAATCATCCCGCAATCGCGCGGCTTCGGCCGTTAGCTCCTTTAATGTTTCCATGGATTCCTCTCCCCATCGCCGTGTTTCCTCCAGATCGCTTTCCAAACACGCCGTCGCTGTACCTAATTCCGCCGCCCGTTGCCGCGTTTCAGCCAAATCACTTTCCAATCGAGCTATCTCAGCGATTCGTTTTTGCAGCGCCGCATCCAGTTCAAGGATTTTCTCTCGCTGCCGCTCAGCTTCTCGTTCTTCCCTGCGAACCGCGATACCGAATGTGGCGCATCCACCATCAAAATCTTCCCTGATCTTATCCAAACAATGTCGCGCGGTGGCATCGTTTGGATCTTTATAAAATTTATCAAGCAGGTCGTAGGTTTTATGGATCCACTCTCCAATTCCTCTTCCTGAATTCAAATTCCGATTCGAGAAAACATGATGACGTATCTCGCTTGAAAGGAAGCCATCGATTTCGATCCTGCTGTCCATTGACAATCGAGGCCAAACCATTCCCAGTTGGGTTCCCACCCGCTCCATGGTTCCTTCCCAATCGCTCAACAGGCTTTCATAGGCACAAAAGGCGCGCGGCAGATGTCGGGAGGATCCTTCGGCGTCAAGAACGTGTCGCAACCACAACAGCAACGATTTCTGCTCAGTAAATTGATCCCTTCCCCCCAGCGAATGCGCAACCTCCAGGGGGTGACGGACTGGAATCACCGCGTAGGGCTTGATTTGCAGCGCTTGTAGAGCATCCACCCAAAGGGGAACAAATCGGCAGATGCGCGGATCCTTGACCACGAAAGCATCGTTCATTCCAAATTCGGACTCGATGATCCGCTTCAATTCCTCCTGGAATTGCATGGATATCGGAGAAGCATACCAATCGGAGCTGAATTGCGACCAATCATCCCAACAGGAACCCGCCGAATCCAACACCCTATCATGGAAATCGGCTAAAATTTGGGTTTCCCAAAAACCACGCTGGTTATATTGACTGGGGGGTATCAATGTCCTCGGCAAACCAAAACCCAGCAGATTGATGACCCGGGTCAATGCCGATGTGCCACTACGATGCATGCCAAGAACCAAGATGGCCTGACGATTTACAGATAAGTTAGGCATAAGGAAAAACCTGTCGAAATTTTCATCCGAGCCGAATGTTTAAAAGTATTTTTATACCACTTTTGACCGAGTTGGTCTCCAATTTCCCTTTTCTGGGAAGGGAACGCTCATGCCTCCTAACTCGCCTCAAAAGCGCTCTTTCTACAGACCCAGCAGCCTAACCCATTGAAAAATCGCTATTGTCCGTGTCTGTCTACTTTCTTGAAGAGAGGGGCTTCACGCAATCCTCAAAATCATGAAACCGCCCTATACCATAGCGCTCCTTCCCAGGTTATAGATTAGGCATTTGCTTGACTATAAGAAATTTATCATTATTTTCAATAAGTTAAAATTGAGAGTTGAATCAAAGATTCCACGACACGGAAAGGAGCGCTATATATTATCTAAGGAGTATCTGACTGCTCGCGCCCGGCATGGCGACGCGGAAGATGGATCGTGGGCTGTTCCCCTCCGTTTGCCCTCCGCGGACCGGGCGGACCTCGGGTAAAACAAGCGCCATGTAAAGATCAATCATTATAAAATCATATGGTTAACTTAAAAATGGTTCAGCGATGGGCCTGGATGCATGGTGATGCAAAGGCGAAGTGTGGTCATTTTCCAATGTTTGTTGTAAATTTGAAAAGAGTTGTAAATTTGAAAAGATTGTTGTAGATTGAAGCCAAGGTTCTGTATGAGCCCAAGGAGTGTGTAGTGTATCTGTTACGTTGTCTAGGCATGATGTTGTTGGCGTATCTGGCGATGGGTAATGCATCTGCCTTGGCCGTTGATGTCGTCCAGGCCGCTCCTACCGCCGAGGTGGCCCAAACGCAGCGGGCTTTGTTGGAGCAGCGCGTCACCGCCAAGTGGGATGCATTGATTCGAAAGGATTTCGCGACAGCTTACTCCTTCACATCTCCAAGCTACCGCAAGTTGTTCTCACTGGATGCCTTCAGGAGCAGTTTTGGCAACAAGGTCGCTTGGCGGCGTGTCGAAGTGGTCGATGTGGAATTCAAGGGTGGTGATGCCGCGACAGTCGGTATCAACATCCATTTCATGTATCATCAACCGCAAGCCGACAAGCCCCTTGACATGCAGACCTATGTCCAGGAACCTTGGGTATTTGTGGACGGGCAATGGTGGTATCTGGTGAAAACCTGATTTTAGGGCTTACAGTGGGCTCGAACTATCCGAGTCGTTCCGTTTCTTTCGTTTGGTTCGCTTAGGAGCTGTTGACATGATGACTCGCAAGATGAAACAACTGGCGTTGGCGGTGGGGGTGGCGCTGGGCGGCTTGAGCCTGGTACCGTCGGCCCAAGCGGTCAGCGTCGCCAAGAACAACCTGGGGCAGGCGTTGATTTTCCCGTACTACACGGTGCGGGGGGGCTGGA
>JARSSO010000047.1 GCA_029624765.1 Candidatus Contendibacter sp. | reverse complement strand
GCGTGAAACCCACACACTACATCTTGTGGCCTCCACGGGAGATCTCATTGAGCCTATATTTTACTATCTTAGTGCGGATAAGATAAAATCAAAGCTGGTTAAAGAAGCCACTTGGCTTGGGAGAATTGATTGAATAATTTTATCAACTTTTTTACGCAACTCATCCAGGGTTTTTAGATTGATCCAGCGCAGCGCATCTTTCATAAATTGCCAGACTTGTTCAATGAGGTTCACCTCCGGGCTATAAGGCGGCTGGAATAATAGGACGATATTGTCAGGGATCGTCAGTTTTTTAGCAGAATGAAATCGACCATTATCTAATTGAATCACATTGAGACTATGGGGATAAGCTTTAGCGAATTCATTCAAAAACACCTGGAAACTCTCCGCATTTAAATGAGAAAATTCCAAAAAGAAATTCTCGCCGCTCAGTGGCTCAACCGCACCGTAGAAATAGAATGATTGAAAGTTCCATTGGACTGGGCCGACGGGTTTAATCTCGATCGCGGTGAGAATCCGTCGGGTAATCGTCTTTAACCCAAAACGGCTCTCATCTTGACTCCAATAGCGTAATGGTCGGGCCTCATTTTTATCAAATTGTTGAAGAACATTAATTATTTCAATTTGTTGCGAGAGTTTTTTTAAAGGAAACCACAGCTTCCTCGTCGCGATGAATACTGGTTGGACGCGCGACCTTGAGCTTTGCTTTTAAACGATAATGAACCACTTGATGGACCGTTGAATAAGGAATATCGACCTCATATTCCTGGAGAAGCCACTGCTGAATTTCTCCATAACTATGAAACCCTTGAGTTGGATCGTTGAGGCGGATCTGGAGAGCGGCCACCATGGCTTCGGAAATTTTTGAACGACGACCACCGTGATAATTCCACTGTAATAGTCCGGTCAATCCATGGGTACGATATTCCTTTAACCATTTAACAACAACGGATTTGGATCGCCCCAAATGATCAGCCAACTCTTGCAGGGAATTAAGAAATCCAGTCTTAATCCAATAAAGAATTTGGATCCGCTCTCGAAATTTAGCCCGAGTCTGTTCATTCATGATTCGTCTTAATTCCTCGGCGGATTCCTGGATTTCAACATGCAATGAACGGCTCATGGCTGGATCACCTAAAGTAGAGTTTAGAAGATATAATATTATAATCTAATCTAGCCGTAAATGGTATAAGGTTGATTATCTAGGCTCTAATAAGGTTCTATTGTAACTAAATAGGCGCATCGGCGAATCGGATGAAATTCAGGAAGCGGGGAACAGTCTTATCGAAGCAGGAAAAGACCGGGTGGAACTGTTTCAGTTTGCCAATGGAACACTCCGCAAGATAATGTTCCTTGTAGACCGGCTTTGCCCGCTGGTCCTGATCGGGGCCAACAAACAGGGGGAGAAACGCCTGCTGGTGCTGTCGGATGGTCATCAGGAATCCAAGGCGTCTTGGCTTGGGATCATCCAGGACCTGCGGGCGGGCGCGCCAAGGCCGCCGGCTTTCACTTGCAGGCCCCGTCGCGGGGCCAGCGCCGACCGAGCGTCAGCCGGACTCGGCAAGCGGTGGAACGCTGCCACAACTTCTTCGCCCAGTTCGGTCGCATCGGCCATCGGCTGGATCGCTCCGCCAAGCGATTGCTCGGCTGGATTCAATTGGCCGCTTGCCTCATCTTCCTCCGCTCGGGTTTTGTCCGGTAGTCAGGGCAATCGCGCTATGCGGTAGCTGGACTGGGTTGGCCGAAAAGCAGACGCAGCCGATAGTGATCGTTGAGGGCAGCCCGGAGTTTGCGGCGGCGGATACTGTCGCGCGGAGGGCCGTTGTGGCGCAGCACGTTGAGGGCCATGCGGCGAATCACGGCCAGGTTTTCCGCCGAGTGGTCCTTGCGGGTCCGGCAGGCATCTTCCCCGAATTGCACGTCCAAGACCCAGTGCTGTTGATTTTCGATGCCCCAGTGCTGACGCACCGTGGCCGCAAACCGGTCGCGCTCCACCAGCGAGCACAGGAAGTAGCGGCATTCGGTGCTGGTGTTTTCCCCGAGGATCCGGGTGGACTCGACCCGGCCCACGGCCTGGAGCCCGGCCCAGTCCGGTTTCGCCTCCAGCCAGTCGATCTGGTGGCTGAGCGCATAGCGGCGGATTTCGATCCGGCCGTGGTCCTTCTCCACCGTTTCCAGCACGGGCAGGTGCCCGCGCCCCACTTCGGTATCGAGCCACAGTTGCCCGTCCGCGCACCAGGTGGGATGGTTATCTTTCAACGCCAAAACGTAATCCGCACCCGCGTCGATGAGGGTCTGGGCGATGGCTTTCTGGCAGCCCATGGCGTCGAGCGAAACCACCGCTCCGCGCAGGTCCAGCAGCCCCAGCAAATCCGGAATCGCCGTGATCTCATTGGACTTCCCGGCCACCGCCTGCTGGGCCAGCACCCAGCGCGCCCGCCCGGCAAAGGCGCTGACCAGATGCACGGCCGGGTTCGCCCCGTCCCGACTCCCCCGCACCGCTTTACCATCCACACAGACCTGCTCGTCGGCCAACCCCGGCAACGCCGCCGTCGCCCAGGTGGTGAAGGCCGTCCGGAAGGCCACCGGGTCGATTCGCCCCAGCACGTCACTCAAGGTATCGTGCGAGGGAATCCCGTTGGGCAACTCCAAAAACCCTCGCAACCAGGCTTCTTTCTCCTCGGCAAAATCCGCCATGCCCACCCAGTCCTCCACCCCGCTCAACACCGCGCACAGCACGATCATCAGAATGTCATGGAGTTGGTGGAGCTTGTTGCGGGTCGCGCGGCGCGGGTCGGGCAGGTCGGCAAAATACGGGCGCGGGTCGAGCAATTGGGGCCGCATCAGTTTTCTCCAGCCGATCAAGCGCGCCTCGTTACCCCGGCAATCCCCCTCCTGTCAACCCCCCTATAGCGCGATTGCCCTGGTCCGGTAGTCCTTAACGATGCGCTCGTTGCTGCTATGCTCTTTCATGGGGTCCGCTCCGCGATCTCGGTTGACGATGGTTGACGATATCGCTCATTGAGCCCGCTTGGGGCTCGTTGGAAGAGCGGAACGGACCATTCCATTAGTCCCCAAAAGTCCGTGCGTGACTATCAATTGGCCTTTCCCGATCCCGCATTGCGCTGCTGGCTCAAGGCGCCGTCCTTGGCCGGATCGATCCACCAGGCGTCCAGTTGCACCCCGTGCAGCGGCGTTATCCCCGGATAGCCAAACTTGTCCCAGAAGGCGATTCGGTCGTAAGGAATATGCCAGTGCGGGACGACCAGGAAATTCCACTGGAGCGCCCGGTCCAGCGCCCGCGTCCGGGTCACCAGGCTGGCGCGGTCGGGCGCGGCGATCAGTCGATCCACCAGCTTGTCCACGGCGGGATTCTTCAGACCGACCAGATTGCGGCTGCCCGGCTGATCGGCGGCGGCGCTGCTCCAAAACTCGCGCTGCTCGTTGCCGGGCGACAGCGACTGACCCCAGACGTTCACCACCACGTCGAAATCGAAATCGCGCAGCCGGTTTTCGTACTGGGCCGAATCCACCAGGCGCACGCTCATCTCGATGCCCAGCCGCTCCAGGTTGCGAGCAAACGGCAGCGCGATCCGCTCCCAGGTCGGTTCGGCGATCAGCAGCTCGAAGCGGAACGGCTCGCCGGTCTTGGCGTTAACCAGCTTGCGGTCGCGGAAGGTCCAACCCGCGTCCTGCAACAATTGCAGAGCTTTTTGCAGATTGGCCCGCAGTTGGGTGTCGTCGTTGGCCACCGGCGGCGCGTAAGCGGCGGTGAAAACTTCCGGCGGCAACTCCTTGCGCAGCGGTTCCAACAATGCCAGTTCTTCCGGCGATGGCAAACCCTGCGCCGCCAGTTCCGAATTATCGAAATAACTGCGCGTCCGGGTGTACTGGTTATAGAACAGGTTCCGATTGCTCCACTCGAAGTCGAAGGCGTAGGCCAGCGCCTGGCGCACTCGGGCATCCTGAAACAAAGGCCGGCGCAGATTAAACGCGAAGCCCTGCATCCCGGCCGGCAACTGCCGGGAGAAGGTTTCCTTCTTGACCAGACCCTTGGTGAAGGCCGGGAAATCGTAGCCGGTGGCCCACTGCTTGGCGGAATTTTCCAGGCGCAGGTCATACGCGCCCGCCTTGAACGCCTCCAGCGCCACGACGACATCGCGGTAGTAGTCGTAGCGCAACCGGTCGATGTTGTGCAATCCCCGGTTCACCGGCAGATCCTTGCCCCAATAATTCCCGTCGCGCTGATAGACGATGAAGCGGCCCGGCTCGAACCGCTCGATTCGGTAGGGGCCGCTGCCGACCGGCGCGTCCAGCGTCGTCGCGGCAAAATCGCGGTTCTCCCAGTATTTTTTCGACAACACCGGCATCTGGCCCATGATCAGCGGCAGTTCCCGATTTTCGCCAGGCGCGAAGGTGAACTTCACCCGCCGCTCGCCCAGCTTCTCAGCCTTGGCGACATTGGCGTAATAGAGCCGGAAGAACGGACTGCCCTTGGCCTTCAGCGTCTCGAAGGAAAACAACACGTCGTCAGCGGTGATCGGAGCGCCGTCGTGAAACCTGGCTTGCGGCCGAATGGCGAACGTGACCGATCCACGATCATCGGGTACCTCGATGCTCTCGGCGATCAATCCGTAGGCGCTGAACGGCTCGTCCTTGCTCTCGGTCAACAGGGTCTCGAACAACTGGCCGATGCCGGCGGCGGCTTCGCCCTTGATATTGAAGGGATTGAAGGTGTCAAAACCGCCGATGGCGGCAAACCGCGCCTCCCCACCCCGGGGAGCATTGGCATTGACATAAGCGAAATGTTGAAAATCCGGCCCATACTTCGGCTGGCCGTACAGGGCGATGCCGTGGACCGGAGCACCCAGCCCGACGGTTGCGGCCAGAAGGCCAGCCAGCCCCAGCAAACCAACGGCCAGCCGCCGGGAAAAACGGTTTTTTGCGCGCGTCATGCACTATCCTTTACAGTTCGCGAATTGGTTGACCCGTCTAAACGATACCTAAAACGCATAGGAGTTCATCATGGGCTTTCTCGCCGGCAAACGCGCCTTGATCCTGGGAGTCGCCAGCAACCGTTCCATCGCCTGGGGCATCGTCCAGGCCATGCACCGGGAAGGCGCTGAACTGGCCCTCACCTACCAGAACGACAAGCTGAAACCTCGCATCGAGAAAATGGCCGCCGACCTGGGCAGTTCCATCGCGCTGCCCTGCGACGTGGAAAGCGACGCCGACATCGCGGCGGTGTTCGAGGGGCTCCAGCAACGCTGGGACGGGCTGGACATCGTGGTGCACTCGGTGGCCTACGCGCCGCGCGAGGCGCTGGAGGGCGATTTCCTGGAAGGCGTCAGCCGCGAGAATTTCCGGATTGCCCACGACATCAGTTCCTACAGCTTCGCTGCACTGGCCAAGGCGGCGCGGCCGATGATGCGCGGTCGGCGGGGCGCCCTGATCACCATGACCTATCTCGGCGGAGCGCGCGCGGTGCCCAACTACAACGTCATGGGTCTGGCCAAGGCCAGCCTGGACGCCAACGTTCGCTACCTGGCGCAGGCGCTGGGTCCGGAAGGAATCCGGGTCAATGCCATTTCCGCCGGACCGATTCGCACCCTGGCGGCGTCCGGCATCAAGAACTTCCGCAAGATGCTGGATACCTTCGAACATATCGCCCCGCTGCGCAAGTGTGTCACCATCGAGGAAGTCGGCAATACGGCGGCGTTTCTCTGCTCGGATCTGGCCTCTGGCATCACTGGCGAGATCGTCTACGTGGACGGCGGCTTCAATACCGTCGCGCTGGGCGCAATGGAATAAGCCTATTTTTCCGATTCCGGAAGTCCCCCCAGGAAGGGGGCGGAGCCGGGAGTTTTCAGAGTCGGTCGCTATACGTCACGACCTTGGTCTTGGCCCGCGCGCTGTCCAGCAACTTGTCAAACTGATCGGCGCCGGTCCGCTGCGCCAGTTGCTGGGCCAATGTCGCGCGCTCGCTCTCGGAAAACGCGTCCTTCTGACCAGGCACGACCCGCGCGACTTCCAGCACGACCTGATCGCCGTTGGCCAACGCCGCGGCACCCAGCGCCACCTGACCGGCGCCCGGCTGGGGCAACCGAAACGCGACGTCCAGCACCGCGCCGTCCACCGCTGCCGCGTCGCGTCCCACCAAGCCGACATCCCTGAACTCGCCACCGAACTCGGCCGCCAGGATTTGCGGATGTTCACCCTTGGCGGCGCGCGCCCTCACGATCTCGACATCCTTGGCGATGGCTTCGCGAGCCTTTTGTTCGCGCAGCGTCTTGACGATGTCCTCGCGGGATTCATCCAGGGTGCGCGGCGTGGCGTCCTTGTGCTCCTTGACCCGGATCATCACGATGTGGCCCGGCTCCAGCTCAAGCGGCTCACTGTTGACGCCGCGCTTGAGCACATCCTCGCCAAAGGCACTCTCCACCACCTTGGGGTTGGCGGCGATGCCTTCCCCGCCCTTGCGGTCGAACCAGTCGCTGTCCTGAATCGGTACGCTCAACGCCTTGGCCGCCGGTTCCAGGCTGTCTGGGTGTTCGTAACCCAGATTGGTGAGCGTCTGGCCGATTTCGTAAAGACGGTTCTCGGCTTTCTGCCGACGCAGCTCCGCAGCCACCGTCTCGCGCACTTCCTCGAAGGGTTTCACTTGCGCCGGGGTGATGTGGTCCAGGCGGATGACGTGAAAACCGGACGGCATCCGCACCGGTTCGCTGACCTCGCCCGCTTTCGGCAGGGCGAACAAGGCGGTTTCGAACGCCGGACTGTCGAACATTCCCTTGCCGATCACGCCCAGTTCGCCGCCCTCCAGCTCGCCGGAGGAATCCGCCTTGGCCTCCTGTAACGCCTGGTCGAAGCTTTTGCCGCCCGAACGAACGGCGTCGGCGATTTGTTGCGCCCTGCCGCGCGCCTTTTCCACCGCGTCCTGACCGGCGTTCGGCGGCAGCTTGACCAGGATGTGCGAAGCCGAGCGTTCCTCGGGTCGACCGTACTTGGCGATTTGCTCCTCGTAGGCGGTCTTCAGTTCGTCCTCGCCGATCGTGATGCCCTCGGCGATTTGCGCCAGCTTCAGCTCGATGAACTGGAGTCGCGCCTGTTCGGGCTTGACGAAGCGAGCCTTGTTTTTCTCGAAATAATCCTGGATCGCCGCTTCCTCCACCGTCGCCTGAGCCGTGTAGCGAGCCAGCGGCAACACCACATACCGCAGTTCCCGCTGCTGCTTGAGCAAGGCGACCCATTGCTCCAGTTCCTTCGGCGTCACCAAGGCCGAGGCCGAAACTCCCTCGCGCAACTGCCCACCCGCCAGGGATTGCCGCAGCGCTTCCTCGAACGCCGCCGCCGTATAGCCCTGATTGCGTAACAAGCCTTCGTACAGTTCCTTATTGAAGCCCCCGCTCTGCTGAAACACCGGCAGCGCCAAGACGGCATCGCGCAGTTGCCGATCGCCAACCCGGAATCCCTGGTCGCGCGCGCTTTGATTCAACACCCGTTCATCGACCAGTTGCCCCAAGACGTCCTGCTTCAGACGCGGCCCCTCCAGTAACGCCGAATTCATTTGGCCGCTCAGCATGGCCTGCATCCGCTGACGCTGCTGCTGATAGGCGCGTTGAAATTCCTGAAGCGAAATCTTACTGTCGCCGACCACGGCGGCGTCCATCGGTCCGCCCCCCTCGAAGTAATAATTGATGCCCCACACCGCGAATGGAATGATCAACATGCCAAAGAGGAAATAAGCAAACCAGCCTTGAGCGTGATCACGGATTTTCTGTAGCAGCATGGCGGCGACCCGGTTTTCCAGCGGAATCCTGAGGGGCAAAGCGCGGCGGACGCGCATAAAAAAGGGCGTCTGCGCGACACCCTCTGGGTATTTGGCGGAGCGGACGGGGCTCGAACCCGCGACCCCCGGCGTGACAGGCCGGTATTC
>JARSSO010000046.1:0-56623 GCA_029624765.1 Candidatus Contendibacter sp. | reverse complement strand
GTGGGGGAAACGCGGGGAGTCGGTCGGCGAAAGTGGGGGAAACGCGGGGAGTCGGTCGGCGAAAGTGGGGGAAACGCGGGGAGTCGGGGTGAAAGTGGGGGAAACGCGGGGAGTTAAGTAGGGGGAGGGTGCGTTTGCAATCCCCCACTTTCTGGTTTATACCTGTTTGGAAAGAGGCGAGGCTGCGAGGAACGCCATGAGTCCCGACATCACCGACCTGTTGGGCAACGACATCCGGAAACCGACGGCGCTGGTTCATTTCGAGCGGGACATGCCGCTGACCGAGCAGAAAGTGATGACGCTGATCATTTTCCACTGCCAGATCGCCGACAAGGACGAAAGCGGTTTCTATCACATCCGCAAGAGCTTCGTGCGCCGCTTCCTCGGCTGGGACGACAGCCACAACTATCCGCGCATCTACGAGGCGTTCGAGAAAATCTTCGACAACACCATCCGCTGGAACCTGCTGGGCAAGGACAAGACCTTCAAGAGCCTCAAGTGCAAGCTGATCGTCAGCTTGCTCGAACCGACCGACACCGGCCCGTTCATCGGGTTCAAGCTCCATCCCGATCTGGAGCCGGCCATCAAGGACCCCCGGCTGTTCGCCCGAATCAAGCTGATCATGATGGCGATCCTGGCCAAGCCCAAGTACGCCTTCCCGCTCTACGAAATCCTGTCCGACTGCTACTCGCGCGGCGAGCGGGTGGTCCGGCTTTCGCTTCAGGAGCTGAAGGAATCGCTGGGCATCGCGGGACCCTATTACGACCAGTTCATCGCGTTCAAGAAGGAGGTGCTGCGCCCGAACCTGGCGGCCATCAACCAGAACACCGACTGTCAGGTCGCTTACGACACCTATCGGGAGGGAAGGAAAGTGGCGGGCGTGGTGTTCACCATCGACAAGCAGGACTGGCATCCGCCGCTGCTGGAGGAACATTTGCGCGAGCTGCAAGTTTACTACCAACCGCCGGTTCCCGCCGGCCCGCCGGCCCTGAGCGCGCCGACGCCGCCGGCCCTGAGCGCGCCGACGCCGCCGGCGGCGCCGGACGCCGAGGAGCAGGCGTTCCTGGACAGCGTGAAGGCTCATCAGGTCGCCGAGACCGACGCCGTGCAAGCCCTCCGGACCCACGGTCTGAATGGAGCGCGGGCGATTCGCGACTACGCCTTGCGCCAGGCGGCGCGGAGAAAGGGATCGAAGGACCAGGTTCGCGACCTTGGCGCCTACATGGCGCGCTGCTTCCGCGAGGGGTATGGCCGGTGGGAGGAGCGGGACCCACCGGACCCGAAGCGCCCCGAAGCGCCGCGCCCGGAGGCTCGACCCTCCGAAGAGGCGTCGTCCACGTCCACGTCCAAGGTCGAGCGCTTGGCGGCCAGATTCAAGAGCGCGTTCCGGACGCACCAGAGCCAACTGGTGGGCGAGCGGCTGGAGCGCATGTCGGCGGAGGAGCGAGCGCGCTTCAACGACGAGTTCGTCGCCCGCCACCCGGTTTGGGCGCGGAAATTTCGCGAGGTCGGCCCCACGACCCCCCTGTTGCGCTCCGCCTTCGAGGCGTTTGCCGTGGAGATGCTGCTCGATCCCGAACAGAAGGACCTGGTCGCGTTTGCCCGGGAGCGGTTAGCCTCGGCCGAGATCGTCGAGTGGCTGCAACGCGCGGTTTGACCGTCGCGAATCAGCGGAGCTTATCGGTCGGCCTAGGCCGATGGTGAGTGCTGATCGAGCCAGTAATCCAACCCCTGGGCGTTCAGTTCGACATCCATCCGCAACACCTCGCGCCACTGTGCGGCGTCCAGCCGCCAGCCTTGCCGCGCCGCCTCGGCCGCCATCAGCGCCCACAGCCCGTCCAGGATCCGCGCGCCCCGTTCCAGGCCGGTGTCGCGTTCCCGTTCAGCCACCGCCACATGCGCGTCGATCAATCGGTGCAAGTCGCCGCCCAGGCGCTGGATGTCGGTGATCTGGGAGAAGTGGGTAAGGTACAACGCCTTGGGTCGGCAGGCCAGGATGCGGTCCACGGAGGCGTGCATGGCTGCCGGCTCGAATTGGGTGGGCGTGGTGGTGGGAATGACCGACGGCCTCCCATCCACGTCCAGCTCCCGGAAGGACAGCCCGAAGATGTCGCCGGTGAACAGGCAGTCGCCGCGTGGATCGTGCAGGCACAGGTGATGGCGGGCGTGACCGGGCGTTTCCAGGCAGATCAAGGTCCGGCCGGCGAGATCGAGGCGGTAGCCGTCGCCGGCCACCAGGATTCGGTCGGTGGGGACGGGCAAGGGCTCGCCGTACAGCCGATGAGCTTCGTCCGCGCCATAGACCGCCTGGACCGCGGCGAACAAGTGGGTGGGATCGGCCATGTGCCGGGCGCCGCGCGGGTGGACGACCAGCCGCGCCTCGGGAAAGGCTTGCATCATCGCGCCCGCGCCGCCGGCGTGGTCCAGATGGACGTGCGTCAAAAACACGTAGTCCACGCAAGTCGGCGACAGCCCCAGAATGCGCAGGGCGTCCAGGGCGCGCGGCAGGGCGGCGTTGTTGGCGGTGTCCACCACGGTGACCCGGCCGTGCTCGACGATGAAGTGAATGGCGTTGAGTTGGGGCCGGATGTAGCCGGCGTCGACGGCGTAAATGCCGTGATCGTAGCACAGTGGTTCAGGCATGAGCGTTCTCGTTGGGGTGGACAAACCGGTCAGTGAGGAGGTGGGGAAGCTATGATGACAAACACGACGGCCCTGCCGAAAGAACCCCGAGCTTGCCTGATCTGCCAGGTTCCCCTGCCTGTCTCGCGGGCGCGCGACGACAAGCTGTGCGGTCGCGGGGAATGCGAATGGCGTTATGCGTTGTTGCGAAAACGGCACGAGGTTTGCATAGTCTGTGGTCGCCCACTGGCCGCGCGAGAATTGCCCAGCCAGGTTTGCGCGGCTTCGGCCTGTCAGCGGATGGCGGTGGTGGAACGTGGGCAGGTCGTGCACGAACGCAACGAGGCACGCTACGCGGCGTTGATCCAGCGGGAAATCGAACGGGCCACGCGGTTGCGCAACCGGGTGATCACCGCGTTTGGTTTCCGCGAGCCGGACTCGTTTCGGTTGACGGTGATCCCGGCGGTCACGGCCCGGCTGGTGAATCTGCCGGAGCGCCGTCGCCGCGCGCTGCGCGACCATGTGAACGCGCTGATCAGCCAGGCGGCCGGACTGCCCGCGCCCGCGCTATCCGCCGGGGAACCCGCGTCGCGGCCCACGGAGCGGCAATCCCAGCTCCAGGCCGTTTTGGGCCGGGCGTGCGCCTGTTGCAAGGGGTTCTGCTGCGAGGGCGGCGGCAATCGCGCCTACCTGACCGTCGAAACCATCCAGCGCTACCGGGCCGCGCATCCGGGCCAGCGTCCCCGCGACATCCTCGCCGCCTACCTGGAGCGGGTGGGCCATCGCACCGTCGAGGGCTCCTGCGTCTACCATCAGGCCGATGGCTGCGCCCTGCCCCGCGCGCTGCGCGCCGATCTGTGCAACCGGCATTTTTGCAAGGCGCTGGTCGAATTCCAGCGGGATTTGCCCGCGACCGGTCCGATTCGCGGCTTTTTCGTGGCTGCGGATTACGGCGCCGTTCACGCGGCGACGGTGGTTTACGACGCTCAGGCATTGGTCGTTCAGGGAGTGGAAGAGCCGGAACCCTGAGTTTCCACGCGGGCCAGCGCCGCCGGCGTGGTTCGATCCGCCGCCAGCCGCGCCACCCAGGCGTTCGCCGCGCTGGCGGTGATCCCCTGGACACCGTTGGGGAACAGACCGCCCGCCAACGTCAACGACGCCATGACGCCCGCGATCAGCACCTCGCGCGGCCGCAGATCCATCGCCGTCGCCACCGCCGGATCGGTTACCGGCCCCAGGAATGCCCGCTGGAAGAAGCCGAGGAAATAAGCGGCACCCAGCACCGCGCCACCGACGGCGACCAGCGCCAGACCGGGATGCGCTTGCCAGGCGCCGATCAGGATCAGCAATTCGGCGGCGAAACCACTGGTGCCGGGCAACCCGATGGAGGCCATGCCGAAAAGCAGGAAGAAAGCCGTCAACCGGGGTAGCGGCCGGGCCAGCCCACCCAGGCTGGCCAGATCGGTTGAACCCAGCCGGTGGTGCAAAAAACCAGCGATCAGGAACAGGCCGCCAGCGATGACCCCGAAGTTCGCCAGTTGAAACACCGCGCCCTGCACGCCCTGAATGTTCAGGGTTCCGATGCCGGCGATGACCAGTCCAACGTGGCTCACGCTGGAAAATGCCAGAACCTTGCGCAGATTGGCCTGCTGTAGCGCCGCCAGAGCCCCGTAGAGCGCGCCAAATGCTCCCAGAGCCATTACCCACCACCCTTGGTCGTGCGCGGCTTCTGGAGCCAGCGGGACGGCAAAACGCAGGATGCCGAAAGCGCCGAGCTTGAGACCCACCAGCAGCGCGCTCAGTCCCGTCGGTCCCTCGCGCAGCACGGTGGGCAGCCAGGTATGGAACGGGAACAGCGGGGCCTTGACGGCGAAGCCGAAAAACAGCAGCAGGAAGATCGACGTCTGTGTCGAGGCGGGGAGGGGGTGTTGGAGCAGGACCCGGTAATCGAACGTCAGCCCGCCCGGCGCGGGAACGCCGACGGCGCTGGCGTGACCCAGCCCCAGTAGCACGATGGCGAACAGCAGCGGAATCCCGCCGGCCAGCATGAACAGGGTGTACTTGACGGCGGCGAAGCGCCGTTCCGGCCCGATGCCCCACAGGCTGATCAGGAAATAGATCGGGACCAGGGTCAGTTCCCAGAACAGGAAGAACAGCACCAGGTCCAGGGCGCAGAACACGCCGATGGTGAAGCTTTCCAGCGCCAGCAGCAGGGCGAAGTACAGCCGGGGCATGAACTGGATCGAGGTCCACGACGCCAGGATGACGCCGCAGAACAGCAGGGCCGTCAGCGGCGGGAACAGGGCGGCGATGCCGTCGATGCCGAGCAGGTACTGAACGTTCAGGCTGGGAATCCAGGACGCCCGTTCCACCAGTTGCATCCCGGCGCTGTCCGGGTCCAGGGCCGCCAGCATCGCCAGCGCCAGGATCAGTTCCAGCACGGCTCCGATCAGCGCCACGACCCGCGCGGCGCGACCCTCGGGCAGGAATGGCAGCAACAGCGCCCAGGCGAGCGGCAGCAGAATCAGCAGGCTTAGGATGGGAAAGCCGAATGGGTCGGCGGTGGATAGATGTTCAGGATTGGGCAACACTCTTGCCAAGCTCCTTGGAAAAGTGGTGAGAGCTGATTTGCAGTTTCCGGCTCAGGTAAAGCCGATGGGCGTCGTGTCGGGTTACACCCGAGTCGAGATGAAACTGGTCGCAGGACAATTCTTTCGCCTTTTTCAGAAGCCAGTCGAGCAGCCTTCCGCCATGGCCACGGTTGCGGAATGCGCTCCGGCTGATCAGGTCATCCACATAGAAAATGCGTCCCCAGGCCAGAAATTCGGCGACGCGATAACCCGCCGCCGCGACGACCTGATCATGCGAAGTAGCGTATACGAGAACGTAACCATGGCTTTTCATTTGGCGTTGAATCCGCTCCACGAATTCATGCTCGGAAAGGTACGGCCTGAGTTCGTGCAACGCGGGAAAGCAGGCGTTGATTTCGGCTTCCGTGGAAGCGACGCGAATATCCAAGGGTTCTTCTGAAATCACGGATGCACCTTCTATTTCGTCCCTGGAGGAAAGGGGACTGAACGGTTACCGCTACGTTTTCACCGCATGTAGCCGCAGCATCAAGGTCATCGGATGCACGGCCGATGCCTGAAACCCGTAGTGCTCGTAGAACTGTTTGGCACGGTCGTTCAGCGCGTGGACGAGCAATGCCCTGATCCCGACGGTTTCCGACGCCGCCACCACGCGGTGGACGGCGTCCCGCAGCAGCGCGGCGCCCAGTTTACCGCCTTGCGCGCGCCGATCGACCGCCAGCCGGGCCAGCACGATGACCGGGATCGGGTCGGGCATGTTGCGTCGCACGGCGCCGGTGGCCTGCCGGTGCGCAACAGCGCCCGCGGCCAGGGCGTAATACCCGAACACAAGGTCGTCCTGATCGGCCACGACGAAGGTACGGCTGGCGCCGCTCAGTTGATTCGCCGTGGCGCGGCGCTTGAGCCACTCGTCCAACGTGGCTTCACCGCAGGCGAACTCGTCCAGCCGGTGGGCGACCGCCAGCGGTAGCGGTGCGAAAAGTCGCAAGCTCATCCCCGGTCGGCGTCCCAGGGAACTTTCACCGCCATCAGGCGCTCCAGCCCCGGATTGGCGCTCGGCGGCGCGTCGAGCAGGGCGGTGAACCGCTGGAACTGGTCAGCGTCCAGACCGAAGAACACTTGATCGAGCAGCACCGCCCGCGCGCGTTCGCAGGCCGCTTCGAGCATGAAGTCCGAGCGGTTCTTGCCCAGAAGGCTAGCGGCGCGATCAATCAAGTCGCGCTGTTCGGGCAAGGCCCGCAGATTGATGGCGGCACCGCGCATAGATACCTCCCAAGAGTGTATATACAACGAATACACAAACCTAGAGTTTCGTGTAGCTATTGTCAATACAACACAGTTCAGTCCTTTGATCTGCGGTCAATGGCCAGCTCTAACCTCGAACAGCCCCGCCACATTCTCCACCGCCCCACTGATCGTTTCGAGCCACGGATGGGCGTAGAGACCGACGCTCACCATCACCGCGCACAGCAGCCCGGCCATGACCAATTCCCGGTTGCGCAGATCGGTCAGGGGTCGCGTCGTACCGCGGGGATTGCGGGCGAGGAAAATCCGCTGATACGACCACAGCAAGTAGCCCGCCGCCAGCACGTTGCCGGAGGCGGCCAGCGTGGCGACGCCCCAGCCGCAGGTTTCGAGCACGCCTTCCAGTGCCAGGTGAGCGGCCTCGAAACCAGGCGTGCCCGGCATGGCGATACTGCCCAGCACCACCACCAGAAAGGTCAATCCGAGCAGGGGCGCCGCGTCGAACAGTCCGCCCAGGCGGTAGAACCGGGTGACGCCCAGCCGGCGTTGCAGCAGTCCCGCGACCAGGAACAGCCCGGCCGTGGCCAGGCCGAGATTCAGGCTGAGCAACAAACTCCCTTGCAGGCCGGGCGGATTCAGCGCGAACAGTCCGACCAGGAGCGCGCCGGTGTGGCTGACCACGGCGAAGGCCAGCAGCCGGCGCAGGTCCTTCTGCATCAGGGCGAGCAGCGCGCCGTATCCCATGCCAATCAGACCCAGCGCGATCACCGCGCCGGCCCATTGCTGAGTGGCGGTGGGCAGCAACGGGAACGCGAAACGGAGCAGCGCGTAAACCCCCACCTTCACGCCCGCCAGCAACGCTAGGCCCACCGCGACCGTGCCGTGCTGGGCCACGACCGGCAGCCAGGCGTGAAACGGGAACAGCGCCAGCCGCACCGCCAGGCCGCCGAACAGCAACACGAAGATCAACGATTGAAGACCCGGCGACGCGGGCGTGGCGAGTAGGGCGGACAGATCGAAGGACCAGACGCCATCCATCGCGGTGGCGTGGTTCCAGCCCAGCAGCAAGATCCCGGCCAACAGCGCCGCCAGGCCGCTCGACAGGTCGCGGACCAGACGCCAGGCCGCTCGCCCGCGCACCGGGCTGGTTCCCCAGCGCCAGACCAGGAACGCCACCGGGATGATCTCGGCCAGCGCGAACAGCCAGAACTGCATCAGATTCAGCGCGGTGAACATGCCCATCAGCGCCGCTTCCTGCGCCAACACGCCGGCCACCAGCACGCCCGGCCGTTCCCGCCGGATCGTTTGGGCGTAGAGCAGGATCAGCAGCGTCAGCAGCGCCGTCAGCGGCAGGAACAGCACGCCCAGGCCGTCAATACCGAGATCAAGGTTCAGCCAGGGCAGCGGTTCGAACCGCTCGACCAGTTGCGCGGCGGGGTCGTGCGGGTCGAACCGGATCAACGCCGCTATCGTCAGCAGCAGTTCCACGCCCGCCGTCGCCAGACCCAGCGTCAGCGCCGTCTGGATGCGCTGGATTCGCCAGGCCGCGACCATTCCGACCAGCGGCGTCAGCAGCAGCAGGCTCAACAGTGGAAAACCGGCCAGCCCGGTGTCGGGGCTTTCGCCGGCGCGCACGATTTCGCGCAGGCCCACCAGCGCGATCAGAACCACCAACGTCGCCGCCATCCAGGCCCAGGACCGCCGCAGCCCGCGCTCGATCCGGCCCAAGCGATTGCCCAGTCGGCGGCTGGTGGCCACGATGCCTTGCCCCACGGCCCGGAATACCAGAAGCTCCTCAAAGCCGTGAACCAGCGTCGCCGTTCGTTCGGTGATCCAGCCCAGGATTCCGGGGTCCCGGTCAGCGGCGTTGGGCGCGCGCTCCAGAATCCGTCCGGCGCCAACCTGACGCTCCTCCCACTGGGCCAGCGACGACAGGGCGTTCACCGCCGGGGCCGGCAGTCCGGTCGCCCGATCCACCACGACGGTATCGAAGCGGTTCAGGACGCGGGCCAGCCGGCGCACCGGCCGGACCACGGTCCAGTCCGCCACGTCTTCCAGCCAGAACCGTTGCAGCGCCGCCGCGTAGGCCCGGTGTCGTCGCGCGAGAAAGGCGGGGACGGGGCGGACAGGCGTGCCGGGCGGCGGGTACAGAACCGAGGGCGCGCGGAGAAACTGGTAGCCGCGAACGATGGCGTGACCGCACAGGTGAATCAGCGCCAGCGTCCACAAGCCCAGGCCGCAGGCCAGGAACATCAATCCAAGCTGGCCGGTGGTGGAAAAGATCAGGGCGCTCTTGATGTCGGTCTGGGCCAGGCCCGCCCAGAAGCCGTACAGGGCCGTGGCCAGTCCAATGATCGCCAATGCCGCCATGGCCGCCGGGGACTGCTCGAACAGCGGTTGCAGGCGCAGCAGGAGATAAACGCCGGCGTGGACCATGACCGCGCCGTAGAACAGGGCGCTCGACGGCGTGGGGCCTTCCATGGCGCGGGCCAGCCACGGCGCCAGCGGGATTTGCCCGGATTTGGCGACCGCCGCCAGCAGGAAACAGCCGGCCAGGATTCCCGCCTGGCTGGAACTCAGACCCGCCGCTCCGGCGTTCACCGTCGCCCAGTCCACGCCGCCCAGCCAGTGAAACGCCATGGCGATGCCCAGCAGGAAACCGGCGTCGCCGATCCGGTTGGTGACGAACGCGCGGGTGGCGTTGGCCGCCGCCGCTGGTCGGTCCTGGAAAAACGCGATCAGCAGGTAGGAGCACAGTCCGGCCACTTCCCAGCCCACGAAGGTCAGCACCGCGTTGCCGCTCAGGAACAGCAACGGCATCGCGGCGGAAAACAGGCTCAGGATCAGGAAGAAGCGGTGAAAGCCGGCTTCCCGGTGCAGGTAGTTCACCGAGAACCGGGTGACCAGCAGGCATAACAGGGTAGCCAGGGTGGTCAGCGTCAGACCGAGCCGGTCGGCGAGAAAATTGACTTCGACCTGAACGGTGCCGCTGCTCAGCCAGCGCCCGAGCGTCAACCGTTCGGGCAATTCGCCCGCCAACCGGGCGGCGACCAGCGCGAGCATGGCCACGAACGCGGCGGAGAGGGCGGTCAGCGCGATCCGGCTGGTGCGCCGTTCGCGCGCTTCGCCGCTGGCCCGGCCGAACAGGATGGCCGCGCCGATCCACAGCGCGGCGGCCAGGGGCAGGGCTGGAACGAGGCCGGCGATCCACTCAAACATGACCGCTTCCTCTGTTTGAACGTTCGACCCTCACCCCCAGCCCCTCTCCCGCCTGCGGGCGAGGGGAGGGTAATGCTTCGCCGATCAGCGCTGGCGGCAGCGGGTCGGCGTGCCCCCGATACCAGTCGCCCGACCGGGCGCGCTCGGGCAACGGTTGCACCGGACCGGTCCAGGGGACAAATCCGCGCGCCGGATCGAAGATGGAAAATTCTCCGTTTTCCGGGTCCTTGGCGATCAGATGCACCCAACCGTTGCCGATCAGTTCCCGCAGCGACGGCTGGCGGCCGTAAATGGCGGCCAGTATCCCGGTGCGGGCCTCGACCACGATCTGCAAGCGCAGCGGTTCGTGAATCTCGATCATCTGTCTGGGTAGTCCGGTGCGCAGGTCGCTGCTTGCCCCCTCCATCACCGCGAACAGGCCGGTGACGTTGTGCGGCAGCTTGGTGCCGCAGCCCAGCCGTTCGTTGTTGACGGTGGAGAAATAGTATTCCAGGTTGATGCCCGCGCCGACCGGTCCCACCGCCAGCAGGATGCCCTCCAGCACGGCGCCTTCCGGGTCCTGGGTCGGGTCGTAGGAAATCAGGAACGCGCGCCGGTCCAGGAACAGCCCCTGACTCATCGAGCGCCGGCCGACCAGCGCGGCGGCGTTGGTGGCGTGACCCAGTTCCGGCCGGGCCTGGCTGAAATCGCGGGCGCGGCCGACGATGTGGCGCAGGGCCTGGGCCGGGGTGGGATAGCGCGGGGCCGAGGCCAGCCGGCGGCAGCGTTCGTGCGCCGACAGGGCGCACGCCTGGTCCAGTTCCCGTTGCAGCGCCGCCAGCGCCCTTTTCGCCTCGACCGGTAGATCATCCTGATCGTAGAAGGTGATCTCCTCGTCGCAGGTGTTGTGTTCGGCCCCGACGAACCAGGTGTCGGCCGGGATCGGGATGCCGCGCTCGGCCAGCAGCGCCCGCACCGCCGGGCGATTGGCCATGGCGGCGAAAACGCGGGCGTTCGGGCCGCCGTGACGGCCGCTGCACGCTCCGCAGTCGTAGGCGGCCAGGTGCGGATTGTTCTGGCTCATCGAACCGTGGCCCATCAGCGCCACCACCGGCGCGAATTGCGCGGTCAGGCCGATGTTGCGCAGCAGGGCGGCCACCCGGTCGGCCTGCTCGGCGTCGGTGAAGCCCAGCCGCGGCTGGTCCGGCGTGGCCGGGGCAGTGGGGTCCGAGGTTGTAACCGCCACCTCGGTGGGCGGCGGGGGGGTCCACCAGGCGGCGAATGCCTCCGCAAATCGCGCCTGCGGGAGCGGGGCCAGCACCTTGCTCGCCAGCGTCAGCAACGCGCCCGGCGCTAGCAGGTCGATCAGCGGAAACGACGACAGCAGGTTGCGCCGCAGCTCCGGCAACAGGGTCCGCAACCGGTCGCGCAGCGCGCGCCGCCGGTCGCGCCGGGCGATTTGGGGTTCGGTTCCGGGCCGCGCGACCTCGCGCACCTCGTGGGCGGGCGTGACCACCACCGGACAGAGTGGAGTGACCTCGCGGTCGTCCAGACCGCGCCAGTTGATCGCCACCCCGAAGAAGCCGGCCGCGCCCAGCGTCTCGATGCGCGGGTTCAGCTCTTCCAGGTGGCGGCGGAAGCCTTCCTCCCGGTCGTCGATGCAGAAGATCACATGGGCTTGCGGCCGTTGCTGGCGGGTGGCCCAGCGGCCGCGCCCGTGGTTGTTCGCCAGCGCGTTAAGCAACGCCTCCCGGTAATGGCACTCGTAGGCGCACAGCCAGATTGCCCCGCGCAGGGTGGCCGGCAACTCGTCCAGCGTCGCCAGCAGGCGCTCGATCTCCGCCGGAGCCAGCGCGCGCAGTTCGCCGCCGGCCAGACCAAGATGCTGAGCCAGCCGGAACAGCCGCCAGGCGTTGCCGTGGACTGTGGGCGCGTCGGATTCGGTCGCCGCCGGACTGTGCCGCCAGGTCCAGATCATGTCGGCGAGAGTGTCCCAGACGGCGGGCGTGGATTCCTCGACTCCCCTCTCCCCTGGTGAGAGAGGGACTGGGGATGAGGTCTCGGTCAGCGCCCGCGCCCGGCTGGCCAGGTATTCGGGCAAGCGTCCCTCGTGCAGCGCGTGCCGGACCAGCGCCTCCGCCGGGCGCGCGGTGAAGTAGTCGCGCAGCGCCGGCAGCGTGCCTTCCATGCCCCAGGTTTCGCGGCACAGGCGTTCGATCCACAGGCCATCGAGACCCAACCGGACCGCTAGATAATCCACCAGCGCGACCGGCGTTTCCCGGTTGGCCGGATAGTGGGGATGTTGCTGACGCCAGTTCATCATCCCGGACCAGCCCGGCAATTCCAGGGCCAGGCGGGTGAGATAACCTTCCCAGCGCGATTCGGGGAGACCCAGCCGGCGCAGTTCGGCGGCGATGGCCTCGACCGGGTCTTCGGGCCAGCGGGCCGGCGCCGGACGCTGGCCGGACCAGCTTGCGAGGGTCCAGGCCGGATCGCTTCCCGCCAGCCGCCGCCAGGCCGCGTACAGTCCTTCGGCCCGCTCGGGCAGCCGCCATGCGGCCAGCCCCTCGTCAAGGTGAGCGGCGCACAGGCGGATGAGGATGGGACGCACCCGATCCAGCAGGTCCTGGCCGGTGAGGGTCCGCAGCAGCCCGCGCAGCGTGACGCCCGCCCCCACGTCCGCGAACAGTCGCTCGACCAGTGCCGCCGCTTCCGCCCGCATGTGCTGATGGACGACCGGTTCCCGTTCGTCCGCCGCGCCCCGCGTCTTGAACCGCGCCAGCAGGGATTTTGCCAGGTTCAATTGCAGGTCCACCAGTTCCTCGGGATGGAGACCGTCGGCGGGCAGTTGGAAACTGGCCAGACAGGCCCGCCACAAGTCCTCCACGGCTTCCCGCTCGCCGGTCACGCCGTCCCGCGTCGCCGCTTCCAACAACCGCTGGCGCGCGGTCGGGGGGACATCCTCCTGAAACCGGCGGGTGGCGTCGAGTTCTTCCATCCGCCAGACGAGTTGACTGGGCGTCAGGGCGTCCACGCCGTGGATCAGGGAGATTTGCAACACCTCCCCGCGACGGATTTCGCGCCCGCCCCGGCGAACCAGCGCGGCGTCGGCCCGCAATTCGGCGCGTTCGGCCAGGACCGCCGCCAAATCCGCGTCGGTGATTCGACCCGCCCGGTACTGCCCGCGAAATTCTTCCTCCGGCCAATAGGCGCGAATCCCGGTCAGCCGTTCGAAAGCCGCCAGCGCCTCTTCGAAGGGCAGATGCTGGTAACCGTGCAGGGTGTTGTGATGGACGAAGTTCAGGATCGGGGCCTGGCCAGGCAACACATGGTCCAGATGCGCCACCGCCCGTTCGATGATCCGGCGCGGATCGGATGAAGTCGGATGAGACGCGCCGGCTGAATCCGGATGGACTGTCGCGGACATGACGTTCTCCTACGGCAGCCGGGTGAAGACGGCGCTCAACCGGGCGACCGTGACGTTCATCAGCTCCGTGGCGAACGCGGGTTGCAGCCCCAGAACCAGCAGTCCCGCCAGCAGCGGAGCCGCCGCCGCCCATTCGCGCGGCCGCAGGTCGCCAAGTCCGGCCAGTTCCGGGCGGGGCGGACCGGTGAACAACTGGCCCATGGCGCGGATCGCGTAGGCCGCGCTCACCAGCACGCCGAGACTCATCGACACCATCCACCAACCCCACCGCTCGAAGCCACCGAGCAGGGTGTGCAGTTCGGCCACGAAGCCGGCCAGGCCGGGCATTCCCATGGAGGCGAGCAAGGCCAGGGTGACCAGCAGGGTGAAGCCGGGCGTCACCCGCGCCAGCGCGCCGTAATCGGCCAGTTCGCGGCTGTGAGTGCGCTCGTACAGCAGGCCGATCAGCAGGAACAGCGCGCCGGCGATCAGGCCGTGGGCGGTCATTTGCAGGGTCGCGCCCATCAGTCCGGTCTCGTTCAGGGCTGACATTCCCAGCAACACCACGCCCATGTGGCTGATCGAGGAATAGGCGATCATCGCTTTCAAATCGCTCTGCCGCCAGGCCAGCAAGCCGCCGTAGAGGATGCTGGCCAGCGCGATGCCGACCAGCAGCGGCTGCAACAGCAGGGTCGCCTCCGGCAACATCGGCACGACCCGCAACAGGCCGTAGGCGCCCATCTTGAGCAGCACGCCGGAGAGCAGGATACTGACCGGGCCGGGCGCTTCGACGTGGGCCAGCGGCAGCCAGCCGTGCAGCGGGAAAATGGGAATCTTGACCCCGAACCCGACCAGGAACGCCAGCAGCAGCAACACTTGCTGGTCGCGGGGCAGGCTGGCCGCCGCCTGGGCGATGGCGGTCATGGCGAACGACGGGGTCGGTGTGCTTCGGTAGGCCATGATGAGGCCGATCAGGATGAAAATCGCCCCGCCCATGGTGTACAGCACGAAACTCAGGCTGGCGGCGTGCCGTTTCTCCCCGCCCCACAGGTCTATGAGAAAAAACAGCGGAATCAGGGTCAGCTCCCAGAACATGAAGAACAGGGTCCAGTCCTGGGCCATGAACACGCCGAGCATGGCGAATTCCAGGATCAGCAGCCAGGCGTGGTAACCCTTGACCCGGCTGGTCACCGATTCCGAGGCCAGCAGCGCCACGGCGGCGAGCAGGGTGGCCAGCAGCACCATCGGCAGGGACAGTCCATCCACGCCCAGCGCGTAGGAAACCCCGAGAGCGGGACTCCATACCACCTGTTCCGCGAACTGAATCGCCGCCGTGGTCCGGTCGAACGTGGCGAGCAGGCTCCAGGCCAGCGCCAGGGCCAGCCCGGCGTGAAACAGGGCGACCGCGCGGATGAGGCGCGGCTGGGCCGCTGGCAGGAGGGCGACCAGGACCGCGCCAAAGAACGGGGCCCACAGAATGAGGCTAAGCATTCGCATTTGTTAGAATCCGTTGGAGCGAAGGACGGATCAGGACGATGGATGGCGCTTGTAATGATACCCGCATTCCAGGTAAGGGCGGGATAGGCGTCCTTGCGCGGTGGGCTGGGAGATTCGTCCAGGCCAGCGGGGAGGGGAACGCACGCTCGTTATTCCACGTGGAATATTTTGCCGTTCCATGCTTTTCTGAAATGCCGGGGTCGGAATATTCCACGTGGAATATTTCACCGCGCGTTCGCCCGTCGCCGGGTTCCCGTTTCCCCCTTCCCACTCTGGAGGTTGTTCCATGCCCCTGCTCGTCCTGCAAACCTCGGTGCGCCTGTCCAACCAGCAGCGTTACGACCTGCTCGCGCCGCTCTCGAAAATCGTCGCCGAGTGCATCGGCAAACCGGAACGCTACGTCATGGTGACCGTCGGCGAGGCCGCGATGCTGATGGGCGGCGCGGAAGGTCCCGCCGCCTATGCCGACGTTCGCAGCATCGGCGGCCTGAACGGCGCAATCAACCGCAAATTGTCCGAGCGCATTTGCGCGCTGTTGCAGGAACAACTCGACATCCCGCCCGACCGGGTCTATCTCGGGTTCACCAGCGTCGGCGCGGAGAATTGGGGCTGGAACGGCGGCACGTTTGGCTAGAAGACTCCACCGATCTACATCATGAGGAGCGTCCACCATGGGACAATCTTTGCGCAAACCGGTAACGATTTTTACCTATGCGGATTACCGCGCCTGGCCGGACGACGAACGTTGGGAATTGATCGATGGCGAGGCTTATGCCATGGCCGCGCCGGGTCTGGCCCATCAGGCGGCGGTCGGCGAGCTGTTCCGGCAAATCGCCAACCATCTGATCGGCAAGCCCTGTCGTCCATTCGTCGCGCCCTTCGATGTGCGTCTGCCGCGCGGGAATGAGGCCGACGACGCCGTAACCACGGTCGTGCAACCCGACATTTCGGTGATTTGCGATCCGGCCAAGCTGGACGAGCGCGGCTGTCGCGGCGCGCCGGACTGGGTGATCGAGGCGCTGTCGCCCAGCACCGCCGCCAAGGATCAGATTCAGAAGCTGGCGGCCTACGAGCAGGCCGGCGTGCGCGAGGTCTGGTTGGTGCACCCCACCGATCACGTTGTCATCGTCTACACTTTGAGCGCCGACGGGTGTTACGGCAAACCCGCCATCCATGAAACCAGAGGAACGCTGGCGGCCGGCCTGTTTCCTGAATTGCTGATCGAGTGGGGACTGATATTTCAGGATTCGACCGTTCAGCCGTCTTCTCCCCCAACCAAGGACCTTGCATGAAAGCCAACATCATCATGAACCCCCATCCGATGACGCTCAGTCCATCGGATACGGTGGCGACCGCCGCCGACCGGATTCTCAAGCATCACTTGCGCCATTTGCCGGTGGTGGACGAGCAGGGTCGCTACCTGGGCACGTTCAGCATCTACTCGCTGCTGAAACTGACCCTGCCCAAGGCGGTGCTGGACAAGCATGGGCTGGACAACGTGTCCTTCGTGACCGAGAGCGTCGGGGATTTGGCCCAGCGCCTGGGCAAGCGCCGTGACGAGCCGGTGAAGAACTGGATCAACATCCACGAGGTCGCCCGTCCCGATACCCACGCCATGGAAATCATGCTGCTGATGCTGCACGGCCGCACCACCAGCGTCCCGGTGGTGGACAAGGCAACGAATCGGTTGGAGGGCATCATTTCGTTCTGGGACGTGCTGGAAAAGCTGGTGGGGGAGAGCCACTGACATGCACGAAACGACCGCCGCCGCTTCAACCTTCCACATGGCGCTGGCCGCCCTGATTTTCGTGATCACCTACGTGGTGATCATGACCGAGCGGGTCAATCGCGCCATCGTCGCCCTGCTTGCCGCCGGCGTGATGATTTTGTTTGGCGTCATCAACCAGGAAGCCGCCATTCGCGGCGTGGACTTCAACACCATCGGCCTGCTGATCGGGATGATGGTCATCGTCGCCATCACCCGCCAGTCCGGGGTGTTCCAATATCTGGCGATCTGGTCGGCCAAGAAGGTGGACGCCAGCCCATGGGGCATTTTGGCGATGCTGTCCGTGGTCACCGCCGTGGTCTCGGCATTCCTGGACAACGTCACCACCGTGCTGCTGATCGTGCCGGTCGCGCTGTTGATCACCGAGGAACTCAAGGTCAAGGCTTATCCCTATCTGTTCTCGATGATTATTTCCTCCAACATTGGCGGCACCGCGACCCTGATCGGCGATCCGCCCAACATCATGATCGGCTCGGCGGTTAATCTGACCTTCAACGACTTCGTGGTGAATTTGGCCCCGGTGATCGTGGTGGTCTTGATCGCCAATCTGATCCCGATCTATTTCATCTGGGGCCGGCATCTGAAGGCCGCTCCCGAGGACCGCAAGCGGGTGATGGATTTTAACGAGCGCGGGGCTATTACCGATCTGGTTTTACTGAAGAAGTGTCTGGCAGTCATCGGGGTGGTGGTGCTGTCGTTCGTGTTTGCCCGTTTCCTGGGGCTGGAAGCCGCCACCATCGGCTTGTTCGGCGCCGCCGCGCTGCTGCTGCTGCAATGCTGGCCGCACGACGCCGACGAGCAATCCAAACGGGTGACGCACGCCTTCACCGAGTGTGAATGGATCACCATTTTCTTCTTCGTCGGGCTGTTCATCGTGGTGCATGGCCTGGACAGCACCGGTCTGCTCAGACTGCTGGCGGACAAGGTGCTGGCGGTGACCGGCGGCGAGTTGAACGCGACCGCGATGGTCGTGCTCTGGTCCTCGGCCATTCTGTCGGCGTTCATCGACAACATCCCCTTCGTCGCCACCATGATCCCGCTGATCAAGGCCATGGCTCCAAGCTTTGGCGGCCCGGAAGGCTTGATGCCGTTGTGGTGGGCGCTGTCGCTGGGCGCGTGCCTGGGCGGCAACGGCACCCTGATCGGGGCCAGCGCCAATCTGGTGGTGGCCGGTTTCGCCGAGCGCGCCGGTCAACCGATCCGCTTCGTGCCCTTCCTGCTGACCGCGTTCCCGCTGATGCTCTTGTCGGTCGCGATCTGTGCCGTTTATTTGTACTGGCGGTATCTGTAACTGTCCACCGCGCTGCGCCCGCTGGCCGTCACCCGACGGGCGCGGGGCCTGCTCCAGCGAAACCTTCCGCATGAACGCTCATTCCGATTCCGCTCCGCACGACAACAATCTCTCGGCGCTCGCCCTGGCCGCCATCGGCGTGGTGTTCGGCGACATCGGCACCAGCCCGCTGTACGCCATGCGCGAGTGCTTCGGTGGCAGCCATGCGCTTGCCCCCACGCACGACAATGTGCTGGGCGTGCTCTCGCTGATTTTCTGGGCGCTGATCATCGTCATTTCCATCAAATACGTCACGTTCGTCATGCGCGCCGACAACCGGGGCGAGGGCGGCATCCTGGCGTTGCTGGCCCTGACCACGCGCAACTTCAAGGGCACGGCGCAACAACGCGGCTGGCTGATCGGGCTGGGCATCTTCGGCGCGGCGCTGTTCTACGGCGACGGGGTGATCACGCCGGCCATTTCGGTCCTGAGCGCGGTCGAGGGTTTGCACATCGCCACCCCGATGCTGGACGACTACGTGATCCCGATCACGCTGGTCATCCTGCTGGCGCTGTTTTTGATTCAGGCGCGGGGCACGGCGCGGGTGGGCGCGTATTTCGGCCCGGTCATGGTGGTCTGGTTCGCCACCCTGGCGTTGCTGGGCTTGATCAGCCTGGTGCAAGCCCCGGAGGTGCTGGCGGCATTCAATCCCGAATACGCGATGAATTTCTTCGCGGTCAATCGCTGGGGCGGTTTTCTGGTGCTGGGGGCCGTGTTCCTGGCGGTGACCGGCGGCGAGGCGCTGTACGCCGACATGGGCCACTTCGGCAAGAAACCGATCCGGCTGGCCTGGTTCTACTTCGTGTTGCCGGCGATCCTGCTCAATTACCTGGGGCAGGGCGCGCTGCTGTTGCGCGATCCAGCGGCGGTCACCCATCCGTTTTATTTGCTGGCCCCGTCCTGGCTGTTGTATCCCATGGTCATGCTGGCGACCATGGCCACCGTCATCGCCTCGCAGGCGGTGATTTCCGGGGTGTTCTCCGTCACCCGGCAGGCGGCGCAACTGGGCTACTGTCCGCGCATCGCCATTCGCCATACTTCCGATCAGGCTATCGGCCAGATTTACGTGCCCGCCGCCAACTGGGCCTTGCTACTGGCCGTTACCGGTCTGGTGCTCGGCTTTCATACCTCGTCCAACCTGGCCGCCGCCTACGGCATCGCGGTCACCATCGCGATGGCGATTGACACGCTGCTGGTGCTGACGCTGGCTCGCACGAGTTGGAACTGGAGCTGGCTCCGCGTGGGGTTGGCGGTCGTGGCTTTCCTGCTGCTGGAACTGGCGTTTCTCAGCGCCAACGCCCTCAAGATCGGTCATGGCGGCTGGATTACCCTGCTGATCGCGGCGGCGATCTTTACCTTGATGATCACCTGGAAGGACGGGCGCAAACTGCTGAATCAGCGGCTGCGCGAGAGCGCCATGCCGTTGGATATCTTCCTGCAAAGCCTGACGCATGGCTCCACCCTGCGGGTGCCGGGCACGGCGGTGTTTCTGACCAGCAACCCCAACGGCGTGCCGAACGCGCTGCTGCACAACATGAAGCACAACAAGGTGGTGCACGAGCGCCTGGTGTTGCTGACGGTGGCGCCGGAGGAAATCCCACGCCTGGCGGACCAGGAGCGGGTGACGGTGCATGACCTGGGGCACAATACCTGGCGGATCGTCGTCCGCTACGGCTTCACCGAGAATCCCGATCTGCCCCACGCCCTGGCGCTGTGCGAGCCGCACGGGCTGAGCTTCGAGATGATGGACACCACGTTCTTCCTGGGCCGGGCGACGCTGATTCCCACCACGCGGGCCGGCATGGCGCTCTGGCGCGAAAAGCTGTTCGCCGGCCTGTTTCGCAACGCCACCCGCCCGATGGAGTTTTTCCGCATTCCCTATAATCGGGTCGTGGAAATGGGCACGCAGGTGGAGCTGTAAGAGGCGTTATTAGACAGCCTCTGGTGAGCTAACCGATTGAAAAACGGCCCTCACCCCTGCCTCTCTCCCGCTGGCGGGCGAGGGGTTTTTAGGCAGTCTCTAAGGTCATTTGGCGCAACTGGTTGGAGTGGCGGTCAACTTCAGGAGAGCCGGGTGAGGTCTCGGACAGCGAGGTCAACGCCCACCCAGGAAATCCCGGATTACCAATCGAGCACGAAAAAGTTCGCACGCTCGCGGCCGATGAACCGGAACAGCTCGGTCATGGCCGCGTATGATTCGTTCGTTCTCGGCCTGTGCGTCAATGCGGTCTGGAAATTGTTCAGGTTGCGCGGTGAAATGCAACCGATCAGCCACGACACGTTGGGGGCCTCGTGGATCAGGATGCCCCGTTCCGGCGCGCTTACGGCGCCGTGGATCCGGAGGCAATTGCCGTCGTGCACCACCGGCCCAGTCCAGTTCCCTTGACCATCCTTACCCTGATACAGGTGCCTGACCACGGAATTCCCTGGTTCCACCGTGACTTGGTAGGCGCCCTCCTTCTTCGTCTTGAACGAGCCGCAGTTCGGGCGCAGTTGCACGTAGCCATCCATCCGCTCGATGGTCGTGTACCGCAAAACTTCGGTAATTTTGCCGCCGTCGGACTGGAGTTTGAGCGCACGGTTTTCGCCGGGCATGATGGTGACGGTGTCCCCGTCACCGGCTCTTCCAACTTCGACCAGGCTGGCAGCCGTGACCGTCGGCCCGTTGACGGCCAGCAGCTTTCCGAAGCGCCCGTGCAGGCTCCCGTAATTGAACAGATGGTTCGGTGTCCTTACGAGGAATAAAGTGACCGCCATGGCAATGCCTCCTGTGAAAAAATACGATGAAAAGCATGTCGTGTCGCACATGCGGCGCGTCTAGGGTCAAACATACGACCTCTTGTTCTGGTTTGCTGGCGTGGCGGGAACCGGAGCAACGGTCGCTCGCTCCGGCCCCGCCCTCGTCCGACAGTTGCGTCGTCACTTCTTGGCGATGACGACTTCCAGGTATTCGCTGGGTACGACGAGCGAGTTCGGCCCGCCCACGTTCAAGCGTTCAAGAAGAGCGGTAATGTCGTCGGTCAAACTCGCCTGACGAGCGGGATCCAGCGCCGCGCAGGCTTTGTGCACTGGCCCGTAGTAGTTGCGGAAGACGTCGATCCAGTGGGCGGCGGAGCGATAGCGGAAGTTGTAGAACTTGCGCTCCGTGCGGATGTCCGCGGCTTGCGCGCCGAACAGTTCGACGATGTGCGGTTCCGTGCCCCAAAGAGCCGGGGATTTCATGCCGGCGGGCGGCGGAACGTAGGCGCCGATGAGGCGAAAGAGTTGGCCGATGAAGCCATCTGGTGTCCAGTTGGCGAGGCCGATGCGGCCGCCGGAGCGGACGACACGCAGCATTTCCCGCGCAGGCCGCGTGTGATCCGGCGTAAACATGGCCCCGAAGGTGGACAGCGCCACATCGAACGAGCTATCGGCGAACGGCAAGGCTTCGGCGTCCTCCACCTGGAAGCGGATGTCCAGTCCCTCGGCCTTTGCCCGCGCCGCGCCCTTGTCCAGCAGATGCGGCACGTAGTCGGTCGAGGTGACCCTGGCGAAGCGGCGCGCCGCCGCCAGCGAGGCATTGCCGTTGCCGGCGGCGACATCAAGGACGCGCTCGCCGGCACGCACGTCGGCTGCCTCGGCCAACATCTCGCCGACGATCTGCAGCGTGGTACCGACAATGGCGTAGTCGCCGCTGGCCCAGGTGGCCTGTTGGCGCTGCTTGATCGCGTTGAAATCGACCGTGGTGTCGGTAGTGGTCGCTGGCGTGCAAACATTCAGTTCAAGACCCATGTCAGTTCTCCCGATGGTGGATGGAAATCAAGCCTGTCCGTCCCTTGGCGGCGTCGATGGGAAAGGTACTGTCCTCGTTGGCGCCGCCGAGGGTTGCCGGTAAGTCTTATTGTTCCGGACGGGCGGTGTTGACGCTTCACCGAAGGTCCACCAAACTTGATCGGGCGTCCCGAAAAATCCACGACCAAATCGCTCGTCCATTTGTTCGATCAGTCGTCCACCGTCGGTCCTTCGTTATGAGTCGAGACACCCTTTCCGACCTGCTGCGCAGCGTGCGCCTGCGCGGCGCGGTGTTTTTCTACGTGAGCTTGCGCGATCAGTGGTCCGCCGAGGCCTCGACCGCGCGGGAAATCGCCGAGGCGGTGATGCCCGGCTGCGAGCATGTCATGGAGTACCACATGATCGCCAAGGGCGACGGCTGGGCGGCCGTGTCGGGATTGTCGCCGGTACGGCTCGCCGCCGGCGACATCGTGATGTTTCCGCAGGGAGACCGTCACGTGATTTCGAGCGCGCCCGGCCTGGAGCCGAACCGGCGCGAGCCCGAGTGGGTCTTCGCGCGGCGCAACGACCCGAAGCCGTTGCCGATCTCGATTCGGCACGGCGTCGTCGACGATCAGGCGAGGATGCCGATCGAAGACGCCGAGGCGGTGCTGGTGTGCGGGTTTCTCGGCTGCGACCTCAAGCCGTTCAATCCGCTGGTCGCCGCCCTGCCGCGCATCCTGCATCTACCGGCGGCGCGCGCGGGCGACTGGGTGGCCCGCGTGATCGACCAGGCGGTGGTGGAATCGAACGAACGTCGGCCTGGCGGCGACGCCGTGCTCGAACGTCTGTCGGAAATGATGTTCGTCGATGTCGCCCGCCGTTACCTCGACGGCTTGGCCGAGGATGCGACTGGCTGGCTCGCGGGACTGCGCGACCGCTTCGTCGGCAAGGCGCTCGCGCTGCTGCACGAACGTCCCGACCACCCGTGGACCGTCGATGATCTCGGCCGCGAGGTCGGCCTGTCGCGTTCCGCGCTGCACGAGCGGTTCGTCAGTTTCATCGGCCATCCGCCCATGCAGTATCTGACCAACTGGCGCATCCAGCTCGGCGCGCGGCTGTTGCGTGAATCGAACCGTACCGTCGCGACGATCGCGCTCGATGTCGGTTACGACTCCGAGGCAGCGTTCTCGCGCGCCTTCCGGCGGATGGTCGGCCTGCCGCCGGCCACGTGGCGGAAAGCGCAAGCGTAGCCGATGGTTGAAGTCGCCAACGAAGGCATGAATTTCAGCAAACCGCGATGATTCCGGAAGAAGAACGCGGGCCGACGGGCTAGGCCCGCCAGTCGGGGGCGATCAAACCGTCCACGATGCCGATGCGCCGGTCGGCGGCGCTGGCGAAGGTCAGATCGTGGGTGACGGCGACCACGGTCTTGCCCAGTTCTCGGGTCAGGTCGTGCAGGATTTGCCGGACGTTGGCCGAGGCGCGGCTGTCCAGATTGCCGGTCGGCTCGTCGGCCAGCACCACCGGCGGGTCGTTGGCCAGGGCGCGGGCGATGGCCACGCGCTGGCGCTGGCCGCCGGACAGTTGATGCGGGCGCTTGTGGCCCTGATCGCCCAGGCCCAGTTGGCCGAGCAGGTCCGTCGCCCGTTGTCGGGCTTCCTCCTCCGACCGCGCGCCGAGTCGGCGCATCGGCAACAGCACGTTGTCGAGCACGGTGAATTCGGCCAGCAGGAAATGAAACTGGAACACGAAACCAAGTTTTTCCAGCCGGGTCGCCGCCAGTTCGTCCTCGCCGAAACGGGAGGTGTCCCGGCCCTCCAGCCAGACCCGGCCCGAGGTCGGCGTGTCGAGCAGACCCAGCAGGTACAGCAGCGAGGATTTGCCGGAACCGGAAGGTCCCATGATGGCCACGAATTCGCCGCGTTCGATTTCCAGCGTGACGTCCTGCACCAGGGTGACCGGCACCTCGCCGGGCAGAACCCGCCCCAGCCGCTCGGCCGCCAGGATGGCGCTCAACCCATGCCCCGCAGGATCGTGACCGGCTGGACCCGCGCCGCCTTGCGCGCCGGCAACACCGCCGCGCCGACCGCCGAGACCATCGCGAATCCCAGCGCCAGCAGGTATTGGTCGTAGCCCCAGTAGATCGGCAAATGGACGATGTCGGTGGCGCCGGGCGGCTTGATCTCGACCTGAATCAGCAACGCCATCAGCCCCAGCCCCAGCCCCAACCCCAACAGACTGCCCACCAGCCCCAGCAACACCCCTTCCGCCAGAAAGATTCGCCGAACGTCGCGGGCGTGAAAACCCATGGATTTGAGAATGGCGATGTCGTGGACTTTCTCCATCACGATGGTGGACAGCGTGTTGTAGATGCCGAAGGCGGCCACCACCAGAATCGCCGACACCACGCTGTACATGATCAGGTTGCGCACCAGCAGCACGCTCATCAGGTCTTCCGAGGCTTCCAGCCAGGACACCGCCTTGTAGCCGATCCGCGCCTCGATCAGGCTGCCAACCTCACGGGCGACGTAGGGATCGTCGAACTGGAGGATGAAGCGGTTGACCCGGTCGGGCCGGTCCAACAGCCCCTGCGCCCGCTTCAGCAGGGCGAAGGTCTGGGTTTCGTCGTAGCCGGCGTTGCCGGTGCGAAAGGTACCGACCACCTTCAGGGCGCGCGGCTCGCCCGTCGGCGAGATGGCGCTGACCACGCCGCCCATGCTCAGACCGAATTTCCTGGCCAAACCCTCGCCGATGATCAGACCGTTGGGATGAGCGGCCAGCGCCTCCAGCGAGCCTTGCGTCATCTTGTCCTCGATGGTCGAAACCCCCTTCATCTTCGCTGGGACGATGCCGTTGAGAGTGACGCCCTCGCTGCGCCCGGCGAAGGTCAGCACGACCGATCCCACCAGCACCGGGGCCGCGCGCAGGCCAGGCAGAGACTCGATGAACGCCAGCTTTTGGGCGTGGCCGCGAATCCCCCGCACCTCGCGCAGGGGTTTGACCCGGCGCAGTTCGACCGCGCCGTCGGGCCAGCTCAGCACCGCCGGTTGCGGCTGGGGGACGCGGTACTCGTCGTACACGGTGAGGTGCGGACTGTTGTCGACCAGGCGCTTGATGAAATCCCGCTCGGAACCGCGCATCAGCGACGACACCGCCAGGAAGAACGCCACGCCAAGAGCGATCCCAATCAGGGAAACCAGAGTGGGCCGCTTGCGGCTGATCAGATGGGTGACGGCAATCGTGAATTGGATCGACACGATAAGATTTTGCCCGAAGTGCGGGCGGCTGGAAAAAGAGTGGCGCCAAACTGGCGCCGACGGCGCCGCTTGGCGGAAAATAGCCCAAGTCTCGAACCGGGCGCAACGACCGCCCGCTTCGTCCATCGCCGCCCGTGAACCTCTCGAATCATTGACTCATGAAAGCCTTCAACGTCGAGCGCGTCCTCAGCGTTCACCACTGGAACGATACGCTGTTCAGCTTTAGAACCACCCGCGATCCGGGGCTTCGCTTCCAAAATGGCCATTTCGTCATGCTCGGCCTGGAGGTGGACGGCCGGCCATTGATGCGAGCCTACAGCATCGCCAGCGCCAATTACGAGGAACATCTGGAATTCTTCAGCATCAAGGTGCGAAGCGGCCCGCTTACCTCGCGGTTGCAGCATCTCAAGGAAGGCGATCCCGTGCTGATCAGCCGCAAGCCGGTGGGTACCCTGGTGATCGACGATCTGCTCCCCGGCCAGCGTCTGTACCTGCTCGGTTCGGGAACCGGGCTGGCGCCGTTCTTGAGCATCATCAAGGACCCGAACACCTACGATCGCTTCGACCGGGTCGTGCTGGCGCACGGTGTTCGTCATAAGAGCGAATTGGCCTATGCTGACTACATCGCCCACGATCTGCCGACGCACGAATTTTTGGGCGACATGATCCGCGAGAAGCTGATTTACTACCCGACCGTGACGCGCGAACCTTTTCACAATCAAGGGAGGCTGACCCACTTGATCGAGACGGGCAAGTTGTGCGCCGACATCGGCCTGCCCCCGCTCGACCCCGCCCAGGACCGGGTGATGATCTGCGGCAGTCCGGCGCTGCTCAAGGACGCCTGCGCGCTCCTGAACGACCGAGGGTTCCATATCTCGCCGCATATCGGCGAGCCCGGCCATTACGTGATCGAACGGGCTTTCGTCGAAAAATAGCGCCTTCTCCGCCGCTTCCGGGCCGATCCGCAATTCCCGGCGGATTTTTACCATCTTCCTGCATCCAAACGGCGCGCGCCGGCGCATGAGGAAGGGAACGTCGCCATGTTTGCGACGGACACCCTGTCCCCTGCCACTGAGGAGCAAGATTGATGAACGAGTCAGCCAATATCGAAATGGTGCAACGGTTGTACGCCGACTTCACGCGCGGCGATATTCCCACCATCCTGGCGGCCCTCGACCCGGAGGTCGAATGGAGCAATGCCGGGTCGGGCAACATCGCGTATGCGGGAATGCGCCACGGCCTGGCGCAGGTGCAAGAGTTTTTCGCAACGCTCGGTGCCAGCGTCGAGATTCGAACCTTCGAACCGCGCGAGTACATCGCCCAGGGCGATCGCGTCGCCGCGTTCGGCCGCTGGACGGGCCGGGTCAAGGCCACCGGACGCGAGTACGCGAGCGACTGGGCCATGGCATGGACGATCAGGAACGGCCGGGTGACCGCGTTTCGTTCCCACGAGGACACCCAGGCCGTGGCGGCGGCCTTTACCGCCTAACCCCCAACACCGTTACCGTCCCTTGAGAGGCGCCCATGACTGCCACCCTTCACGTTGTCGCCCGCATCAGCGCGCGGCCGGATACCGTCGCGCAAACCCAAACGCTGCTGCAAAACCTGCTTGAACCCACCCGCCGCGAGCCAGGTTGCCTGCGCTATACCCTGTTGCGCAATCATGCCGATCCCACCGATTTCACCTTCGTGGAAGAATGGGCCGATCAGGCGGCGCTGGACGCTCATCTGGCCTCGCCGCACATACAGGCGGCCCTGGTCGAGGCGGCCAGCCTGCTGGCGGCGCCGCCCGACATCCGCCCCTACGCCCTCGTCGGGTAAGGGAACGCGGCGGGGAACGGGCCATGGCGGATTACGTGCTGGACACCGTGTGGCGGGTGGCGGCGGAACCGGAAGCGGTTTGGCCGGCGCTGACTTTGATGGAGGACTGGCCGGCGTGGTGGCGCGGGGTGCTGGCGGTCGAGCGCCTCGAAAAAGGCGATGCCAGTGGGCTGGGTCGCCGCTACCGCACCACCTGGCGTGGCCGATTGCCCTATACCCTGACGTTCGAGACGGAAACCACCCAAATCGAGCGTCCCTTCCTCATCGAAGGCCGCGCCCGCGGCCAGTTGCAAGGCGTCGGAACCTGGCGGCTGCGGCCCGACGGCGGCGGAACCCGGATCGATTACCGCTGGACGGTTCGAACCACGCAACTCTGGATGAACGCGCTGGCGCCGCTGGCCCGACCGGTATTTTGCTGGAACCACGACGCCATCATGCGCTGGGGGGCCGAGGGACTCGGCCGGTGGCTGGGCGTGCCGGCGCGGTTTGGAGGCGGCTAGCGCGCTTGCCCTGGTTTGAGGGGTGTCGGGGGGAGGGGGCCTGAACGGTTACGACTGCGCGATAACGCCCTTGAGGTTACCGTTTTCGTGGTTGCCGTTCTTGTTTGGTTGGCGGACCGCCAACAACGATTGCAAAACCGCGGCTAACCCATCCTGGTAGAGTTGTTCCACTTTGAGGACGGCAGCGCCGTCGCAAGGCGCAAAATCCTCGCAGGGCCCCTCGGGCATGATCGCCACGACCAGCGGTGCAAAGCATTCACCGCGCAAGCCGGCGAAGGCGCGGACCAGCTTCATCGTCAATCCTGTCCACGGCAGAACGATGGCGTCGGGGTAGGTCATCAAGGCTTGGCGCAGGCCGTCGTCGCAATCGGCGGCGTCGCCGACCCAGTCCAGTCCGGGTTGGGCCGCAAGCCGAGCCCAATCCACCGGCGGCTGACAAGTCTGCAACGCGATGGTCAGCAGGCGGAAATTGCGACCGGAACGGGTTGATGGATTCATCGAGGCGATGCCCTGCGTGGATGACGATGGGTGACAGCCTACGCGACCGGAGAATGCGCCAGTATCGGGCAAACCCTGATTTCATGGGGTGGCAAACCCTGATTTTTAGTCGGAAACCCGGTTTTTGGGCCAGGAAAGGCGTCGTGATCGAACCATCTTGAAACCACGATGCCACGCGCTCCCCGGCGGCGAACCGTTCAGGCTTCGGGGTGGATCAGCCCAACGCGAATGGCGAAGCGGGTAAGCCCCGCCACGTCATGGATGTTCAGCCGCTCCATCAGTTGCGAGCGGTGGGTTTCCACGGTCTTGATGCTGAGGGACAGCCGTTCGGCGATCTCGCGGGTCGCGCAACCTTCCGCGATCAACTGCAAGATTTCGCGCTGGCGCCGCGTCAACGATTCAAGCCCGCTCGAAGCCGGAGTTTCCTCCGGCGGGTGGCGGACCAGTCGCAAATATTCATCGAGCAGGTGGCGCGATACCGCCGGGCTGAGCCAGCGTTCGCCCTTCAGCACCGCCCGCAGCGCGCTTTCCAGTTCGGTGACGGCGGCGTCCTTGACCACGTAGCCAACCGCGCCGGCCCGCAGCGCCGCCAGCACGTAGTTCTCGGCGATGTGCATGGACAGGATGATGACTTGGGTTTCGGGCACCTCCTTCGTGATCAGAGCCGTGGCGTCCAGTCCGTTCAGCTCCGGCATGCTGATGTCGATCAAGGCGATCTGGGGTTTCCACCGCCGCGCCAGGCGCACCGCCTCGCGACCGTCGCCGGCCTCGGCGACGACGTGAAACCCCGCGAAACCCTCGACCAGCGTGCGCAGTCCCGCCCGCACCAGGGTGTGATCGTCGGCCAGCAACACGTTAACCTCGCTCATGCGTTCTTCTCCGCCAACGGGATGAAAACTTCGATCCGGGTACCGACTCCCGCCTGACTGGTCAGCGCGAATCGGCCATCGAGCAACTCGGCGCGTTCGCGCATGCTGTTCAAGCCCAGACCGGCGTCGGGCTTGCTGGAAGCCGCCGCCGGGTCAAAACCGCTGCCGTCGTCCTGAATCGCCAGCGCCAGTCCTTGGCCACCGGCTTTGGCGGTCACGGTGATATGTCGCGCCCCGCCGTGCCGAATCGCGTTGTTGACCGCTTCCTGCGCGATCCGGAACACGGTGGTTTCGATCTCCGGGGACAATCTTGAAAAGCAGTCCAGTACCATGATTTCGCAACCCGAGCGTTCCGCCTGCCGGCGCGTGTACCAGTGCAACGCCGCCGCCAGTCCCAGATCGTCGAGCACCGAGGGGCGGAGATCGCGCGCGATGTCGCGCAGGCGTTCGAGCAGATGATTGACGATCTCCAGGCAGTCGGCAATGCGGCGCTGGTCCGCTTCGCCGCTCATGCTTCGGCTCAGCAGACCCAGATTGAGCTTGAAGGCGGCCAATTGTTGGCCGAAATCGTCGTGCAGTTCGCGAGCCAGCATGCGGCGCTCCTCTTCCTGCACCGAAAGCAGGCGACGGGAGAGCGCCTGAAGCCGTTGCGTCGATTCCTTCAACAGGATTTCGGCCCGCTTGCGTTGGGTGATGTCGGTGATGACCGAGATGAAGCCTTGTAATTGGCCGTTTTCGTCGCGGTGATAGGTCCAGTCGACCTGAACGTCGATGAGCTTGCCATCGGACCGCCGGTTTTGCGTGAAGTAGGTTTGGGGCGGCGGCTGCTCGCGCGCGACGAAGCACGCATAGTCGCGCAAGCGGAGGCGTTCCCGGTCGTCCGCCAGCAAATCCCAGATGTACCGCCCGACCAGACTGCCCGGCGGATAACCCTGAAAGCGTTCCAGCACGGGGTTGGCGAAACGGATCCGGCCAGTGACGTCGTTCTCCTGGACGCCGTAGGGTAGCAACTCCACCAGCGTGCGGTATCTGGCCTCGCTCTCGCGCAGCGCGGTTTCCGCCAGCTTGCGCTCGGTGATGTCCTGCACCGTGCCGATCGAGCGGATGGGCTTGCCTTCGGTATCGCTGAAGGTTTCGCCCTGCTGGTATACATGCTTGACCCGCCCGTCGGCGAAGCGCAGGCGATGGTCGATCTGGTAAGGAGTATGGAAATCCATGGATTCGGCGAGACCGCGGCGCACCCGTTCCATATCTTCGGGATGCACGAGGTCCAGAAGGTCCTGATGGCGGATGCTGTACCGGCGCGGGTCGATCTCGAGGATGCGGAACATCTCCTCGGAACACAGCAGGGAATCGGAGGCCGGATCCCATTCCCAGGTGCCGACGTGGGCCAGTCGCTGGGCCTCGTTCAGCCGCGCCTCGCTCGCGCGCAGCGCGTTCTCCACCTGGACGCGCTCGGTGATGTCACGATCCACGCCACGGAAGCCCAGCAATTCCCCGTCCAGCCCAAGGACCGGAACCGAAGTGCTTTCCAGATAACGATAGCTGTCGTCCTTGCAGCGCCAGCGGACAACCAGATTGTTCCATCCCTGTCGCGTCTCGATCCAGTCGGGCCATTGGGAATCGACGATCCATCGATCTTCCGGATGGATCAATTTTTCCATATCGGTGTGCCGCATCTCGGCGGGAGAATATCCGAGAATCTTTTCCACTGCCGGGTTCGAGTAGGTGTGATGGCCGGAAAGATCAAGGGCCCAGATCCAATCCTTGGACGTTTCCACGATGGCGTTGATCGTCTGCTGATATTCGCGCAGGGCCTCGTCCGCCTGCTTGCGCGCGGTGATGTCGCGCACCGCCGCGATCACTCGTAACTGACCTCCGATACGGGACGCCCGAAGCGCAACCTCGGTCCAGAGCGGTTCCCCATTTCGGCGCTTGGAGCGCCACTCGAAAACTTGCGGACCTTTTTGAATCGCTCGACGCACCCACTCTTCCGCCTTGGTTTGGGAATAGGGATTCTCGCCTAAATCCAGGTCGCTGATGGAAGGTCGGAGTGTCGTTTTCCAATCGTATCCGAACAGGGTGTATGCTTGATCGTTAGCGTCCAGCACGCGGCCGGTTTCGTCGTGGATCAATAACGCATCGCTGGTGGCGTTGAAAATCTCGCGGTAGGTTTGCTCGCTTTCGTGCAGGGCCGCTCGCGCGGCCATCTGTTCCGAGATGTCGATGGCTACCCCGACTACGTGGAGCTTGCCCTCGATTTCGGCGCGCACGCCCGTCGCGTAATACCGCCCTCGTTCCCGCCCGTCCCGATCCACCGGGGTCAGTTCCGCGAAACTTTCGCCCCGGACCAGCACATCCCGGAGCCTGGCGGCCACCCGCGTTTGATCTCCCAAGCTGACGGTATCGAGGGCGCGCAGTCGCGCCATTTCCTCGTCCGACCACCCCAGCAGCTTTTGAAAGCGTTGATTCCAGCGGAGGAACCGTCCGTCTTCGGCCAGGACGAAGGCAAACCCCGGGATAGTTTGAAACAGGGCTTCCAAGACCTTTTGATGGGCAGCGGCCTCCTTGGCGCGCCGCTCGCGCTCGGTGATGTCGCGCGTCAACGCCAGGACGTAGCCACGCCCGTCGCTCTCAAGGTAGCTGGCATGGATTTCGACAGGAAAAACCCGCCCCGTTCTGGTCCGATGACGGCTTTCAAGAAGCAGCGCGCGGCGGGTCTTGAGTTCACTCCAATGGTTGGGCCAGCCGCCGGCGGTGGCGGCGTCCACGTCGGCCATGCTCAGGTTCAGCAACTGGTCGCGACTATATTCCAATGCCCGGCAGGAGGCTTCGTTGGCGTATTGGAAACGACCCTGCTCGTCAAGCAGAAAAGCCGCCTGGCCCGCCTGATCGAGCGCGAAACCGAGCAGCGCCGCGCGCCGTTCGCTCCGCTGCTCCCCTATTAAGCGTCCGCGCAGCCGCCAACGCATCGACGCCAATCCCAGCAGTCCCAGCCCCCAGCAGGCGCCATAACCGGCCACGGTCATTGCCACCGGGGCTGGCGCGTCGCTGGCGAACCACGCCGCCGCCTGGTCGCCAAGATGGTGCCAGGCCGCCAACGCCAGCACCAGGAACGTCCACAGGAAGGCCACCCCCCAGGAGTAAGCGTTCAGCCATGCCGGAGTTTCGGTCAGGGTTGGATCCGACATCGCGGAGTTTTCCGCCCGGGGCCAACTTGCGCCCGCTGGAGGGGTATGAATTTTAGGGTGCATGACAGAACTCGCCGATAGTCCCGCATACAGTGTACTCATTTCATCCGGGTCGCGGGCGGAGCCAAAAAGGGGCCGGAAAGGTCCAATCGACGCCAGACACGCCGCCGATCATTGCCCCCGCGTGGGCCGGTGTGAATATGCGTTCAAAAAATCATTTGAGATAAATCGAGTTCCAGACCTTCCCTATCCACGACTGTTGCTTGGACCAACTGCTTTTCAGGCCCTTCTCCAAAAAGAAGGGAGCGTATTTCTTATCCTCCATCATGATATGATTTTTGATCCATCGTCTTAGGAAGCTCATCAGTTCAATGCTGACGGGTTCTCCATCCTTGAATTTGCGATGAACCTTGGTAAGCTCTTCCTTAAGGCTGTCGTGCTGTTTCTGGTGAGCCTCGGTATGAGGATAATCGAACAGGCGGAACAGGCTTTCCTCGACCGAAAAGTGGATGACGGTGTATTGTTTGAGTTCGTTGAGGATGGAATCGACGATGGACTGATCCGCCTTTTTCAGGATCGATTCGCTGTACAGGGAGTTGATCAGGCCGATGAGGATCTTGTGCTGCTCATCGATTTCCTGAAGACCCACGCTGAGATCGTCGGACCATGGAATGTACTCTGACATATTCAATTTCTCCAATTTTCACGTGAGCAATCAAAGCCGGGCTGAAAAACGGCGCTTCAGCCCGGCTTGAACGGTCGAAAATCAACATCCACCCACCGAAGCCGGTTGTTAGAATAGGCTATCGGGGTAGCGGACCGGCATCAGGGAAACCCTGATTTTGGGGGGTGGCGAAACCTGATTTCGCCGGTGATCCTGAAATATCATTCGATATGCGGGACTACCTGAAATCCCGCCGCCGCTGACGATGATCACGACAAAGGATTCGACCATGAAGCAAGGCATCCTGATCGCCGCCGTGTTTGGAACCATGATGAGCGTCGCCGCCACGGCGGAACCCCTGGTTCTCGGCCAGGACGATACGATTGGAAAGGTGCTGGCGGCCCAGAAAGGCAAGAAGGTCACGATCCGTCTCGGCTCGGGCGAGGATCTCAGCGGCACGGTCAAGGAGGTGACTGGCTCCCTGGTGCAATTGAGCGAACTGAGCGGCAAGGAGTTTTACGATGCGGTCATCGCCCTTGAAGGCATCAAGGCGGTGATCGTCCGGGTTAAGACGCCATGATTTATAGGAAGGGCCGAACGTGGCGAAGCCCATCAAAACAGGGCTGGCCTTGTGGCTGGCCGGTTCACGACGGCGTTTGGCCCTTGGCCTTTAATCTTCGACACTTAACCTTATGAAATATGATTAAAATCGGCGCGAACACTCAAAATTCAGACCAGGAACGACAACGATGGGCTGGCGAGTAGCGGTGTTGATATCGGCATTGGCGGCCGGTGCTTGCGTGCTGAATTACGCAACCGACCAACCGTTTCAGAACTGGTTGTCCGCCGCCAAGGCGCGCTGCGAGCCAAGCTACGGGGCGCTTCCCCTGAATACGCCGGAGCAACGCGCGCGGTTTGAGAGCATGAGTTATCAAACCTATTACGGCGAACTGCCCCGGGAAGTCTATGCCGACCGTTTGAAAATTCTTTATCCAGATAACGGTCTGACGGTAGATTGCCTGGCGACTTCCGTTCCAAGAATGTGAAATCCACGCTGGGTTGGTTGGGCGAGTCACCACCGGACGAAACGCCCCGTCCCTCAATCACCTTGGGAGAAATTGACGATGAGCAACACGTTTGTCGCGGTCGCATACGATGACGTATACACGGCCGAGGAAGTGCGGTTACGACTATTGCGGATGCAGAAGGAATATCTGATCGATCTGGAAGACGCGGTTGTCGCCGTTCGCGACGAAAAGGGCAAGGTCAAGCTGCACCAGATTCACAATCTGACTGCCGCCGGCGCGGCCTCTGGCAGCTTCTGGGGTTTGTTGATCGGTTTGATCTTCATGAATCCGCTGCTGGGGCTGGCGGCTGGCGCGGCCGGCGGCGCGTTGAGCGGGGCGCTGGCCGACGTCGGCATCAACGACGATTTCATGAAGAATCTGGCTTCCGAGTTGAAGCCGGGTTCCTCGGTGCTGTTCGTGCTGGTCAAGCATTTCACCCCGGACAAGGTTCTGGCCGAACTGGAGGGTACCGGCGGCCGGTTGCTGAAGACCTCGCTGTCGGATGAGGACGAAGCCAAGTTGCAGGCGGCGCTGAATGCGGCCAAGCCGCGGGCCGAGGCTGCCCCGCCTAATCTGGAGAAGCCCGCCTAAGTCGCTTGGCCGTTAAACGAACAACGAAAGGGGCGCGTTCACGCGCCCCTTTTTGCGAGCGAAGCGGTTATGAAGCCGGCGGTGACGAAGCCGCCACCTTTTCTGGCGGCGCGCTCATCCGTTCGGCCTCGTTCACCCAGCCACCGCCCAGCGCGGCGTACACGCTGACCAGCGCGGTGTAGAGTTGACCCTGACTCTGCACGTACTGAAGCTGGGCAGTGAACAGATTGCGCTCGGCGTCCACCACCGTGAGGTAGTCGGAATAACCGTTCTGATAGCGGAGCGTCGCCAGATCCAGATAGCGTTGCAGGGCGTTGACTTGCAACGCCTGATCCTTCAACTGCTCGCGTAGCTTGCTGACCGCGATCAGACTGTCGTCCACCTCGGCGAAGGCGCGCTGAATCACTTTCTGGTAATTGAACAGTGCTTCCTGCTGCACCGCTTCCGCCTGCTGCAACTGGCCGGTCAGGGTGCCGCCGGTGAAGATCGGCTGGACCAGTTGGCCGGCGAACTGCCAGGTGCGCGATGGGCCATTGAATAGATCGGAAAGATCGTTGCTGGCGGTACCGAAAAACCCGGTCAGCGAGATGCTGGGGAAGAACGCCGCCTTGGCCACGCCGATCTGGGCGTTGGCGGCGATCAACTGCTGTTCGGCGCCGCGGATGTCGGGGCGCCGCACCAGCAACTCGGAAGGCAGACCCGCCGGCACCTGGGGCATCGCCAGTTTATCCAGGGTCACGCCCCGGGCGATTTTACCGGGATTGCGCCCCAGCAGCAGGCTGATGGCGTTTTCCTGCTGGGCGATCTGCCGCTCCAGCAACGGCACCTGGACCGCCGCGTTCTGGTACTCGGCCACGGCCTGCTGGTAGTCCAGCTCCCCAATCAGTCCGGCCTTGAAGCGCAGCCCGTTGATTCGCACCGACTCGCTGCGGGTTTTCAGGGTTGCCCGGGTTACGGCCAGTTGCTGGTCGTAGTCGAGCAACTGCACGTAGCTGTTGGCGACCTGACTGACCAGGGTGAGGATCACGGTGCGTTTGGCTTCCTCGGTCGCCAGCAGTTGCGCGCGGGCTGCCTCGGTGGCGTTGCGGAGTTTGCCCCACAGATCCACCTCGAACGACACGCCCAAATCGATCTGGAAGGCGCTGTTGGTCAGGGGGGTACCCGGCGTCACGGTGGTTTCGCCGCTGCGGGTGCGCGCCCCGACGGCGTTGGCCCCGACCTGCGGGAATTCCGCGCCGCGGGTCGCGCCGTAGCGGCCCATGTACTCCTCGACCCGCGCGGCGGCGATCAGCAGATCCTTGTTTTCCCGCAATGCGGTCTGGATGAGGTTGTTCAACACTGGATCGCCGAACTGCTGCCACCAGGCGGTATTGGCGAAGTCGTTCGCCTGCTGGATGCTGACCTGCCACTGGGTCGGGACCGGCACCTCCGGGCGCTGGTAGGTTGGGGCGAGCGAGCAGCCGGCGAGGACGATGCCGAGCGCGGAAACGAGCACGGTTTTACGCATGGTGGTGGTCCTCCGATGATCCCTCACCCCCAACCCCTCTCCCGGAGGGCGAGGGGAGCGACGGCGCGGTTTCCAGCGCTAACGGCTCCCTCCCCCCTTGTGGGGGAGGGTTGGGGTGGGGGGTCTTCTTGCCGCCCCGCTCGCTGATTCCCTCGAACAGGCGGAAGAACATCGGCACGAAGAAGATCGCCAGCACCGTTGCCGCCGTCATGCCGCCGACGATGCCGGTGCCGATGGAATGCCGGCTGTTGGCCCCGGCCCCAGTGGCGATCACCAGCGGAATCGCGCCGAGAATGAAGGCCAGCGAGGTCATCAGAATCGGCCGGAACCGCAAATGCGCCGCCTCCACCGCCGCGTCCATGATCGGCATGCCCTCCTCGTGCTTCATCACCGCGAACTCCACGATCAGGATGGCGTTCTTGGCCGCCAGGCCGACCAGGGTCAGCAGACCGATCTGGAAGTACACGTCGTTTTCCATCCCGCGCAACCAGACCGCCAGCAGGGCGCCAAACACGCCAAACGGCACGGCCATCAATACGCTGAACGGCAGCGACCATTTCTCATACTGCGCCGCCAGGATCAGGAACACCATGATCAGGCCGTAGACGAACACCATCGCCGAATCGCCGCCGACCTTCTTTTCCTGATAAGCCTGGCCGCTCCAGGCGAAGGAATACCCCTGCGGCAGCACCTCGCGGGCCACGGCTTCCATGGTGGCCAGCGCCTGACCGGAGCTATAGCCTGGCCCAGCACCGCCCGTCACCTTGGCGGCGGGGAAGGTGTTGAAGCGGGTGATCAGATTCGGGGCGCTGCTGTAGGTCAGCTTGGTCACCGCCGACAACGGCACCATGCCGCCGCTGTTGGACCGCACGTAAACCTGCTTGATGTCGTCCGGGCGGGAACGGTATTCCGGCGCCGCCTGGACGATCACCTGCCATACCTGGCTGAGGTAGTTGAACTGGCTGATGTACATCGAGCCGAACAACGCTTGCAGCGTGCCGAACACGGTGCTGACCGGCACACCCAAAGTCCGGGCCTGCTCGCGATCCAGCGTCACATACAATTGTTGCGAAGCCGGATTGAGCGTGGCGGTCAGTCCACGCAGTTCCGGACGCTCCTTGGCCTTGGCGATAAACTTCTGAGTCACTTCGGCCAGTTGCTTGATATCGCCGCTGCCGCGACTCTGAATCCAGAACTCAAACCCGCCGGTGGTGCCGAGGCCGGGAATCGACGGCGGGTTGAACACCAGGGCGATAGCCTCGCCGATCCTGGCGAATTTCCCCATCACCTCGCGGATGACGTTGGGCGCGCTCAATTTCGGATCCTTGCGCTCCTCGTAATCCTTGAACGACACGAACAAGGTGGTGTCGGTGGTTTTCATCTGCGAATCCAGCAGGCTGTAACCGTTCACCGCGACCACGCTGCTGACCGCCGGGTTGGCGCGGAAGATCTGGCTCATTTGCTCGCCCACCGCCTCGGTCCGATCCAGACTGGCGCCGTCGGGCATGATGCCCACGCCAAACACATAGCCCTGATCCTCATCGGGCACGAAGCTGGTCGGCACCTTTTCAAACAGGCCGTAAATCGCCACCAGCATCACCGCGAACAGCGCCAGGCCCAGCAGGATGCGCTTGACCAGGAATCGCACACCATCGGTATAGCGATGTGTGAACCACTCAAATCCGCGATTGAAGGGACCGAAGAAGAAGCGGTAGAGCAAGTCGGTGCGCTGGTCGCCGTGTTCGCCCGGCTTGAGCAGCAACGCCGCCAGCGCCGGACTCAGAGTCAACGCCACCAGGCCGGAAATCGCCACCGAGATCGCGATGGTGATCGCGAACTGCTTGTACAACTGCCCGGTCATGCCACCCAGGAAACCGACCGGCACGAACACCGCGCCCAGCACCAGCACCACGGCGATGACCGGTCCGGTGACTTCCTCCATCGCCCGATGCGCGGCCTCCTTGGGCGAGAGATGAAATTCCGCCATGTTGCGCTCGACGTTTTCCACCACCACGATGGCGTCGTCCACCACGATACCAATACAGAGCACCATGCCAAACAAGGTGAGCATGTTGATCGAGAAGCCCAGCAGGTACATGCCGCTGAAGGTGGCGATCACCGACACGATGACCGCCACGATGGGGATGACGGTGGCCCGCCAGCTTTGCAGGAACAGGTAGACCACCAGGATGACCAGCACGATAGCTTCCATCAGGGTTTTCACCACCTCGTCGATCGAGGCCTGGACGAACTTGGTGGTATCCAGGGCGATGGAATAGTCGATGCCAGCCGGGAAGCTTTTCTTGAGTTCCTCCAGCGCCGCCCGCACCTGCTTGGACACATCCAGGGCGTTGGCGCCGGCCTGCTGATACACCGCGATGGCAGTGCCAACCTTGCCGTTGAAGCGGCTGCGCAGGTTGTAGCTCTGCATTCCCAGGGTGACATAGCCGATGTCCTTGAGCCGCAACACGCCAGCGCCGGTGGTGCTGGCGCGCAGGATGATGTTCTCGAACTCCTCCGGCGTGGTCAGCCGGCCCTGGGTGGAAACCGGGAAGGTCAGTTCCACTGGACCGTTGGTGGGCGCCTGGCCGATCTGGCCGATGGCGAACTGCTGGTTCTGGCTTTGGATGGCCTGAATTACTTCGTCCGTGGTCAGACCCAGCTCGCTCATCCGGTCTGGTTTCAGCCAGATCCGCATGGCGTAGTTGGGCACGCCGAAGATGCTGGACTGATTGGCGCCGGGAATGCGTTGCAGGGCGTTGAGCACGTACAGATAGGCGTAGTTGCCGACGAAGGTCTCGTCGCGGCTCCCGTCCGGGGAATAGAGCGCGATCACCAGCAGGAAGGTGGACGATTTGGTCTGAACCTGTACCCCCTGTTTGGATACTTCCTCCGGCAACTGCGGCAAGGCCAGGCTCACCTGATTCTGCACGTTGACCTGGGCGATGTCGGGATTGGTGCCGATGTCGAAGAACACGTTCAGGGTCATGTTGCCGGTCGAGGAGCTGGACGAATACATATACATCAGATTGTCCACGCTGTTGACCTGCTGCTCGATCGGCGCCGCCACGCTTTGCGAAACTACGTCGGCGCTGGCGCCGGGATAGGTGGCGCTGACCGTGACCTGCACCGGGGTGATTTCGGGGAACTGGGCGATCGGCAACACGCCCATCGCCGATAGCCCGGCCAGGGTCAGGATGATGGAAATGACCGCGGCGAAGACCGGGCGGTCGATGAAGAAGTGGGAGATCATCGGGCGCCCTCGTCAGGGTTTGAGCGGCGTGGCGCTCGGGACTTTCGCCGGCTCGGGCGCGGGCGCGGCGGCGGGCTTGATCTGCACCGGGGCGCCGGGTTGCAGGCGCACCGCGCCGTCCACCACCACCCGGTCGCCCGCTTCCAGGCCGGAATTGATGATCCATTGATCGCCGTACCAGTCGCCGACCTGAACCGGCTTGGGTACGGCGGTATTGTCCGGGCCGACCACGAACACGAACTTGCCGTTCGGCCCCTGCATCACCGCTATTTGCGGCACCAGGATCGCGTCGGGGCGAACCACACCCTTGATCTGCACCCGCACGAACTGGCCGGGGCTGAGTTGATTGTCCGGGTTAGGCACGACGGCGCGGATGTTGAAGGTGCCGGTTTGCGCGTTGACCACCGGGTCCACGAAAGTGATCTGGCCCTTCTGCGGATAGGTGGCGCCATCGGCCAAAATCAGTTCAACTTCCACCTTGCCGATCCCCGGTCCCTTCAACTGTCCCGCTGCTTCCTGAGCGCGAATTTTCAGGACTTCGTTTTCGCCGACCCCGAAGTTGACCCACATCGGATCGATCTGCACCACAGTGGTAAGCTGGCTGCCGCTGCCACCCGCCCGAATCAGGGCGCCCTCGCGGTAGTTGGAACTGCTGGACAGGCCGGTCAGGGGCGAGCGGATGGTGGTGTAGCCCAGATTCAGTTGCGCCTGTTCGACGTTCGCTTTGGCGGCCTGCACCTGGGCCTCGGAGGTCAGCACGTTGGCGATGGAGTTGTCCAGATCCTGCTGGCTGACGGCGTTTTGCTTGGCCAGTGGCTTGACCCGCGCCAGGGTCTGCCGGGCCCGGGTCAGCAGGGCTTCTTGCTGGGCCAGATTCGCCTTGGCGCTGTCCAGCGAAGCCTGGAAGGGCTTCGGATCGAGCTGGAACAGCAGTTGCCCGGTTTTGACCAGGCTGCCTTCGGTGTAGGCGATCTTGTCGAGATAGCCTTCGACCCGGGCGTTGATTTCAACCTGCCGGGAACTGGCGGTCTTACCGGTGAATTCAAACGTCGCCGGGGTGCTTTCCGGTTTGACCTCGACCACGGTCACGGGGGTGGGCGGGCGGGCCGCCGCTGGCGTTTGCGCCAGCGCGAGAATCGGCCCAATGCTCAGCAGAACCGCCAGCAATGTTCCGACGCTGGGCCGAAACTGAAATCGAAACACAGGTCTACCAACAGGGTGCAAATCTCGCACGGGACGGGACTCCCACTGGTGAGGATGGAATTGGGGGGATGATCTTGAAGTCGGAAAATTTTTGAAGACGCTCATTTGAAGCGGATTATACTACTCGCGTGATAATGCCGTGATATTCCAAACCCCATGGACAGATTGGATTACCCACTGAAAGTATAGCCGGTTTCCCCCTCTTGACCCGATTACCTCAAAACACCGGTTCCCGGTTTCATCAACCCGTCATTAGGATAAATGCCATGAAAAAACAACAAGCTTTGTTAATTTCCGTACTGGGTTGCGCGCTAACAGCCCCAGTCTGGGCGGCGGACGCGCCGAAGGCGGCCGAGGCGCCGAAAGCGGCGGAAGCACCCAAGGCGGCGGAAGCGCCCAAGGCCAGCGAGGAACTTCGGGCGGTGCTCAAGCAACACCACGACGCCTTGAACAAGCAGGACCTCAAAGCCTTGATGGCGCTCTACGCCGATACGCCCAACGTGGCGTTGATGGGCACCGGCCAAGGTGAATTCTGGAAAGGCAAGGCGGCGATCGAAGAAACCTACAAGCATTTTTTCGAGACCTTCAAGGCCGGCTCGCTGAGCCATGAGTGTCCGGAGGCTTCCGGGGCCGAGGAAGGCAACGGCGCCTGGCTGATGGCTTCCTGCATCATGAAGGACACCGACCCGGCCGGACAGCCGCGCGAGTTTGGACTCAATGTCTCGGCGGTGTTGAAAAAGGAGAAGGCCGGCTGGCGCGTCCAAGCCTTGCATACTTCCAATATAACCGAAGATGGCGGCCCGCCTCCGGAAGGTGCGGCCCCGACGACGGCCCCCGCGGCAGCGCCAGCCGCTGCTCCGAAAAAGGCCCAGTAAGGGGAGAATCGTCATGACCGATCGACATGAGATAAAGCATCCCGAATCGACCGACGTTCCAGTGGTCGAGGAACGGCGGCGGTTTTTACGCGGACTGGGCAAATGGTCGCAAGCCGTGGTCGGTGGCGTGCTGGTGGGCGGCGCGTTGACCGAGTCCGATCCCGCCCATGCCTGGGCCGCCGCCCGGGGTTACGGCGGTTCCGCCGCCGTCGGCGCCCGAGGCGGCTGGGCCAACCGCTACGGCGGTGGCGGCTGGGCCAACCGGGCTGGCGGCGGCGGCGCCTGGGTCAACGGCGGCGGTGGCTATCGGTATGGCGCCGGTGGCTGGGTCAACGGCGGCGGCGGTAGCGCGGGCTGGGTCAATCGCTACGGTGGCGGTGGCGCGGGTTGGATCAACCGCTATTGAACAATCCTCTTCGTTCCACTCACCGCCAGGCCGCGCGATGCGATTTCCAGTACCGCTACGCGGCCTGTTTTTTTGAGCGGCGGCGTTGAAACAGGAGGAGCCATCATGCCGATATCGTCGCATCGAATAGCGGATCGGGTTCATCGGATCACCCTGAGCGGACTGCTGACCTGGGCCGAGTTTGAATCGTTCCTGAACCAGGTCGAAGCCGGGAACGTCTTTGCGTCCGGCAAGGTCAGGGTATTGATCCATCTGGAAAATTTTTCCGGCTGGGGACCCAGCGGCCAGTGGGGCGACGTCAGCTTCTTCTTTAGACACGACCACGATATCGAAAGAATCGCGGTGGTGTGCGAGCCGCGCTGGCGGGACGAGATGCAGGTGTTTCTGTTCGCCGATTACCGGCAGGCCGAAGCCCGGTTCTTTGCCGAAACCGACCTGGAAGCGGCGCGCGCCTGGCTGATGCGTTGAGATTACCACGCACCAGCGGGTGGTCGCATCATTTCATGCTTTCTCGCAGTTCCACCAGGGCCTGATCGAAGGCGTCGACCCGAATCAGACCCAGGCGCGGAAATTCGAGATCGAGGATGACGTAAACCGCTACCGCCATGACGGCGGCGAAGCCCAGCATATGAAGCCAGTTGCGGGATTTGCCGCCGGCCATGCCATAACCGGCCAGTAACGCGCTGGCCAGCGCCAACCCGAACAGCATCGCGAAAATGATCACCGGCGGATGGGTTTTGGACGCCATGGTCCGGGTGGTGGTGATGTCGATCATGTCGTTCAACGCCGGCAGCAACAACATGGTCGCCGCGGGTGGTGCTCCCTCCGCGCGGCCGGCGACAACCGCCTGGGACCAAATTTCTCCCTGCAACCGGTTGGCCTTGTCCAGTTCCGCCCAAGTCGCTTTCAAATCCGGCAGCTTGCGATAGGCTTCCAGCCGCGTATCCACGTAGCGCCGGAACAAGTCTCGCAACGGTGGTTGCGCGCCGGCCGGCAACAGGTCGAGCCGCAGATAAGCGGTGCCGATGGCGTTGGTTTCCTCGACGATCAATGCTCGCCGGGTATCGAAGCGCGCGGCCGCGCCGGAAAAGGTGAAGGCGACGAGCAATCCCAACAGGGCGAAGACCGCGCCCTCGATCGTGCCGGTACCGGCCCGCGCGCCTTCGGGATCGTTCGCCAGCCGTCGCATTCCAAGCCGCCGGCCAATTTCCAGCAAGAGCAACATCCCCAACAGCAGGCCAAGCGCGAGCGATGAAGCGGCAAGTGTATTCAATGGTAAGCTCCTGATCGATTTAAAATCAGATATGATTTTTAAAAATTTTTATTACTGTGCCTCTCCGTGCGGCACATATTTGGCTCGGCGGGTGGCGCAAGTATTGGGCAGGGCGCCAGTTGCAAAGCGGATGCGCGGTGCGTGGTCACCAGCGCATGTCGTCAGTTCGGTTTGCTCTTGCTTGCGCTAGAGTCCTGGGTCTTGGCCACCTTCATGCCAGGTGGAGCCTTCTGCCAGGGATAGCCTTTCCGCCCCAACTGGTAGCCGTAGTCGAACAGAGCGCGCATGTAGGCGGTATCGAAATCTTCCTTGTGTTCGGCGTTGAAGTCCGCGCCGATATACGCCAAATTGTAATCCAGATTATCTTGTTGCGCGGTCAGATAAATCCGGTACAGATCCCCCAATCCCTGAGTTTGAATCAGCGACGAGATAGCGCGACCGGCGATGGTGAGGGTGCTGCGTTCCACCATGGCCCAATCCGGGTCCAGCCGGGCGTTGCGGATGATGTAGGCGCTTCGTGCTCGGGGAAGGACCTTCACGCCCTGTTGGCGAATGAAGTCAAACATGCGTGGCGGGTAAAGAAACACTTGCGCTTGAGCGCCGCCGTCCACATGCATTTCCTGATAGGGTTTGCCGTCCACCTCCACATCGATCATGACCGGGGGAAACGCGCCGGGAATCGCCGCCGAGGCCAGCATGATCTTGCGGAACAGGTCCAGTGCCTTGGGGTCTCCACTGGCGGCAATCGCGCCCATGTTCCAAATGATCCCTCGGCGGGCGTCCAGATTGGTGGTGCCGATCAGCAGCAAACGCCCCTTTTCCTGATATTCCTTGGCGATCCGCGCCAGGAGTTCGGAATTGATATGGCGGGAAATCAGCTCGAATAACGGGCTGTTGTCGGCCATCCCGTCGCTGGTGAGCGCCGCCAGCAAACCGCGCGGCAAGAGGATGTTTCGGGGGCCAATGGTGGTATACACCTCGCGCAGCGTCTTGTCCTCCTCCGGTCCCAGAAAAGCGAACGGCGCGATCAAGGCACCGGTGCTGACGCCGGTGACCCCTCTAAATTCGGGACGGGTTCCGCTCTCCGTCCAACCGACCAGCAGGCCGGCGCCGAACGCGCCGTCGTCGCCGCCACCGGAGACGGCCAGGAAATTAACCGGCGGCAACGGACCCCGGTGTCCGATGCGGGCCAAATAGGCGTGCTCGCGTTGACTTGAAGCGATGGCGTCCCGGACGAACGGCTCGATATCGGTCTGGACCCAGTAACGGGCGCTGGGGATGCCGGGAATTTCCGCCTTCGTGGTGTCTTGGGCCGGCACGGCGGCCAGCCGTGGCGGTGTGGCGCAGCCCTGGAGCAGGAACAGCAAAGCGGTCAAGGATAGGAAAGTCGCCCAGATTGATGAGAACTGGCGCATGAGAAATGGCTCCTGGTGGGTCGTTCCGATTTCATTTTGATGACTAACATCTTAATACTTATCTGAAATACGATTATAAACCAGCTGACGAAGATTCGCGGGTTTTTCGACCAAGGCATTCCGGATTTACACGAGGCGATGTCCAATTACACGCTCGACGCACCGAATATCGCTCGACGCATCCGTATGATGCACTTTGTTCGTTTTCCGCCGTTGCCTTCGGACGACCCCGCAATGTGATTTTCCTGGAAATCACCGCCCGCCGGAAAGAAGCGGAAACCGAATAAATCCCGGCTAAACTTAAGTTAATAATATTTTTATTGAGCTTTTTAAGGGGGTGATCATCCGATTCGAGCAAGTTTTTTCTGCAGGGGTTACACCGCGTTTCCATCTTGGCGCGGTTCTATCATGATGACTTTAGAGGGACGAATCACATGAAAATCCAATTGCCGTTGATAGCGATGCTTTTTCCCGCTCTGACGCTATTCGGCTGCGCCAGCCCGCCCACCGATCAAACCACCGCACCGACCACGCCCGCGGCGCCGGTGGTCAGCCCGGAACCCGCAGTCAAACCCCAGCCCAGGGACGTGCTCAAACGGATGGCGACCTATCTCCGCTCCCTCGACCGTTTCACGGTACGGGTCGAGAAAACCACGGAATTGATTCTGCCCACCGATCAGCGGTTGCACGCCGATCAAACGGCGGAGATCGCCGTTCAGAAGCCTAACCGCCTGCGAGTCAACTTCCAGAATCTCAGCGGCGGTCGCCAACTGTTCTACGATGGCAAATCCTTCTCGCTTTACACGCCGGGACAGAATGTCTACGCGAGCGTCGCTGCCCCGTCAACTATTGACGAGACCCTGGATCTGCTTGAAGACCGCTATCGGCTTTCGCTGCCGATCGCCGACTTGCTGTTTGCCGATCCGGAAAGCCGGCTGGTTCAGAATCTGAAATCGGAAACGTATGTCGGCCGGATTCTGATCCGTGGCGTCGTCTGCCATCACCTGGCGTTTCAAACTCCCGAAGTGGATTGGGAAATCTGGATCGAGGATGGCCCTGAGCCCTTGCCTCGTCGCCTGCTGCTGACCGACAAGAGCGTGAAAGGCTCGCCCCAGATGACGGCCGCCCTGAACGACTGGAATCTCGCCTCATCCTTTGCTGCCGATTACTTCACCTTCAATCCGCCGCCAACCGCCCAGAAGATCAAGTTCCTGGAAACAGCGCCAGCAGCCCAGCCGGCTAAAGCAGCCAAATAACCACGGGAGGGTTTCATCATGCAATCTACACTTTCAACGTACTTGAAGCGGGCGCTGACCGTCGCTCTGATCCTGGGACCGACACTGACGCTGGTCAGCGCCGAGGTGGGAGCCCGTCGCGGGGGTGGGGGCGGTGGCCGCGGAGGTGGTTTTGGCGGTGGACATGAAGTCAGGGCGCCACGCGCCAACGTCGGCGGCGGTGGTCGCGATTTCAACCGGGGCGACTACGGCCGCCGGGATGTCAACGTCAACCGCCGGGACGTCAATATCAATCGCAATGTGGATGTCGATGTGGACCGCCACTGGGGTTATCCGGTGGGCGCGGGAGCGGTGGCGGTGGGAACGGCGGTCGCCGTGGGCGCCATCGTGTCTTCGCTGCCAACGAATTGCACGACCATCGTCGCCGAGGGCGTGACCTACCAAAACTGTGGCGGCACCTACTACGCGCCTCGCTACGACGGCCCAAACGTGGTGTACGAAGTGGTCTCGCCACCCTCTTCTAGCTGGAGCAACCAATAGTTTGGAAGTTCTTAACACTCCTCTCTCGCTGTAGGAAAGTTGGGAACCAAGGCGTGCAACACTCGGATGGACGGCGCTTCGCGCCGACCATCCGGGCGGAGTTGATCGAACGGGGTCTGTCCGGCGCAAAACGCCGTCCATCCCTCCGTTCGAGCGACACGGCTTCGCCGCTACGCCCGCTTGGGGTATCGCGCACTACGTGCGCTCTACCCACGCGCGGGTGTCGCTCAACTCCGCCCGGATAGCCACCCCGAACCCGACTTCCTCCAGCGCGCGAGGAACCCGCGATGAAAACCATTCCTGCCCTTGCGGTATTCGCTATCGCCTTATTCATGCTGGCAGCGGCCCCCGCCCAGCAGCCGCCAGCCGCGCCCTACGCCTTACCCGATGTCACCGCGCGGCCCTGGACCGGTGACCTGGATGGCATGATCAAACGGCGTCAAATTCGAATTCTCGTCTCGTACTCGAAGACGTTCTATTTCGTCGACCGGGGTAGCCAGCGTGGCTTGGCTTACGACGTCGGTCGGTTGTTTGAGGACGATCTCAACCGGAAGCTCCAGAACAAACACGTCCACGTCCACGTCGTGTTCGTGCCCGTGGTCCGCGACCAGTTCATCCCTTTCCTGTTGGAAGGTCGCGGGGACATCGCGATGGCCAATCTGACCATCACCCCGGAACGCCTCAAACAGGTGGATTTCACCGAGCCCACCCGCCGCAATGTCGCGGAAATCGTCGTCACCGGTCCGGCGTCCGCGTCGGTCACGACCGTGCAAGAACTATCCGGCCAGGAAGTGTACGTCCGCCAGTCGTCGAGCTTCCGCGAAAGTTTGGAGCGGCTCAACGCCGAGTTTGCCAAGACCGGCCAGGCGCCGGTGAAGCTGCAACTCGCGCCGGAAAATCTGGAGAGCGAGGATATTCTCGAAATGGTGAGCGCCGGTCTGGTTAAGGCCACCATCGCCGACGATCACATCGCCGAGTTCTGGCAACAGATCTTCCCGAAGATCGTGCTTAACAAAAACGCGACGATCCACACCGGCGGCGACATCGGCTGGATGATCCGCAAAGATAGTCCCCAGCTCAAGGCGGAGCTCAACGCCTTCCTCGCCCGCTATCCCCAAGGCTCGGCGCGTCGTAATGAGTTGCTGCAAAAGTATTTGAAGAACGTCAACTATGTGAAGGATGCGGTTTCCCAGGAAGAACGGGCCAAATTCGAGCGCACGGTGGCTTTCTTTCGCCAGTACAGCGGCCAGTACGATCTGGATTATCTGTTGATGGCGGCGCAGGGTTATCAGGAATCGCGGCTCGACCAGAACGCCAAGAGCGCGGTCGGGGCCATTGGCGTGATGCAGGTAATGCCGGCCACCGGCAAGGAGCTGAAGGTCGGTGATATCCGAGAAACCGAGCCGAACGTCCACGCCGGGGTGAAGTACATTCGCTTCATGATGGACCGGTACTACGAGAAGGAGCCGATGGACGCCCTCAACAAGGGCTTGTTCACCTTCGCCTCGTACAATGCGGGGCCGGGCCGAATCGCGCAACTGCGCAAGGAAGCCGCCAAACGGGGACTCAACCCCAATGTCTGGTTCAACAACGTCGAACTGGTGGCGGCGGAGAAGATCGGCTGCGAGACCGTGACTTACGTATCGAATATCTACAAATACTACCTTGCCTACAAGCTTCTCACCAAGGAACATGCGGAACGCGCAAAGGCCAAGGAATCGCTCAAGCAGGAAACAGGGCGGTAACCGGCGCGTTTCTCCCCCCAGTAATAAGCTGGGGGGATGTCGTCCCTAACCGCGTCTAACAGCTCCGCACGGCGTTCAACTCCTCATCCCGCCTGTATTTGGTGCCGACGATGGTCGCGGCCAGCTCCAGGTCCTGGTCGGTGAATCAGCAGGACGCAAAACGCGGATAACGAAACGGGAAAAATGGATTTCATGGTTGGATTTTGATTGAAGCTGAACTGCCATCTGAACGCGCCGCGCAGGCGCGCGCCTTTGTCGCGGACGGGTGGGCAACCGACCTGAATAAACTGCTGGCGGAAGCGTTACGCCGGTTCCTGGAATCCCACGAAGGATCACTGACAGAGACATTGATAAGGGAGGATATTGATTGGGGGCTGCATGGCCGAGACTAACCACGGTCCGTCCGTGGTGGTATGTGACGCCGGGCCGCTCATTCATCTTGACGAGCTTGCTTGCCTGGATTTGTTGGCGGACTTCCAAGCGACGACACCAACGCTCGAAAGACACCATCCTGGAGGTGCTGCGGGATTTACCTCAACGATCTACGTTGCGCCTCAAGCGCAGCCTGTTGGACGAAGTCATCCAGGAGGTGAACAGGCTGCCGTGAGATCGAACAGAAAAGTTTCGCCGGGGTTGTCGGCATTGATTCAATACGTCTCGGGAATGAATTTGAACGGATAATTCGGCTCTTGATAGTCGCCGGCCTTTTGCCGCTTCGGCAGCTTGATCTTTTCGCGTGGCACGTCTTCGTAGGGAATCTGGCTCAGCAAGTGGCGGATGATGTTCAGCCGCGCCTTCTTCTTGTCGTCGGATCGGGCCACGTACCACGGCGCCCAAGCGGTGTCGGTCGCCGCGAACATCGCGTCGCGCGCCCGCGAGTAGTCGTACCAGCGGCTGTAGGATTGCAGGTCCATCGGCGACAGCTTCCAGATCTTGCGGCCGTCCTCGATGCGCCCTTCGAGCCGGCGGGTCTGTTCCTCGGGACTGACTTCGAGCCAGTATTTGAGGAGGACGATGCCGGATTCGAGCATCATCTTTTCGAACTGGGGCACGACCTGCAAGAAGCGCTTGGCTTGCTCCTCGGTGCAGAACCCCATCACCCGCTCGACCCCGGCGCGGTTGTACCAACTGCGGTCGAAGATGATCACCTCGCCGGCCGCCGGAAAATGCGGGATATAGCGCTGGGCGTACATCTGGGATTTCTCGCGTTCGGTCGGCGAAGGCAAGGCTATCACCCGGAACACGCGCGGGCTGACCCGCTCGGTGATGGCCTTGATCGTGCCGCCCTTGCCGGCGCCGTCCCGGCCCTCGAACACGACGCAGACCTTGAGTCCCTGGTGCTTGACCCACTCTTGCAGCTTGACCAGCTCAACGTGCAGCTTGGCCAGTTCCCGCTCGTAATCCTTGGTCTTCAATTTCTCGGAAGTTTGCGTTTCATCCGGGTCTTTTGCGGTTTTGGTCTTACTCATGGCGTTCTTTCTCCAAGGTTGTGGCTACCGCCGGCGATGGCTGGCGTAAATTGTCGATCAAGATGTAGAAGCTGATCAGGAGCACCCACAGTGGGAAGACCATCAGGATCCCCTCGATGTAGCGGCTGCTGAGCAGGAGGAGCAACGCCACCGCATAGCCGAGAAACGCGATCCAACGGGGAATAAATCCGGTACGAAGCGCGAGAGTGGAGGTGGCGATCATGAATACCCCCGCCATCTTGATCGCGTAGATGTTCATGATTTCGTAGGCGATGGCGCGAGCGGAGGTGAAGGTGGCGGAGCCAAGCAGTCGGCCAGGGTCGACCGTGAAGGCGATGATGAGTCCGCCCACCATCGCCGCCGACATGAACAGCATGGCGAGAAACAGCAACCCGCTGCCGAGAAAGACGGTGGCGAAAAAGCGGTCTTCCCGTTCCCCCAGGCGGTCGCGCAGCACGCCGATGAACCACAGGAAGGCAATGCCGGCAAACGGCACCAGGTTCAACGCCAGCGCCACCGTGTTCAACCGGGTTTGCAGCCAAGCCCCCGCTTCCAGCGGATCGGCCGGGACAGCGAGGCGGATGAGCCAAAGGCTGGTTATCAGCAGGATCGCGAACAGAATACCGGCGATGGCGGCGGCGCGCGGCGCTCGCAGGCGGGCGGCGGTCGCGGTTGTTTCCAGCTCCATCGTATTCTCCTTACTTCATGCCAGGGTTGAAACTCAAGAAGCGGTTTGGTACGGCTGTTGACGACTTGAGTCGGTTGAACGATCACCCTCGCTCGATCCGGTTCCCGTCACGGCGCGACGCGCGCCCAGCGGCCCTCGGTCAACCCGGTCGTCGGAGCGATGACCAGCATATCATCGCCGCCGAGACCCGAGAGGATTTCCGTCCGGGCTTCGCCGCCGAAGCCGGTTTGTACCGGCTGGCGCCGCAATCGCCCCTCGCGCACGACCCAGACATGACCTTCGCGCACGGCGGTGGTCGGCGCCAGCAAGGCGTTCGGGTGTTCGGCCACCACGATGTTGATCTCGGCGGTCATGCCGATGCGCAGCGGGGTTTCGTTCTCGAAATCGATCCACACCCGGTAACCTCGGGTCACTGGATTGCCCTTGGGCGTAATTTCGGCGACCCGACCGTCGAGCACCCGATCCGGCAGCGCCGGCGCGCGAATCAACGCGCGTTGGCCGGGCTGCACCAGCAGGATGTCTTCCTCGTCCACCTCGGCCTCGATCCGCGGCGGCGCGCGGCGGGAAAAGTAAAAGACCGGCTGATTGGCGGGGATCACCTGGCCGATCTCGCCGTCCCTTTGCAGGATTTGTCCGTCAGCCGGGGCGGTCAGGCTCATGAAGCCGCGCAGCGCCCTGGCGCGGGCCGCCGCCGCGTCCGCCGCCCGCGATTCGGATCGCGCCCGGTCCCGCTCCAGCACCGTGCCCAGACCCTGGTCGAGCAGGGTTTGGGCGCGGTCGAGCTGCGCCTTCGCGAACAGCGCCCGCGCTTCCAGTTCGTCCACCGACTGTTTCAGATCGGTATCCTCCAGCCGGGCCAGTGTCTGTCCGGCGTGGACCTGGGCGCCTTCGTCGACGTTGAGTTCCATCAGTCGGCCCGTGCTGCGTGGGGCGATGGGCAACATCACGGTCGGTTCCACCGTGCCGGCGGCGTAAACCGCCCGCACCGCCGGGCCCCGACTGGGCCGCGCGGTTTCGACCGTCACCGGGCCGAACCAGTGCCAGCCGGCCCAGCCACCGCCGGCCAGCAGGCCCAGCGCAATCAGCGCCCAGACGATTCCTTGCCGCGCGCCGGGCCTCATCGCCGAACGAAGGGCAGCATCCGCTGGAGGAACCGGTCCCGGTCGAAAAGCTGATGCTTGAGGCCCAGGCCGACGTGCCAGGCCACGACGACGACGACGACATAGGAGGTCACGACGTGAACGACGCGGGCAAGAGTGGCCAGCCCTTCCTGCTTGCCGATGGGGTTGGGCAGATCCTGCCAGCCGAACAGCTTGATCCCGTAATCGCCCGCCATGACGAACAGATATCCGCTCACCGGCAGCAGGATCATGCACCCGTACAGCAAGGTCTCGTTCCAATGAGAGATCGTCCGTTCGGGCGGGGTAAGCGTCGGCGCCCAGTCCGGCAGCGGCGTCAACTTGCGCCAGGCCAGACGCAGCAACGCCAGCGCCAGCAACACCAGCCCGATGGATTTGTGCCAGTTGTAATAGCTGCCCTGGGTCAGCCCGAACAGGGTCTTGCCCGATCCGATTCGGGTCATCAGGTTGGCGCCCAGGTACTGATACACGAACAGCAGGAAGACCGCCCAGTGCAGAAAACGGGTCATCGCGCCGTAGTGGGTGGGGGAGTTGAGCAGTGGCATGGTGAGTTTCCTGGGGTCGGGGTTGGAGTCGGCGCCGGGTCGCGGCCGGCCGGGCCAGTTCCGCCTGGTTCAACCTTCGGTCTTGGGCATCATGTGTTCCGGCATCTGGACCGCCACCACCTGGCCGCGCGCCACGGTCACGCCGTCCACCGCGACCGTGGCGCTGACCACCACTTTGCGCCCCTTCACTTCCTGAACCCGCCCCCGGATTTCCAGCGGCACGCCCATGGGCGTCGGCCGCAGGTAGTCCACTTGCAGCGACGCGGTCACGAAGCGAAAGGTCGGTTCGCTGCCCATGGGTCGGCCCGCCTCGCGATAGGCCGCCGCCGCCGCCGTGCCGGTGCCATGGCAGTCGATCAGCGAGGCGAGCAGGCCGCCGTAGACGTAACCGGGAATGGCGGTGTGATAAGGGCGGGGCTGAAACACCGCGACCGATTCCTCGCCGTCCCACCGGCTTTTGAGTTGCAGGCCCTGCTCGTTCAGCCGGCCGCAGCCGTAGCAATGACTGAGATCATCGGGGTAATAGTCCTGAAAGGCTTTTTGGTTCATGGGTTTTCCGTTCGTTATGGATATCTGGAAACAGGATCGACCGTAACAGGCTTCAGTCCAGTCCGACGCCGGTTTTCTCGCTCGATCACGCCATCTTGCCAAATCAGGAACACGGCTGGAATCACCACCAGGGTCAACAACGTGGCGCTGACGATGCCCCCGACCATCGGCGCGGCGATCCGCCGCATGACTTCCGACCCTGTGCCGGCGCCGTACATGATCGGCAGCAGGCCGACGATGATGGTGGCGACGGTCATCATCTTCGGCCGCAAACGCAACAGCGCCCCTTCGACCACCGCTTCGCGCAGTTCGGTCCGGGTGACCGTTCGACCTTCGGCCCGCGCCGTGACCCTGCGTCGGGCCAACGCCTGATCCAGATAGACCAGCATCACCACGCCGGTTTCCGCCGCCACGCCGGCCAGAGCGATGAAGCCGACCCCGACCGCCACCGACAAGTTGTAGTCCAGCCAGTACAGCAGCCAGACCCCGCCGAGAAGGGAGAAGGGCAGGGTGCCCATGATCAGCACCGCCTCGCCCAGCCGGCCGAAGCTCAGATACAGCAGCAGGAAAATGACCGCCAGCGTGACCGGCGCGACCACTTGCAGCTTGGCCAGGGCGCGGGTCAGGTATTCGTACTGGCCGGACCAGCGCAGCGAGTAGCCGGCCGGCAGCACCACTCGCTCCGCCACCGCCTTTTGCGCTTCGGCGACGAAGGAACCGATGTCGCGGCCCTGCACGTCCACGTAGGTGATGCCGATCAAGCGGGCGTTTTCGCTCTGCAACATCGCCGGGCCGTCGGTGATTTTCACGGCGGCCACCTGGGACAGCGGCACGGCGGCGCCGGTCGGCGTGACGATGGGCAAGGCCTGCAAGCGTTCCAGCGAATCGCGCACCGCCTGCGGGTAGCGCAGGTTGACCGGATAGCGCTCCAGTCCTTCCACGGTTTCAGTGACGTTCATCCCGCCGACGGCGGTATTGATCACCTCCTGCACGTCGCCGACGTTCAACCCCAGCCGGGCGGCGGCCAGCCGGTCGATGGCGACGTCCACGTAGCGCCCGCCCGCGACCCGCTCGGAGTAGACCGAGGTAGCGCCCGGAATGGTGCGGATGACCTGCTCCAGCCGTTCGCCCACTTGCTGGATAACCAGCGGATCGGCGCCGGCCACCTTGACGCCCAGCGGCGTCTTGATGCCGGTGGCCAGCATGTTGATCCGGTTCTTGATCGGCATGACCCAGGCGTTGCTGAGGCCGGGCAACTTGACGATCCGATCCAGTTCGGCGATCAGCGCCTCGGTGGTCAGACCGGGTCGCCACTGTTCGCGCGGCTTCAACTGGATGGCCGTTTCGATCATGCTCAGCGGCGCCGGGTCGGTGGCGGTTTCCGCCCGCCCGACCTTGCCGAACACCCGCTCCACCTCCGGCACGGTGCGAATCAGCTTGTCGGTCTGCTGCATGATTTCCACCGCCTTGCCGATGGCGACGGCCGGAAAAGTGGTCGGCATGTACAGCAGATCGCCCTCGTCCAGATCGGGCATGAACTCGACGCCCAGCCGTTGCAGCGGCCACCAGGCGGTCAGGGTCAGCAGACCGGCCAGCACCACCACCGGCCAGGGGTGACGCAAAACCAGGTTGACGAAGGGCCGATAACCGGCCATCAGCAGCCGATTCAACGGATTGCGGTCCTCGGCCAGGATGCGCCCGCGCACCAGCCAGCCCATCAGCACCGGCACGAGGGTGATGGCCAGCCCCGCCGCCGCCGCCATGGCGTAGGTCTTGGTGTAGGCCAGGGGCGCGAACAGCCGGCCTTCCTGCGCTTCCAGGGCGAACACCGGCAGAAAGCTGAAGGTGATCACCAGCAAAGAAAAAAACAGCGGCGGCCCCACCTCGCTGGCGGCCTGCTGGACGATGCGCCAGCGATCCGCCTCGTCCCGCGGCTGCTCGTGTTCGAGGTGCTTGTGCAGGTTTTCCACCATGACGATGGCGGCGTCCACCATCGTGCCGATGGCGATGGCGATGCCGCCCAGCGACAGGATGTTGGCGTTGATGCCCTGCCAGCGCATGATGGCGAACGCCGCCAGAATGCCGATGGGCAGGCTGATCAGGATGACCAGCGAAGACCGGATGTGGAACAGGAACAGCGCGCAGACGATGACGACGACGACGAATTCCTCGACCAGCTTGTCGCGCAGGTTCACCACCGCCCGTGTAATCAGGCCGGAGCGGTCGTAGGTCGGGACGATTTCGACCCCTTCCGGCAAACCGCGCCGCAACTGTTCCAGTTTGGCCTTGACCGCTTCGATGGTGGTCAGGGCGTTTTCGCCGGAACGCATCACGATGATGCCGCCGACCACTTCGCCCTCGCCGTCCAGTTCCGCCGCGCCCAGCCGCAGTTGCGGGCCGATCCGTACCTCGGCCACGTCGCCGAGCAGGATCGGCGTGCCGGTGGGACTGACACCCAGCGGTACCCGCCGCAGGTCCTCCACGGTTTGCAGATAGCCGCGCGAACGGACCATATACTCGGCTTCGGCCATTTCGATCACCGAACCGCCGACTTCCTGGTTGGCGTTCTGGATGGCCATCCGCACTTGCGAAAGCGGCAGGCCGTAGGCGCGCAGCCGGTTGGGGTCGAGCACCACCTGATACTGCTTGACCATGCCGCCGACCGTCGCGACTTCGGCCACGCCGTCCACCGACTGTAACTCGAATTTGAGAAACCAGTCCTGCAAGGAGCGTAACTGAGACAGATCGTGCCGGCCGCTCCGATCCACCAGGGCGTATTCGTAAATCCAGCCGACGCCAGTGGCGTCCGGCCCCAATGCCGGCTGGGCTTGCGGCGGCAGGCGCGGCGCGACCTGGCTGAGATATTCCAGCACCCGCGAGCGCGCCCAGTACAGATCGGTCCCGTCGGCGAAAATTACGTAGACGAAGGAATCGCCGAAGCCGGAATAGCCGCGCACCGACACCGCGCCCGGCACCGCCAGAAAAGCCGTCGCCAGCGGATAGGTCACCTGGCTTTCCACCACCTGCGGCGCCTGACCGGGATAGCTGGTCTTGACGATGACCTGCACGTCGGACAGGTCGGGCAGGGCATCGAGCGGGATATGGCGGGCCGACCACGCACCCCAACCGGCCAGCAGCAACGCCGCCAGCGCCACCAGCAGCCGATTTTGGATCGACCAGCGGATGATGGCGGGGATCATGGCCGTTGCCCCGCCGACTCTATGGCGTCGATCTCGTACCGCCCGTCCTTTCCCTCTCGAATGCGAAAACGGGCCTTGCCGTCCGGTTTCAGCCCATCGAGCTTCACGCCCTCGGCCACGGGAAAATCCATGGTCATGGTCGGCCAGTTCAATTCCGGGATCGGCGCATGGGTCGCGTTCACGCTGCGCGCGCCGGGCTCGACGGCGTTGATGACGCCTTCCGTCCAAATCTCCGGTTTGGGCGGCTCGGTCAGCCGTTGCAGACTGGCGCGGACGCTGCTTTCGGAGTCGAGCAGGAACTGCGCTGAAGTGACCACGCGCTCGCCTTCCTTCAGGCCGGCGCGAATTTCCACCCGGTCGCCGGACTCCATCCCGACTTCGACCGGCCGCGCCTTGAACCGTCCTTCGCCAAGATCAACGATGACCCGCTGTTCCGTCCCGGTGCGAATCAGGGCTTCGTGGGGGATGTGCAACGCCTTGGCGCGCGGCGTGGCGTGGATGACCACGTCGGCGAACATGTTGAACTTGAGCCGTTCGCCGGGATTGGGAAACCGCAGCCGGGCGCGGACGGCGCGGGTCTTGGCGTCCACGTCGGGGTAGATGTATTCCACCACGCCGTCCCACTTGTCGCCGGGCGCGTGCGGCAAGCGCACCTCGGCTTTCTGCCCGACCGCCAGCCAGCCAGCCTGTTGCTCGAACACCTCGGCCTTGACCCAGACCGTGGAAACGTCGGCCAGCGTCATCAATTCCATTTCCGGGGTGACGTACATGCCCTGGCGGATGTTGAGGGCCGAGACGATGCCGTCCTGCCGGGCGTGGACGGCGGTCAACTGGGGCACGCGCCGTTCTCTTTCCACCTGCTGAATCTGGCTTTCCGGCACGCCCAGCGCCAGCAGGCGGTCGCGGGCCGAGGTTTTCAGCGATTCCAGAATGCCGCCGAGGGCCTGAAGGTATTCTTTCTGGGCGTTGACCAGATCGGGGGCGTAAACCTCCAGCAGCAGGTCACCCTTGCGCACCCGCTCGCCGAGGGTGCGGACCTTCAGATTCTCCACCCACCCGCTGGCGCGCAGATGAACATGGCTGAGCGCGCGTTCGTCGTAGTCGAGATAACCGACGGTCTCGATCCGCCGGCCAAGATCGCCGCGCTCGACCGGCGCGACGCGCACGCCCAGGTTGTTGATCACCTCCGGCGCGATGCGGATACCAGGACCGGCGGCGGTATCCTCCTCGTCGGCGTAGACCGGGATGTAATCCATACCCATGTCGTCCTTGGCCGGCGTGTCGGAAAAAATGGTGGGATTCATCGGGTGCCGGTACTTGACCGGCTTGCGTTCGCCCGCCGTCGTGGCGGCGCCGGAATCGACCGGCGCGGGCGCTTCGTGGCCGAGATGGGCCAGAAAAGGTTGCAGGCGGGGCGCCAGCAGGACGCCAGCGCCAAACAGCACAAGGGCGACGATGATTGCCAGGAAAATTTTCATCGGACGGGCTACCTGAATGAAAACCGCGAATATTAGAACCTTGCGCCTGGTATCGTTCCCATGCGCGCGGGAATCCAGTGACCCGTCGCGGAATTGGATATCCGTTTTCGCGGTTATCGACGGTCCCGCTCTTCCTGGACTTCGCCGACGGCGAACACCAGCCGGTCCAGCCCGATGCACACCACCGCGTGGGTGTGGAGCTTGCGCGGACCGCCCTCGG